>NZ_JBFANJ010000004.1:0-642911 GCF_040674795.1 Nonomuraea sp. NPDC049725 | reverse complement strand
GGCAACATTATCTCCGTCATATTTGACGAGGTGTTGCATGAAAAACTTCATGCACTGGCTTTTGACACACTGTTGAGTTCTCAAGAAACGGACGCTTGCTCCCCAGTCCTGCGAGAGGCGCTCATTTCGTTGTGTCTTAATTCTTTCAGCCGTTCAAGTCTCTGTCAAATTGACCGGACTCGCTCGACCTGCTGGAATTTCGACGCCCCGCTAACTTACCAGCTTGCGAGGAGTGCCTTCGCCAGTCGCACAGCCCATACCGAAATCACCTGAGTGAGGAGGTTGGGTTGCGCCGCACCGCGTCGGCTTCTAAAGATTAGCAGCGCCCAAGACCGTTCGTGCCGTGTTGCCTGCGCCGCCAGGCCACAAATCGATCACGGCCGACCATAGACTCCCCCACGTGAGCAGAGGCAACACGCCCCCTGTGGCGAAGAAGGTTCCGGCTGAGCGCACCCATCACGGCGACACCGTGATCGACGAGTACGCCTGGCTTACCGACAAAGACGATCCGGAGACGATCGCCTACCTGGAGGCGGAGAACGCCTTTCTCAAGGAGGAGACCGCCCATCTGACCGAGCTCCAGGAGCAGGTCTTCCAGGAGATCAAGGGCCGCACGCAGGAGACCGACCTGTCGGTGCCGAGCCGCAAGGGCGGCTGGTGGTACTTCTCCCGCACCGAGGAGGGCAAGCAGTACGCCACCTCCTGCCGCGTGCCCGCCGACGGCGACACGCCGCCGGAGATCACGCCGGGCGAGCGCCTCGACCGCGAGCAGGTCATCCTCGACGGCAACGAGCTGGCCGGCGACAGCCCGTTCTTCTCCGTCGGCACCAGCTCCGTCTCGCCCGACGGCACGATGCTGGCCTACTCCACCGACTTCAAGGGCGACGAGCGTTTCACGCTGCGGTTCAAGAACCTGGCGACGGGCGAGCTGCTCGAGGACGAGATCACCGACATCTTCTACGGCGGCGCCTGGTCGGCCGACGGGTCGGCGTTCTTCTACACGCGGGTCGACGACGCCTGGCGGCCCTACCAGGTCTACCGGCACACGCTCGGCACCAGCGAGGACGTGCTCGTCTACGAGGAGACCGACGAGCGGTTCTGGGTCGGCATCGGGCTGACCCGCAGCGAGCGCTACCTGGTGCTCGGCGCGGGCAGCAAGATCACCAGCGAGGTGCGCATCCTCGACGCCGCCGACCCGGCGGGCGAGTTCCGGCTGGTGCGGCCCCGCAAGACCGGCGTCGAGTACGGCATCGAGCACGCGGGCGACTTCTTCTACGTGCTCCACAACGAGAACGCGCGCAACTTCGAGCTGGCCACCGCGCCGCTCGACGACCCCGGCGTCTGGACGCCGGTGATCGAGCACCGGGAGGACACCCGGCTGCTGGAGATCGACGCGTTCGCGGGCCACGCCGTCGTGCACTTCCGCCGTGACGGCCTGACCGGGCTGCGGGTGCTGCCCGAGGGCGAAGCCCCGTACGAGATCGACTTTCCGGAGCCGCTCTACGACGTCGGGCCGGCCGGGAACCCGGAGTTCGTGACGAACCGGCTGCGCCTGGCCTACACCAGCATGGTGACGCCGGCCAGCGTCTACGACTACGACCTGGCCACGCGGGAGCTGATCCTGCTGAAGCGGCGGCCGGTGCTCGGCGGTTACGACCCCGAGGACTACGAGCAGTTCCGCGAGTGGGCCACGGCCGAGGACGGCACCGAGGTCCCGATCTCCGTCGTCAAGCGCAAGGACACGACGCTGCCGGCTCCGACGCTGCTGTACGGGTACGGCAGCTACGAGACGTCGATCGACCCGGGCTTCTCGGTGCCGCGGCTGTCGCTGCTCGACCGGGGGTTCGTGTTCGCGATCGCGCACGTGCGCGGCGGCGGCGAGATGGGCCGGCGCTGGTACGAGGAGGGCAAGCTCACCAGCAAGAAGAACACGTTCACCGACTTCGTGGCCGCGGCCCGGCATCTCAAGCAGGCCGGGTGGAGCGGCCGGGTGATCGCCAGGGGCGGTTCGGCGGGCGGGCTGCTCATGGGCGCGGCGGTCAACCTGGCTCCGGAGGAGTTCGCTGGCGTGGTGGCCGAGGTGCCGTTCGTGGACGCGCTGAACACGATCCTCGACCCGTCGCTCCCGCTGACGGTGATCGAATGGGACGAGTGGGGCGACCCGCTGCACAACGCGGACGTGTACGCGTACATGAAGGGGTACACGCCGTACGAGAACGTGGACGACAGGACGTATCCGCCGATTCTCGCGATCACCAGCCTGAACGACACGCGGGTGCTCTACCACGAGCCGGCCAAGTGGATCGCGCGGCTGCGCGCCACGGCCAAGGGCGGGCCGTTCCTGCTGAAGACGGAGATGGGCGCGGGACACGGCGGGCGCAGCGGACGGTACGACGCCTGGCGCGAGGAGGCGTTCGCCCTGTCGTGGATCATCGAAAGAGGGACAGCATGACGTACGAGGCCGACGCCGCCCGCTACGAGCGGCAGCCGTACAACCGGAGCGGGCGCAGCGGGCTGAAGCTGCCGGCGGTGTCGCTGGGGCTGTGGCACAACTTCGGTGACGACCGGCCGCTGGAGAACTCGCGGGCGATCCTGCGCCGGGCCTTCGACCTGGGCGTGACGCACTTCGACCTGGCCAACAACTACGGCGTGCCGTACGGGTCTGCGGAGCGGACGTTCGGGCGGATCTTCCGGCAGGACTTCTCCGCGTACCGGGACGAGCTGGTCATCTCCACCAAGGCCGGCTACGACATGTGGCCCGGCCCGTACGGCGAATGGGGATCGCGCAAGTATCTGCTGGCCAGCCTGGACCAGTCGCTGGGTCGGATGGGCCTGGAGTACGTGGACGTGTTCTACAGCCACCGGCCCGATCCCGACACGCCGCTGGAGGAGACCATGGGCGCGCTGGACCGGGCGGTGCGCTCGGGCAAGGCGCTGTACGCGGGCATCTCCAACTACTCGGCGGAGCAGACCGCCCAGGCGGCCAGGATCATGCGGGAGCTGGGCACGCCGCTGCTCATCCACCAGCCGTCCTACTCGATGATCAACAGGTGGATCGAGGGCGGGCTGCTCGACACGCTGGAGGAGGCGGGCATGGGCTGCATCGTCTACTCGCCGCTGGCGCAGGGGCTGCTGACCGACCGCTACCTGAAGGGCGTGCCGGCGGACTCGCGGGCGGCGACCAGCCGGTTCCTCAGCGAGAAGCAGATCGACGTGGAGCTGGCGCGCTCGCTGGACGAGCTGGCCAGGGGGCGCGGGCAGAGCCTGGCCCAGATGGCGCTGTCGTGGACGCTGCGCGACCCGCGCGTCACGAGCGTGCTGATCGGCGCGAGCAGCGTGCGTCAGCTGGAGGACAACGTGGCGTGCGTGGACGGCCCGGCGTTCACCGAGGACGAGCTCAAGGCGATCGACGAGATCACAGGGCCTCGTGCCGCTGCAGGTAGGTGAACGACGCCCAGCCCGGCAGCACCGGCAGCCAGAACGTGAGCAGCCGGTAGAGCAGCACGGCCGAGGTGGCCAGGGTCGGCGGCACTCCCGCGACGCTCAGCCCGGCGGTGAGTGAGATCTCGACCGCGCCCAGGCCACCCGGCGTGGGCGCGGCCGAGCCGATGGCGTTGGCGGTGAGGTAGACGACCGCGACCGTGGTGAAGTCGATCTCACCGCGGAACGCGTGGACGCACGCGTAGAGGCAGGCCACGAAGGCGATGGTGATCATGAGGGTGCCGACGGCGCCCTCGATCATCTTGCGCGGCGTCTGCAGCACGTCGAGCAGCCGGGGCAGCACGTTGGCGAACAGCCGCTGCATCCGCCGGGTGATGAACCGGCGCACCGGCGGGATGCCGAACAGCACCACGACCAGCAGCGCCACCGACAGCAGCACCACGACCAGGCCGCGCGACGGCGTGAACGTGGTGGCGGTGTTGGAGCCGGTGATGTAGGCGAACAACAGCAGCAGGCCGATGTGGAAGACCATCATGACGAGCTGCGAGGCGCCCACGCTGGCCACGGCCAGCGCCGGGACGATGCCGCGCTTCTGCAGGTAGCGGGTGTTGATCGCGACGCCGCCGACGGCCGCGGGCGCGACGAGCTTGACGAACGAGGCGGCGAACTGCACGAGCACCGTGCGCCACAGGGGCAGGTGCTCGGGCACGAAGCCGCGCAGCATCAGCGCGGCGGCCACGAAGCTGACGAACGAGGCGAGCAGCGCCAGGCCGGTCCAGGCCCAGTTGGCGGTGGTGACGACCTGCACCACGTCGACCCGGCTGAGCTGGGACAGCACGATGTAGGCGGCGAACGTGCTGGCGATGATCGTGACGAGCGTGCGCGGCCGGAAGCGCTCCAGCCGGATCTCCTCCGGCTTGCTCTGCGGCTTGAGCGCGACGATCTGCTCGCGGATCGCGGTGAGCAGGTGCTTGTCCTTCTTCAGCGCGGCGCGGGTCTCGCGGGTGAGCGCGATGCGCTGGAGCAGCGGCATGGCGGTGGCCAGCGCGTCGGAGCCCATGACGGCGCTGGCGGCCCTGACGGACCGCTCGGCGCCGACGCGCAGCGCCAGATAGGTGAGGAGCTGGGCGATGTCGAGGCGCAGCAGCAGGTCGCCGGCGGCGATCTCGCCGCTGCGGGCGTCGGTGAGCACGACGCGGCCGGCCCGGTCGAGGTGGATGCCGTCGCCGGTCAGCCTGCGGTGGGCGAGACGCTGGATCTGCAGCAGCGAGACCTGCTCCCAGATCTGGGCGAGGACGTCGTCGCTGATCTCCTCGTCGGGCACCTCGTCGAGCGGCCGGGTGTCAAGGTGCTCGTAGACGAGCAGCGCGGCCTCGGTGCCGATCTCGCTGGTGCCGAGCAGGCGGGGCGTGCTGGCCCCGGCGGCCTGGGCGGCGTAGGCCATGAGCGCCTCGCGCTCCAGCTCGGCGCGCAGCGACCTGATGGCCTTGCGCCGGGTCTCGGAGTTGAGGCGGATGCGCCGCCACAGCCGGTACGGCAGGCCGGCCACCTGGCGGTCGCGGTCGAGCACGGTGACGTCGAGGCTCGCGCCGTCGGCCAGTCCGACGGCGTAGCGGCGGCTGCCCTGGTGGTCGTCCTCGATGCGGCGGGCCGACACCGGGGAGAACGAGAGCCTGCGCAGCGTGGCCACGACGGCGTTGCCGGGCGGCCTGGTGTTGGGGCTGCCGATCCCGTACAGGGTGGCGTAGCCCATCGCCATGCCGACCAGGACGGTGACGATGGCGCCGGGCAGGGTGATCTGGCCGCCGGAGTAGAGCGCCAGGATGTCGAGGCCGATCACGGTCCACACGAGCGCCCGCCAGGTGGGGCGGCGGGAGATGCGGACGGCGGTGGCGTAGGCGGTGACGGAGGTGAGCAGCGTGTTGAGCGGCTCGATGGGCCGGCCGCCGGTGAGCAGCCTGCCGAGGTCGTCGACGTTGCCGCCGACCAGCCACTGGCCGAGCAGGAACGAGCCGACCATGCCGACGATGGCGGCGATGAGCCCTTCGGCGACGCGCAGGCCGTCGCGGTGGAAGACCCGTTCGACGGCGAAGGCGACGGGCACGATGAGGACGGCCGCGCCGCCGACGAAGGTCGCGACGCGGCTGAGCAGCGGCACCAGGGCGGTGCCCTCGCTGACGTCGCGTTCGAGGCCGCTGAGCGTCTGCTTGGCCACCAGCGCGAGCAGGATCACCGCGCCGAGCGTGAGCAGCGTGGCGAACAGCCGCAGCAGGTCGGAGGGCCTGCGCAGGCGCTGGGGCAGGAGCGGCTCGACGACGTAGACGTCCGCGTCAGCGCGCGCTTCGCCCACGGCTGGATCCCCTTCCGAGAGGTCCTCCGCGTCTTCGCTTTCTCTGATTTCGGCCACCGACAGTGATTCTGCACCTTTCCGGGCGCATCGTACGATCTGTGAGCCCCGTGTCGGTGGAGCTCCAACCCTTCACCTTGATTTCTACCGTGAACTCCCCCTGACCGCGCCGCAGGGGCTCCACATAAGCTGTGACGCATGTCGGGCGAACTGAAGGTGCTGGGAGCGTGTCCGCTTGACTGCCCGGACACCTGCTCCTGGGTGGTCACCGTGCGGGACGGCGAAGCGGTCAAGATGCGCGGCAACCCCGACCATCCCTATACGCGCGGCGCGCTGTGCGTGAAGGTCAACCGCTACCTGGAGCAGACGCGGGCGCCCGACCGCATCCTCCACCCGCTGCGCCGCACCGGCCCCAAGGGGTCCGGGCAGTTCGAGCGCATCTCCTGGGAGGAGGCGCTGGAGGAGATCTCCGTACGGCTGCGCGGCATCGTCGAGGAGCACGGCGGCGAGGCGATCTGGCCCTACCAGGGCACGGGCACGCTGGGCTACCTCCAGGGCTGCGAGGGCGTGGCCGGCCGCCGGTTCTGGAACATGCTGGGCGCCTCGCGGCACTGGCTGAACATCTGCTCGGCGGCGGGCACCTCCGGTCTCCGGCTGACCAACGGCACGGCCGGCGGCATGGACCCGGAGAACTTCGCGCAGTCCCGGCTGATCCTGCTGTGGGGCACGAACACGCTCACCAGCGGTCACCACCTGTGGAAGTTCGTGCAGGACGCGCGGGCCGAGGGCGCGCACGTGGTGGCGATCGACCCGATCCGCACCAGGACCGCCGACCAGGCCGACCAGCATCTGGCGATCCGGCCGGGCACCGACGCGGCGCTCGCGCTGGGCCTGCTGAACGTGGTGCTGGCTGAGGGCGCGCAGGACGAGGACTTCCTGGCCCGGCACACCGACGGCTGGGAGAGCTTCCGCGCCGAGATCCTGAAATATCCGGTCGAGACGGCGGCGGAGATCACCGGCATCCCGGCCGCCGACATCCACAGCCTGGGGATGAGGCTCGCCCACACCCGGCCCACCGCGATCCGCGCCACCATGGGCATCCAGCGCCACGAGGGCGGCGGCACCGCGATGCGCACCATCGCCGCGATCCCCGCCGTGACCGGCGACTGGCGGCATCCGGGCGGCGGCGTCGCCTACTCGACCAGCGACCACGTGCACGTCAACATCGACACGCGCGACGACCTGCTGGCCAAGCCGGTGCGCACGCTCACCATGACCAGGCTGGCCTCCGAGCTGGCCGACCCCGACTCGGTCAAGTGCCTGTGGGTCTACGGCGCGAACCCGGTCGGCTCGACCTCCGACAGCAACCGGATCAGGCGCGGGCTGATGCGCGACGACCTGTTCACGGTCGTCATGGAGCAGTTCCCCACCGACACGGTCGACTACGCCGACATCGTGCTCCCCGCGACGATGCAGACCGAGCACATGGACCTGCACGCCGGCTACGGCCACCTCTACCTCCTGTGGAACGAGCCCGCCACCCCGCCACCGGGCGAGTGCCTGTCGACGACCGAGACCTTCCGCCGGCTGGCGGCGCACATGGGGATGACCGAGCCGTCCCTGTTCGACACGGATCTGGAGCTGGCCGAGAACCTGCTGTCCAGCGGGCATTCCTCGCTTGAGGGCATCACCGTCGACAGGCTGCGCAAGGAGGGCTGGGTGCGGATGAACTACCCCGATCCCTTCACGCCGCACGCCGACGGCTTCCCGACCCGGTCCGGCCGGCTGCGGTTCCCGCCGCCGGGCAAGGCGTACGTGCCGTCGCTGTCGGCGCGCACGGCGGGGCGCGGCCCGTACCCGCTGACGCTGATCACGCCGGCCCCGCACACGTTCCTCAACACCACCTTCGGCAACAACCCGGAGCTGCGGCGGCGGGCCAAGGAGCCAGTCGTGCTGGTCAACCCGGCCGACGCGCGGGCGCGCAGGCTGAGCGACGGGCAGCGGGTGCGGGTGCACAACGCCGGCGGCGGCTTCCTGGCCGACGTCGAGATCAGCGACCGGGTGGCGCCCGGCGTGGTGGCCTCGCCCAAGGGCCGCTGGCCCAAGCTCAGCCCGGGCGGCGCCAACCCCAACACGGTCGTCGCCGAGCGTGACGCCGACCTGGGCAGGGGTGCGGTCTACCACGACAACCTGGTGGAGCTCAGCCCTTGTGCCGGTCCATGAACGCCACGACCCGGTCGATGACCTCGGTGGCGTAGGGGCCGCGGAACAGGTCGGAGGCGTGCGCGCTCTCGCCCTTGATGACGTGGATCTGCCGGTCGGGGGCGCGGGTGGCGGCGTCGTGCGCGGTCTGCAGGTCGTCGGCGCCGCCGTAGCTGTCGTGCTCGGTGCCGATCTGGAGCAGCGGCACCTTCAGCTTCGCGGCCTCGGCGGCGTCGATCGCGCCTGACAGGGCGATCACCCCGGCGGCCTTGTCCCCCAGCTCCAGCGCGGCGGTCGCCGAGACGGTGGCGCCGATCGAGCCGCCCGCCAGGAAGACCCGCTCGACGCCCTTCTCCTTGGCCAGCCGCCTGGCCATCGCCAGCGCGGTGTCCTCGGGCAGGTCGACGGACTTGCGCGCGTACAGCAGGACGCGGTAGCCGGCGGCGACGAGCCGGTCGGACAGCGGGCGCCAGGAGCACACGTTGCCGCGCCGCTCGTAGGTGATGACGACGCCGACCTCGCCCTTGCCGGTGATGACGCCGGGCATGTCGTCGCCGTAGGTGAAGATCTTGCCGTCGTCGCGGGTGTAGCAGCCGCTCACGTTGGGGCCCTTCGCCTTGGCCTTCGTCGGCGTGGGCGTCGGCGTGGGCGTGGGGGTCGGGGTGGCGCTGGGGGGTGGTGACGGGCTGGGGGCGGCCGAGGTGCTGACCGCGCCTCCGCAAGCGGTCAGCACCAGTACGAGTCCCAACGAGCCGACTATCGCGCGCATGGCCGCCCCTTTCTCTGAGACTATGTCAGAAGTGACATAGTTGCCAGGAACAATACTCTGGACGCACCATGACCTCAACGCTGGGATTCGCGATCCTCGCCGTGCTGGCCCGCGGCGAGCGCACCGGGTACGACATCGCCCAGGCGATGCGCCGGCCGGTGGCCTACTTCTGGACGGCCAGGCACAGCCAGATCCATACCGAGCTGCAGAAACTGCTGGCCGAGGGGCTGGTCGCGTACGAGACGCAGGCGGGGCCCGGGCCGCAGGACAAGAAGATCTACCGGCTGACCGGCGCGGGCACGGCGGCGCTGCGCGAGTGGGTGACCGAGCCGCCGCGCGAGCGGCCGGAGCGCGACGAGCTGGTGCTCAAGACCTACACGGCCTGGCTCGCCGAGCCGGAGGCGCTGCGGCGGCTCTTCGCCGACCAGCTCGCCCGCCACGAGGCCAGGCTGGCCGACTACGAGCGCGAGGAGGAGCTGTTCGGCGGGCCGCCGCCGATCGGCGACCCGCGCTTCGGCAACTACGCGACGCTGCGGTGCGGGCTCGGCTACGAGCGGCACCGGGCCGACTGGTGCAGGTGGATGCTGGCTCAGCTCAGCGCGAGCTTGTAGCCCTCGTGCGAGGCGGTGAAGCCGAGCGAGTCGTAGAAGCGGTGCGCGTCGGCGCGGGACTTGTCGGAGGTGAGCTGCACCATGGCGCAGCCCCGGGCGCGGGCCCGGTCGACGCCCCACTGGATCATCCTGCGGCCCAGCCCCTCCCCCCGGCTGGAGGCGGCGACCCGGACGGCCTCGATCTGGCACCGCTCGGCGCCCAGCCGCGACAGCCCGGCCAGGTAGGTGAGCTGCATGGTGCCGATCACCTTGCCGTCGCGCTCGGCGACGATCAGCTCGTCGTACGGGTCGGCGTCGATGCGGTCGAAGGCGGCCAGGTAGCGCTCGTCGGACGGGTCGCCCTCGCGGGTGGCGCCGAGCGGGTCGTCGGCCAGCATCGCCACGATCGCGGGCACGTCGTCCCGGCGGGCCCGGCGGAAGAGCAGGGACAGGACATAGTGGGACTCGGGGATGTCGGGGTTGGACGGCAGGCCCATCTTCTTGCCGCTGGGGGTGAACCCCTTGCTCGCGTACAGCGCCCTGGCCGCCGTGTTGTGGTCGACGCACCACAGCTCGACCTCGTCCATGCCGACCTCCCTGGCGTGCGCGACGGCCGCGTCGACCAGCCGCGAGGCGACCCCGCGGCCCCGGGCCTCCGGCGCGACCCACATCGACAGCAGGTGCGCCCGGCCCTCCTCGACCCGCACGCACACCAGCCCGGCGTCGCCGCCGTCGATGACGGCCACCCGCCACCACGACCCTGACAGCCGCTCAGCCCACGTCTCGGCGGTGAACGCGCTCTCCCGCTCGTAGGAGGACCCGAACGCGTCAGGCGCCTCCTGGAGCGCGCGCAGGCGGATCGCCTTCAGCCGCTCCCACTCGCCGGCGCCGAACTGCTCAATCGTGACATCTCGCATGAACTGCATCATGTCAGGGACTGGTCAGGGTCCATCCCCGATGTGGGCAGGGGGCGGCCGGAGGCACGCTGAGGACATGAACGAAATCACCCGACGTGATGAAGTCTCGCTGTCCGCCGCCGCCCTGCGCGGCGCCCCGTGGAAGGCCGCCGCCATCGGCGGTGGCGCCGTCGCCGCGACCAGTTTCGGGGTCGGGCTGCTCGGCGGCGGCGGCGACATGGTGTGGGCGCTGGGGCTGGGCATCAGCCTGTTCGCGCTGATCGCGGCCGTGGGCGCGGTGTCCAAGCCCGAGGAGGGCGACCGGGTGACCCGGCAGGCGCGCGTGTGGGGCCTGCGCCACCCGTGGAAGTTCGCGCTGTTGCCGGCCGGCATCACCGCGGTGCTCGACTACCCGGTGCAGCTCGTGCTCGACGGGGAGGGCGTGTTCGGCTCGGCGGTGCACGCCGGCTGGCACGGACTGCTCGTCTACGTGATCGCCGCCGTGCTCACCCTCACCATGCAGGGCCGGGCGCGCTCAGCTCGCTGAGGCGGCCCGCTCGGCCTCGCTCCGGCAGACGCAGAACTCGTTGCCCTCGGGATCGCGCATGGTGACCCAGCCGATGCCGTTCTCGTCGCGCCGGTCGTCGTAGATGGTGGCGCCGAGGCCGAGCAGGCGCTCGACCTCCTGGTCGCGGGTGCGGCCCTCGGTGCCGTTGACGTCCAGGTGCAGCCGGTTCTTCACGGACTTGCCCTCCGGCACCCGGATGAACAGCAGGAACGGATCGTGCTTGGTGCGCAGCATCACCTCGTCGTCGCCCGGCATGTCGCCGTCGCCGAGCGGGAGGCCCGTGGCCTTGCTCCACCAGGTGGCGAGCTCGTACGGGTCGGCGCAGTCAATGGTCACAGCGTGAATCTCGATCATCCGGCCACTCAATCGCGACACCGGCAATCGAGTCAAGCCGGTTAGTGCGCGCCGGCCAGGTTGAGCCCGACGACCCCGGCCAGGATGAGCCCGATGGAGATCAGGCGGATCGCCGAGACGTCGTCGCCCATGGCCAGCATGCCGAGCACCGCCGTGCCGACCGCGCCGATGCCGGTCCACACGGCGTACGCGGTGCCGACCTCGAGGGACTTGAGGGCGTACGCGAGCATGCCGAAGCTCAGGAGCGCGGTGAGCAGGAAGGAGACGGACCACCACACGTGGGTGAAACCGTTGCTGAGCTTGAGCGACAGGGCCATCGCGACTTCGGCGACGCCGGCGAGAACGAGGATGATCCAGGCCATCGTGGCATGACTCCTTCAGCGGGACTGCAGTGTCATGCGTCGTCTTTACCTACCGGGTACGGCGCGTCTCGTCCGGGAGCTGTGCTCACAACACGGAACGCGCCCCGGGCCGCGATCATTCCCACCAGATCGTGACCCAGCGGTCGCGGGGCATCGGCCACATCCCCATCTCCTGCGCCGTGCGCGCCACCTCGTCGGCACGCGCCGGGTCGAGGCAGATGCGGTGGCAGGCGCTGGCGGCCAGCTCCTCCAGGGAGCTGAATCGTTCCAGCGGGGCCTCGCGCTCCTCCACGCGCACCGCGAAGCCCAGCGCGGCGGCCAGCGCCACGCAGTCCTCGGCGACGGGCCGCACGGGACGGTCGACGCCGTGGAAGTGCTGCCAGAGCGGCGCCAGCCAGCTCATGGGATGGCGGTGCGGCAGCTCCAGCACCACGCGGCGCCGGGTGCGCGAGTCCAGCGCGAACAGGAACGGCGCCAGGTCGGGAACGTTGTAGACCACGTGCGCGGCCACCGACACGTCGACCTCGGGCACCTCGGCCGCCACGTCGGGCCAGCGGCCCGCGATCGCGGTGGTGCGCACGCCCAGCTTGTCGGCGCGGGCCGAGAGCTCGTCGAGCATCTCGGGCGAGCTGTCGACGGCGTAGAGGTGGCCGATGCGCTCGCGCAGCGGCAGCGACGAGGCGCCCGGTCCCGAGCCGACGTCCAGCAGCGTGCCGCCCTCGGGCAGCGCCTGCCGCACGCGCGTCATGGTGGGCCCGTCGTCGGGCTCGGCGAGCGCTCTGTCGGTGCGGCTGGTGAACCGGCTCACCGGATAGCCCCACGGATCGACCGGGGCCGCGGCCAGGATCTCCGGCGGAATGGCCCAGGATTCCAGGCGCTCTCGCCATCTCGCGGCGAGTTCTTCGGCATCCACGGAGATGAGCATGCCACGCATATCCATGGTTACCGGCGGGTAGCATTGCTAGTAAGGTTACTCGCCAGTAGATGAAGGACTCGGTTCAAGGAGAGCTGCACCCATGGGCCACTACAAGAGCAACGTGCGTGACCTGGAGTTCAACCTTTTCGAGGTGTTCGGGCGACGCGAGATCCTCGGCAGGGGCCCGTACGCGGACGTGGACGAGGACACGGCCCGCAGCATCCTGGATGAGGCCGAGCGGCTCGCGACGGGCGTCCTGGCCGACTCGTTCGAGGAGGGCGACCGCAACCCGCCCGTCTTCGACGCCGCCACCGGGTCCGTCACCATCCCCGACGGTTTCAAGAAGTCGTTCAAGACGCTGGTCGACGGTGGCTGGGCGCACCTCGACCTGCCCACCGACCTGGGCGGCCCCGGCATCCCGCGGAGCCTGGCATGGGCCACCGCCGAGATGGTCCTGGGCGCCAACCCGGCGCTGTACATGTACGCGGCGGGCCCGAACTTCGCCTACACGCTGTGGAAGGTCGGCACCCCGGAGCAGAAGCGCTTCGCCGAGCTGGCCATCGAGCGCAACTGGGGCGCCACCATGGTGCTGACCGAGCCCGACGCCGGCTCCGACGTGGGCGCCGGCCGCGCCAAGGCGATCCAGCAGGACGACGGCACCTGGCACATCGAGGGCGTCAAGCGCTTCATCACCAGCGCCGAGCACGACATGGCCGAGAACATCTTCCACCTGGTCCTGGCCCGCCCCGAGGGCCACGGCCCCGGCACCAAGGGCCTGTCGATGTTCCTGGTGCCCAAGTTCCACGTGAACCTGGAGACCGGCGAGCTCGGCGAGCGCAACGGCGCGTACGTGACCAACGTCGAGAAGAAGATGGGCCTGAAGGTCTCCACGACCTGCGAGCTCACCTTCGGCGACAAGCACCCGGCGGTCGGCTGGCTGGTCGGCGACGTGCACGAGGGCATCAAGCAGATGTTCATGGTCATCGAGCACGCCCGCATGATGGTCGGCACCAAGGCCATCGCCACCCTGTCCACCGGCTACCTGAACGCGCTGGAGTACGCCAAGCAGCGCTTCCAGGGCGCCGACCTGACCAAGATGGCCGACAAGACCGCCCCGCGCGTGACCGTGGTCAACCACCCGGACGTGCGGCGCGAGCTGATGCTGCAGAAGGCGTACGCCGAGGGCATGCGGGCGCTGGTGCTCTACACGGCGACCTTCCAGGACGCCATCCAGATCGACCCCGACGACCGGCACGCGCACGCGATGAACGACCTGCTGCTGCCGCTGGTCAAGGGCGTCGGCTCGGAGCGCTCGTACGAACTGCTGGCGCGCTCGCTGCAGACGCTGGGCGGCTCCGGCTACCTCCAGGACTACCCGATCGAGCAGTACATCCGGGACGCGAAGATCGACTCCCTGTACGAGGGCACGACCGCGATCCAGGGCCTGGACCTGTTCTTCCGCAAGATCCTGCGCAACCAGGGCGCGGCCGTGGGCGCGCTGCTGACCGAGATCAACGAGTTCGCCGCCTCCGAGGCGGGCAACGGCCGGCTCAAGGAGGAGCGCAAGCTGCTCGCCGAGGCCGCCGCCGAGGTCAAGGCCATGGGCGACACGATGGCCGGCTGGGCGCTCGGGTCGCTGGAGAAGCCGGAGGAGGTCTACCGCGTCGGGCTCAACACCACCCGGTTCCTGCTCTCGCTGGGCGACCTGGTGATCGGCTGGCTGCTGCTGCGTCAGGCCGAGGTGGCGCTGGCCCGCCTGGCGGACGGCGACGACCCCTTCTACCAGGGCAAGGTCGCGGCGGCGTCGTTCTTCGCCACGACCGTGCTGCCCCGCCTGGCCGCCGAGCGCCGCACGCTCGACGCCACTGGTCAGGAGCTCATGGAGCTGCCCGAAGAGGCCTTCTGACGAACGCGCCGGCCCGATGGCCGGCGCGTTCTTCACGCCATTTCCCTATTAAACCTGTAGGAAATGTTGACTTAGTGACGGCGGACGCCTAGGTTCGGCGGCATGAGAGTGGGCCGTTTCAGACATGCCGTTGCCGCAACCACGCTGCTGCTGGCCACCGCAGCCTGTGGGACGAGCCAGGCCGGATCCGTCCAGAAGGAACTGCGCTACCAGGGCAGCGTCGGCGCGGTCACCTTCCCCGAACTGGCCGAGGAGCTGGGCTACCTCGGCGACATCAAGCTGAAGTGGGTCGGCAACACCACCTCCGGGCCGCAGGACATCCAGTCCGCCGCCACCGGCCAGACCGACTTCGGCGGCGCCTTCAACGGCGCCATCGTCAAGCTCCGGGCCGCCCGCGCCCCCATCAAGGCCGTGATCGGCTACTACGGCGCGGACGAGAAGTCGTTCAGCGGCTACTACGTGCCCGAGGACAGCCCGATCAGGACCGCGCGCGACCTCATCGGCAAGAAGATCGGCGTCAACACGCTCGGCGCGCACCACGAGGCCGTGATCAAGGAGTATCTGACCCGGGCCGGGCTCACCCCCGCCGAGATCGAGCGCGTCCAGCTCGTCGTCGTCCCGCCGGTCAACACCGAGCAGGCGCTGCGCCAGGGACAGCTCGACGTCGGCACCCTCGGCGGCATCCTCAAGGACAAGGCGCTGGAGCGCGGCGGGCTGCGGCCGCTGTTCACCGACACCGGGCTGTTCGGGCCGTTCACCGCCGGCTCGGTCGTCTTCCGCGAGGCGTTCATCGCCGACAACCCCGAGATCGTCCGCACGTTCGTGACCGGCTTCGCCAAGGCCGTGCACTGGGCCCAGACCCGCCCCCGCGAGGAGGTGGTCGCCAAGTTCGAGCAGATCATCAACCGCCGCGGCCGCAACGAGGACCCGAGCACCGTGCGCTATTGGAAGAGCTCGGGCATCGCCGGCCCCGGCGGGGTGATCGCCGCCAAGGAGTTCCAGACCTGGATCGACTGGCTGGAGCGCTCCGGCGACATCAGGCCCGGCCAGGTCAAGGCCGACGACGTCTTCACCAACGCGTTCAACCCCTACGCCGGCCGGAGCGCCTCATGACGACACTGAGCGAGACCGCCGTCCGCACCAAGATCGGCATTCGGGGCGTGGGCCGGACGTTCACGGTCCGGGGCGAGCCGTTCACCGCGCTGGCGGACATCGACCTGGACGTGCGCGAAGGAGAGTTCCTGACGCTGGTCGGGCCGAGCGGCTGCGGCAAGTCCACCCTCCTCGACCTGATCGCCGGGCTGGCCACGCCGAGCAGCGGCGAGATCCTCATCGACGGCGCCCCCGTCACCGGCCCCGGCCTCGACCGGGGCGTGGTCTTCCAGCAGTACGCGCTGTTCCCGTGGCGGTCGGCGCGGGCCAACGTCGAGTTCGGGCTGGAGGCCAAGGGCGTGCCCCGCCGCGAGCGCGCCGGGCGGGCCAGGCACTACCTGGACCTGGTCGGCCTGGCCGGGTTCGAGGACCGCTACCCGCACGAGCTGTCGGGCGGCATGCGCCAGCGGGTCGCCATCGCGCGCAGCCTCGCCTTCGACCCCGACGTGCTGCTCATGGACGAGCCGTTCGCCGCCCTGGACGCCCAGACGCGCGAGTCGCTGCAGGGCGAGCTGCTGGACGTGTGGCGCAAGACCGGCAAGACGATCGTGTTCATCACCCACGGCATCGACGAGGCCGTCTACCTGGGCCAGCGGGTCGCCGTCATGACCTCCAGGCCCGGGCGGATCAAGGAGGTCGTCGAGGTGTCGTTCGACTCGCGCGAGGGCGACCTGCGGGCCGACCCGGCGTTCGGCGCGTACCGGCACCACGTGTGGAGCCTGCTGCGCGCCGAGGTGGCGGCGGCCCAGGAGCAGGAGCGGGCCTCGTGAGCGCCGTCCGGCGGGCCGCCGCCCGGTCGGCGGCCGTCCTGCTGCTCCTGGCGGCCTGGGAGGGGCTGCCCCGGCTGGGCGTGGTCGACCCGGTCTTCGTGCCACCGCTCTCGGTGAACCTTCAGGCCGGCTACGACCTGCTGCTCGGCGGCCAACTGCCCGAGCACGTACGGGCGTCGCTGGTGCGCTCGCTGTCGGGGTTCGGCCTGGCCATCCTGCTGGCCATCCCGCTCGGGCTGCTGATCGGCTGGTACCGGCCGGTGGCCGACACGCTGGTGCCGCTGCTGGAGGTGTTCCGCAACACCTCGGCGGTCGCGCTGCTGCCCGTCTTCACGCTGATCCTCGGCATCGGCGAGACCACGAAGATCACCTTCGTGCTGTACGCCTGCTCCTGGCCGATCCTGCTCAACACCATCAGCGGGGTGCGGGCGGTCGAGCCGTTGCTGGTCAAGTCGGCCAGGTCGATGGGCGTCGGCCCGGTCCGGCTCTTCCAGAAGGTGATCCTGCCCGCCGCCGTGCCCGCCGTCTTCACCGGCATCCGGCTGGCCGGGGCGTACGCGATCCTCGTCCTGCTCTTCGCCGAGATGGTCGGCGCCAAGGCGGGGCTCGGCTACCTGATCCAGGACGCCCAGTTCAGCTTCCGCATCCCCGACATGTACGCCGGAATCATCACGATCTCCCTGCTCGGCCTGCTGTTCAACCTGCTGCTGGTCAGCGTCGAGCGCCGCTTCAGCACCTGGAGGACCACATGAGCAGACAGCTACGCCTCAACGCCTTCCTCATGGGCGTCGGCCACCACGAGGCCGCCTGGCGGCACCCGCTGACCGAGCCCGCCCGCCTGGCCGACGTCCGCCACTACCAGGAGCTGGCCAGGATCGCCGAGGCGGGCAAGCTGGACTCCGTCTTCCTGGCCGACGGGGTGGCGCTGCAGGCCGACGTCCGGCACAACGCGCTCGGCGGGCTCGAACCGCTGACCCTGCTGTCCGCGCTCGCCGCCGTGACCGACCACGTCGGGCTGATCGCGACCGTCTCGACGACCTACAACGAGCCGTTCCACGTCGCCCGCAAGTTCGCCTCGCTCGACCACATCAGCGGCGGCCGGGCCGGCTGGAACATCGTCACCTCCGCCGGCGAGGCCGAGGCGCGCAACTTCGGCATCGAGCGGCCCGCGCACGCCGACCGCTACGCCCGCGCCACCGAGTTCCTGGACGTCGTCACCAAACTCTGGGACAGCTGGGAGGACGACGCCGTCGTGGCCGACCGGGCGGGCGGCGTCTACGCCGACACCGGCAAGATCCACGCGATCGAGCACGCCGGCGAGCGGTTCTCCGTACGCGGCCCGCTGAACACCCAGCGGCCGCCGCAGGGGCATCCGCTGCTCGTCCAGGCGGGCTCGTCGGAGGACGGCAAAGAGTTCGCCGCCCGCTACGCCGAGGCCGTGTTCACCGCCCAGCAGACGCTGGAGGAGGGCCGGGCGTTCTACCGCGACCTCAAGAGCCGCCTGACCCGCCACGGCCGGCAGCCCGGCGACCTGCTCGTCCTGCCCGGGATCTCCCCCGTCATCGGCTCCACCGAGAGCGAGGCCCGCCGCCTGGAACGCGAGCTGGACGAGCTCATCATCCCCGCCTACGGGCTGGCCCAGCTCTCCACGCTCGTCGGCATCGAGCTGGACCACGACGCGCTCGACCGGCCGCTGCCCGACGTGGGCGTCGACACCGAGGGCGCGCAGAGCCGCCGCAAGCTCGTCGTGGACCTGGCCAGGCGCGACAACCTGACCGTGCGGCAGCTCATCGCCCGGCTGGCCGGCGGCCGTGGGCACCGGGTGGTGGCCGGGGCGCCCGAGCAGATCGCCGACCAGATCCAGGAGTGGTTCGAGGGCGGCGCGGCCGACGGGTTCAACATCATGCCGCCGCTCCTGCCCAGCGGGCTGCACGACTTCGTCGACCACGTCGTGCCGGAGCTGCGCGTCAGGGGGCTGTTCCGGCACGAGTACGAGGGCCGTACGCTGCGCGAGAACTACGGCCTGAGCAGGCCGGGCTCCCGTTACGCCGCCGACCGGGCCGCTGACCTGGTGGTGGCCGGATGAGCCTCGTCACGCTGGTCGGCAACCCGCGCGAGGGCTCCAGGACGCTCGCGGCGGCCGTCGAGGCCGCCGAGGCCGTCGGGCGTCGGATCGGGCACGACGGGCCGCCCGAGGTCGTGGACCTGTCGGCGCTCGGGCCGCACCTGCTCGCCGCCACCCCGTCGGCCGCCGTGGAGGTGGCCGTGGAGCTGGTCACCGGGGCGCGCGTGCTGGTGGTGGCCAGCCCCACCTACAAGGGCACCTACACCGGGCTGCTCAAGTCCTTCCTGGACCGGCTGCCTCCCGCCGCGCTGCGCGGGACCGCGGCGCTGCCCCTGCTGGTCATGGGCGACCCGGCGCACTCCCTGGCCGTCGAGGTGCACCTGCGGCCGCTGCTGGTGGAGCTCGGCGCCGTCGTGCCCACGCCCGGCCTGGCGCTGCTGGAGTCGCGGCTGCCGCAGCTCGGCGAGGTGCTCGCCGACTGGGCCGACCGGGTCGCGCCCCAGGTCGCGGCGGTGCTCAGGCAGGAGGTGGCGTCCTGAGGGTGTGATCCGCGTTACCCGGGTATGACCGAGGGCGTACTAGCTCTTTGCCTGTCGCTGGAGGCCGTCATGGGTGTCGGGGTCAGCATCTTCTTCCTCACGCTCGGCGCCATCCTGAGATTCGCCATCGAGCCCGACGTGTTCGGCCAGAGCGTCCACATGGACGTGATCGGCCTCATCTTCATGATCGTCGGAGGCGCCGGGATCGTGCTGAGCGTCGTGCTCGCGCCCCGGCGCGGCCGCACCTCCGACGACCGGCTGATGCACCGCGAGAACAACCCGCCCGAGCTCTAGAGCTCCAGCTGCACCGCGGCGCGCGAGGCCAGGATCGGCTTGACGTGATGGGCGATCACCTTCTGGTGCTCCGGGTGGTCGCGGTAGGTCACGTAGTCGTCCTCGGAGTCGAAGTCGGCGACGACGGCGAACTCGTGGTTGCCCTGGTTGATGCCCGCGTCCATGCCGACCGTGTAGGAGCGGATCTGCGGGATGACGTCCGGCAGCCCGCGCAGCGCGGCCAGCACCCCCGCCTTCTGGGCGAGCGTGGCGTCTTCGGTCCAGGTGAACAGCACGATGTGGCGGATCATGGCGCCACCCTACAGAGGCCGGGAGGGGTCGCCCCCTCCCGGCCCGCGATCAGCTCCAGGCCAGCATCCGCAGCGGGTCCTCCAGCATCGCGCCCACGTCGCGCAGGAACAGCGAGCCCAGCTCGCCGTCGACCACCCGGTGGTCGAACGACAGGGCCAGGGTCGTCACCTTCCGTACGGCGAGCGCGCCGTCGACCACCCAGGGCATGTCCCGTACCTGGCCGAAGGCGAGGATGGCGGACTCGCCCGGGTTCAGGATCGGGGTGCCGGCGTCGACGCCGAAGACGCCGACGTTGGTGATCGTGATGGTGCCGCCCGCCATCTCCGCCGGCTGGGTGCGGCCCGCCCTGGCGGTCTCGGTGAGCTTGCCCAGCTCGGCGGCCAGGCCGGGCAGGGTCAGCTCGTGGGCGTTCTTGACGTTGGGCACCACCAGGCCCCTCGGGGTGGCGGCGGCGATGCCCAGGTTGACGTAGTGCTTGACGACGATCTCCTGGGCGGCCTCGTCCCAGGACGAGTTGATCATCGGGTGGCGGCGGGCCGCCGTGAGCACGGCCTTGGCCACCAGCAGCAGCGGCGACACCTTGACCTCGGCGAAGTCGGGCAGCGCGCGCAGCCGCTTGACCGCGTCCATCGTCTCGGTGACGTCCACCTGGAGGAACTCGGTGACGTGCGGGGCGGTGAACGCGCTGGCGACCATCGCCTGGGCGGTCATCTTGCGCACGCCCTTGACGGGGATGCGCTCCTCGCCCGCCTGCGGCCGGGCCGTCGCAGCCTGCTGCTGCGGCTGCGACGGCTGGGCGGTCGCCGCGTGGACGTCCTCGCGGGTGATCGAGCCGTGGGGGCCCGTGCCCGTGAGGGTGGTCAGGTCCACGCCCAGGTCCTTGGCCAGCTTCCGGACGGGCGGCTTGGCCAGCGCCGCCACCCTGGCCGGGTCCGTAGACGCCGGGGGCTGCTCGGACGGGGGCTGGGGGGCCGTGGAGGGCGGGCCCTCCAGCTCCACGCGGGACGGGTTGGCGACCGGGTCGGCGGGGATCGTCGACGGCGCTCTGCGGGTGCGGCGGCGGGCCGCGCCGGTCTTGACGCCGTAGCCGACCAGGACGGCCTGGCGCTCCTCCTTGGGCGCGGGGCTGCCGTGGGCGCCCGGCTCGACGGCGCCCTCCGCCGGCGGGGTGGGCACCAGGTCCTCGGCCAGGGCGGCCGCCTGCTGGTCGGCGGCGCCCGCGGAGCCGCCAGGACCGCCCGGTTCGCCGGGTTCGCTCGGTTCGCCGGTCTCGACGGCGATGATCGGCCCGCCGACGTCCACCGTCTGACCCTCGTCCGCGAGCAGGTCCGCCACCTGGCCGTTCCACGGGATGGGCAGCTCGACGATGGACTTGGCGGTCTCGATCTCGACGATGATCTGGTTGACCTTGACCTCGTCGCCCGGCCTGACGTGCCAGCGGACGATCTCGGCCTCCGTCAGCCCCTCGCCGACGTCCGGGAGCTTGAATTCGCGTCGCATCAGTGCGGGATCCCCCTCAGTAGCCGAAGGCGCGGTCGACGGCGTCGAGCACCCGGTCCAGGTCGGGGAGGTAGTGCTCCTCCAGCTTGGACGGCGGGTAGGGGGTGGAGAAGCCGCCGACGCGCAGCACCGGCGACTCCAGGTGGTAGAAGCACTGCTCGGTGATGCGGGCCGCCAGCTCCGCGCCGAACCCGTTGTTGACCGGGGCCTCGTGGACGACGACGACGCGGCCGGTGCGGCGCGCGGAGTCGAGGACCACCGGCGTGTCGAGCGGGTTGAGCGAGCGCAGGTCCACGACCTCCAGGTCGCGCCCGTCCTCCTCGGCGGCCTTGGCGGCCTCCAGGCAGGTCTTGACCATGGGCCCGTAGCAGAGCAGCGTCGCGTCGGTGCCGGGGCGCACCACGCGGGCCCGGTCCAGGGGCGTCCACCAGTCGGTGCTGGTGGTGTCGACCTCGCCCTTCTCCCAGTAGCGGCGCTTGGGCTCGAAGAAGATGACCGGGTCGTCGCTCTGGATCGCCTGCTGGATCATCGAGTAGGCGTCGGCCGGGTTGGCGCACGCCACGACGCGCAGCCCGGCGGTGTGGGTGAAGTACGCCTCGGGCGACTCGCTGTGGTGCTCGACCGCGCCGATGCCGCCGCCGCACGGGATGCGTACGACGACAGGGAGCTTGATCGCGCCGAGCGAGCGCATGGGCATCTTGGCGAGCTGGGTGATGATCTGGTCGGCGGCCGGGAAGACGAAGCCGTCGAACTGGATCTCGCACACCGGCCGGTAGCCGCGCAGCGCCAGGCCGATCGCGGTGCCGATGATGCCCGACTCGGCCAGCGGCGTGTCGATGACCCGGTCCTCGCCGAAGTCCTTCTGCAGCCCGTCGGTGACGCGGAACACGCCGCCGAGCTTGCCCACGTCCTCGCCCATGATGAGGACCTTGGGGTCGTCCTCCATGGCCTTGCGCATGCCCTCGTTGAGCGCCTTGGAAAGGCTCAGCACGGTCATCTCTCGAACCCCTCCAGGTAGGCGGCGTACTGGGCTCGTTCCTCGTCGATCAGCGCGTGCGGCTCGGAGTAGACGTGCTCGAACATGGCGAGCGGCTCCGGGTCGGGCATCGCCAGGCAGCGGGCCCTCAGGTCGGCGCCGAGCTGCTCGGCCTCGGCCTCGATCTCGTCGATGAACGCCTGGTCGGCCAGCTCGTTCTTGAACATGTAGGACTTGACCCGCTCGATCGGGTCCTTCAGCTTCCACGCCTCCAGCTCGCTGGCCACGCGGTAGCGGGTCGGGTCGTCGGCGCTGGTGTGGGCGCCCATCCGGTACGTGAACGCCTCGATCATGGTCGGGCCCTGGCCCTCGCGGGCGTTCTTGAGCGCGGCCCGGGTGACGGCGAGGCAGGCGAAGACGTCGTTGCCGTCGACGCGCACGCCGGGGAAGCCGAACCCGGACGCCCTGCGGTAGAGCGGGATGCGGGTCTGCTTCTCCAGCGGCTCGGAGATGGCCCACTGGTTGTTCTGGCAGAAGAACACGATCGGCGCGTTGAACACGCTGGCCCAGATGAACGACTCGTTGACGTCGCCCTGGGAGGTGGCGCCGTCGCCGAAGTAGGCGATGGTGGCGGCGGTGGCGTCGTCGCGCTGGATGCCCATGGCGTAGCCGACGGCGTGCAGCGTCTGGCTGCCGATGACGATCGTGTAGAGGTGGAAGTTGTGCTCCTTGGGGTCCCACCCGCCGTGGTTGACGCCGCGGAACAGGCCGAGCAGCTTGAGCGGGTCGACGTCGCGGCACCAGGCCACGCCGTGCTCGCGGTAGGTGGGGAAGGCCATGTCGGCGTCGGTGAGCGCGCGGCCGGAGCCGATCTGCGCGGCCTCCTGGCCGAGGAGCGAGGCCCAGATGCCGAGCTCACCCTGCCGTTGCAGGGCCACGGCCTCCAGGTCCACGCGCCGGACGAGCACCAGGTCGCGGTAGAGGGACCTGACCTCTTCGGGGGTCAGGTCGATGTCGTAGTCGGGATGCTGGACCCGCTCTCCTTCCGGCGTGAGGAGTTGGACGAGCTCCGGGGGTGCTTCGGCACCACGAGAGGCGTCGACGGTCACGTGCCACTCCTGTGCGGTCGGGGCCGGTCCGGACGGGGTTGCCACCGGTGGCCGGCCTTCTGAGCGTCCGGACCATTTGGTGGTGGTTCGTACGCGCTTGGGGCCATCGTGGCAGACGTCACAGCCCTCCGCGCAAGCCCCATGATGTCCCCGTTCCCGTTGTGCCGCACGCAAACACGCGCCGGTAGGCTGTCCTTTGCCAACCCCGCCGTACCCAGGAGGAACGCAGTGGCGCGCGTCATCGTAGACGTCATGCTGAAGCCCGAGATTCTCGACCCGCAGGGCCAGGCCATCGCCCGTGCGCTGCCCCGGCTGGGTTTCTCGGGTGTGTCCGCCGTGCGGCAGGGCAAGCGCTTCGAGATCGAGCTGGAGGGTCCCGCCGACGACGCCGCTATTGCGGACGTCCGAAAGATGGCGGAGACTCTGCTGGCGAACACCGTGATCGAGGACTACACGGTCCGCGTCGAGGCGTAGAACGGCATATTTCACACCTCAAATGGCCTTGTACGGCTAAAGCCGCATTCCGGCGTGCCACAATGCCACGGGTTCGCCAAGCCCAAATAACAACAGCGTGATTTTGCGGTTAGCCCCGATTTCACGGGGAAACCTACTCCAGGTGACATTCCGGAGCCCGGAGGAGTCCGGTGGACATTGAGTTCTCGTTGGCACTGCCTCGGGATGCGATCGGCATCCCGATGGTCAGGCGGGTGCTTGGCGATGCCATGCGATCCTTGCATGTGAGTGAGCCCTGCATTGCCGACATGCTGCTCGCCGTCTCCGAGGCCTGCTCCAACGCCGTGCGTCACGGCGGCCCCGCCAACCGCTACGAGGTCACGGCCGCCATCGGCTACGGCCGCTGCGACGTCCGCGTCGCCGACAGCGGAGGCGGCCTGCCCTCCGTGCCGCTCCACTTCCCGCCCGCCGACACCGAGAACGGCCGCGGCCTGCTGATCATGCGCTCGGTCGTCGACGAGATCTCCTTCGGCATCACGCCCGGCCGTGGCACCACGGTCCATCTGCGCAAGCTGCTCGCCTGGGACGACGCGGCCGAGGCCCGCTCCCGCCAGCTCGCCGCCGTCTGACGTCTCCGCTGGTGCGGGGCGTGACGAGGAACACACGAAAGCACCGGCTACCCTAGGGAGCGCCGCCCGCCGTCCGCCCCGAAGAGACGGTGGCGTGTGCTCATTTCCTCGGAGGGGACGACAGTCATGAGCGCTGCCCGTGTGGGCGTAGTCACGTTTCCCGGCACACTCGACGACCAGGACGCCGCCAGGGCCGTGCGCCTCGTGGGCGCCGAGGCGGTGCCGCTGTGGCACGCCGACCACGACCTGAAGGGGGTCGACGCGGTCTTCCTGCCCGGCGGCTTCTCCTACGGCGACTACCTGCGGTGCGGAGCCATCTCCCGGTTCGCGCCGCTGATGGAGGAGCTCATCCCGGCCGCCCGCGCGGGCCTTCCCGTGCTGGGCACCTGCAACGGCTTCCAGATCCTGTGCGAGGCGCACCTGCTGCCCGGCGCGCTGACCCGCAACGCCTCCCTGCACTACGTCTGCCGCGACCAGCGCGTGCGCGTCGAGTCGACCGACACGGCCTGGACCAACGCCTTCGAGCAGGGCCAGGAGATCACGCTGCCGGTCAAGCACGGCGAGGGCCGCTACGTGGCCTCCGCCGAGACGCTGGCCGAGATCGAGGCCAACGGCCAGGTCGTGTTCCGCTACGTCGGCGGCAACCCCAACGGCGCCATGAACGACATCGCGGGCATCCGCAACGAGGCGGGCAACATCGTCGGCCTCATGCCGCACCCCGAGCACGCGGTCGAGGAGCTGGTCGGCGCCCCGAGCACCGACGGCCTCGGCTTCTTCACCTCCATCCTCAAGAAGCTGGTGAACGCATGACCACCGACTCCGTCAAGCGAGCGGAGAGCACGCCCGACGAGCCGATGCCCTTCGCCGAGCTCGGGATGAAGCAGGACGAGTACGACCGGGTCAAGGAGATCCTGGGCCGCCGGCCCACGGGCTCCGAGCTGGCCATCTACAGCGTCATGTGGTCCGAGCACTGCTCCTACAAGTCGTCCAAGGTGCATCTCAAGCAGTTCGCCACCAAGGCCCCCAAGTCCGACGCCCTGCTCGTCGGCATGGGCGAGAACGCCGGCGTGGTCGACATCGGCGACGGCTGGGCCGCCACCTTCAAGATCGAGTCGCACAACCACCCGTCCTACGTCGAGCCGCACCAGGGCGCCGCCACCGGCGTCGGCGGCATCGTGCGCGACATCATGTCGATGGGCGCCCGCCCGATCGCGGTCATGGACGCCCTCCGGTTCGGCGGCGCCCACCAGGACGACACCCGCCGCGTGCTGCCCGGCGTGGTCGAGGGCATCAGCCACTACGGCAACTGCCTCGGCCTGCCCAACATCGGCGGCGAGGTCGCCTTTGACCCCTGCTACATCGGCAACCCCCTGGTCAACGCCCTCTGCGTGGGCCTGCTGCGCAAGGACCAGATCAAGCTCGCCACCGCCCCCGGGCCCGGCAACAAGGTCGTCCTGTTCGGCGCCTCGACCGGCCCCGACGGCATCGGCGGCGCCTCCGTGCTGGCCTCGGCCACGTTCGAGGACGAGTCGCAGGCCAAGCGCCCCGCGGTGCAGGTCGGCGACCCGTTCATGGAGAAGCTGCTCATCGAGTGCTGCCTGGAGCTCTACGCGGCCGACGTCGTCGTCGGCATCCAGGACCTCGGCGCGGCCGGCGTCTCCTGCGCCACCACCGAGCTGGCCGCCAAGGGCACCGGCGGCATGCACGTCGACCTCAACCAGGTCCCGCTCCGCGATCCCTCGCTGCGCCCCGAGGAGATCCTGATGAGCGAGTCGCAGGAGCGGATGATGGCCGTCGTCCGGCCCTCCGACATCCCGGCGTTCATGGCGATCTGCGCCAAGTGGGACGTTCCCGCCACCGTCATCGGCGAGGTCACCGACACCGGCCGCCTCGTCATGACCTGGCACGGCGAGACCATCGTCGACATCCCGCCCGGCACCGCCGCCGACGACGGCCCCGTCTACGAGCGGCCCTTCCACGAGCCCGCCGGGCAGGCCGCGCTCAACGCCGACACCCCCGACGCGCTGGAGCGGCCCGCCGACCTGCGCGCCACGCTGCTCCAGCTCCTCGGCTCGCCCAACCTGGCGTCCAAGGCGTGGGTGACCGACCAGTACGACCGCTACGTGCGCTCCAACACCGTGCTCGCCCAGCCGGCCGACGCCGGGATGCTGCGCATCTCCGAGGCCATCGCCGGAGCCGAGCCCACCACCCGGGGCATCGCACTGTCCACCGACGGCAACGGCCGCTACGCCAAGCTCGACCCGTACGCCGGAGCCCAGCTCGCGCTCGCCGAGGCCTACCGCAACGTGGCCGTCACCGGCGCCAAGCCGCTGGCCGTCACCAACTGCCTCAACTTCGGCTCCCCCGAGGACCCCGAGGTCATGTGGCAGTTCGCCGAGGCCGTACGCGGCCTGGCCGACGCCTGCCGCACCCTCGGCGTCCCGGTGACCGGCGGCAACGTGTCCTTCTACAACCAGACGGGCTCCACCGCCATCCACCCCACGCCGGTCGTCGGCGTGCTCGGCGTCATCGACGACGTGGCCAAGCGGGTGCCCACCGGGTTCGTCGCCGAAGGGCTGCGCGTCGCGCTGCTGGGCGACACGGCCGCCGAGTTCGGCGGGTCGGAGTGGGCGCACGTCGCCCACGGCCACCTCGGCGGGCTGCCGCCGGAGGCCGACCTGGAGGCCGAGCGTTCGCTCGCCACCGTGCTCGTCGAGGCCGCCCGGCGCGGGCTCCTGGAGGGCTCCCACGACCTGTCCGACGGCGGGCTGGCCATCGCGCTGGCCGAGGCGTGCCTGGCGCGCGGCATCGGCGCCACCGTGGCGCTGAGCGGCGAGCCGTTCACCGACCTGTTCAGCGAGTCGGCCGCCCGCGCGCTCGTCGCGGTCCGGCCGGAGGCGTTCGACGAGTTCGCCGCCCTCTGCGCCGAGCACGAGGTCCCGTGCTACGGGCTCGGCGTCACCGGCGGGGAGTCGCTGGTGGTGCAGGACGTGCTGGAGGTCCCGGTCTCGGAGCTGCGCGACACCCACACGGGCGCGCTGCCGGCCATCTTCGGCTGATCCACGACAAAGGGGCCGGTACGGGATGCCGTACCGGCCCTTCGTGTTGTGCCTGGGACTTTCGCGTTGTGCCTAGGACTTCAGGCAGACGACGTAGACCGAGCCCGCGGAGCCGTGGTTGCCGCCCTGGGTCGAGACCTCGGGCTGGGCGCTCTTGCTGTTGACGTCGTAGTCGTTGTTGTTGCCCTTGCTCGCCCGGACCGTCCAGCCGTTGCCGCCGCTGGGCATGCTGGCGGTCACCTGGTAGCGCCAGTCGACGGAGAAGCCGCCGCCGGTCGCCAGGTCGCCGCTCTTGCAGGTGGCCGTGCCGGAGCCGTTCTTGATGGAGGCCGTCTCCACGTAGGTGGAGAGGTTGGCCGCGCCGCCCGGGTCACCCTTCGGGCCCTGGGGGCCGCGGGGGCCGGTGTCGCCCTTCGGCCCCGGCTGCCCGTCCTTGCCGGGAAGGCCCGGCTTGCCGTCCTGCCCGTCCTTTCCGGGGGCGCCGGGCTTGCCGTCCTGGCCGTCCTTGCCCGCGGGGCCCTGCTTGCCGTCCTGGCCGTCCTTGCCTGCCGGGCCCTGCTGGCCGTCCTTGCCGGGGGCGCCGTCCTTGCCGGGGAGGCCCTGCTTGCCCTGGGGGCCGCGGGGGCCGACGGGGCCGGCGTCGCCCTTCGGGCCCTGGAGGCCCTGGGGGCCGCGGGGGCCGGCCTGGCCGCGGGTGCCCGAGGAGAGGGCGGGTTGGGTCTCGCCGCCACCGATGATCATGCGGATCTCGGTCGTCCGGCACTTGGCCGTCGGGTTGACGATGCGCGCGTAGCGGGACTTCTTGTGCACGCAGGCGGTCACCTCACCGGCCGCGGTGGAGACGGACGAGGCGGTCGCGACGCCACCCACGGTGAGCAGCGAAGCGGCGAGCGCGCCGGCGGAGACGAGGGCGAGCGAGCGCCCACCCCGAACCTTGAGAGCCACGGCTTTCCTTCCGAAGAACAGGTGATGTTCATGTTGAACATGAGATTCACGTTTCAACCGTTCCATCGGATGGCAGAAGTGACATAACGTATCCATCACGAAACACAGTGTGACAGAACGGGCTGACGTCACTTGACGGGTCAAGAAGTGTCGAACCCGTAAAACAACACAGTGGCCCTGCGCCCCGCCCGTGGATAATCAGGGGCGTGTCAGCCCCCTACCTGCCGCCCGCCACGCAACCCGTGCGCGGAGTCGTCTGGGTCATCCATCTGGCGCTGCCCATGCTCGGGCTGTGGCTGCTGCTCGCCCAGCCGGACCTGAACGTCATGTGGCACCACAACCCCAGCCACTTCTGGCTGATCGTCGCCGTGGCCGGGCTGAACGTGGTGCTGGGCACGCTGATCAGCGAGGCGTCGCGGCGGCGGCGGGACGCCCGGCTGTTCCTGGTCTCGATGGTGTTCGTCAGCAGTGCCGGGTTCTTCTTCATGCACGGGCTGGCGACGCCGCAGATCATCCTGCCCAAGGGGTCGCTCGGGTTCGACCTGGGGCAGATGGCCGGGCTCACGGTGGCCTCGGGGTTCGCGTTCGCCTCGGCGCTGCCGCTGGGCGAGCGGGCGGCGCGGGCGGTGCTGAAGGCGCAGCACGCGGTGCGCGGGGCGCTGTTCGGGTTCATGGTGCTGTGGGGGCTGGCCTCGCTGCTGCCGGGCTGGACGCCGCTGAGCCGCCCGCCGGAGGGGTCGCCCGCCGGGTGGGTGGCGTGGGGGTCGCTGCCGGGGCTGGCGCTGTTCGCGGCGGCCGGGGTGATGATGTTCCTGCTGCACCGGCGGCGGCCGTCGGCCATGCTGATCAGCCTCATCACCGCCTACGCGCTGCTGGCCGAGTCGATGGTCGCCGGGATGTCGCAGCTCAACTGGCATCTGACGTGGTGGGAGTGGCACGTCCTGCTGACGTTCGCGTTCGGGTTCGTCGCCTACAGCGCCTACCTGCAGTTCAGGCGGGAGGGATCGGGCGCCGGGCTGTTCGACTCGGTGACGCTCTCGGCGACGGTGCGGCGCATCCAGCAGGACTACGACCGGGCGCTGGAGGAGCTGGTCGAGCACGTGCGGCGGGGCGAGCCGCTGGCGGCGACCCGGCTGTCGGGCAAGTTCCGGCTGAACGAGGGCCAGGCGGCGGTGCTCGACCGGGCCGGCCGGGCGCTGGCCGACGAGCGGGCGCTGTCGGAACGGCTGGCCGCGCTGGTCGACGTGGGCGCCAGGACCCGCGTCGGCCTGCCCGAGACCGAGCTGCTGGCCACGGCCCTGGACCGGGTCAGGCAGGCGTACGGGGACGTGCGGATCGGGCTGGTCTCCGAGGGCCGCACCCGGATCGGGTCGCGCGAGTATCACTTCACCACGCACGCGCCGATCCGCCGCGACGAGCTGGTCGCCTATCCGCTGACGGTGAAGAACCGGCTGGCCGGGGTGCTGGAGGTGCCCGCCGGGCGGGGCGCGCACGACGAGGCGCTGGCCGCCACGCTGGCCGGGCAGCTGTCGATCTCGCTGGAGAACGCCCGCCTCTACCGGGAGCTCGACACGCTCTTCCGCCAGTACATGTCGCCGGACGTGGCCAACGCCCTGCTCGCCGATCCGGGCCAGGCGGCGCTGGGCGGCCGGTTGCAGGAGCTGACCTCGCTGTTCGCCGACCTGAAGGGGTTCACCACGTTCTCGGAGCGGGTGACGCCGGGCGAGATCGTGGAGATGCTGAACCGCTATCACACGGCGGCGGTGCCGTGCATCCTGGCCAACGGCGGCACGATCGTGCAGTTCGTCGGTGACGCGCTGCTGGCGGTGTTCAACGCCCCGGCGGCGCAGGCGGGCCACGCCAGGGCGGCGTGCCGGGCGGCGCTCGCCATGCAGCGGGCCGCCGCCGAGGTGGCGCGGGAGGTGGCGGGGGCGGCCGTGGAGTGGCCGACGTTCCGCGTCGGGGTCAACACCGGGCCCGCGCTCGTCGGCAACATCGGCAGCCCCGAGCTGCGCGGCTTCAACGCGATGGGCGACTGCGTGAACGTGGCGGCCCGGCTCCAGTCGCTGGCCGAGCCGGGCACGGTGGTGATCGGCGCGACCACGCTCAAGCAGCTCGGCGCGGGGGCCCGGGTCGATCCGCTCGGCAGGCTGAGCCTCAAGGGCAAGGAGGAGCCCGTGGAGGCGTACGTTCTCACAGAAATGGCATAGATGCCCGCCGCTCCGTACGGACATAATCGGGCGCATGACGCCAGAGGCCGGCGAGTTCCTGTCCACGCTCACCCCCGACGAGGTCCAGGCGGTGCTCGCCGCGGGGCGGCCGCGACGGTGGGAGCGCGGGACGACGGTGATGACCGAGGGCGACACCTCCGACTGGGTGCTCGTGCTGACCGCGGGCCGGGTCAAGGTCTCGTCCCATACGAGCGGCGGCACTGAGGTGGTGCTCGCGGTGCGCGGTCCCGGCGCGTTGCTGGGCGAGATGTCGGCCATCGACGGCTCGCCGCGCTCGGCCACGGTGACCGCGCTGGAGCCGGTCTCGGGGGTGGTGATCCGCGACTTCACCGGTTTCCTCCAGGATCACGGGCGGGTGGCCGTCCTGCTGCTGCGGCTGGTCACCGAGCGGCTGCGCGACTCCGACCGCAAGCGGATCGAGTACGGCGCGTTCGACACGACGGGACGGGTGGCGACGCGGCTGATCGAGCTGGCCGAGCGCTACGGCGAGCAGACGCCGGGCGGGCTTCGCGTGGCGCTGCCGCTGTCGCAGGACGAGCTGGCGGGCTGGACGGGGGCGTCGCGCGAGGCCGTCAGCAAGGCGTTGCGCTCGCTGCGCGACCGGGGGCTGATCGAGACCGGGCGGCGGCGCGTGGTCGTCCACGACCTGGACGGGCTGCGCCGGCGGGCTCGCTGAACTGTTTTCTAGAATTTCCCTCACCCCGCCGCGAAGTGGACGTACGTCGTACGTCATAGTTGAAGGCATGGTCGCGATCTCCCCCGATCAACATGCCAGGATGCGCTACGCGTGGCGCGTCTGCTCGGTCACCAGCCTGGGGCTCGTCCTCATCGGCATCGCGGGCAGCACGCTCAACGTGGCGCTCCCCGCGGTCGTCCGGCACTTCCAGGCCACGCCGTTCGAGTCGGGGTGGATCCTGCTGGCGTTCCTGCTGGTCAACACCGCGAGCCTGGTGTTCTTCGGGCGGGTGGCCGACCTGCTGGGCCGGCGGGAGGTCTACCTGGCCGGGTTCGCGCTGTTCACGGTGGCGTCGCTGCTGGCCGGGCTGTCGCCCGACGTGTGGTTCCTGGTCGCGATGCGGGTGGTGCAGGCCGTCGGGGCGGCGATGATCCTGGCGAACGGGACCGTGATCATCACCGACGCGTTCCCGCCCGAGAAGCTCAGCCAGGGCATGGGCGTCTACATCGGCACGCTGTCGGTGGCCCAGCTCGCCGGGCCCACGCTGGGCGGCCTGATCGCCTCCACCGCCGGGTGGCAGTGGATCTTCTGGGTGAACGTGCCCGCCGGGGTGATCGCCGTCGTCTGGGGAGCGGTCACGCTGCGCAAGATGCCGCGCGGGCCCAAGCAGCCGGTGGACGCGCTGGGCAACGCGCTGGTGTTCGCCGCGCTGTCGGCCATCCTGCTCGCGCTCTCCGAAGCCGGCTCCGGCGGGCTGACCAGCCCGGTCGTGCTGGCCGGCGCCGCGGTGTTCGTCGTCCTCGTCCCGGTGATCGTGCTGGTCGAGCGGCGGGCCTCGCACCCCGTGCTGGACGTGCGGCTGTTCGGCGGGCGGATGCTGGCGTGCGCCAATCTGGCGTCGTTCTGCAACGCGATCGCCCGGGCCGCGCTGATCCTCGTGGTGGCACTGTACTTCCAGGCGGCCCGGGGCGTGGACCCGTTCACGGCCGGGCTCAGCGTGTTGCCGGTGCCCGTGGGCATGGCCGTGGCCTCGCCCGTCGTGGGCGCGCTCGGCCGCCGCGTCTCCTCGTACGCGCTGTCGATCGGCGGCGCGCTGATGAGCTCCACGGGCCTGGGCGTGCTGATGCTGACGGCCGACCCCGGCACCCCGTACTGGATCATCGGGATCGGCCTGTTCGTGGCCGGGTGCGGCAGCGGCGCCTTCCTGACCGGCAACACCACGCAGGTCATGGCCGCCCTGCCCAGCGGCAGCCTGGGCGTGGTGAACGGCTTCCGGCTCATGGTGATGAACGTCGGCGTGGTGCTCAGCATCGGCCTGTCGCTCAGCGTCCTGGGCAGCGCCGTCGGGCCCGAGGTGCGCGCCCAGGTCTACGCGGGCACCCTGTCGACGCTCTCGCCGGTCGCGGTGGACCAGCTCATGCAGGGCTTCCAGCGCACGTACGCGGTGCTGTTCGCGGTAGCGGTCGCCGGGGCGGTGCTGGCGGCCCTGGCCCGCTCGCGCAAGGTCACCTGAGGGCGGCCGACAGGCGGGACTCGACGTCGCGGTAGCGGCTGACGGGGATCAGGTGCACCCCGGCGAAGGCGCCGCTGTCGCGGACGGCCAGGACCTGGGCGCAGGCGGCCTCGACGCCGGCCATGCGGTCGTCGGCCAGCCGGGCGACCAGCTCGTCCGGGATCGCGATGTCGGGGATGGCGGCCGACAGGGCGCGGGCGTGGCCGGCGCTGGCCACGACCAGCACGCCGGCGTAGACCGGGACGTCGACCGGGTTGGCCTCGCGCCAGCGCAGCAGCGCCTCCAGCGAGAAGCCGGCCTGGAGGAACAGGAAGTCGGCGGCCCGCTTCCAGGCCGGGAGCGGGCGCAGCCCGGCGGCGGCGCCGACGCGCAGGCCGGGCGAGAACGCGCGGGCCTCGTCGATCATCGAGCGCACGGTCAGGTCGCTGGTGCGGTTGCCGCTGGTCGGCTTGTCGCCGTAGACGAACAGGAACTGGTCCACCCCGTAGGCGGCGGCGGTGAGCAGGTCGCGGCGGAAGCCGAGCAGGTTGCGGTCGCGCGAGTTGAGGCAGGCGATGCTGCGCCCGCCCATCGCCTCGACCTCGTGCGCCACGGCGACGCTGGAGACGGTCGCGCGGCCGATGTGGTTGTCGGGGATCAGGAACGAGTGGGCGATCGTGCTCAGCGTGCCGATCTGGTGGCGGACGCGCTTGAGGTCGGGCGTGGTGGGCGGCTCGATTTCGCATACCAGCTCGAAGGTCATGGCCAGGACCCTAGCGTCTGGCCGCCAGGGCTTCTATGCCCGCGAGGACGAGGTCGACGCCGAAGGTGTCGTAGAGCTCGGGGTCGGGCTGGACGAGGGGGCCGGCCATCTCCACCAGGTTCGGGTAGGTCGCGGCGGGCAGCGACTGCAGGCCGAGGCGCTTGACCCGGACCAGCTCGGCGACCTCCTCCGGGGGGTTGCTCGCGGTGAAGTGCACCGGGGCGTCGGCGATGGAGATGGCGCTCTGCAGCAGGTACTTGGAGATCAGGCAGCTCTCCTCCACGGAGAACCCGGCGGACCTGGCCAGGCCGAGCGCGTCGTCCCACACGGCCAGGAAGCTCGGCACCGCGCTCTGGTCGACCTGCTCCAGCACGCTCTTGGCGCACGGGTGGGTGCGCAGCACGCGGACCAGGCCGGTCAGGACCTCGCGCAGCCGCTGCTGCCACGGCCGCTCGTCGTCGCGCGCGGGGGCGAACCCGGCGACGAGGTGGTCGGCCATGCCCTCCAGGAGCCGGTCCTTGTTCTTGAAGTGCCAGTAGAGGGCCATCGGCGTGACGCCGAGGTCGGTCGCGAGCCGCCTGATGGTCACGGCGTCGAGCCCTTCGGCGTCGCCGATCCGCAGGGCCCGTTCGACGATCGCGTCCGCGGTGAGCTTTCCCATCACGGTTGACAACTATACGCCGTACGAGATTCCCTATACGTCGTACAAGTACGCCGTATAGGAGGGGTTGTGGAGCGGAGATGGTGGGCGCTGGGCGCGGTGACGCTCGGCACGTTCATGACGTATCTGGACAACAACGTGGGCAACGTCGCCCTGCCGACGATCCAGCGGGAGCTCGGGCTGACGCTGGCCGGGCTGGAGTGGATCGTCAGCGGCTACATCCTGGTGTTCGCCGGGCTGATGCTGGCCGGGGGCAGGCTGGCCGACGTGTTCGGGGCGCGCCGGGTGTTCGCCGCCGGGCTCGGCGTCTTCACACTGGCCTCGCTGGCCGCCGGGCTCGCCACCGACGGCGGCGCGCTGATCGCCGCCCGCGCGGTGCAGGGCGTCGGCGCGGCCCTGCTCACCCCGACCGCGCTGTCACTGATCACGCAGATCTTCCCCGACGGGCCCGAGCGCGGCCGCGCGGTCGGCATCTGGAGCGCGGCCGGGGCGCTGTCCATGGCCCTCGGCCCGGTGACCGGCGGCTTCATCAGCGAGAACTGGCACTGGGGCTGGATCTACCTGATCAACGTGCCGATCGGCGTCGCCACGCTCGGGCTGGCGCTGTGGGCGGTGCGGCCGGCCTTCGCCCGGGTACGGCACAGCCTCGACCTGCCGGGCCTGGCCACCTCCGCGATCGCGCTGTTCGCGCTGACCTACGCGCTCATCGAGGGCGAGGCGGCCGGCTGGACCTCGCCGGAGATCCTCACCGCGTTCGCCGTCACGGCGGTGTCGGCGGTGGCGTTCCTGCTGGTCGAGGCGCGGGCGGCGGAGCCGATGATCGACCTGTCGCTCTTCCGGGCCAGGCGGTTCACCGGCGGCGTGATCACCAGCGGCATCTGGTCGTTCGGCGTGTTCGGCATCTACTTCTTCAGCGCGCTCTGGCTGCAGAACGTGCTCGGCTTCAGCCCGACCGAGGCCGGGGCCGCGTTCGTGCCGATGGCGCTGGTCATGGGCGTCGTCGCGGTGCTGTCGCAGCGGATCGGCGCGGCGCTGGGCATCGGCAGGACCGTGGCGCTCGGGCTGGCGCTGATGGCGGCCGCGATCTACCTGATCTCCGGCGTCGGCGCCGACGGCGGCTACGCGGACGTGCTGCCGTGGTTCGTCCTGTACGGGCTCGGCGGCGGCCTGCTGGTGCCCCTGACCGCGGCCGTGCTCAGCGGGATGCCCACCGGCCGGTCCGGGGTGGCGTCCGGGGTGCTCAACGTGTCGAGGGAGGTGTTCGGGCTGCTCGGCATCACCGTGCTGGGCGCGATCCTGACCTCCCGGCAGGCGGCGGGCGACGGGCCGCCGCTCGCCGCCTTCCTCGACGCCTACCGGTTCACGCTGGTGATCGCGGCCGTCGTGGTGCTGGCGGGCATCCCGGTCGCGCTCCGCACGCTGCGCGCGGACCGTACGACCGGGGAGCCTCAGGCGGCGATGGCCGGGTCGGCGAACTGAGTGCGGTAGAGCTCCTCGTAGCGGCCCCCGGCGGCCAGCAGCTCGGCGTGCGTGCCGCGCTCGGCGACCCGGCCGTCCTCGATCACCAGGATGACGTCGGCGGCGCGGATCGTGGACAGCCGGTGCGCGATCACCACGGCGGTCCGCCCGTCGAGCGCCTCGGCCAGCGCCTCCTGCACGGCGGCCTCGGAGGTGGAGTCGAGCGCGGCCGTGGCCTCGTCCAGGATGACCACGCGGGGCCTGGCGAGCAGCAGGCGGGCGATCGTCAGCCGCTGGCGCTCGCCGCCCGACAGCCGGTAGCCGCGCTCGCCCACCACCGTGTCGAGGCCGTCGGGCAGCGACTCGATCAGCGTGGCGAGCCTGGCCCGGCGCAGCACCTCCCACAGCTCCTCCTCGTCCGCCTCGGGGCGGGCGAGCAGCAGGTTGGCCCGGATCGAGTCGTGGAACAGGTGCCCGTCCTGGGTGACCATGCCGAGCGTGTCGCGGATGGAGTCGGCCGTCAGGTCACGCACGTCCACGCCGCCGATCCGCACCGCGCCCTCGTCCACGTCGTACAGGCGGGGCAGGAGCTGGGCGATGGTGGACTTGCCCGCGCCCGACGAGCCCACCAGGGCGACCATCTGGCCGGGCTCGGCCCGGAACGAGACGCCGTGCAGCACCTCGACGCCGCCCCGGCTGTCGAGCGCGGCCACCTCCTCCAGGGAGGCCAGTGACACCTTGTCGGCCGACGGGTAGGCGAAGCGCACGTTGTCGAACTCGACCCCGACCGGCCCGTCGGGCACCTGGCCGGCGCCGGGCCGGTCCTTGATGAGCGGTTCGAGGTCGAGCACCTCGAAGACGCGCTCGAAGCTGACCAGCGCGCTCATCACGTCCACCCGGGCGCTGGCCAGCGCGGTCAGCGGCGAGTAGAGGCGGGTGATCAGCAGCGCGAGCGCCACGACCGAGCCCGGGTCGAGCTGGTCGCGCAGCGCGTAGAAGCCGCCGAGCCCGTACACCAGGGCCAGCGCCAGCGCGGAGACCAGCGTCAGCGCGGTGACGAACACCGACTGCGTCATGGCCGTGCGCACCCCGATGTCACGCACCCGCCTGGCCCTGGCGGCGAACTCGGCCGACTCGGCACGCGGCCGGCCGAACAGCTTGACCAGCGTCGCGCCCGGCGCCGAGAACCGCTCGGTCATCTGGGTGCCCATCGCCGCGTTGTGGTCGGCGGCCTCGCGGCGCAGCCGGGCGATCCGCACGCCCATCCGGCGCGCGGGCAGCACGAACACCGGCAGCAGCAGCAACGCCAGCAGCGTGATCTGCCAGGAGATGCCGATCATCACGGTCAGCGCCAGCACCAGCGTCACCACGTTGCCGGCCACGCTGGACAGCGTGTCGGTGAACGCCCGCTGCGCGCCGATCACGTCGTTGTTGAGCCGGCTGACCAGGGCGCCGGTGCGCGTCCTGGTGAAGAACGCGATCGGCATCTTCTGCACGTGGTCGAAGACGGCCGTGCGCAGGTCCAGGATCAAATTCTCGCCCAGCCCCGACGACAGCCAGCGGGTCAGCAGCCCGAGCCCGGCCTCGGCCACCGCCAGGCCCGCGATCAGGCCCGCCAGCCCGAGCACCACGCTCATCGGCTCGCCCGCGCCGATCGCGTCCAGCACCCGGCCCGCCAGCACCGGCGGGGCCACCGCCAGGGCCGCCATCACCACGCTCAGCGCCAGGAAGAACGTGATCCTACGGCGATGCGGCCGGGCGAACCCCCAGACGCGACGGAGCGTCGCCTTCGATATCTGGCGACGCTCCGGGCGGTTGTTCAGCGAGTACACCTGGTGCCAGGCCGTCATCTCCATGCTCATGGAGAGGAGCCTAGGACCTCAAGTTAACTTGACGTCAACTGCCGATCTTCTTGTTCCTGCCGTGCCACACCACCGCGACGGCCGGGCGCGGCTGGTCGCCGTCGGGCCAGCGGCTGGCGGGCTTGTCCGGGCTCGCGCCGTCGACCTCGCCCGGGTGCTGCACCGCGACGAACACGCTGCGCTGGTCCTCGGTGATCATAGGGCCGCAGGTCTCCGCGCCGACCGGCACCGTGAGGAACTGCCGCACGTGACCCCGGTCCCGGCCGCGCACCGGCATCACGAACAGGCCGTCGTGGCTGCCGAGCTTGTTGCCGTCCGTGGAGATCCACAGGTTGCCGTCACGGTCGAAGGCCAGGTTGTCCGGGCAGGAGATCGGCGACACCTTGGTCTTGTCGAACCCGGCGAAGTAGGTGCCGGAGTCGTTCGGGTCGCCGCAGACCAGCGGCACCGACCAGGCGAACGTCGTCTCCGCCGCGTCACCGCGCCGCTCGACCAGCTCCAGCACGTGGCCGTGCTTGTTGTTCGAGCGCGGGTTGGCCTCGTCGGCCTGCGCCGGGGTGCGGTTGGTGTTGTTGGTCAGCGCGACGTAGACGGCGCCGGTGACCGGGTTGCGCTCCACGTCCTCGGGGCGGTCCATCTTCGTCGCCCCCACCTTGTCGGCCGCCACGCGCGTGTAGACCAGCACCTCGGCCGCGGTCATGCCCTCGACGTGCGACTCGTTGCCGCTGACCAGCGGGATCCACTCGCCGGCGCCGTCGAAGGCGCCGTCGGACGGCAGCTTGCCCGAGCCGTCGATCTCCTCCGCCGGGCTGTCGCCGGTGAACCGCGCCACGTAGAGCGTGCCCTCGTCCAGCAGGCTCCGGTTGTGCCGGTCGTTGCCCCGGCGGTAGCGCTCCTTCGAGACGAACTTGTAGACGTACTCGAACCGGGAGTCGTCACCCATGTAGACGACCAGGCGGCCGTCCTTGGCCAGCGTCGTGGTGGCGGCCTCGTGCTTGAAGCGGCCCAGCGCGGTCCGCTTGATCGGCGTCGCGTCCGGGTCGAACGGGTCGATCTCCACGATCCACCCGAACCGGTTGGCCTCGTTCGGGTGCTTGGCCAGGTCGAACCGCTCCTCGACCCGGTCGAAGCGGCGGTTGTCGGCCGGCGTGCCCGTGGTGAGCGTGTAGCGCTGGACGTACGGCTTCTGCTCGGCGGGGACCTTGTCGCCGTTGACGAAGTACTGGTCGAAGTTCTCCTCGGCGGTCAGCACCGTGTCCCACGGAGTGGTGCCGCCGGCGCAGTTGTTCAGCATGCCCAGCGGCTTGAGTCCGGCCGGGTCGGCCGCGGTCTTCAGCAGGTCGCTGCCGGCGGCCGGGCCGGTGAAGCGCATCGGCGTCGTCGCGGTGATCCGCCGGTTGTAGCGGCGGCGGCCCCGGGTCACCAGCTTCCACTCGCCGCTGCGGTGCTCGCGCTCCACCTCGACCACCGAGCCGCCGTGCGCGGCCAGCGCGATCTTGATCTGCTCCTCGGTCGCGGCGGCGCCGCCGGTGTAGCCGCGGAACATCAGGTTCTCGTCGCTGTACTCGTGGTTCACCCAGAGCAGGCCACGGTCGCGGCCCATCGGGAAGAGGGTGACGAAGTCGCAGTTGTAGCCGAACTGCTTGGCCTGCGCGTCGGCCGTCTGGTTGGCGAAGTCGAACGCGGGCGCGTCCGGCAGCACCGGGTCGCCCCAGCGCACCACGACCGAGGACCGGTAGCCGTCGGGCACGGTCAGCTTGTCGTCGGTGTTCGGAGGAACGGGCGTGAAGTCCAGGCCGCCGCCCCGGTGACCGGCCGCCTCCGGCTTGCCCGGGTCGGCGAACGCCGGCGCGGCCCCGGCCAGCCCGGCCCCCGCCACCAGCACGCCCAGCGCGCCGGCGCGCAGCGCGCCACGACGCGACAGCGCCTGCTCGACCACCTCGCCGAAGTACGGGTTGCCGCTCGTGTTGGCCACGTCATGCGCGCACGCGTTGCCGCACCGGAACTGGCAGGTCATCGCGGATCGGCCACCCTTGTGCGGGGTGGAAAGCAGCGGCAGCAGCCGGCGCGGCGAGAGATTCGCCACAGGGTCCTCCAAGGTAGTGCGCAATCGTTCGAGCCGGACATTACGGTCACCGGAGAAACCGCAGGTGAACGAGGCCCTCCGGCGCGGTGAACGCTTCCAGGGAGCACAATGGTGGCGTGCCACCACGCAAACTCGACCCAGCGAAGCTCCGCGAGGCACTCGACGCCCAGCTCGTCGCCCTCGACCAACCGGCTTACGACGGGCCCGCCGGCGCGCTGGCCGACGCCCTCGTCACCGCCGTGCTCACCGCCTACGACCGCGGGCTGCGGCCCGAGCGCGACGCCGCGCGGCAGGCCGTACGCCATCTGCTGGACCGGCTGGTGACCGCCGCGCCCGGGCGGACCGTCGAGGTGCGCGTGCCGCCGTACGCGGCCGTACAGGCGATCGAGGGGCCGCGCCACACGCGGGGGACGCCGCCGAACGTGGTCGAGATGGACGCGCGCACGTGGATCGAGCTGGCGGTGGGGCGGATGACGTGGGAGGAGGCCACGGGGAAGGGGGCGGTGGCGGCCAGCGGATCCCGAGCCGACCTGTCCGGATATTTGCCGCTATAACGCGCCGAAAAGCTACGTCGGCGTCGTCAGGACGGCGTGCTGCCCATCCACGGGATCCGCGCCTCGAAGCACCGGTCGGCCAGGCCGCCCGGGAGCTGGGCGCACTCCTGCACCACGTTCCAGAACCAGATCGCCACCGCCGCGAACAGCACCAGCGCCACGACGCTCAGCACGATGCCGGTGATCGCCCGGCCCTTCCCCACCCGCTTGGTCAGCGCCACGATGCCGAACACGATCGACAGGATCGCCGTCAGCAGGCCGATGAAGCAGACGAACACCAGGAACGGGCTCGCCACGCCCAGCACCAGCGACGCCGTCGCCAGCCCGCTGCCCGGCTGGCCCGGCGGCCGCCAGTCCGGGGGATACTGCCCCGCCCCGCCGGGCGGCGGCGTGTACGCCCCGCCGGGCGGCGACCCGTACACCGGACCCGCCCCCGGCGCTCCCCCGTACGGACTCGACGGCGCCGTCCCCGGCACCGCGGGCTCCTGCCCCTCCCCGTGCGGCGCGCCCTCGCCGTAGGGGGCGCCCTCCGGCTGGGCGGCGCCTGACCCGTACGTGGGGCCCTCCTGCGCGGCCCCCGTCCCGTACGGGTGCGCGGCGCCTGTCTCGTGTCCCTGGGGGGTCTCTCCCTGAGGGGCCAGCGGACTGTACGGGGTGCCCTGGGCTGTGGTGTCGTCCGGGGCCTCGAGGGTCGGCGGCTCGAAGGAGGGGCGGTCCGACGGGGGCGGGTCGTAGCGGGACGGGGTGCGGGGGCCCGAGGGGCCGGGCTCGTCGTCCGAGGCGGCGCCTTCCCAGCCGGGGTACGACGGGGTGGAGCCGGGCATCGGGTAGGACTGCGTGTCGCCGGAACGGTTCCAGTCGGGCGTGCCGAACACCGCCGTGCGCTCCGCGTCCGCCTCGTCGGGGGCCGTCGCGGGCGGCGGCGTCTCGGGCGCCGTGGGCAGATCGGGATGCCGGGGCTCGGGACCGGGCCGCGGCTCCGGGCCGGGGCCGGGCTCCGGGCCAGGACGCGGCTCAGGGCCAGGCCGGGGTTCGGGGCCGGGCCGGGGTTCCGGGCCGGGACCGGGTTGCGGCGGGGCGGGCGTGCCGGGCTGGGGGACGACGGGCGGCGCCGGGGCGATCGGCTCCTCCCCTTCCCCGGGCCCCTCGCCGGGCTCCTCCGTCCCGGACGGCTCCGTCCCGGACGGCTCCGTCCCGGACGGCTCCGTCCCGGACGGCTCCCCCTGCTCGCGACCGGACTGGCCTGACCCGGCGGACTCCCCCCGCTCGCGGGCGGGCCGGTCGGGGGCGGGCTCCTCGGCGGCGCCCTCGGCCCACCAGGCGTGCGCGGCCGTCTGGCCGGGCTCCTGGACGGGAGGCTCGTGGGCGGGCTCGTCCGGGCCGGGCCGGTTCTCGCGCGGGCGAGGCTGGTTCGGGTCCCCAGGTGTGGTCACGTCTGCGTCTCCCCCGACGAGTCGAATGCCGGATACTTCACCTTTTCGCGGGAGCGCCCTTCGAAACCATCCGACACGGTAAGACAGGGGTCATCCTTGGCTCAAACAACCCGGGTGTGCGAGCACGGAAGGCCGCAACCTAGACTGAAGCATGTGCTGAAGGGCGACGGCCGGCTCGGCCATGACCTGGACCCCCAAGACCGCGCTCCGAAGGATGCCTGTGGTGTCTTCGGCGTCTGGGCGCCAGGCGAGGAAGTTTCCAAACTCACCTACTACGGGCTGTACGCGTTGCAGCACCGCGGCCAGGAGTCCGCGGGCATCGCGGTCAGCGAGGGCAGCCGCATCCTCGTCTACAAGGACATGGGCCTGGTGGCCCAGGTCTTCGACGAGTCGGTGCTGGGCACGCTGCGCGGCCACATCGCGGTGGGTCACTGCCGCTACTCCACGACGGGCTCCAGCGTGTGGGAGAACGCGCAGCCGACGCTGAGCTCGACCGAGGTGGGCGGTCTCGCGCTGGCCCACAACGGCAACCTGATCAACACCCCGGAGCTGGCCGAGCGGCTGGAGCCGGGCGCCACGCGGGCGACGACCGACACCGAGGTCCTGACCACGCTGCTGGCGCAGGATCGCAGCCGTTCCATCGAGGATTCGGCCGCCGAGCTGCTGCCGCAGGTCAAGGGCGCCTACTCGCTGGTGTTCATGGACGAGAAGACGCTGTACGCGGCCCGTGACCCGCAGGGCATCCGCCCGCTGGTGCTGGGCAGGCTGGAGCGCGGCTGGGTGGTCGCCTCGGAGACCGCGGCGCTCGACATCGTGGGCGCCACGTTCACCCGCGAGATCGAGCCGGGCGAGCTGCTGACGATCGACGAGCGCGGGGTCAGGTCGCGCCGGTTCGCGCTGGCCGAGCCCAAGGGCTGCCTGTTCGAGTACGTCTACCTGGCCCGCCCCGACACGACGATCGCGGGCCGCGGCGTGCAGGTGACCCGGGTGGAGGTGGGCCGCGTGCTGGCCCGCGAGCACCCGGTGGAGGCCGACCTGGTGATCCCCACGCCCGAGTCGGGCACCCCGGCGGCCGTGGGCTACGCCGAAGAGAGCGGCATCCCGTACGGCCAGGGCCTGGTGAAGAACTCGTACGTGGGCCGGACCTTCATCCAGCCGTCGCAGACGATCCGCCAGCTCGGCATCAGGCTGAAGCTCAACCCGCTGCGCGAGGTCGTCGAGGGCAAGCGGCTGGTCGTGGTGGACGACTCGATCGTGCGCGGCAACACGCAGCGGGCGATCGTGCGGATGCTGCGCGAGGCGGGCGCCCGTGAGGTGCACGTGCGGATCTCGTCGCCGCCGGTGGCGTGGCCGTGCTTCTACGGCATCGACTTCGCCACGCGGGCGGAGCTGATCGCGGGCTCGCTGTCGGTCGAGGAGATCCGCGCCTCGCTGGGCGCCGACTCGCTGGGCTACATCTCGCTCGAAGGGCTGACCGAGGCGACGACGATCCCGGCGGAGCGGCTGTGCCGGGCCTGTTTCGACGGCTCCTACCCCATCCCCATCGACCAGGACAACGTGGGCAAGTTCGTGTTGGAGAGCAAGGCATGAGCACGTACGAGGCGGCCGGGGTCGACATCGAGGCCGGTGAGCGCGCTGTCACGCTGATGAAGGACAAGGTGGCGCGGTCGCGGCGGCCGGAGGTGGTCGACGACGCGAGCGGGTTCGCCGGGCTGTTCGACGCCTCGGCGCTGCTGCGTTACAAGCGGCCGCTGCTGGCCACGTCCACCGACGGGGTCGGCACGAAGGTGATGCTCGCCCAGCAGTACGGCAAGCACGACACGATCGGCATCGACCTGGTCGGCATGGTGCTGGACGACCTGGTGGTGTGCGGGGCCGAGCCGCTGTTCATGACCGACTACATCGCGTGCGGCAAGGTGCTGCCGGAGCGGGTGGCGGAGATCGTCGGCGGCGTCGCCGAGGGCTGCCGGCTGGCCGGGGCGGCTCTGGTGGGCGGCGAGACGGCCGAGCACCCCGGCGCGATGGGCCCGGACGAGTACGACCTGGCGGGCGCGGGCACGGGCGTGGTGGAGGCGGACCGGATGCTGGGCCCGGCCCGGGTCCGCGAGGGTGACGTGGTGCTGGGGCTGGCGTCGTCGGGCGTCCACTCCAACGGCTATTCGCTGGTCCGCCACGTGATCGCCAACTCCGCGCTGACGCTCGACAGCGAGCTGCCCGAGCTGGGCCGGCCGCTGGGCGAGGAGCTGCTGGAGCCGACGCGCATCTACTCGCTCGACTGCCTGGAGCTGGCCCGCACGGTCGACGTGCACGCCTATTCGCACATCACGGGCGGCGGCGTCGAGGGCAACCTGTCGCGCTCGCTGCCGGAGCATCTCGACGCCCGGCTGGACCGTTCCTCCTGGACCCCCCCGGCGATCTTCGAGGTGCTGGCCGGTCACGGCGGCATCGCGCAGAAGGATCTCGACCGCACCTTCAACCTGGGCGTCGGCATGGCGGCGATCGTGGCGGCCGACGACGCCGACGCGGCGATCCGCCTGCTGGCCGGGCGGGGCCTGCCCGCGTGGGTGATGGGCGAGATCGTGCCCGGCTCGGGCCGGGCGGCCTACGCCTGACCGCTCCTGGCCCGCTCGTAGTGGCGGGCCACCCGGACCCGGTTGCCGCACAGCTCGGGCGAGCACCAGCGGCGTCGCGGGTGGGCGGGAAGGAACAGCATCCGGCAGCCCGGGGCCTCGCAGGACTTGACCCTGCTCGCCCCGGGCGTGCCGAGCAGCGTGATGGCGGCTTCGGCGAGCTCGGCGAGCAGCCGGTCGAGCGGCGCGGCGTCGCGGCGGGTCTCCACGCCTGAGCCGCCCAGGAACAGGTGGGTGGGGGCGGCGCGGGCCGCCTCGTTCAGCGCGGCGACGGCTGCGGCGGGCGGCGCCTGGCCCGCGACGACGGCTGTGACGGCCGCTTCGACGTGCGCGCGGATCCGGTGCACCGCGGCGAGGCCGTCGGCCGTGAGCGGCTGCGGGAGGCCGCTCAGCCGATCGGACTGGCGGGCGAGCCAGACGCCGAGGCCGTCGGCGGTGCCGAGGAAGTCCACGTCGCCCGCGGGCGTGCCGGCCCGCGTGTTGACCAGGTCCAGCGCCAGCGGCTCGCCTGTCAGCACGTCCATGCCCTAATGGTACGTGGCACCGTCGACACGTTATGGGCACGCACGACAAAGCCCCACGGTCACCCGTGGGGCCCGACGCTCGTTGAGCGGTGGGTCCGCGCCGGAACGCGAACCCACGTCACGCGGAGGAACGGCTATCGACGGCCGGAGGGACGATCATCGTCGTCGTCTCCGGCACCGTAGCCGTCGGCGTAATCGGCATAGCGATCCGCCAGCTCGTCGTTGAGGTCGTCGGCGTCGTCGTTGCGGCCGGGGTCACCGACCCCGAGTTCGTCGCGAAGTCGGTCAAGATCCGTGCCACCGCTGTTGTACTTCAGCTGGCGAGCAACCTTGACCTGCTTGGCCTTTGCTCGGCCGCGCCCCATTGGCTCGACCCCCTCGTGTGGGGTCGTCCCCGACCCCTCGTCGCTAACGCACCACACACTGACGCCGCCCTGACTTTGGGCGTCAGCCTATCGTTCGCCTATTACCGTACCTGTTTTGTGCCCAGCTCGGTACGTCGTATGGGCGCGGGGCGTCAGCGGCCCAGCCAAATGCCCCTAATGCGCCCGACTTCCGACATTCTACGTTCAGCCAGCCTATCCGCTGCGACCGCCGGAGGAACGCCCTCGTCCGCGGCGATCCCGAAGATCTTCAGAGTCGTGTCGTAGATCTGGGCGGCCTTGGCCCTGGCCCGCTCCATGTCGAAGCCCGAGATCTCGTCGGCCACCTGGATGACGCCGCCCGAGTTGACCACGTAGTCGGGCGCGTACAGGATGCCGCGCTCGTCGAGCTGCTTCTCCACGCCGGAGTGGGCGAGCTGGTTGTTGGCGGCGCCGCAGACGATCCTGGCGCGCAGCCTGGCCACCGTGGCGTCGTCGAGCGCGCCGCCCAGCGCGCACGGCGCGAACACGTCGATGTCGGCCTCGGTGAGGGCCTGCGCGTCGGCCACCACGTCGACCTCCGGGTGGCGCTGCCGCACCCGCTCGACGGCCTGCTCGCTGACGTCGCAGATCACCACGTCGGCGCCGTCCTCGCGGAGCAGGTCGACCAGGCGGTGGCCGACCTTGCCGACGCCCTCGACGCCGACGCGCCTGCCGCGCAGCGACGGCGTGCCGAAGACGCGCTCGGCCGAGGCGCGCATGCCCTGGAAGACGCCGTAGGAGGTGAGGATGGAGGAGTCGCCGGCGCCGCCGTTGGCGAGGGTGCGGCCGGTCACGTGGCGCGACTCGCGGGCCACGACGTCCATGTCCTCGCTGTAGGTGCCGACGTCGCAGGCGGTGATGTAGCGCCCGCCGAGCGTCTCGACGAAGCGGCCGTAGGCGCGCAGCAGCGCCTCGCTCTTGTCGCGGGCCGGGTCGCCGATGATGACGGCCTTGCCGCCGCCGAGGTCGAGCCCCGCCAGCGCGTTCTTGTAGGCCATGCCCTTGGCCAGGTTCAGCACGTCGGCGAGCGCGGCCTGCTCGCTCTCGTACGGGTAGAACCTGGTGCCGCCGAGGGCGGGGCCGAGCTGGGTGTTGTGGATGGCGATGATGGCACGCAGGCCGCTCTGCTCGTCGGCGCAGAAGACGACCTGCTCGTGGACGTCCTTGTGGGACGTGCCGAAGACGTCGGTCACGGTAGTGACTCCCTGTCCGGTCCGCCGCCCCGTCGCGGCGGAGATCGCCTACCAGCGTAATGGGCGCCACAGTGCGAGCGCCGACGGCTTCATGACACGATGCGTGCGTGCTGCCCTATGCCGCCTACCTCCGCGTCTATGAGCCGCTGACCGCGTTCGCCGAGTCTGAGCGCAAGGTCTGGGCCGACTATGCCGACTCCAACGACCGCCCGCGCCGCGCCAACGCGCTCCAGGCCGAGCACGGCGAGGCCGTCAGGCGGCTGCTCGGCGCCCCTCCCGAGCTGGTCCCCTCACAGGAGAGCCCCAACGCCTACCTGCGGCGCGTGGAGGACCGGCTGTACGTGTGCCCCTGGCAGACCCGGCTGCGCTCCTGGCTGGCCTTCTCGAAGCTGCGCGGGAGCACTCCGGCCAAGCTGATGGACCGCATCGTCTCCAAGACGATCGCCGACCAGACGGCCGACGACTTCGACCGCTACAAGCGCGCCGGCGGCTCGTCGGCGCTGCGCACCCACATCCGCACCACGGCGTGGCACGTGCCGCCGTCATGGTTCGTGCCTTTCGACGGGAACGAGCGCTGGCTGGTGCTCGGCTCCTCCACACCCGGGCAGGACGTGACCACCACGACGGGACGCAACCTCATCTACGTGACGTCCATGGCGCAGGCCAGGAGGCGGGCGGCGCGGGCGCTTCAGGTGCTGCGCCGCCATCTGGGCGACACCTCGCCCAACTTCGACGTGGAGGACGTGGCGCGGTGGCTGGAGGAGTTCCATCCGCACTCGCTGGTCGAGCTCGACTACGGCGGTCTGGTGCATCTGATGGACGACGACGCCCTCCAGGCGGACCAGTCGGTTGCGGAGCTTTCGGCCGCTTTGACGGGTCTGGACACGGGTCAAGAAGAACTTGCCTATGCCATGTACCAGAGGGTCATCCTTCGCTGGAAGTCAATGCAACTTCTGGAATCTGCCAACTGAACCCCAATACGACGCTCTGACCTGCATGAGTAGGTCACGACTCGCGGCTGCTCTCTTCTGCGAACTGAGTAGTTTGCCGTTTTCACTGCGATACCACGAAACGTGTCGCTAGAATCACCGAGCGTGACATCGCCATGGGGGCGGGCAGTTGGGTCAAAGAAGGGCTCGCCAATCGCTCTGCGTGGCGGTATGGTCACATCGGGTGATGCCGCATATGGCTCAGAAAAGCCGCACGCTCTGCGCCATAGGGGGACATCCGTGACACGCGCAAAAGCAGTCACAGGATCGCGCTAAGCCGGTCCACACGGAGGAGAGGCCGCACAAATGTCAGCTCGTACACCCGAGGCCGAGCCGCTGCTCACGCCCGCCGAGGTCGCGACCATGTTCAGGGTCGACCCCAAGACCGTTACCAGGTGGGCCAAGGCGGGCAAGTTGACGTCGATTCGCACCCTCGGCGGTCACCGGCGTTACCGGGAGACCGAGGTCCGCGCACTGCTCGCGGGGATTCCGCAGCAGCGTTCGGAGTAGTTACGAACCTCAGGGGGGTTGAACGGTGGGCCAGGTCCGCACGACCCGGTCCACCCCTGTGACGATACGACGTCGCACGTGGGAGCTGGCGCCGCCCGCCCGGCGCCATTTCTCCACCGGTCAGCCGTGCTGCTCCAGCAGCCGGCGCGCGTCGGGGTCGTGCCGGGCTGCGACGCCGAGCAACGCCACCATCTGCTCGACGAGCATGCGTTCGAGCGTGGCCCGCTCGATGTCGCGGTGCTCCAGCCAGTCGAGCCCCGCCGTCTCCACCGAGGCGATCCACGAGCGCAGCGTCGCCCGCAGCACCGGGGTCGGCTCCTCGACGCGCATCTGCCGCTGGACGAGCCGGAAGAGCCGCTGCCGGACCCCGTCGACGATCTCCCCGACCTCGCCGGTCCGGTTGGCCGGCCCGCCGCGCAGCAGCGCCGCGAACCCCGCCGCGTGCTCTTCCACGAAGTCGAAGTAGCGCCCGAGCCCCGAGGCCAGATCGCCGAGCAGACCGGCGCCGTCATGCGCGCGCGGCCGCGCCTCCCGCAGCCGCGCCTCCAGTTGGCCGGCCGCGCTTCTCAGCGCCGCCACATAGAGCTCCTGCTTGCCGCCGAAGTAGTGATAGACCAGCGCCCGCGACGCCCCGGCCGCCGAGGCCACGTCGTCGATCGTGACGTCCTCGGCGTCCCTGGCGCCGAACAGCTCCAGAGCCGCCGCCATGAGCTCCTCGCGCCGCCGGTCGACGCTCAGCCTGCGCCGGGGCGGACGCGCCGTCTCGGGTGTCACCCCTGCACAGTATCCGAGCCCTGACCAGTGGAGATCGGGTCGTTGGCGACAAGGCCGTACCCTGCGGCGAACTCGATCGTTTGGTGGTACAGGTGCCCAACTTCGCATCGCGGGGGAGACACATGTCAGGACCGCCCGTCAAGACTCCGACCATCACCGACATGAGAGAGGTAGATACGCTGCCCCGGCCCAGGCCCACCATCCGCAACGTCGCCGAACGAGCCGGCGTCTCGAAATCGCTGGTCTCCCTCGTGCTGCGCGGATCCCCGCACGTGAGCGAGCACCGGCGCCAGGCAGTGCTCCAGGCCGCCCGCGAGCTCGGCTACCGGCCGAACGCGGTCGCCCGCAGCCTGGTCGAAGGCCGCACTCACCTCGTCGGCGCGCTCGTCGCCGACCTGCACAATCCCTTCTACGCCGAGTTTCTCGACGGCCTGCAGGAGAGCCTGCACGGCGACGGGTTACGCATGCTGATCGGCAACAGCCAGTGGGATCCCGCCTTCGAGGACGAGGCCGTGGAGGCCTTCCTGGAGCTGCGGGTCGACGGGCTGGTCCTCCTGGGCATCCCGCCGACCAGCGCCACCCTGATCGAGGCGACCTCCTACACCCCGACGGTCGTCGTCGGGGAACGTGACATCGAGCTCGAAGGCGTCGACATCGTCGTCGACGACGACCGGCTCGGCGCCCGGCTGGCCATCGACCACCTGGTCGAGGCCGGGCACAAGCGCATCGCGCACATCGAGGGCCCGCGGCCCTCCCGCTGCGAGGGCTACCTCGTGGCCATGCGCAGGCACTCCCTCGCCCCGTACATCATGGTCGAAGCCGCGGAGTCGACCGAGAACGGCGGCCACGACGCCGCCATCGCCCTCCTGACCCGGGACCCCAGGCCCACGGCGATCTTCGCCGCCAACGACGTGCTCGCGCTCGGCGTGCTCTCCGCCGCCACCGAGCTGGGCCTGCGCGTCCCCGAAGACCTCTCCGTGGTCGGCTACGACAACACCCACCTGTCGGCCTCGAACCACGTCTCGCTCACCTCGGTGGACCAGCCGCGCCGCGCCATGGGCCGGTCGGCCGCCACGCTGCTGAGCGACCGCATCTCCGAGCCGGGCAAGGGCGCCCGGTTGCGCGAAATCACGCCCGAGCTGATCGTGCGCCGCAGCACGGGTCCGGCCCAATAGCGGGCCAAAGCTGGGTCAACACGCCCCGTGACCGCGCCCCCGGCTGTTTACTCGTCAGGGTCATGCTAATTGTGGCCGGATTCGGTCCGGCCACGATCTGATCCGGGGGGAACAGTCATGCGTGATCCGGAACTGGTGTCCTGCGCCCAGCGCGCGGCGGCCGAGCTCGAACGCGCCTGGGCGCAGTGGCGGGCCGGGCGCGGGCGGGGGACGGACGTCGGCGCGGAATCCGTGGCCAGCTACGTCGCACACTCCCTCGACCACCCGTGGGGCCGCCCCCGCGTCGTCCTCGGCCTGGACGCCGAGGACGCGCGGGAGCTGGCCGCCCTGCTGCAGCGGCAGGAGGTCGGCGAACACGTCTGGTGAGGCGTTTCGCGGCTCCCCGGGGGCGGGTTTCACGTAAGTTGGAGCCCATGCGCGCTCTACCCGCCTCCGTCCTGGCCGTCTGCGGCCTGCTCATCTCCGCGTGCGGCGGCGCCGGTTCCGGCGGGACCGCCGCCGGTCAGGCCGCCGCCCCGGCCGCCACGCAGGCGGGCTCCCAGGCACGCACCCCGGCCGTCGTCACGGACGAGTCCGGCACGCCCGCCCCCGCCGAGCGGGCCCCGGCGCCCAAGCCGCTGGAGGGCAAGACGGTCGTCATCGACCCCGGCCACAACGGCGGCAACGCGCGCAACCCGAAGGCGATCAACCGCAAGGTCAACGTGCTGACCCAGTGGAAGGCGTGCGACACGACGGGCACCGCCACCAACGACGGCTATTCGGAGGCGGCCTTCACCTGGGACGTCTCCAAGCGGCTCGTCAAGATCCTCAAGAACCGCGGCGCCACGGTCAAGCTCACCCGCTCCAGCAACACCGGCGTCGGGCCGTGCATCACCGAGCGGGCCGCCATCGGCAACCGCAGCAAGGCCGACGCCGCGATCTCGGTGCACGCCGACGGCTCCGCCCCGGCCAACCACGGCTTCCACGTGATCATGCCGAAGAAGATCAACGGCCCGGTGGACCCGGTGGTCAAGCAGTCGTCCGACCTGGGCGTGGCCGTGCGTGACGCCTTCCGCAAGGGCACCGGGCTGCCCTACTCCACCTACATCGGCAACAAGGCCCTCGACTACCGCAACGACCTGGGCGGGCTCAACCTGTCGACGGTGCCGAAGATCTTCGTCGAGTGCGGCAACATGCGCAACGCGGCGGAGGCGGCCAAATTCCGTGACGCCCAGTTCCGCCAGCGCATCGCCCTGGCTTTGGCCAACGGTTTGCAGCACTATCTCACTACATGATTCCTCGCCCATCGCTGCACAACCCGCTCTCCGGCTCCTATGAGCTCGCCGCCGGGGCCACCGTCTCCGGCCCGCTGATCGAGCCCGTACGGACCGCGCTTCCCGGACTGGACCTGCTGCCCGGTGACGACGGCGCCGTCGCCACCCGGTTCGACCCCGCGCTGGGCGCCGAGGCGTACCGGCTGTCGGTCGGCTCGCGCGGCGTCGAGATCGCCGCGGGCGGCCGGGAGGGGGCGTTCTACGCCGCCCAGTCGCTGCGCCAGCTCCTGCCCGCCGACGCCTACCGGTTCGGCGCCGGCCAGGCGTGGAACGTGCCCGGCGTGCGGATCGAGGACGCGCCCCGGTTCGCCTGGCGCGGCCTGCACCTGGACGTGGCCCGGCACTTCTTCCCCAAGCGGGAGGTCATGCGGCTGCTGGACCTGATGGCCGTGCACAAGCTGAACCGGCTGCACCTGCACCTGGCCGACGACCAGGGCTGGCGGGTGGAGAGCCGGGCCTATCCCCTGCTGCACGAGGTCGCCTCGCACCGGCCGCGCACCGCGACCCACTTCTACCGCGAGCCCGAGGCGTACGACGACATCCCGCACGGCGGCTACTACACGCTGGCCGACCTGGCGGAGCTGGCCGCGTACGCGCGCTCCAAGGCGGTCACGATCGTGCCGGAGATCGACGTGCCGGGGCACGCCTCGGCGATCCTGGCGGCCTACCCGCAGCTCGGCGCGACCGGCGAGCCGCACGAGGTGCTGGACCGGTGGGGCATCTCCCCCGCGATCCTGTCGCCGCTGCCGCCGACGGTCGAGTTCCTGACGACGATCTTCGACGAGCTGCTCGGCGCGCTCGGCGAGACGCCGTACGTGCACATCGGCGGCGACGAGGTGGTGCTCGACCAGTGGGCCGCCTCGGCAGAGATCACCGCCTACGGCGAGTCGCTGGGCCTGGCGGGCGCCAACGACCTTCAGGCGTGGTTCCTGCGGCAGCTCGCCGACGCGCTGGCCGAGCGCGGGGCGCGGGCCGTGGTGTGGGACGAGGCGTTCGTCAGCGGGCGGCTGCGCCAGGACACGGTGGTGATGCCGTGGCGCGGCATGAACGTCGGCCGCCGCGCCGCCGCCGCGGGCCATGACGTGGTGGCCACGCCGGTGTTCCCGCTCTACTTCGACTACGCGGAGGCCGCCTCGGCGGAGGAGCCGATGGCGATCGGCGAGACGATCACGGTCGCGGACGTGGCCGCGTTCGAGCCGGCGCCGGCCGAGTGGCCGGAGGAGGAGCGGGCGCGCGTCATCGGCGTGCAGGCGCAGCTCTGGAGCGAGCGGGTGCCCGACGGCCGGGTGCTCGACTACCGGCTGTGGCCCCGTACGTGCGCGCTGGCCGACGTCGCGTGGGGCGGCGGCGAGGGCTTCGCCGAGCGGCTGGAGGCGCACCTGGGCAGGCTGGACGCGCTCGGCGTCGAATACAGGCCACAGGCGGGGCCGCGCCCGTGGCAGCGCCGCCGCCCGCACCGGCCGGGCGTCGTCGACGTGACGGCGGTGCTGGCGCGCATCGACGGCATGACGCACGACGCGGAGTCGACCCGCCCCAGCGTCTGACGGTCACGGCGCGGCGAGCTGGAGAGCCAGCCGGTGGGACAGGGCGGTGTTGCGCCGCCCGCCCAGCCGGTGCACGGCCAGCTCCAGCGCGTCGCGCCCGCCGACCAGCACCACCCATGCCTTGGCCCGGGTGACCAGCGTGTAGAGCAGGTTGCGGCGGAGCATGACGCCGCCCGCCTCGGCCACCACCGGCGCCACCACGAACGGGTATTCGCTGCCCTGGGCCCGGTGGACGCTGATCGCGTAGGCGTGGGTGAGCTCGTCGAGCTCGTCGAAGGTGTAGGGGACGGCGCGGCCGTCGTCGGTGCACAGCTCGACGAGCCGTTCGCGCGGGTCGACGGCGGTCACGGTGGCGGTCTCGCCGTTGAAGACGCCCTTGTCGTAGTTGTTGCGGATGGGCATCACCCGGTCGCCGGGCCGGAAGACCGACGGGCCCGCCCAGTGTTCGGCGACGCCCTCGCGGGCCGGGTTGAGCCGGTCCTGGAGGCGGCGGCCGAGCTCGGTGGCGCCGGTCTCGCCCCGGCGCATCGGGCACAGCACCTGCACCTGGCCGGGCTCGACGCCCTGTTTGCGGGGGATCGCCTCGGTGGCCAGCTCGATGACCCGATCGGCCACCTTGACCGGGTCGTCCAGCTCCTCGAACCAGAAGCCGCCCCCGCCGGGCAGGTCGGGCAGCTCGCCGGCGCGGATGCGGTGGGCGGCCCGGACGATGCCGCTGTCGTGGGCCTGCCGGAACACGTGGGTGAGCCGCACGCGCGGCACCTCCGGCACGCCGAGCAGGTCGGCCAGCACCCTGCCGGGGCCGATGCTGGGCAGTTGGTCGCTGTCGCCGACGAACAGCAGGTGGCTGCCCGACGGCACGGCGGCGGCCAGCCGGGTGGCCAGGTGCAGGTCGAGCATCGACGCCTCGTCCACCACGATCAGGTCGGCCTGCGCGGGGTCGTCGGCGAACAGCGCGCCGTCGTCGGGCTCGGCGCGGGCGGACAGCAGCCGGTGCACGGTCATCGCGGGCAGCCCGGTCAGCTCCGACAGCCGTTTGGCGGCCTTGCCGGTCGGCGCGCACAGCGTCACCGAGCCGCCCATCGCCCGCACGGTCGAGGCGATCGCCGCCACGGTGTGGCTCTTGCCGCAGCCCGGCCCGCCGGTCAGCACGGAGACGGTGCTGGTCAGCACCAGGTTGACGGCGGCGCGCTGGTCCTCGTGCAGCCGCTCGTCCTCGGAGTAGGGGCGCATCCGCAGCGTCGAGCGGGCCCGCAGCAGCCTGGCCAGGTGGCCGGCCAGCGCCACCTCGCGGCTGTGCTCCTGCTTGCCGTAGACGACGAGCCGGCCCGGGTCGGACGGCGACGGCTCGACGACGACGCGCCGCTCGGCGCTGAGCGCGTCGACGGCCCGCCTGACCGGCCGCTCGTCCTGCTCGACCAGCGCCACCACCTGGGTGACCAGCGCGTGCAGCGGCAGGAAGCAGTGGCCGCCGCCCGCGGCCGCCGCCTCCAGCCGGTCGAGGACCGCCGCCCGCAGCCGCGCCGGGCTGCTCTCGGGCACGCCGGAGCGCAGCGCGATGCGGTCGGCCGTGTGGAAGGCGATGCCGCGCACCCGGCCGACGAGCTGGTAGGGGTCCTTGGTCAGCACGTGGAGGGCGTCGTGCCCGTACGCCTGGTAGAGCTTGGCGGCGAGCAGCGGGCTGACGCCGAACCCCTGGAGGGCGACCATGAGCTCGGCCACGGCCTTCTGCTCGGCCCACGCCTCGACGATCTGCGCCTGGCGGATCGCGCCGATGTTGACGACCTCGCGCAGCCGCTCGGGCTCGGTGTCGATGACCTTGAGCGTCTGCTCGCCGAAGTGGCTGACGATGGCGTGGGCCAGGCGCGGGCCGACGCCGCGGATCAGGCCGGAGCCCAGGTAGAGGCTGATGGCGCGGACGGTGGAGGGCGCGACGCGCTCGCACTGCTTGACGGCCAGGCGGCGGCCGAAGCGCGGGTGCGACTCCCACGCGCCGGCGAGCTGGAGCCGCTCCCCCGGCTGGGCCCCGGCCAGCGGCCGGCCCGCGGCGACGAAGGAGCCGGCGTCGTCGGAGCTCATCCGGGCCACGGTGTAGTGGTCGTCGTCGACGAAGACGAGCTGCTCGACGGAGGCCTCTACCTTCACGCCCGGAGACTAACCCGCGGCTACGACAGTCGAGGGCGTCCCCGGGGCGCCGGTCATGCCGTGCGGCCGATGATCTCGGTGATCGACTTCAGGCCGTGGCGGCGTACGCGCCGGGAGAGCTGGCGGTGGATGCGGGAGGCCCACAGCGGGCCGCCGTAGATCCAGCCCGTGTAGCCCTGCACCAGCGTGGCGCCGGCCAGCAGGCGTTCCCACACGTCATCGACGTCCTCCACGCCGCCCACCGACACGAGCGTCAGACGGTCGCCCACGCGGGCGCGCAGGCGGCGCAGCACCTCCAGCGAGCGTTCCTTGAGCGGACGGCCGGACAAGCCTCCCGTCTCGCCCGCGTGGCGGATCGTGGTGTTGGTCGCGATGATGCCGTCGAGGCCCAGCTCGACCGCGAGATCGGCGACGGAGTCGACGTCCTCGTCGGCCAGGTCGGGCGCGATCTTGACGAGCAGCGGGGTGCGCCTGGGCGTGCCGTCGGCCACCTCCTTGACCGCCTTGAGCAGGGGGCGCAGCAGCTCGACGGCCTGAAGGTCGCGCAGTCCCGGCGTGTTGGGCGAGCTGACGTTGACCACCAGGTAGTCGGCCAGCGGCGCCAGCGTCCTGGCGCTGGTCACGTAGTCGGCGACCGCGCCCGACTCGGGCACCACCTTGGTCTTGCCGATGTTGACCCCCACCACGACCGGCACCCCGCGGGTGCGGCGCAGGCGGCGGGCGGCGGCGCGGGCGCCCGCGTTGTTGAACCCCATCCGGTTGACGACCGCGTGCTCCGGCACCAGCCGGAACAGGCGCGGACGCGGGTTGCCCGGCTGGCCGTGGGCGGTGATGGTGCCGACCTCGACATGCGAGAAGCCGAGCGCCGCCACCGCCTCCGCGCACGCCGCGTCCTTGTCGAAGCCGGCGGCGAGCCCGAGCGGCCCCGGGAAGTGCACGCCGAAGGCGCTCACCCGCAGGGCCGGGTCGTGCGGTGCGAGAGCCCGGTGCAGGGATCGCTTGAGCAGGGGCAGCCTGGCGAGGATCGCGAGGGCCCTGACGGTCTGATGGTGCACGGCCTCGGCGTCGAACCGCCGCAAGACCTGCGTGAACACGAGGCGATACATCACGGGTCAGGCTACCAATCCAGCCTCGTGGGCGATGATCGCGGCCTGTACGCGGTTGCGCACGTCGAGCCGGGTGAGGATGGCGCTCACGTACGCCTTGACCGTGCCCTCCACGATGTGCAGCGTGCGGGCGATCTCCGCGTTGGACAGGCCCGCGCCCAGCAGGGCCAGCACCTCGCGCTCGCGGTCGGTCAGCCCGGCGATGCGGTCGCGGGCGGCGGCGCCGCGCGCCATCCGGCCGCCGGCCAGCTGCTCGATGACCCGCTGGGCGACCTTCGGCGACAGGTACGCGGCGCCGCCGGCGACGGCGTGGACCCCGGCGATCAGCTCGCGCGGGTCGCCGGACTTCAGCAGGAACCCGTTCGCGCCCACGTCCAGCGCCTTGGCGATGTAGTCGTCCTCGCCGAACGTGGTGAGCATCACCACCGCCGTGCCCGGCGCCGCCCTGCGGATCTCCGCCGCCGCCGCGAGCCCGTCGAGCCTCGGCATGCGGATGTCGAGCAGCGCCACGTCCGGGTGGTGGCTGATGGCCAGGTCCACCGCCTCGCGGCCGTCGCCGGCCTCCGCCACCACCTCCAGGTCCGGGTCGGAGGCGAGGATGGCCCGCACCCCGGCGCGGATCATGGCCTCGTCGTCGGCCAGCAGTATGCGAATCACACGCTCTATATTGGCCGACATGGCACAGGTGAAGGTTTACGGGCGCAGGGACGTGTGGGGCGGGCACCAGAAGGAGGTCTCCGACCTGCTCCACCAGTGCGTGGTCAAGGCGTGGGGGCTGCCCGAGGACAAGAGGTTCCACCGGTTCCTGCTGCTCGACGCCGACGACTTCATCTGCCCGCAGCGCGGCGACGGTTATCTGATCATCGAGATCGTCTGCTTCACCGGCCGCAGTGACGAGGCCAAGCGCGCGCTGATCCGCGAGATCTACGACACGTTGCCGTATCCGAAGCAGGACGTGGAGATCACCATCATCGAGATGCCGCAGGTCAACTGGGGCATCCGGGGCGTTCCGGCGGACGAGTTGACGCTGTCCTACCGGGTCGAGGTATAGCGCGTCAGGACCGTGCGCGGGCGGGCGGTATGGTCCGAGTCATGAGCACAGACTATGACGTCGTCGTTCTCGGCGCCGGTCCGGGAGGATACACGGCCGCCGTCCGAGCCGCCCAGCTCGGGCTGCGCACCGCGGTCGTCGAGGAGAAATACTGGGGAGGCGTCTGCCTGAACGTGGGCTGCATCCCGTCCAAGGCGCTGCTGCGCAACGCGGAGCTGGCCCACATCTTCACCAAAGAGGCCAAGACCTTCGGCATCAGCGGCGAGGTCAGCTTCGACTACGGCGCGGCGTTCACCCGCAGCCGCAAGGTGGCCGACGGCCGGGTCAAGGGCGTCCACTACCTGATGAAGAAGAACTCCATCACGGAGTACGACGGCCGGGGCACCTTCCTCGACGCCAACACGCTGCAGGTCAACGGCGAGACCATCACCTTCCGCCACTGCATCGTCGCCGCCGGCGCCACCACCCGGCTGATCCCGGGCACCCAGCTCTCCGAGCGCGTGGTGACGTACGAGGAGCAGATCCTCTCCGAGGACCTGCCGTCCAGCATCATCATCGCGGGCGCGGGCGCCATCGGCGTCGAGTTCGCGTACGTGCTGCACAACTACGGCGTCAAGGTCACCATCGTCGAGTTCCTCGACCGGATCGTGCCGCTGGAGGACGAAGAGGTCTCCGCCGAGCTGGCCAAGCGCTACAAGCGGCTCGGCATCGAGGTGCTCACCTCCACCCGCGTCGACAACATCGAGGACACCGGCTCCGCCGTCAAGGTCACCGTGTCGCGTGACGGGCAGCAGCAGGTGCTGGAGGCCGACAAGGTGCTCCAGGCGATCGGCTTCCAGCCGCGCGTCGACGGCTACGGCCTGGAGAAGACCGGCGTGCAGCTCACCGACCGGGGCGCCATCGCGGTCGACGGCCGCTGCCGCACGAGCGTGCCGCACATCTTCGCGATCGGCGACGTCACGGCCAAGCTCATGCTCGCGCACGCCGCCGAGTCGATGGGCATCATCGCCGCGGAGACGATCGGCGGGGTCGAGACCATGGAGCTCGACTACGTGATGATCCCGCGCGCCACCTACTGCCAGCCGCAGGTGGCCAGCTTCGGCTACACCGAGACGCAGGCCCGTGACCTGGGCTATGACGTCAAGGTGGCCAAGTTCCCGTTCACCGCGAACGGCAAGGCGCACGGCCTGGGCGACTCGGCCGGCTTCGTCAAGATCATCAGCGACGAGAAGTACGGCGAGCTGCTCGGCGCCCACCTGATCGGCCCCGAGGTCACCGAGCTGCTTCCGGAGCTCACGCTGGCCCAGCAGTGGGACCTCACGGTGCACGAGGTCGCCCGCAACGTGCACGCCCACCCGACCCTCGGCGAGGCGGTCAAGGAGGCGATCCACGGCCTGTCCGGTCACATGATCAACATGTGAGCCGACGGCCGGGACGGCCTGCCCGGCGACCGGCGCCGTCGTGGCCGCTAGCCGAAGAAGCGGCGCAGCTCGGCGGCCACGCGCTCCGGCCTGCCGCCGGTGTCGGCGTTCCCGGAGCCGCTGTGGCCGACCCCGGCGAGCTCGACGCGGGCGGCGCCGGGGACGACCCGCTCCAGGGCGTCGAGGGCGGCCTTGAAGTAGGCGGGGCTGCGGCTGCCGCCGAGCAGGAGCGTCCGCGCGCCGACCGCGCCGTAGGCCGCCTGGGAGCGGGCCAGCTCGGCCACCACGCGGGTCTCGTGGCGCAGGGTCGGGGCGAGCATCCGCATCGTGACGTCGCCGTCGCCCGCCTTGCGGTCCTGGGCTGCCAGCATGCGCGCCGACAGGGCGTCGAGCAGCCGGCGCGGCATCAGGTCGAAGATCGCCGGGCCGAGCCGGGCGGCCTTCATCGCCGTGATCAGCGCCGCCGCGTCCCGCCCGGCGGCCAGTTCCCGCTCGTACCGCTCCAGCCACGCCGTGGGCGCCGGTCCGTCCACGAACAGCGCGGGCTCGTAGAGGGCCAGCTCCCGGATCAGCCCCGCGCCCGCCGTCCGTAAGCCGCCCGGATGCCCTTTCGGTGAGCCCGTGCTCCCCGCGCGGTGGCGGGCGGCGGTGTGGAGGGCGACGAGGGCGCCGACGCTGACGGCGAAGACGCGGGAGGCGCCCGTGTGCGCGAGGAGCGCTTCCAGGTCTTCGGCTTCGCGGTCCGCCACGTGGTGCGGGCCGTAGGGTCCGCTGAGCCCGCGGCCCCGGCGGTCCGGCAGATAGACCGTGTACGTGCCGGCCAGCGCCTCGGCGAGCTCCAGGTGGCTGCGGGCCGACTCCATCTGGCCGTGCAGCACGACCAGGCCGGGTCCGGCGCCGAGCCGGTGGAACCCGATGACGGTGCCATCCGCGGAGGTGACGTGTCCTGTGTCCATGAGCCCTCCCTCATAGTTGACATCAACTATTAGTCACAGGATAGTCAGTGTCAACTAAGCGATATTGTCGATCTTCCGATGACAAACACCGAGATCTCCCCCAGCACAGCCGCCCCCGTGCGCCCCCGGCTCGGCTGGCTCGACGCCCTGCGCGGGCTGGCCGCCCTGGTGGTCGTGTACGAGCACGCGCTGAACCCGCTCTACCCCGAGCTGCGCGGCGTCACGGGCCCGTGGTTCGACGCCGGTTGGTACGGCGTCATCGTGTTCTTCCTGGTCAGCGGCTACGTGATCCCGGCGTCGCTGGAGCGGCGGGGCAGCGTGGCCGGGTTCTGGATCGGCCGGGGCTTCCGGCTCTACCCGCTGTGGGCGGTGGTGGTGTGCGCCGCGCTGCTGCTGGTGGTGACGGGGATCGACGGCATCCACGTCTACCTGACCGACAACCCGGTCACGGCCACGCTCGCCCATCTGACGATGCTCCAGGACCTCCTGAACGCGCCCAACGTCGTCAACGTGCTGTGGACGCTCTCGTACGAGATGGCCTTCTACCTGCTGGTCACGGCGCTGTTCGTGGCCGGCTGGCATCGGCGCAGCGCGGAGGTGGCGGCCGGGTTCGGCGTGCTGGCCGTGGTCGCCGGCGGCGTGCTGCCGACGATCCTGCTCACGCACCGGGGGCCGACGCTCGTCACGACGCTGGCGGCGGTCGTGCTGGGCGGCGGCGGGCTGGCGGGCGTGCTCAGCTCACGCCCGGCGCTGCGGCGGGCCGGGGCGGTGGCGCTGGCGGTGCTCCCGCTGGGGCTGATCGCGGTCAACAGCCGCATCCCGGCCTGGCAGAGCCTGACGATCCTGGCCACGATGTTCGCGGGCACGGCGCTGTACCGGTGGCGGACGGGGCAGATCTCCCGGGGCCGAGGCTGGGCCGTCGCGGGCGGGGTGCCGGTGGCGGCCACCGGGGCGGCGCTGCTGTGGCACGACGGCGACCCGCTGCCGTGGGTGGCGGCGGTCCTGGCGGCGTGGGCGACGTTCGGGGCGGGGATGCTGCTGGCCGACCGGCGGGTGCCCGCGTGGTGGGCATGGCTGGGGATGGTGAGCTACTCGGTCTACCTGATCCACCCGATCCTGCTGGAGATCGTCGACGGCTTCCTCGGCGACCCGGCCGCCGTCGCCTGGCCGTACCGGGTGGGCCTGGGGGCGCTGGTCGTGGCGGTGCTGCTGGGCTGCTCGGCGCTCACGTACCGGCTCGTGGAGGCTCCGGCGCAGCGCCTGGGACGACGGATCGCCGCTCGATCCATGGGATCGTCAAACGCGCGGCGGAGCAGTCCGGGGGGCGGGTGAAGCTGCCTGGCGCCGGCGGGTCCAGGTGGTGCCAGGACTACCCTCACCTCTCCTCCGCGCACCAGTGAGAACGGCCGCCCGCGTCACTTGAATGGCGGGCATGACATCAACAGAGCTGCCAGGCCGCTGGGTCGAGGGCGTCGGCATGATCCTCGGCCCGCTGCTCCTCCTGGCCGGGGTGCTGACCCGGATCGGCGCGGACGACTTCTTCACCGGGCAGCTCGCCGCCCACGCCGCCCGGCCCGGCGAGATGGCGCTGTCCTACGGGCTGTTCGCCGCCGGGGTGGTGCTGCTGTGGCCGGCGGTGACCGGGCTGGCCCGGCGGCTGGAGCCCGGCTGGGGGCGCTGGGGCATCACGCTGGTGGTGCTCGGGCTGTTCGGGCGGGTGTTCCACGCCGGGGTGAGCCATCTGGCGTTCCAGCTCGTGGACGTGCTCGGGCTGGAGGCCGCGCAGCGCGTGGTGGCCGGCACGTACGGGGCCTTCCACGTGTTCAAGGCGGTCAACGTGTGCATCATGGCGGGCTGGATCGTGCTGGCCGTGGGCGCGTACCGGGCACGGGCGCTCGGGGTGGCCCGGTGCGTGGCGCTCGGCCTGACGGCCGCGCTGCCGCTGGGCGTGCTGAAGGGCAGCAGCGACCCGGTCTCGCTGGTCGCCCTCGCCGGGCTGGCCGTCGCGCTCGTCCCGCTCGGCGTCACCACGTTGCGCACGGGACCGGCGCCCCGCTGGTGGGCCGTGGCGCTCACCGTTGGCCTGGTGCCGGTGGCGTACCTGCTGGGCCTGGTGGGCTGATTTTTCCGATCATGCGGTAACAACGGGACTGCTCGGACCACTACCGGGTGTCAGAAACATCCGGAACGAAGGGGCGGGGCGGTGACGGATGATCAGCACCGGTTCACCGGCATGTACGACGAATGCCGGCAACGCGTGTGGGCGTACGTGGTCAGTCGCTCGGGACGTCAGGTGGCGGACGAGGTCGTGAGCGAGACGTTCGCGATCGCCTGGCGGCGGCTGGAGGACGTGCCCGACCCGGCGCTGCCCTGGCTGCTCGGCGTGGCACGCAACGTGCTGCGCGACACCATCCGCGCCGAGGCCAGGCGCGAGGCGCTCGCGCAGGAGTTGCGCGCCTGGACCGAAGGGGACGTGGCCGACCAGGTGACCGAGCGGATCGGCGTGCTCCAGGCGCTGGCCGCGCTCGGCGACGACGACCGGGAGATCCTCGTCCTGGTGGCATGGCAGGGGCTGTCGCCGAAGGAGGCCGCGCGGGTCGTCGGCTGCTCGACCGCCGCGTTCCGGGTCCGGCTGCACCGCGCCCGCAAACGGCTCAAGCAGGCCATGGAGCCCGCCGGGCCGTCCCGTCCCCGAGTGCGCAACAACCTCAGCGAGGAGTGGTCATGAACCCGATGGACGAGCTGCGTGCCGCTCGGCCCGCACACCTCGGCGACGCCCCGGTGGACGAGGGCACCCGGGCCAGGGAGCTCACGTACGCCATGTCGCACCCGCGCAAGGCGCGGCGCGGCCGGAAGGCCGTCCGGCCGGTGTGGGGCATCAGCCTGGCCGGGGCCACGGCCGCGGTCGCGGCGGCGGCCGTCGTCGTGACCGGGACGGGCGGCGCGCCGCCGAGCGCCCCCGACTCCGTCGCCCAGCCCGCCGCCACCGCCACCGCCACCGCCACGAAGGTGCGGCTGTCGGCGCGCGAGGTGCTGCTGGCCGCCGCCGAGAAGGCCGGCAGCCAGCCCGACGAGATGGGCGCGTGGTGGCACACGTCCACCATGCAGCGCACCCTGCACCAGGTCGCCGAGGGCGGCTACACGGTCGTGGAGCGGCAGCGGAGCGAGGGCTGGACGTCCAGCGCGACCGGCGGCGAGCAGGGCGGCACCTACCAGTCGCTCGGCGCGCGACCGGCCACACCCGAGGACGAGGCGGCCTGGCGGCGGGCGGGCTCCCCCCGCGAGTTCGAGGTCAAGGTGCCCGGCAAGCCGCGCGCGATCACGCTGTCCACCTCGCCGCGCAAGCCGTGGGGCGGCTTCAGCCCGCTGGTCGACGGTGACAAGGTGTTCTGGCTGGGCCGCAACGTGACCATGAAGGAGCTGCGCTCGCTGCCGTCCGATCCGGGCAGGCTCAAGGCGTGGCTGCTGCGCTCGTACAAGGGGCACGACACCGAGTCGGAGAGCGTGCCGATGGCGTCCGACCCGTGGCTGTACCGGGTGAGCACCGGGCTCATCCTGGACATGCCGGTCACGCCTGAGGTGCGGGCCGCCGCCTTCCGGATGCTCGCCGACCTGGACTCGGTCAAGGTCATCGAGAACGTGACCGACGCCGAGGGCCGCCAGGGCGCGGCGGTGGCGGTCGAGGAGAAGGTCAAGGACAGCGTCATGGAGACCCGGCTGATCTTCGACCAGGAGACCGGGCGGGGCCTGGCCAGCGAGAGCGTGGTGGTCAAGCCGGGCGACGCGCACGCCGGGCACGAGCCGGGCACCGTGGTGGGCACGACGACGGTGCTGGAAGCGGGCTGGGCCGACAGCAGGCCGTGACATCGCGCCGGGGGCGCGGCGACGTGATGATCGCCACCAGCAGCAGCGGCGCCCCCGCCAGCGCGAAGCACCACTCCAGCGGCAGCCGCTCCACCACGAGCCCGGCGCCGGCGGTGCCGAGGGAGTTGCCGGCGTGGAAGGCGGTGTTCACCCACGCGCCGGCCTGGGTCCTGTTCCGCGGCCCGGCCAGCTCGTCGGCCAGGAGATAGGCGGTCGTCAAGGCGGGGGCCACGAACAGCCCGGCGACCGCCGCCGCGCCGGCCAGCCCGGCGAGGTTCGGCACGGCTCCGGCCGCGGCGACGGCCAGGCCGAGCGCGGCGGCCAGCAGGCGCAACCGCACCGCCCCCGACGCGCGCCAGGCGATCGCGCCGTAGGCCAGGCCGCCCGCCGCGCTGCCCGCCGACAGCGCGGCCTCGACCCACGCGACGGCGGCGGGCTGCTGCTGCCGCTGGGCGAAGACGACCACGAGCAGCGTCAGCGCCCCCAGGCACAGGCCCAGCGCGGCCGCGACGACGACGGGCGTGAACAGCGCCCGGACGCCGGGCCCGCGTTCCCGGCGACGGGCGGCGGCCGGGGCGGCGCCGGGCCGCATCGCGGGCGACGTGACGAGGGCGAACGTGCCGGTCGCCACCAGGCAGGCGCTCATGGCCACGCCCGCCGCCGGATCGACGACCACGGCGACCAGCCCGGCCAGCAACGGGCCGGCGATGTAGAGCAGCTCCTCGGCGACGGTGTCGAGGCTGTAGGCGCGTTGCAGCAGCCGCTGGTCGCCCAGCAGGTCGCTCCAGAGCGTGCGCATGACGGGCCCGAGCGGCGGCGAGCACCCGCCCGCCGCTGCGGCCAGGACGGCCAGCAGCCACCAGGGCGCCCCGGGCTGCCAGGTGAGCACGGCCAGGCAGCCCAGCAGTGCCGCATAGAGACCGGCCATCGGAGGCAGCGCCCGGCGCGGCCCGTACCGGTCGACGAGCCAGGCCCGCACGGGAGACAGGACGGACACGGCGAGCCCGAACAGGGCCAGGACGCCGCCGGCGAGCGCGTAGGAGCCGGCGGTGGCCGTGAGCGCCAGCGTCAGCGACAGGAAGACGGTCCCGTAGGACAGCCGCCCGAGCAGGGCGAAGCCGAAGGCGCGCGCGGCGCCGGGGTGGGAGAGGACGGCGACGTAGGAGGGAGACATGAAGGTTCCTCAGGAAGGCAGCGCGTCGCGGCGCTGAGACGTGCGAAGGACACCGGCACGCCGCACGCGTCGGTGCGGCCGGGCGGTGGCCTAGGCACGGGTGAGGAACATGGCGATCACCTTACACGGCTACGCCGGCGTGCCTTACGGCTGGTTCAGGCAGGACAGGTTGGCCGAGCGGTAGAGGACGACGACGAGCACCACCAGCGCCGCGAACCAGGCGACGGTCACGGCCAGGGGCAGCCCGGCGTAGCCGTACGGGGCCAGCATGCCGGCGACGCCCAGCGCGGCGACCGCCCAGCGCAGCACGTCGAGGAGCGCGGCGCGGGACGCGTGCCCGCCGGGGCGGAGCCGCCCGGCCACGAGCTCGCCGATCAGCCAGATGGCGAGCAGGGAGCCGGCCTTCTCGGCGAGGTCGAGCGCCTGCTCCAGGGACGTGTCCGGCGCGGCCGGGCCGGTTATCAGGAGGTCGGCGCTCGACAGGACGACCATCAACGTGGTGGCTGCGGCCCCCGCCGGGTCGGCCGGGTGGAGGGAGACGCCTCGCAGCCGGGACAGCCCGACCGCGCACATGGCCCAGCCGGCCGGGTCGAGGAGCAGGTCGAAGCCGTCGAGCCGGAGGGCGGCGTAGACGATGACGAGACCGGTGGCGATCAGCGCGACGGGCGGCATGAGACCGCCGGACGCGGCGCGCGGGTGGGGGTTCGTCAGGGCCATTCGTCGCTCACCGCTTCGCTGCACACCTTGTCGGACAGGCCGCGCTGCCAGGCGACCGGGACCGTCGCGCCGTCGGGCCCGGTCAGCTGCCAGGAGTCCCAGGTGACCTCCGCCGTCCGTGCCCCCAGATAGGTCTCGTACGTGAACCGCACCGGCTGCGGCGTGTGAGGCACGGCCGCGCAGTCGGTGATGGCGACGTGCCTTTCCATCACCTCCATGTCGCCTCCTTCGACGGTGACCTTCTCCGCCCCGGGGTTCTCGGCCGGCAGCAGCCGCAGGCCCGGGATGTTCATCGAGAGGCCGGAGACGGTGAAGGTGGTGGACCCCTCGTTCTCGATTTCCACGAAAAACCTGGTGGACAGGGCGCCGCTTTTCTCGTCCACCCAGGCGCCGGCGAAGAAGGAGTTGATGTTCCAGTTGATATGCGGGGTCACCGCCCCGGTCCCCCAAAGAAACGCGGTCACCATGACGAGCGAAAACGACGTCCAGATCACCACGCGTAATCGGACCGGTTCGGCACGCCAAGAGGTAACGCCGTATTGCTGCCAAATTTCATCGGAAGCCACGAGGTGAAACCATATATGGTGGCATCTCGTGACAATACCCCCGCTGATTCTCTGGGTGGCCGCCCTGCTCACCGTGCTGGCGGCCGCCTCTCCGGTCAGCCGGGAACGGCTCGACAGGTTCGCCGCGCAGACCGGATTCACCGTCACCGCGGCCGACGCCGAACAGGTCGTCGGCCATTTCCGGGCCGTGCGCCGATGGCGTCTGATCGCGCTCGTCGTCGCCGTTCCCGTGGCGGGGCTCACCAATGACCCGTTCTCTTTGGTGCTCGGCTGGTGCGCGGTTTCCGTGGTGTTCTCGCGGGGGGCCTCGAACGCGTACGACGAGGCGCGCGTTTATCGTGGCGCATGGCTCCTCGGATTGGCCGGCGCCGTTTCGGCGACCGCCTTTCTCCTGCAGGACGTCACCCCGGCCCGGATCGCGCACACCGGAATCCTGGTCGCCGTGGCCGTGGCGGTGACGTTCGCCGCCCGGCGCGAACCGGCGAGCGCCCCGGCCGAGCTGGCCATCGGCCGCTGGTCCACGCGCGGCCTCTATCTGGCGGGAACCGCGATCGTGCTGTCGGCCGCGCTGCTCACCCCCGGCCTGCCGGTGCTCTCCGAGCCGCCCGCGTACACGCCGCCCCTGACGTTCTCCGACAGCCGCTCGAGCTTCGAGACGGTGCGCACGTACAAGGCGCCCTCCTGCGCGTGGACCACGCAGGTGGCGGCCGACTGCAGAGGCTGGCTGGTCAATGACCAGCCGTTCCCGCAGGCCGCGCCGTACGTCGTCATCCCCGGCAAGGCGCCCCGGCCGGCCCCGTTCACCCGCAGCCCCGACAAGAAGGCCCTGGTCTACCTGCACCGGCACGACCGCCGCCTGGTGTACGAGGACGAGGCGGGCGCGCGCCCGCTCACCGGCGCGCTGGCCGACACCGAGCTGCCCAAGGTCACGTTCGCCGGCCAGAACAGGTACCTCGCCCTGGTCCGGGACGGCGCGCGGATCATCGACACCCGGACCTGGCGGACGCTGGAGCTCCCCGACGTCCGGCGCGTCCACGACCTCGGCGGGAGCGGCATCGTGGCCGCCACCGCCTCGCGGGCCCTCGTCCTCGACCACCAGGGGAAGCCCCGCATGAGCCTGCCCGCCGGGGACGCCTACCACCTGCACCCGAAGGGCCACCGCCTGGTCGTCATCGACGACGAGGGGCGGGTCACGACCTACGACGTGAAGACCGGCGAGCGCCTGGGCGCGGTCACCCCGGTGTTCCGCGGCGACGACAGCCTCGGCTCCGGGCTCGGCTGGTCGGGCAAGGGCGCCTTCCAGGTCCGCGCCGCCTGGTCCGAACGGGTCTACAACCTCGACCTGTCCACCGGGAAACTGTGGCGCTGAGCAGCGGACCGAACCCTGGGTGAAAGTTTCAGCGTCGTTTGACGGGTGCGCCGCGCGCCACTCATGATCATGTCGTCTCCTGGTCAGGAGGAGGCGTCGAGTGAGGAACCACTGCCACGGCGAGGTGCACCGATGCCGAGAACCCTGCTGCGCTCCGCGTCCGCGATCCTGCTGGCGCTGACCGCCCTGAACGCCCCGACCGCCCATGCCGACGACGGCGTCCCCGTAGAGATCACCGTCAACACCCGTGCCGCGCTGGCCGGCGTGCCCGAGACCGGCATCGGGACCAACCACGCCGTCTGGGATGCGCAACTGGGCAGCGACCAGACCGCGGACCTGCTCAAGGACGCGGGCGTGCGGCTGCTGCGTTACCCGGGCGGCTCGTACTCCGACATCTACCACTGGGCCGACCACACCGCCCCCGGCGGCTATGTCGCGCCGGACACCGACTTCGACACCTTCATGGCCGGGGCCCGCCGCACCGGCGCGCAGCCGATGGTGACCGCCAACTACGGCACGGGCACGGCCGAGGAGGCCGCCGCCTGGGTCCGCTACGCCAACGTCACCAAGGGCTACGGCGTGAAGTACTGGGAGATCGGCAACGAGAACTACGGCAACGGCCACTACGGCGCGGCGTGGGAGGCCGACAACCACGCGGACAAGAGCCCGGCCGAGTACGCCAGGCACGTCGTCGCCTACGCGGACGCGATGAAGGCGGTCGATCCCACGATCAAGATCGGCGCGGTGCTGACCACGCCCGCGAACTGGCCCGACGCGATCAGGGCGGAGGGCGACGCGGGAAGCTGGAACGAGGTCGTCCTGTCCACCGCCGGCCCGAAGATCGACTTCGTGGTCCTGCACTGGTACCCGGGCGCCCTGGACCGCACGGGACACGTACCGGACATGATCCAGCTCACCCGCGAGCAGATCGCCAGGCTGGCCGGGCCGGGCGCGGAGCGGATCGGCATCGCGATGACCGAGTTCAACACCGGTTCCAGCAGCAACGGCACCAACACCCAGCCGGGCGCGCTGGCCGCCGCCGACGCGTACGCGACGCTGCTGGCGAACGGCGTGTTCACGGTCGAGTGGTGGAACGTCCACAACGGCATCGGCACGGTCACCGAGGTCGAGGGGCACACCGACTACGGCGACTTCGGCCTGCTGTCGAGCGGGACGTGCACCGCCGACGGGTCGGTCTGCGAGCCGGCGTTCAACACGCCGTTCGCGCCCTACTACGCGCTGCAGATGGTCGGCAGGTTCGCCCGGCCGGGTGACCAGTTCGTCCGGGCGGCGAGCGACACGCCCGCCGTCAGCGCGCACGCCGCCCGCCGCCCGAACGGCGACCTGGCGGTCATGATGATCAACACCTCGCGCGACACCTCGTACGCGGCGGCGATCGACTACGCGGGCTACACCCCGGCGGCCGGCGTGCCGACGGTGCTCACCCACACCAACGGCGCGACTTCCATCGCCACCGCGACCAGCGGCAGCGCCACCAGCCAGACGCTGCCGCCGCTGTCGCTGACGACGATCGTCCTCAAGCCGGCCGCCGACCGGTCCGGCCCCGCCGCCCCCGCCCAGCCCGTCGCGTCTGCCGTCACGGACACCAAGGCCACGATCACCTGGCCGCGCGCCACGGCCGGCGACCGGCCCATCGCCAAGTACGAGATCCACCGCCAGCACGGCGCGGTCACCGAGCAGCTCGGCGAGACCTCGGGCACCTCGTTCACGGCAGGCAACCTGCGGCCGGGCACCCGCTACACGGTCAACGTGATCGCCCGCGACGCCGGCGGCGGCCTCTCCTGGGCCTCGCCGCCGCTGACGTTCACCACGAAGGCCCCTGCCACCAGCTCGTGCTCGGTACGGCTGAGCGTCCAGTCCGACTGGTCGAGCGGCTACGTCGGGTCGATCGACGTCACCAACACCGGCGCGCCGATCGACGGCTGGACCCTCGACTTCGCCTGGCCGAGAAGCTGGCAGAGTCTGGGGAGCGGCTGGAGCGCGGTCTGGACGCAGGACGGGCGGGCGGTCAAGGCCGTCAGCGAGCCCGGCAACCGCGTCCTGGCCACCGGGGCGTCGGCCACGATCGGCTTCGTGGGCAACTACTCGGGGCCGAACGTGCTTCCGTCCGTGTTCAGGCTCAACGGCACGGTCTGCGCGGCCGGGTGAGAGGCCGCCGCTGGCATTTTCACGACATGTCGCCATCCGGTCAGCCGCATACCCCCCATTGACCGGTCCTTATCCCGCATCCTCATGGACGAGTAAAGCAATGTGTCATTGCACGACAGATCGGGTTCGTTCATGGGATGGATCACCCGCTTCACCGCCGTCGGCGCGGGCCTGGCGATGCTCGCCGTGCCCACGCAGGCGCAGGCGACGCCGCCGGAGCCCGCCTCCGGCGGCGGTGACCTGCACGAGGTCACGCTGATCACCGGTGACGTGGTCACCGTCAGGGAGGTCGCCGGCGGCAAGCGCGCCGCGACCGTGCGGCCGGGCAAGGGCCGGGAGGACGTCAGGTTCTTCACCGAGGAGGAGGACGGCGAGCTCACCGTCACTCCCGCCGACATGGTCCCCTACGTGTCCCGGGGCCTGGTCGACGAGCGGCTGTTCGCCGTGAGCGACCTCATCGAGCAGGGGTACGACGACGAGAGCAGCGAGGTCCTGCCGCTCATCCTGTCCTACCGCGACAGCGACGCGAAGGCCGTCACGCTGCGCAGCGTCAACGCGCGGACGATGCGGGCCGACAAGGACGAACTGCCCGTGCTGTGGGCCGCCGAGCGCGCGGGCGGCGAGCCGAAGCTGCGGGACGGCCTGGCCAAGGTCTGGCTGGACGGCAAGGTCACCGCGACGCTGGAGCACAGCGTGCCGCAGGTGGGCGCGCCGCAGGCGTGGCAGGACGGCTTCGACGGCAAGGGCGTGAAGGTCGCGGTCCTCGACACCGGGATCGACGAGACGCACCCCGACGTCAAGGACAGGGTCGTCGAGGCCCGCAACTTCACCGACGACCCGTCGGCCAAGGACGAGCACGGGCACGGCACCCACGTCGCCGCGACCGTCGCCGGCGTCGGCGCGGCCTCGGGCGGCCTGCGCAAGGGCGTCGCGCCCGGCGCCGAGCTGATGATCGGCAAGGTGCTGAACGCGAGAGGCAGCGGCACGGAGTCGCAGGTGCTCGCCGGCATGGAGTGGGCGGCCAGGGAGAGCGGCGCCGACGTCGTCAACATGAGCCTCGGCGGCGGCGCCACCGACGGCACCGACCCGCTCAGCACCGCCGTGGACGTGCTGACCGAGCAGACCGGCACGCTGTTCGTGATCGCCGCGGGCAACGACGGCAGCGAGTACAGCGTCGGCTCGCCCGGCGCCGCCAACTCGGCCCTGACCGTGGGCGCGGTGGACGCCGACGACGCCCTCGCCCCCTTCTCCAGCCGCGGCCCCCGCCTGGACGAGGCGGTCAAGCCGGACATCACCGCACCGGGCGTCGGCATCGTCGCCGCGCGGGCCGCGGGCACCGGCCTGGGCACCCCGGTCGACGAGCTCCACACCAAGCTCTCCGGCACCTCGATGGCCACGCCGCACGTGGCCGGCGCGGCGGCGATCCTGGCCCAGCGCCACCCCGGCTGGACCGCCGCGCAGCTCAAGAACGCGCTGGTGTCCACGTCGAAGACCATCGCCGGGCAGACCCCGTACGAGCAGGGCGGCGGGCGGCTGGACGTGACGCGCGCCCTCCGTCAGACCCTCACCGCGACGGGGACGCTGAGCCTGGGCGTGCACGAGGACGGCGACACCGGCGTCCCCGGCGGCGAGATCACCTACACGAACACGGGACAGGCGCCCGTCACGCTCGCCCTCACCCCCTCCGTCACCAACCTCGACGGCCAGGCCCCGGCCGAGGGCGCGGTCACGCTGTCGGCGACCACGCTCACCGTCGAGCCGGGCGCGAGCGCGAGCGTGCGCGTCACCGTGGACCCGGCCAAGCTCCAGCACGGCCGGCACGCGGGCTACGTCACCGCCACCGCGGGCGACGCCGTCGCGCACACCACGATCGCCCTCACCCGCCGGGGCAAGATCCACAAGGTCCGCTTCACCGCCGTGAACGCCGACGGCTCCCCCGCCCGCGTGCCCTTCATCTCCATGTACGGGGCCTCCAGCAGGGACGACGCCTACGGCTACATCCTCGACGAGCAGGCCGGCTGGACGGCCGAGGTCGCCGAGGGCACCTACCACATGCAGGCGATCCTGGGCGAGACGAGCTCCGAGACGCCCGTCGACACGCTCGTGGTGAACCCGGAGCTGCCGGTGACCGGCGACATGGAGATCGTGCTCGACCCCAGGACCGCCGTTCCCGTCGAGATCAGGACCTCGCAGCCGGTGATCCAGGAGGGCATCTCCACCTACTTCACCCACCGCACGTACGGGTCGCGCAAGATCAGCCTGGGCTCGATGAACTTCCCGTCGGTCGACGGGCTCTCGGTCACGCCGACCAAGCCCGTCACGAACGGCACGTTCGAGTTCGCCTCGCGCTGGCAGCTCGCCGCGCCCCGCGTGACCGCCGAGCTGGGCCGCGACCCGCTGGTGGTGCGCCCCGCGATCAGGTCGCCGGAGTTCGCCGGCAAGAAGCGCTGGCCCCTGGCCACGGCCGACGCCGGTGACGTGAAGGGCAAGGCGGTCGTCCTGGCCAGCGAGCAGTTCGGCGACTGGACGAGCAAGCTGCAGGGCATCGCCGACGCCGGAGCCGCCGCGGTGATCGTCGTCGGCCCCGACGGCCGGGCCATGTGGCAGCCGTGGAAGCCGGAGGGCGAGCGCGACCCGCTGCCCACCCTGCTGATCACCCACGACCGCGGCCAGGCGCTGCTGGAGAAGGCACGCTCGGGCGGCGTGATCGAGGTGACCGGGCAGTTCGCCCCGCCGTACCTGTACGAGGTCATGCAGGTCTCCTCCGGCCACGTGCCCGAGCGGATCGTGCACGACGTGAACTGGCGCAACACCGCCCTGGTCGAGGCGGGCTACCACGAGTCCGGCGGCGACCGCTACGGCAAGGACCAGCGCTTCGGCTGGCGCCCGTGGCAGACGTACGACCTGGGCTCGCAGATGGAGACGCAGCGCATCGTCAACACGCCGCTGCGCCGGGCCGAGTACGTCAGCGCCGGCGACACCCAGTGGCAGCACGTCGTGCAGCACGCCCTGACCTGGGAGTCGATGAGCCGGCTGCGCGGCGGGCTGACCGACCGGCCGCGGACCTACCGGCCGGGCGAGCGTGTCAAGGAGGACTGGTTCGCCCCGGTCGTGCGCCCGGCCGTCCAGGCGGCGACCCGGACGGGTGACGTGCTGACCGTGCAGGTGCCCGAGTTCGTGGACGCCGACGGGCACCAGGGCTACGCGCGGGACAGCGCCGACAAGGACACCACCGCGGCCCGCTTCTACCGGGACGGGCAGCTGGTGGAGGAGCGCAGCACGCTGCGCGGCGCCTTCCCCGCCGTGGCCGAGGACGCCGAGTACCGGCTGGAGCTGGACACCACGCGCACCGGCGACGAGTGGCTGCACGCCACGGCCACGCGGACGTCGTGGACGTTCAGGTCCGCCAGGACGGAGGACACCCGGCCGCTGCCGATGCTCGGCGTCGGCTACGACATCCCGGCCGACCTGGAGGGCCGGGTCCACCGGACGCTCCCGGTCAAGCTCGGCTTCACCGCGCCCGGCGCCAGGAAGCTCAGCGCGGAGATGTCGTACGACGACGGCAGGACCTGGCGGCGGCTGCCGCTGATCCCCGCGGGCCGGGGGCAGCACGTCGCCCTGGTCTCGCACCGCAAGACCGACCTCGGGGTGTCGCTGCGGGTGACCGCGACGGGCGCCGCCGGAGAGCGGTTGGAGCAGACCGTCACCCGCGCGTACGGGGTCCGGTAGTCACAGCCAGCGCTCGCGGGCCGCATGCCAGGCAAGCTGCATCCTGGTCTGCGCGCCCGCGCGCCGCATGAGGTGGTAGACGCGGCGCTGCACGGTGCGCAGGCTGAGCCCGAGCTGGCTCGCGATCGACTTGTCGGGGACGCCGGCGACCAGCAGCGAGAGCAGGTAGAGCTCGTCGGCGTCCAGCGGGCAGCCGGCCGCCGCGTCGATGACCTGCCCGTCGTCCAGCGACCGGATCGGCGTGGCCCGGTCCCACTGGGCCTCGAACAGCGCGATCAGCGCGTCCAGGAGGCTGCTGCCGCGCACCAGCGCGGCGGTGGTCTCGGTCCGGCCGCCCGCGTGCTGCACCAGCGGCAGCAGCGCGGTCGCCCGGTCCGCGATCATCATCCGCACCGGCAGGAACCGCACGGCGCGGGCGCGCTCGCCGAGCTTGATGCCATAGGCGACGTTGGCCACCATCCCGGGCTCCTCCAGCAGGGCCCGCTCGTAGATCACCCGGTAGTCGACGCCCCGGCCGAGCGCGTCCAGCTCCTCGGTGTTGTCCTGGGACGGCATCACCACGTGCCCGGCGCGGCAGAAGTACATGACCTCCTCGCGGGCGCTGTTCTGCAGGTGGCGCACCTGCTCACGCAGCGCGGCGCGGCTCGGCAGCACCTCGATCAGCCGGTCGGCGTCGCGGCGGCGCAGGCTGGTGCGGTATTCCTCGGCGAGCTGCTCGACCGCCTGGCGGGCCCAGTCGATGCTCTCCTGCCGCCGCATCAGCAGCGGCCCGAGCGCGACGTCCGGGGCCACCGGCGCGAACCCGCGCCCGCCCGCGTCGCGGACCAGCCCCAGGTCCCGCATCGTGGCGAGCGCGCCGGCCGCCGCCTCGGCCGTGATCCCCAGCTCCTCGGCGACGTCGGCCGCCTCCGCCTCGCCCGCGCGGACGAGTAACCGGTACGCCCGTTCCGTCACCTCGTCGAGCCCGGCAGCCTCCAACATGGTCCCCATGATGACAGGTGGCCCCCAAACGGCACATAAGTGCACTTAAATACGGGGATCCCGTCGCGCTCTCGGCTCCGCTCAGGCCGCGGCGATCCACAGGTCGGGGCCGAACACCTCGTAGTGGATGTCCCTGGGCGCCACGCCCGCGCCGATGAGCTGGGCCCTGGCCTCCCGCATGAACGGCAGCGGCCCGCACAGGTAGGCCACCGACCCCGCCGGGATGTCGACCCCGGCCAGGTCGATCCGGCCCGCCCTGCCCCGCCGGCCGTCCTCGTACCAGAAGATCTTCTCGCCCCGGGGCAGCACGGCGGTCAGCGCCTCCATGTCCTCGCGCAGCGCGTGCTCGGGCTCGGAGCGGTCGGCGTGCAGCAGCAGGACGCGGCGGTCGCTGCCGGTCTCGGCCAGGTGCTGGAGCATCGCGGCGATCGGGGTGCAGCCGATGCCGGCGGAGGCCAGCACGAGCGGCGCGTCGCCGCCCGCCAGCGTCACGTCGCCGAACGGGGCCGACAGCGTCAGCTCGTCGCCCGGCTCGACGGTGGCGTGCAGCAGGTTGGACACCTCGCCCTCGGGGGCGCCCTCGCCGCGCACCCGCTTGACGGTGATCCGCCGCAGCCCGTCGGCGCCGTGGCCGGACAGCGTGTACTGCCGGAGCTGGTGCACCCCGTCGGGCATCCGCACGCGGACGCTGACGTACTGGCCGGGCAGCGCGGGCGGGACCGGCTCGTCGCCGACGGGCGCGAGCACGAGCGACATGACGTCGGCGGTCTCTTCGCGGCGCTCGACGACCCGCCACGGGCGCCAGGTGCGGCCCTCGCTCGCGCCGGCCTGCGCGTAGATGCGGGCCTCCATGGCGATCAGGGCGCCGGCCATCAGCCAGTAGACCTCGTCCCAGGCGGCGGCGACCTCGGGCGTGACGGCCTCGCCCAGCACCTCGGCGATGGCGGCGAACAGATACTTGTGCACGATCACGTACTGGTCGTCGGTGATGCCGACGGCGGCGTGCTTGTGCGCGATGCGGGTGAGCAGCGCGTCGGGGCGCTCGTCCGGGTTGTCGAGCAGGGCGCCGGCGAACGCGGCGATGGACCCGGCCAGCGCCCTGCGCTGCTCGCCGCTGCGCTGGTTGCCCCGGTTGAACAGGCCGTCGAGCAGCTCCGGCCGCTCGGCGAACATCGTCTCGTAGAAGCGGGCGGTGATCGTGTCGAGCGACGCGCCCACGACGGGGAGGGTGGCGCGGACGGTCGCGGCGCTTTCCGCGGACAGCATGGGGGACCTCCAGAAAATTGGTATCTGGAATGCATATTAAAGAGCCGGTCCGCCGGTCCCCGATCTGGGTGGGACGCCCAGCCCGAGCAGCACCGGCCCGGTCGGCCCCGTGACCAGCGCGTCGACCGTCAGCGTGTCGAGCGACGCGTAGAAGGCCTCCTGCGCCTGGCGCAGCGCCCCGCGCAACCGGCAGGCCGCCCGCAGCGGGCACGGCAGCAGCGCGTCCTCGCACCCCACCACCTCGTGCTCGCCCTCCAGCCGGCGCACGATCGAGCCCACCGTCGCCCGCCGCCCCGCCGCCGTGAGGTGCAGCCCGCCGCCACGCCCCCGCCGGGTCTCCACCAGCCCCATCTCGCTCAGCCGCGAGACCGCCTTGGCCGCGTGCGTATAGGGGATCGCCAGCACGTCGGCGGCGGCCCGCGTGGTTAGCAGCTCGTCACCGCTCACGACGGCCAGGCGCATCACGATCCGCAGGGAGATGTCGGTGAAGGCGGTCAGGCGCATGCCCCCAAGGTAATCCTCCCCACCGGCCCACCTTGACACCACGAAAGGTAAAGCTACAGTTACCCTCAGTTATGGGGGTGGTCATGCTCTTGCCGCGGCACGTCGCCTGCGTGATGGACGGAAACGGCCGGTGGGCCGCGCAGCGATCACTGCCGCGCACCGCCGGCCACGAGGCCGCCGAGGCCGCCGTGATGGACGTCATCGAGGCGGCGCGCAGCGCCGGGGTCACCTGGCTGAGCCTGTACGCCTTCTCCACGGAGAACTGGCGGCGCCCGGCCGCCGAGGTCGACATCCTCATGCGGCTCGTCCGCCGCGCCATCCGCAAGCACGCCCCCGCCCTGCACGCCCGGGGCGTCCGCTGCCGGTTCCTCGGCATGGCCGACCCGCGCATCCCGCAGCCCCTGGTCCGCGACATCACCGACCTGATGACGCTCACCGGCGACAACAGGCGCATGACGCTGACCGTGGCCTTCGACCACGGCGGACGCCGCGACATCGTGGCCGCTGCCCGCTCGCTGATCCGCTCCGCCACGCCCGCCGACCAGGTCACCGAGGACAGCTTCGCCCAGCACCTGCCCTACTCCGACACCCCCGACGTCGACCTCGTCATCCGCACGTCCGGGGAGCAGCGCATCTCCAACTTCATGCTCTGGCAGGTCGCCTACGCCGAATGGGTCTTCCCGCAGGTGCTCTGGCCCGACTTCCGCGCCACCCACTTCTGGGAGTGCCTCGACACCTACCGGCGGCGCCAGCGCCGCTTCGGCGACGTACGCCAGTCCACCACCTTGACCGGGGAGGGTCACCGATGAGCCGCACCACCACAGCGGAGACGACGGACGTCTTCGGCGCCGACTCCATCCTGCGCCGCCTGGTCGGCGAGGCGCGCTGGGGCCTCGCGGTCACCCGCGCCACGCTGCTCGAAGCCGCACATCCGCAGATCGGCGCGGCGCTGATGGAGAACTCGACATTCCTCACCCACCCCTGGCGGCGGCTGCGCAACACCGCGACCAGCTCGCGGCGCATCCTCAGCCCCGACCCCCGCGTACGCGACCGCGAGGTGGCCCGGCTCAACCGCCTCCACGCCCGCATGTCCGGCACCGACGCCCAGGGCCGCCCCTACGACGCCACCGACCCCGAGGCCCGCGCCTGGGTCGTCGCCACGCTCTTCGAGTCGACGGTGGCGATGTGCCGGCTGAGCGGCGAAACGCTCGACGCCGGCGAGATGCGGCGGCTCTACGACGAATACCGCATCTTCCTGACCCTCATCGACGGCGACAACGAGCACCTGCCCGCCACGCTGCAGGAGTTCTGGCCCTACTACGACCACGTCGTCGAGAACCGCCTGGAGAACAACGACGCCGTGGGCGTCATCCTCTACCGGCTCCTGGCCAACGTCCCCGCGCCGCCGGTGCTGCGCGGCCATCCCCTGGTGTGGACGGTCGGCCGGGCCGTGGCGGGCCCGCTGGCCACCGCGGTCATCATCGCCTCGCTCCCGGAGCCGTTCTGCCGGCGCGTCGCGCTGCCCGACCTCCCCGGGGCCCGGACCCTCATGCAGGGCGCCTACCTGACCGCCGGCCTCGCCACCCGCTACCTCCCGGAGGGCTGGACGCGCGTCGACTCCGTCATGGGCCTGCTCGACCCGTCGTCCGCCACCCCGTGGGACACCGTACGCCGCAAGGCCGGGCAGGCCGCGGCCCTCCTGCGCCTCATCACCCCCGCCCCCGCCGCCGACGACCAGCAGGTGGTCCTGTCGGCCGACCGCTTCTTCAGTGAGGTCCTCGACCAGACCGGCGACGGCTACCTGCGCTGGCCGGACCTGGCCGCCATGGCGAGGGAGGTCGCCACCCGGCTCGACCTGGGCGAGCAGGACGAGGAGCGGCTCTTCCAGGCGTACGCCGCCTGGTGGCGGGAGCTCCAGGCAGCCCTCGACAGCGACGACGACGGCCGCGTCACCCGCCAGGAGTACGCCGCCGCGGCCGCCTCGCTGCCCGGGGCCGGGCTCATCAAGATCGCCGATGTGCTGTTCGACGTCACCGACGTGGACGACGACCAGAAGATCGACGCCCAGGAATACCGCGACCTGTTCCGTACGGCCTTCGGCCGCGACCTGGCCGGTGACGGCAGCTACTCGCGCGGCGCCTTCGTCCGGCAGTTCGTCTCGTTCATGTCCGGCCAGGAGCACTCCCAGGCCTACAGCACGCTCCTGACCCAGGCGTGACGACGCCCGCTACTGCCCGCCGTCCGCCGACTTGACCTCGACCAGCACCACGTTCACCTCCCCCGCCAGCAACTCCCAGGCGTGCTCGAAGGCGTCGTCCTGCCAGACGACCGCGCCCGGGTTCAGATCCACGATCTGGGTGGACCCGTCCGCCCAGGTCACCTTCTGCCGCCCGGTGCCCAGGTTGACCACGAGCATCGGGCGGTGCGCGTGCATGGCGCTCTCCCAGCCGTGCGACGCCCGCGCCTGGATCACCCGTACGTGCTCGTTCTCGAACAGCACCTGATGCGCGTCGGGATCCACGACCGTCGCATGCCCATGCTGCCGATCTTCGGTCGAAACACTCACTGCGCCCTCCATCGCCTGTCGATCTGTGCTGACTCCTGAAGACTAACCATCGTCGGTTGTTAAAAATAACCTCACCGTGGACTAGGATGAATCACGTTCCGAGCCAGCAGTGCACCGAGGAGAGACAGCAGCCGTGCCGACCAGCCGCAGCTACCGCGACTCGTGCGGGATCGCGCGAGCACTCGACATCGTCGGGGAGAGATGGGCGCTGCTCGTCGTCCGTGAGCTGCTCCTGGCGCCGCAACGCTTCTCCGAGCTGCGCCACGCCCTGCCCAACGCCAGCTCCAACCTGCTCACCGACCGCCTCCGCGAGCTCCAGCACCACGGCGTGATCCGCCGCCGCACCCGCGAATCCGCCACCGGGCCCCAGGTCTACGAACTCACCGAACGAGGCAGGAAGCTGGAGCCGGTCATCCTGGCCCTGAGCGACTGGGGCATCGACGCCCCCCACCCGCCCCAGCCCACCTCACTCAGCGCCACCTCGGTGCTGATCTACCTACGGGGCCACGTCCACCCCGACCCGGCGGCGCCGCCGACCGTCTGCCGCCTCGAACTCGACGGCACCACCTGGACCCTCCGCGCGGAGTCCGGCCGGATCCAGGTCCACAGCGGCGAACCCGCCACGGCCGACCTCTCCCTCCGCACGACCCCCAAAACCCTCAGCGCCCTGCTGACCGACCCCGCCGCCCTCGACACGGCCCTGGCGGAGGGCACGGTGACCTTCGCCGGCAACCGCCCCGCTCTCAACGGCCTGCTGTACGGAGGCTGAAGGGAATGCCCGGGGCGTCCGTTAGTCCTATGTAGTCGATGACTACTGAGTCACCCTCAACGTCCATTCGACCGACTCGGGGGCCTGCACACGAACTCTGAGCCGCGTCTTCGATTTGAGGTCGATTTGGTTCATAGTCGGCGTGATCGTGCTGTCGAGGCATGTGAACGGCATCGAGACGAGCGGCTCCAAGGCAATCTCCGCTGTTCCTGCGCCTCGGCAGTCGAACATCACCCACATACTGCCCTTGTCTGCCCGAATGTCCGCGATGACGCTGGACCCCCTTGTCGGTCCGGCAGTCGCCAGCGTTTTCGTGCCCGACTCCATGCCGGGGACTCTCAGGGTCTCGGCCGCCGGAGGTTCGATGGTCTCCTCCACTGCGGTAGGGCCAGGCGTTGGGCGGGCTGCGGGTGTAGAGCTGCACGCCGTCAACATCCCGGCGACAAGGAGAACTCCAGCGAGCGACGCTACCTGCCGAATTGCCATCGCCCTATGTCCTCAGCCCTGGGCGATGTACCAGCCGACCTTTCCACTGCCTTCACGATGTCACGCTCTGCCGTCATCGCGACCGAACCCGGACGCGACCGTAACCGACGTAGCCGAATTCGTTCCGGCCGACCCACTCGACGCTGGGCCGGGGCGGGCGCCGATGCCGACGACTTCGCCCACCGTGAAAGGCTTCTCAGTAAAGCCACTTCTCGCATCGGCGGTGTCTGGTCGGCGCCGGCTCCTCGCCTCTCAGCAGGGTCAGCCGTACGCGCTGCCGGGCCTTCCGCTCAGCGATGTTCGCGACTTTCCCAACGCCCTTGTAGGACCCGCCCACGTCGTGCCTGAAGCGGCGGCCGTCCTGCTGCTGGATGCGTAACGGCATGGTGTTGTCCGTCCGGCTCACACCAGGATCCTGCCAGCCGCCGGTGTCGTCGGCACACAAAAACGCCCCGGAGCGAGATCACTACGGGGCATCTTGGTTGTTCGAAAGCTGGTGGTCAGGGGCAGGGTCGAACTGCCGACCTTCCGCTTTTCAGGCGGACGCTCGTACCAACTGAGCTACCTGACCCAGAGCGGTCCTGACGGGACTTGAACCCGCGACCTCCACCTTGACAGGGTGGCGAGCACTCCAAACTGCTCTACAGGACCTTGCGTCTTGCTTCGTTCTCTTTGCGCTCGCTTAGCTTACCAGCTCTTCGGAGGTCCTTCGACCTGCCGTTTCGCGGGTGCGCTAGGCGCTCGCAGTGCCCCCAACGGGATTCGAACCCGTGCCGCCGCCTTGAAAGGGCGGTGTCCTAGGCCGCTAGACGATGGGGGCTCAGGATTCCCTGTCGCCTTCCGTCGGAGACCTCTGAAGCATAGGGGACGATTGCCCTTGATGCCAAAGTGGCGAACCGGCGGCCGGTGACGTAGTGCCGCTGAGCGTCCCCGTTGGCGACGGGGCGTTCGTCGGCGCTGGGGAAATCATACGTCCCGGGTCGGGCTCCACGTGACGCTGCATGTACACCGACTGCTCGCCGAGTCCGCCGAGGGTGATGTCGTCCCAGGCCTGCAGGCGTTTCGTCTCGCGGTCGAAGTACAGGACGGAGGCCTGGACGGGCGTGGGCTCGGCGTGTTCGAGTGCGCGCAGGCCGGCGCCGCCGGTGGAGCCCTGGACGAGGACGCGGGTGCCCGTGGGCAGCATGGTGGTGGAGCGTTTGTGGGCGTGACCGGCCAGGACCATCGGCGTGGCGCCGGAGAAGCCGCGGGCGACGATGTCGTCGTGGACGGCCACGAGGTCGGCGTTCTCGACGTTCTCGCTGTGGGCGCGGCCGAAGGCTTCGAGGGAGGCGGGGTCGGTGTCGACGTGTACGGACTTGTCCGGGGTGAAGCGCGGGTCGCCGAGGCCGTAGATGCTGAGTCCGGCGACGTTGCGCATCTTGTCGTCGAGGACGACGGCGTTCTTCTGCTTGGCGACGGCCTTCTCGGTGGTCTTGGAGTCGTGGTTGCCGCGTACGTACACGTACGGGACGCCGAGGCGGCCGATCTCCTCCACGAACTTGTTCTCGGCCTTGCTGCCGTGGTCGGAGATGTCGCCGGTGTCGACGATCAGGTCGACGGTGAACTGTTCGGTCAGGGACCGGATGACGTTCCAGGCGATCGGGTTGATGTGGATGTCGGAGACGTGCAGGACGCGGATGGAACGGGGGTCGGCGTCGTACACCGGAAGGGTTGAGACCGCGTCGTACAGCTTCGAGACGTTGGTGACGAGTTTGGTGAGTTGCGAGCGGTACGACTCGAACCGGGTGACGATCGACTCGGCGCTGCCCACGAGGGAGGGCGCCGCGGCGACGAGGCCCGTGTAGCGGGGCTCGACGAGCGAGCCGGGGTGAAAGGTCCGGGCGGCGACCAGTCCGGTCGTGGCGAGCGCCACAGCGGCCACCAGGAGGCCCGTCAGGGCGACGCGGGGCCGCCTGAACACCATGAGGACGGCGATCAGCGCGCCGGCGGCGGCGCACAGCAGCGAGCGGATGGCGAGCTCGCGCACGCCGGCGAGCAGGTCGCGCTCGATGATGCTGGGCAGCCGGTCGGTGAGGCGGGGGTCTTCGAGGAGCGATTTGGCGCGTTCCTGGTCGATGTTCTCAAGCGTGATGCGCAGGGTCAGCGGGGCGTCGTGGGTGCCGAACGTGAGCGTGCCCAGCGGGCTGGCGTCGACGATCGTCTCGCCGCTCCAGGAGGGGGCGACGGACATGCCGGTCTCGACGGGGCCGACCTGCGCGTGCACGGTCCCGCTGAGGAAGATGCCCAGCCAGGCGCCGGCCGCGGCGACGACGAGCACCGCCACAGCTTTGGACGCCCGCGACCTGATGACTGCTTTCAACCTGTCCAGGAACTTCATACGGTTTCTTGCTTACCCAGCCCGCGAGGCAGAATGGCACGTGTGATCGAGGTTTCCCCGGAGAAGTTCGAAGAGCTCGTGGCCGAGGCGCTGGACACGATCCCTCCGGAGCTGACCCGTGTCATGAGCAATGTTGTCGTCACAGTTGTGGACGATCCGCCAGAACCCCACCTTCTGGGCCTGTACACCGGCATTCCCCTCACCGAGCGCGGCGACTGGTACTCCGCAGTCCTGCCCGACCGCATCGAGATCTACCGCAATCCGATCTGTCAGATCTGCGACACGGAAGAGCAGGTCGTCGAGGAGGTACGGATCACGGTGGTTCACGAGGTCGGCCACCACTTCGGCATCGACGACGACCGTCTCCATGAGCTGGGTTGGTGACCCTTTAACCTCCGGGTGACGCCAATGGGTTGCGCCTTGCCGAATGATCGGGCACCTTAGGTGACATACTGAACACTCTCAGTCAGGCACAGCGGAGTCCAATGGGGGCCATGCGGACGCGACGGCTGCCGGGACGGCATCGCCGTGCCACAGAGCGCCAAGCCACTTACGGTGAGGTCATCGCCGTCAAGGAGTTCAGAGCGCTCTGGTACGGCCAGGGGCTGTCGCTGCTCGGCGACCAGCTCGCCCAGGTGGCCCTCGCCGTGCTCGTCTACGACCGCACCCGCTCCGCCCTGGCCACCGCCGCCGTCTACGCGCTGACCTACCTGCCGTCGATCCTGGGCGGGCCGCTGCTGGCCGGGCTCGCCGACCGGTTCGCGCGCCGGGGCGTCATGGTGGCCTGCGACCTGCTGCGCGCCGCGCTCGTGGGCGTGATGGCGCTGCCGTTCATGCCGTTCCCGGTGCTGTGCGGGCTGGTGTTCCTCGTGGTGCTGCTCAGCGCCCCGTTCTCGGCCGCGCGCGCCGCGCTGCTGCCCGAGGTGCTGGAAGGCGACCGCTACGTCGTCGGCTCCGCGTTGCAGAACATGACGAACCAGGCCGTGCAGATGCTCGGCTTCGCCGCCGGCGGCGCCGTGATCGCCGCCCTCGGCCCCTACCGCGCGCTCGCCATCAACGCGGCCACGTTCCTCGCCTCCGCGCTGATCCTCGTCACCGGCGTACGGCGGCGCCCCGCGAGCGAGCACGCCGGCGGCAGACCGTCCATGTGGACGATGACCAGGGCCGGCGCCCGCCTCGTGTTCGGCGACCGCAAGCTGCGCACGCTGGTGCTGTTCGCCTGGCTGTGCGGCTTCTACGTGCTGCCCGAGGGCATCGCGGTGCCGTACGCCGTCGAGCTCTACACCGGCACCCTGCCCGTGCCGGTGATCACCGGCCTGCTGATGGCGGCGATGCCGCTGGGCACGGTAGTGGGGGCGTTCCTGTTCAGCAGGTTCGTCACGCCGCCCGGGCGGATGCGGCTGATGGGCTGGCTGGCCATGCTGAGCTGCGCGCCGCTGATCGTGACGGCGATGCGGCCGCCGCTGGAGGTCGTGCTGGGGGCGTGGGTCCTGTCGGGGATCGGGGGCGCCTATCAGCTCGCCGCGAACGCCGCCTTCGTCCAGCGAGTCCCTCCTGACCAGCGCGGACAGGCGTTCGGGCTGGTGCAGTCCGGGCTCATGGCCGCGCAGGGCGTCGCGATCCTCATCGGCGGCTACGCCGCCGAGAAGCTGGGCCCCGAGCCGGTGGTCGCCCTGTCGGGCATCACCGGCCTCATCGTGGCCGCCGTGCTGGCCATGATCTGGACCGAGTCGCGCGGCCGCGTGCGGACGCAGACCGCGACCTGATCACTGCTGCGGCTTCTGCTCGTCGCTCCACGGGCTGGTGCCGCCGCCGCTGTTGCTCTGCTGCTTGTTGATCAGGTCCTGGACGATCGACGTCTCCTTGCCCTCCTCGGGCATGAGCAGCCAGCCGATCGCGTACACGCCCACGCCCAGCCCGCCGAACAGCGTCATGACCGCGAGGCCGATGCGGATGAGGTTCGCGTCGATCCCGACGTACTCCCCGACGCCCGAGCACACGCCCGCGATGATCCTGCCCTTGCGGGTCCTGCGCAGCTGCTTGGTGTTGTATTCGCTCATGCCCCAAGACTGCCCTGCCGCCCTGCGTTCGCACATCGGGATTGCCCCTGGTAGAACCCTGGTAGCCCCCTAAGCGAGGAGAGGACGCGCGATGGACGACCTGCTGCGGCTGGACGACCGGCTCGACGCCGACCAGCGACTCATCCGCGACACCGTGCGCACCTTCGTCGCCGACCGCGTGCTGCCGCACGTCGGCGACTGGTTCGAGGAGGCGACCTTCCCCGCCCGCGAGCTCGCCCCCGAGCTCGGCGCGCTCGGCCTGCTCGGCATGCACCTGGAGGGCTACGGCTGCGCCGGCACCGACGCGACCTCGTACGGCGTCGCCTGCCGCGAGCTGGAGGCCGGCGACTCCGGGCTGCGCTCGTTCGTGTCGGTGCAGGGCTCGCTCGCCATGTTCCCCATCTGGCGCTACGGGTCCGACGAGCAGAAGGAGCAGTGGCTGCCGCGCATGGCCGCCGGCGAGGCCATCGGCTGCTTCGGCCTGACCGAGCCCGACCACGGCTCCGACCCCGCCAACATGCGCACGTACGCCAAGCGCGACGGCGACGACTGGATCCTCAACGGCTCCAAGATGTGGATCACCAACGGCTCCATCGCCGACGTGGCCGTCGTCTGGGCGCAGACCGACGACGGCATCCGCGGCTTCGTCGTCCCCACCGACACCCCCGGCTTCTCCGCCCCTGAGATCCACAAGAAGCTGTCCCTTAGGGCATCGGTCACCTCCTCCCTCTACTTCGACGACGTCCGCCTGCCCGGCAGCGCCGTGCTCCCCGGCGTACGCGGCCTCAAGGGGCCGCTGTCGTGCCTGTCGGAGGCGCGCTTCGGCATCCTGTGGGGAGTCGTCGGCGCCGCCCGCGCCTGCCTGGAGGCCGCCGTCGAGTACGCCAAGACCCGCGTGCAGTTCGGCAAGCCGATCGGCGCCTTCCAGCTCACCCAGGACAAACTCGCCTGGATGTACGTCGGCGCCGCCCAGGCCGGGCTGACCGCCCTCCACCTCGGCGCGCTCAAGGACGCCGGCACCCTGGAGCCCCGGCAGATCAGCTTCGGCAAACTCGCCAACGTCCGCGCCGCCCTGGACATCGCCCGGGAGGCCCGCACCATCCTCGGCGGCAACGGGATCACCCTGGAGTACCCTGTGATCCGGCACATGAACAACCTGGAGTCGGTGCTGACCTACGAGGGCACCCAGGAGATCCACACGCTGGTGCTCGGCGAGGCGCTGACCGGGCTGGCCGCCTACCGGTGACGAGACGAGAGCGAATGGCGTCGCGGGCGGGGCGGTAATCTCTGTACGCTTGTCGTTGCGAGGGGCGTTAGCTCAATTGGCAGAGCTGCGGACTTTTAATCCGTAGGTTCCGGGTTCGAGCCCCGGGCGCCCTACCCCGTCTGACTGGTTACGTGGGCTTTCCGCGTACGGTGCGTGGTGAGCTGCCGTGCCAACGATGCGTGGCGCGGCGCAGGGCGCGGGCGTCGCTGTAGCCGACCCGGTCGGCGACGGCGTCGACGGTGAGGTCTGTGTCCCGCAGCAGCCGCACCGCCCTGTCCTGCCGTACGGTCTCCAGCTCGGCCCGCCAGGTGGTGCCCTGCTCGGCCAGGCGGCGCTGCAACGTGCGGGAGCTGAGGGCCAGGCGGGCGGCGACCGCCCGCAACGAGCAGTCGCCGTCGCGCAGCGCGTCGGCCACGGCCGCGCGGAACCTGTCGTGCCAGGTCGACGCCGGCCGTACGGCGCTCAGCAGGAGGTCGGCATGCTGCCGCAGCACCTGGGCCAGGCCGGGCCTGGCGTACGGCAGCGGCGTCGTGAGGTCGGCGGTGAGGAACGTCAGGCTGTCGGACTCGGCGGCGAAGGTGACGTTCCGGCTGCCGAACAGCTCGGCGACGCCGTCGTGACGCCGGGGCGCGGCATGGCTGAACCCCACGTGCACGGGCGTGACCGTCCTGACGCCGGCGCGGCGCAACTGTTCGAGCACCACGCCGAGACCGAACTCGATCCGGGCGGCGGCCACCGCCGGGGCCAGGCGGGTCGTGGAGCTGTGGCGCACCGTGGTCAGCTCGCCGTCGTCGAGCACCTCGATCGACTCGGTCGCCGGATCGGCCAGGATCGGGAGGTATCTGGCGGCGTCACGCAGGCCGTCCAGCAGGTTCTCGCCCCCGCCGAACATGTGGCTCCACAGCCCAACGCCCTGGTCGGGCAGGGCGCGTACGAGCTGCGCGGCCGTGACACCGGCCAGCTCCTCCCAGAGCGCGTCGGTGACCGACGCCGGCACCCGCACCAGGTCGTGGTGGACCTCGTCGCCGAAGGCCGCCAGCGCGGCGTTCGCCCCCGCGGCGCCGGCCAGTAGCCGGGCCAGCTGGGTCGACACGGTCCCCTCGATCACACCCGCGAGCCTACGCGAATGGCACCTTTCGTCCGCTTTATGGCACGCTTCGGCCGCATCCTCCTAACAGGTGCTGAATAGCGTAGGTTGCGAAAGATTCGCGGCGAAGGAGATCGAGCGTGCGTGAGGTGAAGGCGGCCGACGGCCGCACCCTGGCCGTCGAGGAGTGGGGCGAGCCCGGCGGCAGCCCCGTCGTGTACACCCACGGCACACCCATGAGCCGCCTCGCCCGCTACCCGCATCCCGAGCTCTTCACCGAGCTGGGCATCCGGCTGATCACCTACGACCGGCCCGGCTACGGGAGCTCCACGCCGCATGGCGGACGCCGGGTGGTGGACGCCGCCGAGGACATCCGTACGATCGCCGACGCTCTCGGCCTCGACCGCTTCCCCGTGTTCGGCGTGTCAGGAGGCGGGCCGCACGCGCTCGCCTTCGCCGCCCGCCACCCCGGCCGCGTCACGCGCGCCGCGGCCCTGGCGAGCCTGGCGCCGTGCGACGCGTCCGGGCTGGACTGGACGGCCGGCATGATGGAGAGCAACCGCCGCTCCTCCGAGGCGGCGCTGATCAGCAGGGACGCCCTGGTCAAGCTGTTCGCCGAGGACGAGGAGAGCGCGAGCCCCGCCACGCTGCTGCCGCCCGCCGAGCAGGCCGTCCTGGCCCAGCCCGAGGTCCAGGCCATGCTTCGGCCGGCCTTCGCGGAAGCCGTACGGCCCGGCAAGGACGGGTGGATCGACGACGAGTTCGCCCTGTACGGGCTGCCGTGGGGGTTCGACCCGGCGACGATCGACGTACCGGTGCGGATCTGGCACGGGTCCCTGGACACGGTCGTCCCGGTGACGCACGGGCGCTGGCTGGCCGCCCGCATCCCGTCCGCCACGCTCATCGAGGCGGACGACGCAGGTCACGCCGGTCATTTCGCCGCCACGCCCGCCATGCTGCGCTGGCTCCTGGGAGGCGACGCCTGAGGCGTCAGGCGGTGGCCGGTCGCAGGGCGAGCCCCTCCTGCCCGGCTCATGCCGATCCGGCGATCGTTTCCGGTGAGGGGCGTCGTCATCGGGAGTGGTGTTCGGGCGATCCGTAGGACTCGTGGAACACGTTGCGTTCCCGTGCCCGGCGGCCGGGGTGGCGGCGCTCCTCCGCGGGATAGCCGATGGACATCAGCAGGGCGATGGCCAGGTCGTCGCGGTCTTCGATGCCGATCGCCTTCTTCACCTTGGCCTCGTCCCAGCCGTTCATCGGCGAAGTGGCGAGCCCCATCTCCGTGGCGGCGAGCATCACGTAACTGGCCGCGATCATCGCGTCCTTGATCGCGTACTCCCGCAGCAGGCCGCGCTCCTCAAGATCCGCCTGGAACGCTTGCGACGCCGCGGAGAACATCGTGACGAACTCGTCGTTCCATGCTCCATTGCGACGAGCCTGCTCGTAGACGTCGCTGTGGTCCTCGCGCCAGGACAGCGGCTCGGCGACGAAGACCAGCATGAGCGGCGCCTCCTGCGGCTGGGGCTGACCACCGGTGGCCCAGGCCAGATCCGCACGACCTTCGTCACTGGTGACGGCGACGATGGACCGGTCCTGGAGGTTCCAGCTGGTGGGCGCCTCGATGGCGAGGGCGAGGAGTGCGTCGAGCACGTCCGCGGGGACCGCATCGGGGCGGTAGTGCCGGACGGTGCGGCGGGTGTGGATGGCTTCGGCGACAGACATGGTGTGAGGCGTCATGCCACTCACTATCGGAGAGCGGCTCTCCATGCGGAAGTAGGCACTAATTAGTGCGTTACTCTCCCTTCATGGAGACCATTGTGGAGTCCTCCGGGTTGCCGGCCGACGCCTTCTCGGCGAAGTGCCCGACCCGCCAGGTGCTGGATCACATCGCAGGCAAATGGACGATCCTCGTCGTGGATGCCCTCCTTGACGGCACCATGCGCTACACCGACCTGAGCCGCCGCATCGCGGGCGTCTCGCAGAAGATGCTCACCCAGACCCTGCGCAGCCTCGAAGGCGACGGGTTCGTCACGCGCACCGTCCACCCCACCATCCCGCCCCGGGTGGACTATGAGCTCACCGCGCTCGGGCGCAGCCTTGCCGAGCCCATCACGGCGCTCCGCCGATGGACGGAGGACAACATCAACGAGATCGAACGGGCCCGGAAGCGAGCACGTGACTGACCGACCGGGCATTGGGAAACCCCGGCGATAACCATCACTGATAGTCCCAACGCAAATCATCGTTGGTGGTGAAGCTGATCGGCGGATCATAATGCCCACATGTCCAGTTCCACCGGTCCTCAGGCCGACATCGCCATTCATGCCCGCGAACATCTGACCGTGACGCCTTCCCCAGAAGCTTTCCGCAAGGCCAGAGCCGACGGAAATGAGCGTTTGCGCAGCAGCGGGTCGCTGTTTGAATCGTTCTTCGCCTTGGACGGCGCGGCGTACGCCCCCGGCGCCCTGCCCGCCTCGGTCAAAGAACTGCTCGGCCTGGTGGTATCCGTGATGAAGGACTGCGAGGAGTGCGTCTATTACCATCTCGAACGGTGTGATGAAGAGCGGGTCTCTCGTGAACAGGTGCTTGAGGCGCTGCAGATCGCCCTTGTGGGAGGCGGGTCGGTCACCATTCCGCTCCTTCGCCGAGCGGTCTCGTTCATGGAGCAGCTTCCGACACTCGGTGAGTGAAGTGCGGGCGTAGATTTCCATAGCGGTCAACCGCCCGATCGTCCAAGCCCCTTCAGGGGGTTGAATGTGTCCATGAGACTGTTACGCTGCCGTCCTCGGCCCGCCGGCACAGCCGTCTTGGCTCTGCTGATACCCCTTGCGGCCTGCGCCTCGGTGGACGGTGGTGTAGCAGTTACAGCGCCTCCTACCAGCCAACCATCCGATGCCGCAAGAAACGGTATCGACCATGTACATGCGGTCGGTCATGACCCGAAGATCGTCGTACGCAGCTCAACTCTCAACTTCCTGGTCGCCGCAGAAGGTGAGCTGACCTACAACTCCGCGAACCGATGCTTGGAGCTGGTGACCGCTGACTCATCGCCTATGGGGCTTGTCTGGCCGAAGGGCACGACCCCGACACAGATGAACGGAAAACGCGGCGTTACCGTCCCCGATGTCGGCGACATCCTGCAAGGATCTTCGGTAGCCCTGGTGGGCGGGTTCGAGAAATGGGGCAGGAGCAAGCCCTTTGGGTATAAGGCTTATGGGGACCTCGACTGTCTCACTCATGCTCCGAATGGCGACGTCTTTGTCATTGGGACTGTGGAAAAGGTCGGCGTCTAGTTTGCCGCCAGTCGCGCTCACACGCGGGATGTCTGCTCGGGAGGACATCCGTGCGCCGTGGTCCCCTTGGATAATCCCGCCTACTCCACTCCGCAGTACGAGGGCGGGCTGGCAAGGCTGGGGATCAATGCCGCCGTCTATGAGGACGCATCAGGCGATGTCATAGGACGAGGCACGGGGATATACCGGGATCAACCGCGCTACTCATGTGTATGCCCGAGTATCCACATCAGGGTCGAGCTTCGCTCCCCTTTCTGCCGGTGGATCTTGATCGGCCGAGCTTTGATCCGTAGGTTCCGGGTTCGAGTCCCGGGCTCCACCCTCATCTGACCTGGGCGGACGCCGGTTGGGCAGCCCGCCCGGTTCCCTGCCCTACGTGGAAGTGGCAGGCTGCCGTGAATACGTCGCCACCTTGGGAGTCCATCGCGTGAGCCGATCCGGCAAGCTCCTCCACGTCATCGTCTGCGCCGCCGGGCCCGCCCCCGACGTCGGCCGACTCGTCACCCTGGCCCGACAGGCCGGCTGGACCGTCCAGGTCGTGGCCACACCGCCCGCCCTGGACTTCATCGACGTCGCAGAGCTGGAGAAGCAGACCGGCCGCCCCGTACGCAGCCAGTACCGCAAGCCCGCAGAGCCCAAGTCCCCACGCGCGGACGCCATCATCGTCGCTCCCGCCACGTACAACACCATCAACAAGTTCGCCCAAGGCATCGCCGACACCTACGCCCTCGGCCTGCTCTCCGAGGCGCCCGGACTCGGCATCCCCGTCGTCGTCCTGCCCTTCGTCAACACCGCCCTCGCCTCCCGCGCCCCCTTCCGGCGCAGCGTGGAGGGGCTTCGCGCCGAAGGCATCCGCGTCCTGCTCGGCCCGGGCCAGTTCGAGCCGCACCCGCCCAGCACCGGACCCGACCGCATCGACGACTATCCCTGGGCGCTCGCCTTGGCGAACCTGCCGGATTGAGCCCTCTTATGCCTGCAGGCAAGTCGTTCCTCGTTCTGGCGGTTACCGCGTTGGCCCTGGCCCGGTGGGCTCTGGGAAGAGCCCGTGTTCAAGAACCTGGTCGGCTACGCGCACCCGGTCGGCTTCACCCTGAAGCGGCCTCTCGGTGGAAGGAGCGTCATCGACAGCACCGACGGCCGGCGGGTGCGGATTTGTCGGGAGGAGAAGCGCGGCTACGACCTGGGTCGTACGGGGCGGTCGGGAAGATAGGACCTGGGGTGGGTGCGGTGGCCGGCGGTCGTCGGTAGCGTCGCTGACGTGGTCGGACGACTCGTTGCCCGCGCCCGAGAGCACGGGTGGGTGCTGGACGCCGCCCTGGCCGGGGTGGTGGTGCTGGCCAACGTTCCTGGGTTGGACGGGGTGGCCGGGTGGGGTTGGCTGGGCGTGGTCTGTCTTCCGCTGGTGTGGCGGCGGGTGGCTCCGGTGCTGGTGCTGTATGTGACGGTCGGGCTCGGCCTGGCGTCTTATGTGGCGGGGGTGCAGGAGGTCTATCCGGTGGCCGTGGTCGGGGTGGCGGCGTACACGGTGGCCCGGCACCGTCCGTGGCCGCGGGTGGTGCCGCCGGTGGCGGCGCTCGGCGCGGCCTTTCTCTACGGCGTGCTGGTGGCGGGGCTGCGGTGGGGTGACGTGGTGGTGCTCGCCTCGGGCGTGGCGGTGGCCGTCCTGCTCGGGGTGACGCTCCAGACCCGGGAGTCCCATCTCGCGGGGCTGCGGGAGCGGGCCGAGCGGCTGGAACGGGAGCGTGACCAGCAGGCCCGTCTCGCGGTGGCGGCCGAGCGGAGCCGGATCGCCCGGGAGGTGCACGACATCGTGACCCACAACCTGGCGGTGATGGTGGCGCTGTCCGACGGGGCGGCGTTCACCGCGACGACGGCTCCGGAGCGGGCCGCCGACACGATGGGGAAGGTGTCGGCGGTGGGCAGGGAGGCGCTCGCGGACATGCGCCGGCTGCTGGGGCTGCTCCGCGACGGCGGGCCCGACAGCGGCACCGGGCCGGGCGGCGGCACCGGGCCCGACATTGGCACCCGGCCGGGCAGCGTCGGCGAGAAGGGCAGTCTGGCCCCGCCGCCCGGCGTGAACGATCTCGATCTGCTCTTCGACCAGGTGCGGGAGGCAGGCGTACAGGTGACTCTGACCCGTGAAGGCGTGCCGGGCGGCTGGGGGCCGGGCCCGGGGCTGGCGATCTACCGGATCGTCCAGGAGGCGCTGACCAACACGATCAAGCATGCCGGCCCGGAGGCCGCCGCGAAGATCCGGCTGAGTTATACGGTCTCCGGGGCCGAGCTGGAGATCGTCGACGACGGGCGCGGCGCGTCCGCCCTGGCCGTGGCGGGGGCGCAGACCGCCGGTCACGGGCTGGCCGGCATGGCCGAGCGGGCGGCGGCCTACGGCGGCCGGGTCGAGGCGGGGCCGTTGCCCGATGGCGGCTGGCGGGTGCGCACCCGCCTCAGGTTCGGTGACGGAAGCCCGTGAAGATCCGGCTGCTGCTGGTGGACGACCAGCCCATGTTGCGGCTCGGCTTCCGCATGGTGTTCGAGACCCAGCCCGATCTGGAGGTCGTCGGGGAGGCCGGCGACGGCGCGCAGGGCGTGGCGATGACCCGCGCCACGAGAGCGGACGTGGTGCTGATGGACGTCCGGATGCCGGTGATGGACGGCATCGAGGCCACCCGGCGGATCGTCGAGTCCGGATCCCCGGCGCGCGTCCTGCTGCTGACGACGTTCAACCTCGACGAGTACGTCTTCGCCGGGCTGCGTGCCGGCGCGAGCGGGTTCCTGCTCAAGGAGGTGCCGCCGCCCGATCTGCTCACCGGCATCCGGGCCGTGGCCTCCGGCGACGCCGTGGTCGCGCCGCAGGTGACCCGCCGGTTGATCGACGCCTTCGCCCGGCACCTGCCCGACCCGGCGACGGGCTGCTCCCCTGCCGACGGGCGGCTGGACCAGCTCACCGAGCGCGAACGCGAGGTGCTGGCGGAGGTGGTCCGCGGTCACTCCAACGGCGAGATCGCCGAGACGCTGACCGTCTCGGAGGCGACGGTGAAGACCCATGTCGGCCGGATCCTCACCAAGCTGCACCTGCGTGACCGGGTGCAGCTCGTCGTGTACGCGTACGAGACGGGCATCGTACGGCCAGGTCAGAAGGAGTGAGCCGACACCTTCTCTCGCGCCGGCTGGGACGGTCAGTGTGCCGGGGCCCGGGGTCGGCGGCTGCTGGGGCCGCGGCCACATCGGGTGCGTCCCCACGGCTTGACGACGGACAGCACCGTGGCGAGAGACAGGACGACCAGCATCACGACCGACCCCGCCAGCAACCCGGGCTCCAAGGAGCCGATGTCGGCCCCCGGGTCGGCCAGGGTCATGGCGAGCGCGGCCTTCACCCCTTGGGCGGTGTACGCGTACCCGAAGATCATCGCGAAGACGGTGAGCACCAGTTTGGTGACGACCCACCAGTGATGCAGGACGCGCCACTTGGTGTACAGCGCCAGCACGAGTCCGGTGACCAGGGCCCCCAGGCTCCCGGGAATCATGATCGCCGTGTCGCTGATGTGCAGCATGTCGTAGGCCGCGGGCCGCAGGGGCCTTCCCGTGCTGGTCAGCGCCACGACGCCCATGACGAGCATGGCGTAGCTGCCGCCGAGCCAGCCCACGGACAGGCTCACGTGCAGCACCAGCCACACCCTGCGCGCGGTGGGTTTCATCGGCCAGGTGACCGATCGCCTTGGTGCGGAGTGAACCGGCCTCACGAGATGCCCTCCAGTGCGGTAGACGACGAGGTCTCCAGCACACAGGTGACCGGTGGACGGGCGAATCACGGCAGGTACGACATTTCTTGGTATAGGTGGCTGTCATGGCAGGAGCCGGGAAAGGTCCTAAGCTCCGGCGGTGTGGAGAGCATGCACCCGACCAGGCTCCTGACCTCCTCCACGCCCTGGCGCGCCTGGGCGTACGCGGCGACCGGCGCCCTGCTCGGCGGCGTGACCATGACGGTGGTGCTGACGTTCGTCCTGGTGGGCGTGACGCTGGCGCCTCTCGCGATCGGGTTCGTCCCGTTGACGGCGGCCGGGCTGGCGGGGATCCCGATCGGCGCCGTCGAACGCCGGCGGCTACGGCTGCTCGGCCTGCCTGCGCTCCCCAGCCCGCACCGGACCCTGCGCCGGCCGAGGCCCAGGGCGTGGATCGGCACCAGGCTCCGCGAGAACGCCACCTGGCGCGCGTTCGGCTACACCATGGCGCTGATCACGGGGCTGTGGCTGCTCGACTACGCCGTCGCCGCCGTACCGCTGGTCTGTACCGTCTTCCTCGCCGCACCAGTCGTCTACCTGGTGTCCGGGCCGGTCGACCTCCTCGGCACGCACCTGGCCACACTGGCGGACTCGCTCCTGGTGGCAGGGTTCGCAGCGCTCGGGCTGGTGGCCGCGGCCTACCTGGCCGTCGTGGCCGCGAAGATGCGGGTTCCGATCGCCCGGGCGCTGCTCGCGCCTCCCCCGTACGAGATCCCGGACATGGAGACGGTCGGCTCCAGCGGGCGGCTGCTCGACGCGTTCGACGCCGAACGGCGGCGCATCGAGCGTGATCTGCACGACGGCACCCAGCAGCGGCTCGTCGCGCTCGGCGTGATGCTGGACATGGCGCGGATGAACGTGGCCGATCCCAAGCTGCACAGCCTGCTGTCCCGCGCCCATCTAGAGACCATCACGACGCTTGAGGAGCTGCGCGAGCTCGTACGCGGCATCCATCCGCCGGTGCTGGCCGAGCGCGGCCTCCCCGAAGCCGTGTCCGAGCTGGCCAGGGCTCATTCCCTGAGGATCCGGGTGAAGATCGACGTTCCGGGCAGGCTCGTGCCCAGTGTGGAGAGCACCGCGTACTTCATGGTGAGCGAGGCTCTGGCTAACGTCGCCAAGCACGCCGAGGCCGACGACTGCTGGGTCAGCGGCTGGATCGCCCGCGACACGCTGATCCTGGAAGTGGGTGACAACGGCAGGGGCGGCCTCGACGTACGGGCGGACGGCGGCGTCCAGGGCATGGCGGACCGGGTGGCCGCGGTGGGCGGCCGGGTGAGATTCACCAGCCCCGGCGGCGGGCCGACCGTCCTGCGCGCCGAGATCCCCTGCCTGCCGCACCCGGTGACGGCATGAGAGTCGTGCTGGCCGAGGATTCCGGCCTGCTGCGGGAGAGCCTGGTCAACCTTCTCACGTACTTCGAGCATCAGGTGGTGGCCGCAGTGGCTACCGCCGGTGAGCTCCGCAGCGCGACCTCGGCCTTCCGGCCCGACATCGTCGTCACCGACGTGCGTATGCCGCCCGACCACACCGACGACGGCCTGCGGGCGGCGATCGCGCTGCGCCGCGATCGCCCTTCGCTGCCGGTGCTGGTCCTCAGCCAGTACGTCGACGGCGCCGCACTCTCCGAGCTGCTGCGTAGCGGTGATGCCGGCACTGGCTACCTGCTCAAGGACCGGGTGGCGAACGGCGCACAGTTCGTGGCGACCATGCGGGAGGTGGGCGGCGGCGAGACGGTGATCGACCCGGAGGTGGTGCGGCGGCTGCTCACGCACCGGGCCGACCCGCTGCTGCGGCTCAGCCCGCGCGAGCTCGAGGTGCTGGCTCTGATGGCGGAGGGCCGGTCCAACGCCGCCATCGGCAGGGATCTCGTCATCTCCGAGGTGACCGTCTCCAAGCACATCGGCAGCATCTTCACCAAACTGGACCTGCCCGCCGACGAGATCAGTCACCGCAGGGTCCTGGCGGTCCTCAGCTACCTGCGCGGCTGATCTCTCCGGCCGACTGCGCCGCTCGGCCCTGCCGCCGGGCGACGAGGGCCGTGGCGGTGAGGTAGACGGCGACGAAGACGGCTCCGGACAGGGCCCTGAAGGCGTCGCCGACCAGCAGTCCGATCAGCAGGACGACGACGGCCGCCTGTGTCGTTCCCGCGCCGAGGACGAACAGCGCGGCGGCGGCCCTGGTCGTCGCCCGTACCCTGGCCGTCGCCCAGAGTCCCGCCGCCACCGCCGCCGAGGTGTAGAGCGCCACGACCGGCCACGGGGCCTCGACCACGGAGACCAGCAGCTCGGTCCCGACGAACCAGCTCGCGTACAGCCCCGCCCCCGCCGCGAACGGCAGCCACCGCGCCCCCGGCCGATCCACGACCGCCACCACCCGCGGCCCCCGCGGGAGCCGCGCCGCGACCAGGCAGGCGACCAGCGCGGCACCGAGCACGACCGCCAGGTGCAGGAGGAAGGTCCCGCCGTCCTGCACCCCGCGGTTCTCGCCCCAGAACACGAACCGGGCGATCGCCAGCCCGCCGGTGACGATCCCCAGCACCCAGGTGGCCCACTTCGGCAGCCACGGCCGGTCCGCCTGCTCGGGGAACAGCAGGTGCGTCAGGAGCACCGGGGTGAGGAGCGAGAACAGTCCGTGCCAGGGCAGGATGTACAGCGCCCAGGGGATCCGCAGCCCGGCGACCACCCCCAACGTCCCGTACGCGTCGTTCGCCGGGTCGAGCGGGTGGAAGAGCGTCTCCGAGATCAGACCCTCGTTGTACAGGCCGTAGATCATGCCCAGGCACCACAGGCCGAGCAGTCCCGTCCTCGTCCGCGTGGCCACCTCGCGCAGCACCAGAATCGGCAGACCGTAGACGAAAACGGTGAAGGGGAGGAACATGCCCGGCTGGAAGAAGTCGGTGGCGGGCATGGAGCCGCTGAACACCTCCGCCAGCAGCGGCGAGAGCACCATGAGCACCGGAATTGGCCACGGGCTCCGACGTAACGCGTTCATCGTGAGGGTTTCCTTTCGTCGGGATCCGACGCTAGGGAAGCCGCTTCTCACGCACGACAGCCCGAAGTCGGACTCGGGCAGACCGGAAACCTCCACCTCAGGTCGCATCCCGTCCTCCGACGGTCGCACCCGCTTGCCGGATCGAGCGCTCAGGTAACGAACGGCGACATAATCCAACCGTGATCGATCACTACCGAAATCTCTTCGACCGGCACCAGTGGTTGGAGGACGCGCTCAACTGGACCGTTGTGCAGCCCCTGGACGAAGAAACCACGGTGGACGACCTCCTGTGGCGGCTGAACGGAGGCCGCGAGCCACACCAACGCACCATGGAATACGCCACGGAAGAGGCCTATTTGGAGGATCAGCCGGTTTTCTTCGCCTTCAAGGGCGCAGGAACCTACGGCTTTCTGGAGTTCAGTTACGGCTACGCCACGCCCGATCACATCCTCGTCGAACTCAGCAAGACGTCACGGGTGTGGATGGCGACCTGGCACATGAACGGTGGATACACGCTCCTGTACGCAGCCGACGGCGAGATCCAGGCGCGAATGGGCTACTTCATTTTCGCCGAGCACCTCATCCAGTTGGGTGACCCGAGCATCCTGGCCGATTTCCTGCCCATGCTCGACAGCCTCGACCCGGAGGATTATCGAGGCAAGCGCAGCGCGGCATTCGCCTTCATCGAGGCGTCCACCGGTATGCGCCTTGAAAGCGAGTGGCTGGATGTGGAAGAAGCGCCCGTCATCATCTTCGACAACTGGAACCAGGAGTGAATCACAGCGGGCCGGACACAGCGGTGACGACCCTCAAGAAGGTGTCGCTGGGTGGTAGTCGCGGACCGGGAAGGAGTCGGACAGGCGAATTCCCTGGGAGTTGAGGGTGGCCAGCCATCGGGTGAGAGCGCGGGGCAGAAGGTGTGGCTGCGCTGGACGAAGTCTTCAATTTCGGCCTGGTAGGCGGGGAACGCCCGGTGTGGTCGCCGCCGGCTGCCGCCAGTTGGCCGGTGAGCACGTACGCGAAGATCATCGCGAGGCTGGTGCTGGCGCCGATCGCGGGGCCGGGGGACAGTCCTGCGTCGCCGACCAGCGTCACCCGGCCGCGTGACCAGGTGTCCAGGCGGATCTGGGTGATGGAGTCGAAGTAGAAGGCCGGGGTGCGGTCGAGTTCGGCGAGCCAGCGCGGAGCGTGGCTGTCGAGACCGGCGAAGCGTTCGCGAAGCAGGGTCTTCTGCCGGGCGACGTCGCGGTGGCTTCACCGGAGCCTGAGCCGGGCTGAGCTGGGCTGGGCTGGGCCGGGCTGGGCTGGGCGATGACCCGGAGAAACCTCCGGCTGTGCGCCCTCCTGCTGAAGATCCTCGGCCGGCTCGTCCGCCGCGCCCAGGCCGACGGCAAGGCACGCGACCTCTCCGACCTGGGGTGGACCGCGGGGTCGCCGGCGCTGGGCTGCGTCATGCGCCTGGGCTGACCGTTCTCTGATGTTTTCGCATGTCGCGGGGCCTCTGAGGGTAGATGGCGGCTGAGGGGGACCCGGTGATGGGAGCGACGGTCGACTACCAGGCGGCATTCGAGGCGCTGCCGTGTCCCTGCATGCTGCTCACCCGCGAGCTGGTCGTGCTCGCCGTGAACGACGCCTGCCTGCGGATGACCGGCCAGGAGCGGGACGAGGTCGTCGGCCGGTCCCTGCCGGTGGCCCCGAGGGGGCTGAGCGCGGCGGGGGCGGCGAAGGTGCGCGCGTCGCTGGAGCGGGTGGCCGGTACGGGCGTCGGCGAGGTCGTCCCGCTGCTGCGGCACGACTGGGCGCCGCCCGACCCGCGCCACTGGCGGATGACGAGCGCGCCGGTGCTCGATCCGTCGGGCGCCGCCAAGGGGATCATCGTCGTGTTCGGGCAGGCGGAGGTCGCCGGCGCCGCCGAGGAGCCGGACGCCGGGGCCGACGGGCTGCTCCACCAGGCGTACCGGCAGGAGCAGCAGAAGGTGTCGATGCTGCACGAGACGATCGAGCATCAGCAGCGGTTCGTGTTCGACGCCGCGCACGACCTGCGCAACCCGATCACGGGCCTGCTGACCGAGCTGGAGGACGCGCTGTCCGACCCGGGCGCGGACCTGCGCCGGACCCTGCGGAGCCTGCACCGCGACGCCGAGCGGCTCAACGAGATCGTGGGCGACCTGCTCGCCCTGGCCCGCCTCTACACGGCCCCGCCGCCCGGCGTCGAGCTCGTCGACCTGGCCCGCCTGGTCGTGGAGGAGCTGGGCGCCCACCCACCGAGCGCGGCCGTGGTCACCCGGCTGGAGGAGGACGTGGTCGTACGGGCCTCGCAGGTGCGGCTGGCCCGGCTGCTGTCCAACCTGGTGGCCAACGCCGAACGCCACACCACCACCACCATCGAGTTCGTGGTCGCCGCCACGCCGCCGTACGCCGTCCTGGAGATCATCGACGACGGGCCCGGCATCCCGCCCGAGGACCGGGAGCGCATCTTCCACCGGCTCTACCGGCACGACCAGGCGCGCACGCTCGACACCGGCGGCTCCGGGTTCGGCCTGCCGATCGCCCGCGAGATCGCCCACGCGTACGGGGGCGATCTGTTCGTGGCCGATCACCCGGACGGCGCCCGGTTCGTGCTGCGGCTGCCGCTGGCGGCGCGGCCGGAGCCCGGCGGTGAGGAGGCTCCGGACCGGCCGTTATCGAGGAGCGCGACGTCCTCCTGACGCGGAAGCTCCCAGCGCGGGAAGCTCCCAGCCCGGGAAGCTCCCAGCCCCGAAAGCTCCTAGCGGGGGAAGAAGGGGAGGTCCAGGTAGACGTCGTCGGCGGCGGCGAGGATCTTCGCGGCGTCGTCGACGGGCGGGTGGATCGCCTGGTTGATCTGCCGCTTGATCTCCTTGCCGTGGGCGCCCGTGGCCATCACCTTCCGGTCCCAGCCGCGGGTGAAGATCCCCCCGGCGCCGCCCAGGTCGAGGCAGGTGACGTACGGGCCGGGGGTGAAGTCGCGCGAAGGGACGCCGAGCAGGTCGGCCGCCGCGTTGTACCCGGCGACCTTGCCGAGCGGGACGGCGTGCTGGCAGGACTGCGTGACCGTGTGCCCGGCGTCGTAGGGCGCCGCGGCCGTGTCACCGGCGGCGAACACCTCGGGCAGGGCGCGCAGGTGCCGGTCCACCGGTATCCGGCCAAGGTGGTCGAGTGAGCCGGTGATGTGCCGGGTGAGCCGGTTCGCCCGCATGCCCGCCGACCAGACGACCGCGTCCGCCTCGACCTTGGTGCCGTCGGACAGGGCTGCGTAGCCGTCGCCGACCTCGGTCACGGTGGTGGCGAGGCGGCGTTCGACGCCGAGCTCGTCCAGGGCCGACTCGATCGCCTCGCGCGGCTCCGGGCCGAGCTGCTCGCCGACCACCGTCGCCTGGTCCACCAGCAGCACCCGGCCCCGGGCGGCCAGCTCGGTCGCCGCCTCCAGACCGGTGAACCCGGCGCCGACGACCACGACGGAACAGTCCGCCCGGCCGCGCAGCCGGTCGGCGAGCCGCTGGGCCCCGGCCAGGGTGTCGATGTCGAAGAGCCGTTCGGCGCCGGGCAGGTCCCGTGGCCGGACGAGCTCGCTGCCCGCCGCCAGCACCAGGCGGTCGTACGGGATCTCCTGGCCGTCGGCCACCACCACGCGGCGGGCGGTGTCGATCTCGCTGACCGTGGCGCGCAGGTGCTCGACGCCGATCGGGTCGAGGATCCTGCGCAGCTCCACCGTGGCCAGGCCCGGTTCGGGCTCGTACAGCCTCGGACGCAGGACCATCCGCTCGCCGGGCGCGATGAGCGTGATACGCAGGTCCCGCTCCCCGCGCGCCAGCGCCGCGCCCGCCGCGCTCCACACGCCCGCGAAACCACCACCGATGATCACAACCTGTGCCACCGTCTCGTCCTCTCTCAGCCTGTCCCCCCACGGACGGGGAGGGATCGGCAGGGAGACAAGACAGCCGGCTCAGATGTGACCGATGCGCGGAAGCTTGTCGGGATTGACCAGCCTCCTGAACTCCGTGATCCGCCCGCCGCTGACCTCCACGGTGTCGAGCCAGACCAGCGCGCCGCCGGAGTAGGTCGCCAGGGCGGGCTCCCCGTTGACCTCGACGACCCGGACGGCGTCCGGACGCCTGAGCTCGACCTGCCTGATCGCCAGCCGGGCGATGATCGCGGCGCCCCGTACTGGCCTGCGCGCCGCCGTCGCCTTGCCGCCGCCGTCGGCGACGTAGACGGCCTCGGGGTCCAGCAGCGCGACGAGCCCGGCCAGGTCACCGGCCTCGGCCGCCGCCCTGAACGCCTCCAGCACCCGCCTGGTCTCGGCCTTGGAGGCGCGGGGCCGTTCCGTGACGGCGGCGACCCGCGTACGGGCCCGCGAGGCGAGCTTGCGGCTGGCGGCGGGCGTGGCGCCCAGCACCTCGGCGATGCGCGCGAACGGGAGGTCGAACACGTCGTGCAGCACCAGCGCCACGCGCTCGGCGGGGGTGAGCGTCCGCATGACCACCAGCATCGCGGTGCTCACCGACTCGTCCACGAGCACCCGGGTCGCGGCGTCGGGCCCGGTCAGCAGCGGTTCGGGCAGCCACGGCCCGACGTACGACTCACGCCGCACGCGCGCCGACATCAGCACGTTGTAGGCCGTACGGGCGGACACGGTCACCAGCCAGGCACGCATGTCGCGCACCTCGGACAGGTCGGCGGCGGCGGCCCGCAGCCACACCTCCTGCGCCACGTCCTCCGCCTCGGCCACGCTGCCGAGAATCCGGTACGCGGCCCCGAACACCGCCGGCCGGTGGGCCGCCCAGTCGGCCTCCGTCAGCGCCGTGCCCGTCGGTTCCACCTCGCACCCCGATCCCCTGCGACCACTCTCCTCCGATGCCGAGGCTACGTGCGCCTCGACGCCACGATTGCGCGGGGTCCGCCGGTTCCGGCCGCTGCCGGGCGCGCTCGGCCGTAGCCGGTGGAGTCGGCACGTTCGTACAAGTGCTGGGGGTGGGGGGCGGAGCATTCTGGGGGCGGACGAGGCGTTCCGACGAGAGGGGCCCCGATGCTCAACCTGTCGATCATTCTGGAAGACAGCGCCCGCACGGTCCCGGACCGCACCGCCCTGGTCTACGGGGATCTGCGGCTGCCGTACGCCATGGTGGACTCCGTCGCGAACCAGGTGGCCAATCTGCTGGTGGAGCGCGGGATCGGCAGGGGCGACAAGGTGGCGCTGCTCTGCCCGAACGTGCCGTACTTCCCCTTCGTGTACTTCGGCATCCTGAAGGCCGGGGCGACCGTGGTGCCGCTCAACGTGCTGTTGCAGCCGAGGGAGATCGCGTACCACCTGGACGACAGCGGCGCGAAGGCGCTGTTCTGCTTCGAGGGCACGCCCGAGCTGCCGACGGGGGCGCGCGGGCGGGAGGCGGTGGACGCGACGGAGGGGTGTGAGCACTTCTTCGTCCTGCCGGCGACGCCGCTGGCGACCGAGTCGGAGTACGGGGAGTCGTTCTGGGCGGCGTTGGACGGCAAGTCGGGCGAGTTCGAGACGGTGGGCACCGGGGCGGAGGACGTCGCGGCCATCCTCTACACGTCGGGCACCACGGGGCGGCCCAAGGGCGCGGAGCTCACGCACGCGAATCTGCTGCTCAACACGATGGTCAGCGACGAGATGTTCCCCCGCGACCCCGAGGGTGACGTGTCGCTGGCGGTGCTGCCGCTGTTCCACTCCTTCGGCCAGACCTCGGTGATGAACGTGAGCCTGCGCCGCCGCGCCACGCTGGTGCTCGTGCCGCGGTTCGAGCCCGGTCAGGCGCTGGAGCTGATGCGCGGGGAGCGGGTGACGATGTTCGCCGGGGTGCCGACCATGTACTGGGCGATGCTGGCGAAGATCCACGCGGGTGAGGCCGAGGTGCCGGCGTCGTTGCGGGTGGCGGTGTCGGGGGCGGCCGCCTGCCCGGTGGAGGTGCTCAAGGACTTCGAGGCCACGTTCGGCATCCCGATCCTGGAGGGGTACGGGCTGTCGGAGACGTCCCCGGCGGCCTGTTTCAACCAGCTCAGCCGGCCGACCAGGCCGGGCACGATCGGCTTCCCGGTGTGGGGGGTGGAGATGCGGCTGGTGGACGACGACTGGAACACGGTCGAGGGCGAAGGGCCCGGGGAGATCGCCGTGCGCGGGCACAACATCATGAAGGGCTATCACGGCAGGCCGGAGGAGACGGCGGAGGTGCTGCGGGACGGCTGGTTCCGCACCGGGGACATCGCCACCCGCGACGAGGACGGCTACTACTCCATCGTCGACCGCACCAAGGACATGATCATCCGGGGCGGGTTCAACATCTATCCGCGCGAGCTGGAGGAGGTGCTGATGACGCATCCGGCGGTCTCGCTGGTGGCGGTGGTCGGCGTGCCGCACGGCTCGCACGGCGAGGAGGTCAAGGCGTACGTGATCCGGTCGCCCGGGTCGGCGGTGACCGAGGCCGAGCTCGTGGAGTGGTGCAGGGAGAACATGGCGGCCTACAAGTATCCGCGGATCGTCGAGTTCTGCGAGAGCCTGCCGATGACCGCGACCGGCAAGATTCTCAAGCGGGAGCTGCGCCGGTCACGGGCCGACGTCGGGTAACCAGTCGATCGCGGCGGCGAGCTCGGAGGGCGTGTTGCCGAAGGTGCGCCGGAAGGCGCGGGTGAAGTGCGGGCCGTCGGTGAACCCGGCGCTGTGCGCGGCAGCCGTCAGCGTCTCCCCGGCGGCCACCCGGTCGATGGCCTGCCGCAGCCGCAGCCACCGCACGTACGGCCGCAGCGGGATGCCGACGTGCGCGCCGAACAGGTGCGCGAGCCGGCTCGGCGACAGGTGGACGGCGTCTGCCACCGCTCGCAGCCGTACCGGTCCTGCCGGCAGGAGCGCGGGGATGACGGTGATCGCCGCCTCGACGGCCGGATGGAGGGTGGCGTCGGCGGCGCCGCTGTGGCCGCTGCACGCCTCGACCGTGCGCAGCGCGCCCGCCGCCTCGGCCGAGCGCGAGTGCCCGGCCGTCGGCTCGGCGAACATGAGCGGCCTGGCTCCCCCACGCCCGTCCTGAGCGCCGGAACCGGCGAGGGCGGCGGGCGGCGACCAGGTCGAGGCCCGCGCCCCCGCGCCGGAGCGGGCGAGCAGGGCGCGGCCGGGCGCGCTGCGCGGGTCCAGGTGGGCGAGCAGCGCGTCATGGGCTCCGCTGATCAGCGTGTGGCCGGTGTCGGGCGGGACGACGGCGATCCGCGTGGTCAGCCGCTCCCCGTGGGCGTCGGCCAGTGTGAAGGGCTCGGCGGCGACGATGAGCTGCACCGCGTGGTGCGCGTGCGGCTCGTTGGTGCCGACCGTGCCGCCGTACAGCAGGAGGCCGGGCCGCAGGAGGCACCAGCCGCGCCAGGGGTGCGACATCACCGCACTTTATGCCTGTTTCGCCCCGGGGCGGACTATCGCCACCGGACAGGTCGCCTGTTGCAGCACCGTCCGGCTCACGGACCCGAGCACGGCGGAGGCGAAACCGCCCAGGCCGCGCGTGCCCACGACCACCAGATCGGCCGTCTCCCCGGCCTTGATCAGCGCCTCCGCCGGATGCCCGGCGATCTGCTCGCCGACGATCTCGATGTCCCGGTGCTTCTCCCGCCACGCCCTCAGCCGTTCGGCCGCCGTACGGAGCTCCGCCTCGCAGGAGCGCTCCAGCAGCGCGCTGTAGCCCACCGCGAGCGAGGGCGTGACGGGCACCTGCCAGGCGTACGTGACCAGCAGCGGCACGTCCCTGGCCCGGGCCTGCTCGGCGGCGTAGGCCAGGGCGGTCTCGGCGCACTGGGAGCCGTCGTCGCCGACGACGACGCGGCCGTGCGCAGGCTCGGCGGAGCCGCGTACGATCACCACCGGGCAGGCGGCGTGACCGGCGACGCCCACGCTCACCGAGCCGATCAGGAGCCCCTTGAACCCGCCGAGCCCCCGGCTGCCGAGCACCACGCTGTCGGCGGTGGCCGACTCGCCGACCATCGCGTCCACGACGTGCCCGGCCAGCAGCTCGGTGGTCACCTCGACACCGCCGGCCGCCCGGCCCACCCGGTCGCGGGCGGCCTCCAGGGTCCCGGCGCAGTAGTCCGTCGCCTCCCGGCCGAACCGGGAGTGCTCGCACACGTGGACGAGCCGCAGGCCCAGCCCCCGCCGCCGCGCGTCGGCGGCCGCCCATTCCAGCGCCGTGTCCGACGGCGCCGAGCCGTCCACGCCGACCACCACAGATTTGACCATCACGCACCTTCCCCCCGATTCTTCCCTCCCATACCCGGGTGACCGTGGCCGTCATCACGCCCGCCGGCCCGATCGGAGTAACGCGGAAACCGTTACGCATTCGCCAAAGGATTTATTAATTCCCGGCCGCTGACCTGCGGAGAAGCGGCGTTATCCGCTCCTCCGCCGGGGGTACTCGGTGATGCAGTCCATTCCGACGAAAGAGTTCGGCGATGCTCGACACCGACCCGCCCTTCCGCCCGGTCCGCCGCGCGGACGGCTATCCGCCGCTGGAGGACCTGGGCCTGATCGGCGACGGCGACACGGCGGCGCTGGTCGGCCTGGACGGTTCGATCCCGTGGCTGTGCCTTCCCCGCTTCGACAGCGAACCGCTGGTGTGCGGGCTGCTGGACCAGGCCCGTGGCGGGCATTTCACGCTCACCGCGGACGGCCTGCTGGAGGCGCGCCAGTTCTACGAGCCCGACACCGCCGTGCTGGTGACCGAGCTGCGCGCGCCGTCCGGTCTGGTGCGGATCACGGACGCGCTGGCCCTGCGCGCCGGGGCCGATCTCAGCGACGACGCGGGGGCGGGCCGGGCCGAGCTGGTCCGTTCGGCCGTGGTCGTGAGCGGGAGCGTGCGCCTGCGGGCGGAGCTGGAGCCGCGCGGCGGCGGGCAGGCCCGGGCGCTCGGCAGCGGCCTGGAGGTGCGGGCGCTGCGGCGGCCCGATCTGCGCCTGCACCTGCGCTCCAACCGGCCGCTGACCGGGCTGCGCACCGAGCACGACCTGGAGCAGGGCGACCGGCTCGACCTGGTGCTGTCGTGGGGGCGCATCCACCGGCACCACCGGTTCGCCCCCGAGACGATGCTGCGCGACACCGCCGGAGCGTGGCGCCGCTGGATGGCCAAGTGCGGCTACGACGGCCCGCAGGCGGCGCTGGTCCGGCGCGCGGTGATCACGCTGAAGCTGTGCGACGACTGGGTGAACGGGTCTCTGGTCGCGGCCCCGACCTCGTCGCTGCCCGCCCCGATCGGCGGGGTGCGCAACTGGGACTACCGCTACACCTGGATCCGGGACGCCGCCTATGCCGTGTTCGCGCTGCGCCGGGTGGGCTTCGGCGAGGAGGCCGACGCCTTTCTCGGCTGGGTGCTGGACGCCTTCGAGCAGAGCCGCAGCCCGCGGATCATGTACACGCTGCTCGGCGACGCCGTGCCCGAGGAGGTCCAGGACGCCGAGCTCGAAGGCTACCGGCGCTCGGCCCCGGTGCGCTGGGGCAACGGCGCGGCCGACCAGCGCCAGCACGACGTGTACGGCGAGGTGCTGGACTGCGCCGACCAGTGGCTGCGTCCTGGCCGCGAGCTCCAGCCCGCGCTCTGGTCCGGCCTGGCGGAGCTGGCCGAGGCCGCCGCGAGCACGTGGCGGCAGCCGGACCAGGGCATCTGGGAGGTGCGCAGCGAAGGCCGGGTGTTCACGTACTCGGCCGGGATGTGCCAGGTCGCCCTCGACCGGGCCGCGGCGATCGGCGAGCGGCTCGGCATGCCCGGCCAGATCGCGGCCTGGCGCCGGGAGGCCGAGACGCTGCGCCGGGTCATCCTGGAGGAGTCCTGGGACGAGAAGGCCCAGTGCCTGAGCGAGCATCTCGACGGCGGCGGCAGCCTCGACGCCAGCCTGCTCGCGCTCCCGCTGCGCAAGGTCGTCCCGGCCGGCCACCCGCGCATGGCGGCCACGACGGCGGCGATCGCGGCACGCCTGTCGGCCGGTGACGGCCTGCTCTACCGCTACCTGCACGAGAGCTCCCCCGACGGCCTGCCCGGCGACGAGGGCGCGTTCCTGCTGTGCAGCTTCTGGCTGGTCGACAACCTGATCCTGCTGGGCGAGCGGGACCGGGCCGGGGAGCTCTACGCGTCGCTGTGCGCCCGGGCCAGCCCGCTGGGGCTGCTGCCGGAGCAGATCGACCCGTCGACGGGCGCGTTCATGGGCAACTTCCCGCAGGCGTTCAGCCACATCGGCGTCATCGCCAGCGGCGTCAACCTCGCCCGATCGGAGGGATCCTGATGGCGGCAACAGGCGGCCTGCGCAGCCAGGCATGGTGGGACAACGCGGACAATCCGGAGATGACGGCTCTCTACCTCGAACGCTTCCTCAACTTCGGGCTGACCCCGGGCGAGCTCCAGTCCGGCCGGCCGATCATCGGCATCGCCCAGACGGGCAGCGACCTCGTCCCCTGCAACCGCCACCACCTGGCCCTGGCCGACCGGGTCAGGGACGGCATCCGCGACGGCGGCGGCATACCGCTGGAGTTCCCCGTCCATCCCCTCCAGGAGACCGGCAAGCGCCCGACCGCCGCGCTGGACCGCAACCTCGCCTACCTGGGGCTGGTCGAGGTGCTGTACGGGTATCCGCTCGACGGGGTCGTGCTGACGACGGGCTGCGACAAGACCACGCCCGCGTGCCTGGCCGCGGCGGCGACGGTGAACATCCCGGCGATCGTCCTGTCCGGCGGGCCGATGCTCAACGGCTATCACCAGGGTCAACGGGTGGCCGCGTCGGGCTCGGGGCTGGTGATCTGGCAGTCGAAGCGGCTGCTGGCCACCGGGGAGATCGACTACGCCGAGTTCTCGGCGCGCGTGGCGGCCTCCGCGCCCAGCATCGGGCACTGCAACACGATGGGCACCGCGCTGTCGATGAACTGCCTGGCCGAGGCCCTGGGCATGTCGCTGCCGTGCTGCGCGGCGATCCCGGCCCCGTACCGGCGGCGGGCCCAGATGGCGTACGACACGGGCCGCCGGGCGGTGGAGCTCGTCCGCGAGGACCTGACCCCGCGCAAGATCATGACCATGCCGGCCTTCGAGAACGCGATCGTGGTCGCCTCGGCCATCGCCGCCTCCACCAACGTGCCCATCCACGTCAACGCCATCGCCCGGCACGTCGGGGTGCCGCTGACCATCCAGGACTGGCAGCGCGTCGGCGGCGACGTCCCGGTGCTGGCGAACGTCGCCCCCGCCGGGGAGTTCCTCGGCGAGGACTTCTACCGCGCCGGCGGCCTGCCCGCCCTCATGCGGTCGCTGCTGGCGGCCGGGCGCCTGCACGGCGACGCCGTGACCGTCACCGGCAGGACCGTGGCCGAGAACCTGGCCGACGCCCCGCCCGCCGACCCGGAGGTCATCCGCCCCTACGACCAGCCGCTCGCCCCGCGCGGCGGGCTGCTCATCATGACGGGCAACCTGTTCGGCTCCGCGGTCATGAAGACCTCCGTCCTGGCCGGCGACCTCCGCCCGGTGGCGGACTACCGCGCCGTCGTCTTCGACGGGCCGGAGGACTACCACGCCCGCATCGACGACCCCGCCCTGGAGCTGGACGAGAACTGCATCCTCGTCATCCGCTACACCGGCCCGATCGGCTATCCGGGCTCGGCCGAGGTGGTGAACATGGAGGTCCCGGCCACGCTGATCCGGCGGGGGATCACGACGCTGCCGACGCTGGGCGACGGCCGCCAGAGCGGCACCTCCGACGCGCCGTCCATCCTCAACGCCAGCCCCGAGGCCGCGGCGGGCGGCAACCTCGCCATCCTGCGCACCGGCGACCGCATCCGCGTCGACCTGGACAACGCCCGCGTCGACGTCCTGCTGACCGACGAGGAGATCGCCGGGCGGTGGGCCGATCACACACCGCCGCCGCTCGACAACCAGACGCCGTGGCAGGAGATCTATCGCGCCACGGTCGGGCAGCTCGACGGCGGCGGCTGCCTGGAGCTCGCCCTGGACTACCAGGACCTCGTCCACACCAAGGGGATTCCCCGTGACTCGCACTGACGCCAGAGGCACCATCATGATCGCCGACTCCGACTTCGGCGACGTGGACATCGAACGCGCGATCGTGGAGGGCGCCGGGTTCGAGCTGCTCGCCGCCCAGTGCAAGAGCGAGGAGGAGGTGATCGAGAAGGGCCGGGACGCCGACGGCGTGCTGACCCAGTACGCCCGGATCGGGGCCCGCGCGATCGAGGCGTTCACCCGCTGCCGGGTGATCGCCCGCTACGGCACGGGCGTGGACATCGTCGACGTGGACGCCGCGACCCGGCGCGGCATCCAGGTCACGAACGCGCCCAACGACTGGTGCGCCGAGGAGGTCGCCGACCACGCCGTAGCGCTCTGGCTCGCCGCCGCCCGCAAGATCTGCGCGTACGACCGGGCGACCCGGGAGGGCGTGTGGCGCTGGCAGAGCGGGGAGCCGGTCTGGCGGCTGCGGGGACGGGTGTTCGGGCTGCTGTCCTTCGGCTTCATCGCCCAGCTCATCGCCGAACGCGCCAAGGCGTTCGGCGTCGAGGTGTGGGCGCACGACCCGTTCGTCGACGAGGCCGAGATCCGGGCCCGCGGCGTGCGGCCGGTGTCGTTCGACGAGCTCGTGGAGGGCACCGACTACCTGGTGATCCAGGCGCCGCTCACGCCCGGCACCCACCACGCCTTCGACCGTACGACGCTCCGCAGGATGAAGCCGACGGCCCTGCTCGTCAACACCGCCCGCGGCCCGATCGTCGAGGACGCGGCGCTCCACCAGGCGCTCACCGAGGGCTGGATCGCCGGCGCGGCCCTGGACGACCTGGAGGAGGAGCCCGCGAAGCAGCGCGGCTGGGAGCCCCGCAACCCCCTGTTCACGCTGCCCGGCGTGATCGTCACGCCGCACGCCGCCTACTACTCCGAGCAGGCCGTCGCCACCGTACGGCGCTTCGCCGCGGAGGAGGCCGTACGGGTCCTGACCGGGCAGGGCGCCCGCAGCCCGGTCAACGACCTGACGGCCTGAGGCATCGCGCCATTGGGATATCATCGCCGTATGGCGATTGATAGTGAGGCCGGGCGCTGCGTGAGCGCGGACATCGCCGCGGGCGTCTCCCCGGCGGCGGCACTGTTCCACTCCCTGTCCGACGAGAACCGGCTGCGCATCGTGGCCCGCCTCGCGCGCGGCGAGGCGCGGGTGGTCGACCTGGTGGGCGAGCTGGGCCTGGCCCAGTCCACGGTCTCCAAGCACCTGGCCTGCCTGCGCGACTGCGACCTGGTCGACTACCGGGCCGAAGGACGCCAGTCCTTCTACTCCCTCACCCGGCCCGAGCTGATGGACCTGCTCGCCTCGGCCGAGCACCTGCTGGCCGCCGCCGGCCACGCCGTGGCCCTGCGCCCCGCCCAGGCGTCATGACCACGCTGAACCCGCCCGCCCCGGACCGGCGGGCGGTCCTGCGGCGCCGCATCCGGCTCCTGGTCGCGGCCACCATCGCGTACAACGTCGTCGAGGCGGCGGTGGCCATCACCGCCGGCGCGGCCGCCTCCTCCGCCGCCCTGATCGGCTTCGGCCTGGACTCGGTCGTGGAGGTCGCCTCGGCCGCCGCCGTGGCCTGGCAGTTCACCGCCGCCGACCACGAGAAGCGGGAGCGGACGGCGCTGCGGGTCATCGCGATCTCGTTCTTCGCACTGGCCGCCTACGTCGGCTTCGACGCCGTACGCGCCCTGCTGGGCGCCGGCGAGGCCGAGCACTCCACCCCCGGCCTGATCATCGCCGCGCTGTCGCTGGTCGTCATGCCGTTCCTGTCGTACGCGCAGCGGCGCGCCGGCCGCGAGCTCGGCTCCGCCTCCGCGGTGGCCGACTCGAAGCAGACCCTGCTGTGCACCTACCTGTCCGGCGTGCTGCTGGCCGGGCTGGCGCTCAACAGCCTGTTCGGCTGGTCCTGGGCCGACCCGGTCGCCGCCCTGGTCATCGCCGCCGTCGCGGTCAAGGAGGGCCGCGAGGCGTGGCGCGGCGACGCCTGCTGCTGACACGCGGGCGATCAAGCCGAACCGGGCGCGTCGCGGCGTGCCCTGTCGGTGACTCTCCGTTACCTTGCGTGGGGTGAAGGAGAGGAACCGCAGTGAATGATTCGCGTGGGGCCGTGTCCCGCAGGCTGTTCGTCAGCGGCGTGTTCGCCGCCCTGGGCGCCGCCCCCGTGGTCGGCCCGATGGTCGGCCCCGCGGTGGCCGCCGCGGCTCCCCGGGGCAGCGTGCTGCGGGCCCGGCCCGGCACCGTCGTCCTCGACGGGCGCACCCTGTCCACCTGGATGTACGACGACCGGCTGCCCGGCCCGCTGATCCGGGCCACCGCCGGCCGGACCGTACGGGTCAGGCTCGTCAACGAGCTGCCCGCGCCGACCACCGTGCACTGGCACGGCATCCGCATCACCCCGAAGATGGACGGCGCCCCCGGCCTCTCGCAGCGGCCGACCCCGCCCGGCGGCACGTTCGACTACGTGTTCACCGTCCCGGACCCCGGCACGTACTTCTACCACTCGCACGTCGGCATGCAGAGCGACCGCGGCCTGTACGGCGCGCTCGTCGTGGCCGACCCGCGCGAGCCGCTCGGCTACGACCAGGAGTTCACGGTCGTGCTCGACGACTGGCAGGACGGCGTCAAGGGCACCCCCGAGGACGCCGAGCGGCGGATGAGCGCCACCTCGCACGACAAGGGCCTCAGCAGCCCTCTCCTCGGCGGCGTCGCCGGGCACATGCGTTACCCGTACTACCTGGTCAACGGGCACACCGCGAACGAGCCCAGGACGTTCCACAGCCGTCCTGGGGCCCGGGTCAGGTTCCGGGTGATCAACGCGGCGGCCGACACCGCCTTCCGGGTCGCGCTCGGCGGGCACCGCATGACCGTCACCCACACCGACGGGTTCCCGTGCAAGCACGTGACCGTGGACGCGTTCGTGCTGGGCATGGGCGAGCGCTACGACTTCGTCACGACGCTGGGCGAGGGGGCGTTCCCGCTGATGGCGATGGCGGAGGGCAAGAGCGGGCGGGCGTTCGCGGTGGTGCGGACCTCGCGGGGGGCCCGCAGGCCGTCGCCGGACGGCACGGTGCCGGAGCTCAACCGCCAGATGCTTAAATATCAGGACCTGGAGGCTCGGCGGGCCGACCAGCTCCCCCAGCCCTCCCGGACCGTCACCGTCACGTTCGGCCTGCGCAAGCGCCCCGGCGGCGACGAGTGGACCCTCAACGGCCACGGCGCCGACGACCCGCTGCGCCTGCGCGTCGAGCGCGGCGAGACGATCAGGATCGTCATGCACAACGACACCCACATGTGGCACCCCATGCACCTGCACGGCCACACCTTCCAGGTCCGGACCACCGACCGGGGCGGTCCGAGGAAGGACACCGTCAACATCAAGCCGCGCGAACGCATGAAGATCGACGTGCACGCCGACAACCCGGGCGAGTGGATGTTCCACTGCCACAACCTCTTCCACCAGGAGCAGGGCATGATGGGCACGCTCGGCTACGGCAGGCCCCCGCGCCGCAAGCACGACATGGGGCACTGACGCTCACCGCCGGGGTCGGGCAGGGAACGGCGCGTCGCGGAGGAGCAGGGCGGCCTGCACGCGGTTGGCGCAGTTGAGCTTGGCGAGGATGCGGCTGACGTAGGTCTTGACGCTGGCCTCGGTCATGTGGGCGCGCCGGGCCACCTGGGCGTTGGACAGGCCCTGCGCCACCAGAGCGAGGATGTCGGTCTCGCGCGCGGTGAGCGTGGCCAGCCTGCGGGCGGCGTCGCGTCCGCGCTCGTCGTCGCCGGGCGCGGCCATGTCGAGCACCTGGCGGGCCACGGCCGGCGACAGGTACGCGTGCCCGGCGTGCGCGGCGCGGACCGCGCGGATGAGCTCGTCCGGGGTGCACGTCTTCAGCACGAACCCGGACACGCCCTGCCGTACCGCTCGCCGTACGTTGTCGTGGTCGCCGAAGGCGGTGAGGAGCACCACCCGCGTGCCGGCCAGCTCGGCGGCGGCGGCCAGGCCGTCCATGACGGGCATCGCGAGGTCGAGGAGCGCGACGTCGACGCTGTGGCTTCGGGCGGCCCGCACGGCTTCGCGGCCGTCGCGGGCGGTGGCCACCACCTCGATGTCGCCCGCCGACTCCAGGACGGTGCGGATGCCGGTGGTGATGAGGGGTTCGTCGTCGGCCACCAGGGTCCTGATCACGAGGCGGCCTCCGCGAGGACCGGCACCAGGGGGAGCATCGCGACGAGCCGGAACTCGCGCGTCCCGGGGTGGACGCGCAGCAGGCCGCCGGCCGAGGCGACGCGCTCGGTGAGCCCGCGCAGGCCGCTGCCGCCGCCGGTGGAGGCCGCGGGAGCGCGGGGCGCCGGGTTGGCCACCGAGATCAGCAGGGCGTCGGGCTGCCAGTCGAGCGACACGGTGATCGGCGCGCCGGGCGCGTGCTTGACCGCGTTGGTCAGCCCTTCCTGGACGACCCGGTAGGCGGCGTGGGAGGCCCTCGGGTCGGCGAGCGGGACGGCCTCGCCGGACGTGTCGACCGTCACCGTGGCCCCGGCGGCGCGGGAGCGGGTGACGAGGTCGCCGACGTCGTCCAGGCCGGGCACGTCGTGCTCGCGCAGCGCGTTGACCACCTCGTGCAGCTCGGCGGCGGCGGCTCGGGCGGTGTCGGCCAGGCCGCCCACGGCGTGCCGCTGGTCCGGCGGCAGCGGGCCGACCTGGAGCGCGGCGGCCTGCACGGAGACCAGGCTGAGCAGGTGGCCGAGCGAGTCGTGCATGTCCTGGGCGATGCGCAGCCGCTCGCGCAGGCGTTCCTGCTCGGCGATCAGGGCCCGCTCGCGGCGCATGTGCTCGCGCTGCTGGGCCACGTACCGGCCGGCGAGCAGCGGCAGCGCGGTCAGGATGACGACGCGGGCCAGGCTGATCCACGGCTCGTCGGAGCCCGGGGACCGCTGCACGGCCAGCAGCAGCACGCACACGTACGCGCTGAGGGCGCAGGCCGTCACCACCACGTCCCTGCGCGCGGAGATGCGGTGCCCGGCCTGGAACCCGGTGCAGGCCAGCAGCGCGAGTGAAGCGCCGGTGAGCACGGCCAGCGCCAGCGCCGCGAAGAAGGCGGCGAACGGCAGCCGGTTCGCCGCCGCCACGGTGAGCGCCACGGCCACCGCGTAGGCGGCGAGCATCCAGCCCTGGGTCCCGTCCAGCCACAACAGCGCCGTGTCCGCGACCACGACGGCGGCGACGACCGCATACCTGGACATGGAATTCACCCTACTCAGGGCGTATCGGGGTGCTCATAGTCCACTTTGGTGAACAATGTCCGCTGACCTTCGGGGGCAGACCCGGGTCGGCGGTGACTTCTAGCGTTCCGTCGCATGTTCAAGACACTTCTCGGGGTGGCCGTCCTCACCGCCCCGCTCAACGCTCCGGCGCCGCAGCCGGGGCTGTCGTGGAGCGCCTGCCCCGTCGCGGACGCGCCCGAGCTCCAGTGCGCGGACCTGCCCGTCGCCCTGTCCCCCGGCAGCAGCCGTAAGCTCGTCCTGAAGGTGGCCCGGCTGCCCGCCACCGGCGCCAGGGAGGGGTCCGTGCTGGTCAACTTCGGCGGCCCGCAGGGTTTCCAGATCGCCTCGCTCGGCTCGCGTACCCGGATCTTCGACAAGATCCGGCGGTCGATGGACGTGGTGACGTGGGACCCGCGCGGCTATCCCGGGCTCAGCGGCGCGGTGCTGAAGTGCGACTGGGGGTTCGTGCGCACCCCGGCGTTCCCCGCCGACCAGGCCGGCTTCGACCGGGTGGCCGCGGCCAACAGGGCCCGGGGCGAGGCGTGCCGTGACACCGATCCCGAGCTCTTCGACCACATGTCGGCCGCCGACGACGCCCGCGACGCCGACGCCGTCCGCCGGGCGCTCGGCGACGACAGGATGAACTTCCTGGGGCTCTCCTACGGCGGGACGATCGCCCAGTCCTACGCCCGCCTGTTCCCCGACCGCGTGCGCACGCTGTACGTCGACGGCACCCGCAACCACAGCGTCCGCGACTGGCAGCCCGAGCTCGACGCCGAGGCCCGTGAGACCGAGCGGTTCCTGGACCGCTTCTTCGCCTGGGCCCCCGCCGGGACGGAGAAGCGCTGGCGGGCGCTGACCGCGAAGGCCGACCGGGAGCCGATCCCCGCCCCTCGGATCGACGCCCGCTACGACGGCACGCAGCTCCGGGCGCTGGCGTTCCTCAAGCTCCGGCCCGGCCCGGCGAGCTGGGGCGACGTCGTGGCGGCGATCACGGCCGCCGAGAAGGGCGACGCGTCGGGCTTCGCGCTGTCTCCCCGTCAGCCCTACCCCGGCGCCCCCGGCGGCGGCTACAAGGAGTGCCTGGACCTGCCCCGCCCGGCGGACCAGCGCGACCTCGCGCGGACGACCAGGCGGCTGCGCGCCCTCGCCCCCAGCGCCGGCGCCTCCTTCGCCCTCGCCTGGCACCTGCCGCTCACCTGCGCCGGCTGGCCGTCCCCGGTGACGAACCCGCCCGCCCCGATGCCCCGCACGCTGCCGCCCATGCTGGGCGCGGGCACCTGGCAGGACTACGACTCCACCCGCCGGGTCGTCAGCCGGATCCCCGGCAGCCGCACGATCAGGCACGACGGCCCCGGCCACAACCTGTTCGGCGCGATGGCGAACCCGTGCGTCGTCGAGCACGTCAGCAGGTACGTCACCGAGCGCCGGCTGCCGCCCCGGGGCGCCACGTGTCCGTGACCAGGAGGCTCCGGATCGCGGGCGGCGTCATCGCGCTCCTGCTGGCCGCCGCCGTGGCGGTGACGGCGATCGCCTTCCCGTCCGTCGCGGCCACCACGTGCCCCGGCTGCTACGGCCTGGAGCGCCTGCAGCCCGGCGTGTACGCCGAGCCCGGCCTGCCGCCGGACCGGCGCAGGCACGTGGCCGAGGTCGTCGCGCAAGCCGACCAGCGGGTACGTGACTTCTTCGGCGGCCGGGAGAGCGCCCCGGACATCCTCGTGTGCCTGTCCGACGACTGCTACCGCAGGATCGGCGGCGGTCGCGAGCGCGGCATCGCCGTGCTCAACCGGTCGGTGATGCTGTCGCCGCGCGGCGTCGACCCGGTGATCGCCTCGCACGAGCTGGCCCACGTGGAGCTGCACGCCCGGCTCGGCGGGGAGGAGGTGCCGCAGTGGTTCGACGAGGGGCTGGCGGTCCTGGTGAGCGGCGACCCCCGTTACCTGGCGCCGGCCGGTGACCGCTGCCTGGCCGAGCCCCGCGCGTCCCTGCCGGTCACGCTGGCCGAGTGGCTGCGCGCGGCCTCGAAGGACGCCCGCGTGTACGCCGAGGCCGCCTGTCAGGTCAGCCGGTCCGGCAGGGACGACTGGCCCGGCCTGCGCTGATCAGGCCGGGTTCACCGCCAGGCGGACGAGCTGGGACAGGTGGGTGGCGGCGCGGCGCAGCGGCAGGTCGTCCTGGCGGACCCGGCTGAGCAGCTCGGCGCCCTCCAGCGTGCTGATGACGGTACTGGCCAGCTCGTCGGCCGTGTCGGCGGGGACGCCCGCCTTCTGGATCGCGGTGCTGACGAGCCGCTGCCAGTGCGCGAGGGCTTCGTCGGCCGCCTGCTGGATGCCGGGCACGCGGCCCACGGTCTCCAGCGCCGTGACGGCGACCGGGCAGCCGTCGACCCAGGCTGAGGTCTTCAGCGCGGACACCATCAGCCGGGCGCAGGCGGCGACGCCCTCGGCCGGGTCGGGGCTGGAGGCCAGGCCCTCGCGGAGCAGGTCGGCGTACTCGGCGGCGCCGTGGCGCACGGCCTCGACCGCGAGCTCCTGCTTGCCGCCGGGGAAGAAGTGGTACACGGAGCTGACCGAGGCGCCGGCGGCCAGGGCGATGGGCTTGACGGAGGCGCCCTCGTAGCCCTGCCGCTGCAGCAGCTCGGCGGCGGCCCGTACGATCCGGGCGCGCGTGTCCTGGGAGTCCATGACTTCAGCCTACCTGGTTGGAACGTTCGATCCAGTCAGGCTATGCTCTGGATCGAACGTTCCAACCAGAAGGGGTTGTCATGAGTGACCTAACAGGCCACGTCGGGTTCGACCGCATGTTCGCCAACGGCCGGTTGACGGTCGGGCTGTTCCTGCCGCTGTGGCCCTACACCGGCGACATGGCGGCGCTGCGCGGGCAGAGCGCGCTCGTCCAGGAGGCCGAGCGGGCCGGGTTCGCCGCCGCGTGGGTCAGGGACATCCCGCTGGCGGACGCGAGCTTCGGCGACGTCGGCCAGGTGTACGACCCCTGGTCGGCGCTGACCTGGCTGGCCGCGCACACCTCGACGATCACGCTGGCCTCGGGCAGCGTGATCTTCAGCTTGCGGCACCCCATCGACCTGGCCAAGCAGGCGGCCTCGATCGACCACCTCTCCGGCGGCCGGCTGGTGCTCGGCATCGCCTCCGGTGACCGGCCCAGCGAGTTCCCCGCCTACGGCGTCGACTTCGAGAGCCGGGGCCTGCGCTTCCGGGAGGCGGTGCACGCCTTCCGCGACCTCCTGCGGCCCTCCGCCTCCGGCGTCGACCTGCTGCCCAAGCCGGTGCACGGGCACATCCCGCTGCTGGTCACGGGCTCCTCCCAGCAGGCCCCCGACTGGATCGCCGAGCACGCCGACGGCTGGCTCGTCTACCCCGGCTCCACCACGACCGCCGAGGGCCCGATCGCGCTGGGCAAGAAGGCGGCGACCTGGCGCGGCCGGATCCCCGGGGCCGCGTTCAAGCCCGTGGCCACCAACGAGTGGATCGACCTGATGGAGGACCCGCTGCACCCGCCCACCCCGCTGCGCGGCGGCTTCGTCCTGCGCACCGGGACCCAGGGCCTGCTGGAGCTGCTCGGCCGCTGGCAGGACGTCGGCATCAACCACTGCGCGCTCGGCGTCCAGCACGGCAGCCGGCCCGCCGGCGAAGTCCTCGCCCAGCTCGGCGAGGAGGTGGTGCCCCACTTCCCGGCCCTGGAGACCGCCGCGCCCCGGGCCTCCGCGTGGTGACCGAGCCGATGCGGGCCGTCATGCGGCAGTGGCCCACCGGGGTCGCCGTCGTCACCACGCGATCCGCCACCGGGCCGCACGGCGTCACGATCAACAGCCTGCTGTCCGTGTCGCTGGAGCCGCCGACGATCCTGGTGTCGCTGAGCCGCAGCAGCCGTACGCACGGCCTCATCATGAGCAACCGGAGCTTCACCGCGAACCTGCTCGCCACCGGGCAGAGCGCGCTCGCCGCCCACTTCGCCGGGGAACGCCCGGTCGGCGAGAGCGAGTTCGCGGACGTGGACTGGTCGCCGTCCCCCTGCTCCGGCAACGCGATCCTGCCGGGCGCGCTGGCCGCGATGGACTGCGCGATCACGACGACCGTGCCGGCCGGTGACCACACGCTGTTTCTGGGAAGGGTGGAGGCGGTCCATCAGCTCGGCGCCGAGGAGCCTCTGGTCTACGCGAGACGGGCCTACCATCGGCTCGCCACTTTCAGGTTATAGCAGATCGGCGTCCCTCATGAGGCGCCGGAAAGTGCTCCATACTGCCCGTTGCGAACCGGCCCGACGAACGACGGAGCGACGGAATTGCGTTACGTGATCGGCTTCCAGCACATCGACTCGACGAAGATCGCGACAGTGGGCGGCAAGGGGGCGCACCTGGGCGAGCTCTCGCGCGTCGAGGGCGTCCGCGTGCCGGACGGGTTCTGCGTCACGACGGACGCCTTCGGGCACGCGGTGGCGCCGTCGATCGACGCGCTGCTCGACCGGCTGTCGCGGGTGGGACCGGAGGACCACGAGGCGATCCGCACGCTGAGCGCCGAGATCCGCGGCGTCGTGGAGAGCGTCGAGCCGCCCGGCGAGCTGGTCGCGGCGGTCGGCGAGCAGCTCGCCCGGCTCGGCGAGCACGGCGCCTACGCGGTGCGGTCCAGCGCGACGGCCGAGGACCTGCCGACCGCGTCCTTCGCCGGCCAGCAGGACTCCTACCTGAACGTCGTGGGCCGGGCTGAGGTCCTCCGGCACATCCGCAGGTGCTGGGCGTCGCTGTTCACCGAGCGGGCGGTGGCCTACCGGTGCCGCAACGGGTTCGACCACCGGCAGGTGCGGATGGCGGTGGTCGTGCAGCGGATGGTGTTCCCGGAGGCGTCCGGGATGCTGTTCACCGCCGACCCGGTGACCTCGAACCGGAAGGTCGCCACCGTGGAGGCCGGGTGGGGGCTCGGCGAGGCGCTCGTGGCCGGGCTGGTCTCCGGTGACGTCTACACGGTGCGCAACGACCGGGTGGTCTCCGCGACGGTCGCCGACAAGCCCCGGTACGTGCTCGCCACGCCGGGAGGCGGCACGCGGGACGCGCCCGTGGAGCCGGAGCTGCGCTCGCGCCCGGCGCTGACGGACGCGCAGGTCGTGCGCCTGGTGCGGCTGGGCCGGCGCGTCGAGGCGCACTTCGGCCGGCCGCAGGACATCGAGTGGTGCCTGGCCGGCGACGACTTCCACATCGTGCAGAGCCGGCCGATCACCACCCTGTTCCCCGTCCCGGTCACCGGCGACGAGGAGAACCACGTCTACGTCTCCGTCGGCCACCAGCAGATGATGACCGACGCGATGAAGCCGCTGGGCCTGTCCCTGTGGCAGCTGACGACCCCGCGGCCCATGCAGGAGGCGGCCGGGCGGCTGTTCGTCGACGTGGGCCCGCTGCTGGCGACGCCCACGGGCCGCGCGGGCCTCCTGGGCACCCTCGGCAAGTCCGATCCGCTCATGCTCGACGCGCTGAAGACCGTCCTCGACCGCGGCGACTTCATCGACCCGCTGCCCGACGGCGACCTGGAGTCCCTGCCGGCCGCGCTCAGGCCGCCCGGCGACACCCCGCCGATCGAGACCGACCCGGCCGTCGTCACCGAGATGATCCGGCTCAACGAGGAGTCGGTCGCCGAGCTGCGGCGCGGCATCGAGGGGCTGTCCGGGACGGAGCTGCTCGACTTCGTCACGGCCGACCTCGCGGAGCTGAAGCGCCTGCTGTTCGAGCCGCGCGGCTACGAGGTGATCATGGCCGGGATGGACGCCTCCTACTGGCTCAACGAGCACCTGGAGGAATGGCTGGGCGAGAAGAACGCGGCCGACACGCTCACCCAGTCGGTGCCCCACAACGTCACGGCGGAGATGGGGCTGGCGCTCCTCGACGTCGCCGACGCCGTCAGGCCGCACCCGGAGGTCGTGGCGTTCCTCCAGCGGGTCGCGGACGAGGGCCGGGAGGGCGACGGCTTCCTGGACGAGCTGGCCGCGCTGCCCGGCGGGCGGGAGGCGCGTGACGCCCTCCTGGGCTTCCTCGGCACGTACGGCATGCGCTGCGCGGGCGAGATCGACGTGACCAGGACCCGCTGGAGCGAGCAGCCCGCCATGCTCCTGCCCGCCCTGCTCGGCAACGTCAGGAACTTCGCGCCCGGCGCCGGGAAGCGGCACTTCGAGCAGGGCCTCCAGGAGGCGCGGCGCAAGGAGCGGGAGGTGCTGACGCGGCTGCGCGCCCTGCCGGGCGGGGAGGAGAAGGCCGAGGAGACCAAGCGGATGATCGACCGGGTCCGCACCTTCGCCGGCTACCGCGAATACCCCAAGTACGGCATGATCAGCCGCTACTTCGTCTACAAGCAGGCGCTGCTGCGGGAGGCCGACCGGCTGGTCAGGGCGGGCGCGCTGGGCGCGCGGGACGACGTCTTCTTCCTGCGGTTCGAGGAGCTGCGGGAGGTCGTGCGCACCGGCGAGGCGGACGCCGGGCTGATCCGCGACAGGCGGGAGGCGTTCCGCACGTACGAGACGCTGACGCCGCCCCGGGTGCTCACCTCCGACGGCGAGGCGCTCAACGGCCGGTACCGGCGCGCGGACGCCCCGCCCGGCGCGCTGCCCGGCCTCGCGGTCTCGGCCGGGACCGTGGAGGGCCGGGCCCGGGTCGTCACCGACATGGCGCGGGCCGACCTCGAAGCGGGCGACATCCTGGTCACCGCCTACACCGACCCGAGCTGGACCCCGCTGTTCGTCACCGTGGCGGGGCTGGTGACGGAGGTGGGCGGCATCATGACGCACGGCGCGGTGATCGCCCGCGAGTACGGGCTGCCGGCCGTCGTGGGCGTGGAGCGGGCCACCCGGCTGATCCGCGACGGGCAGCGCATCCGCGTCAACGGCACCGACGGGCACGTGGAGATCCTCACCTGACGCGGGCGGCGGTGATGCCTCCAGCCTGGCGGGAGAGGGGCGCGGGCTGGAGGCATCACCTGGTCGGGCGGCGGGCCGATCCGGTCAGCCGGTGAGGCGGTCCCAGACCTCGCGGTCGCGCTCGGGGGTCCAGATGCCGGGTCCCCGGCCGTCGAGCTCTTCCCAGGCGCGCCAGGTGTCGAAGACCATGGCGTGCTCGAACACCGGCATGCCGCCGTAGACGGGCAGCAGCGCCTCGCGGGCCGCCACGTACGCCTGCTCGACCGTGCCGCCGCCGCGCTTGACGGTGTCCACGGCGGTCATCAGCGTGCTGAGGAAGTCGCGGGTCAGCTCGATCGCGCGCTGGGAGGCGGCGCGGTCGCGGGCGATCTCGCCGCGCCCGCCGACGAGGATCTCCACGTCGAGCGCCTTGACCCGGTCGAGCGTGCTGGTCATCCAGTCCCGGTGGTAGGCGTCGCCGGTGTAGACGGCCGAGCCGTTCTCCACCAGGTCGCCGGCGAACAGGACCTTGGACTTGGGCACGTACGCGTAGATGTCGCCGGAGGTGTGGCCGTTGCCCGCCCAGGCCAGCTCGACGGTGCCGCGGTCGCCGCCCAGCTCGATCGACAGGTGGTCGTCGAAGGTGAGCGTGGGCCAGGTGAGGCCGGGGATGGTCTCGTGGCCGGCGAACAGGCGGGGCATCCGGCCGAACTCGACGGCCCAGTCCTCCTTGCCGCGCTCGACGATGAGCCGCCGGGTCTCGGTGTGCGTGATGATCTCCTGGGCGTCGAAGGCGGCGGCGCCGAGGACGCGGACGGCGTGGTAGTGCGACAGGACCAGGTAGCGGACCGGCTTGTCGGTGTGCTGCCGGAGCTGGGCGAGCCAGCGCTCGGCCATGACGGGGGTGGCGCGGGCCTCGAAGCAGACCAGGAAGTCCTCGCCCTCGATGGCGCCCACGTTGGGGTCGCCTCCGGTGGTGAGGGCGTACACGCCGTCGGCGAGGACTTCGAGGATCTCGGGCTTCTCTTCGGTGTCTGCGGTGGAGGCGAAGGGCTTGGACACGGTGTGCTCCTGTTCGGGTCGTTCGTCAGGCGTGCCGGAGGCGGTCGAGCGCGGCGGTGTCCCACAGCATCCCGTGACCGGGGCGGTCGGGCGGGGTGGCCACGCCGCCGCTGATCGGCAGCGTCTCGGCCAGCACCTCGTCGATCAGCGGGAAGTGCTCGACGTAGGTGCAGTTGGGGACGGCCGCCGCCAGGTTGACGTGCAGCTCCGGCAGGAAGTGGGGGGTGAGCACGGCGCCGTGGACCTCGGCGACGGCGCTGATGCGCAGCCATTCGGTGACGCCGCCGCACAGCGGCACGTCGGGCTGCAGCACGGAGGCGGCGTTCTCGCGCAGGTAGCCGGCGAAGTCGTGGCGGCCGTGCAGGTGCTCGCCGACGGCGAGGGGGACGCCCTGGCGGGCGGCGAGGTGGGCGTGCCCGGCGAGGTCGTCGGCGGGCAGCGGCTCCTCCATCCAGTAGACGCCGAGGTCGTCGAGGCGGCGGCCGAGCCACACGGCGGTGGGCAGGTCGAGCCGTTCGTTGCAGTCGACCATGATGCGCAGGCCGTCGCCGAGCGCCTCGCGGACGGCTCGTACGCGGGCCACGTCCTCCTCGGCGCGGCGGGCGCCGACGCGCAGCTTGACCGCGTCGTAGCCTTCGGCGACGTACTGGCGGGAGCCCTCGACGAGCTCGTCCACCGACATGGCGTGGGTGGATCGGCCGCTGCCGTAGACCGGGACGGTGTCGGTGTGCGCGCCGATGAACCGGTAGAGCGGCAGGCCGGCGCGGCGGGCGCGCAGGTCCCACACGGCGATGTCGGCGGCCGACAGCGCGGGCAGCGCGATGCCCTTGCCGAGCCGGCGGGTGGCGGCGGCGATCTCGTGCCAGCGGCGCGGCCAGGAGTCGAGCGGGGTGCCTTCGGCCTTCTCCTTGACCAGGCCGGTGAGCAGCGCGTACAGGGCTTCGGCGCCGCCGGTGAGCGCGTAGGTGAAGCCGGTGCCGGTGGCGCCCTCGTCGTCGGTGAGGGTGACGTGCAGCAGGTCGACCTGGGTGGCGCCGGAGCCGCCGCGTCCCGCGCCGAGCGGGATGCGGACCCAGGCCGTGCTCAGGTCGGCGATCGTCGGACGGTTCACAGGACCTTTCCTATCCAGCCGATGAGGGCGTCGGCCATGACGGCGGTGAGCTCGGGCTGGCCGTTGAGGTAGTGGCGGCCGCCCTGGACGGCGGTGAGCGCCTTGGTGTCGTGCGGCACCGCCTCGTAGAGCTGGCGGGCGTGGGAGGGGAAGCACGCCTGGTCGGCGGTGCCGTAGATGACGTGCACCGGGACGTCGACGCCGGCCAGCCGGACGGGGCCGTCGCCGTGGGAGGTGCGGATCGACCACTGCGACAGCCACGAGCGCAGGCTCGTCAGGTGGCCGAGCGTGGTGGGCCGCAGGTTGGCCTCGTACGGCTCGCCCCACAGGGTGCCGGGGGCGCGGTCGGACGGGTCGATCGACAGGTCGACGTTGCGCGGGTCGGCGCAGGTGGCGTGGATCCTGATGGGCAGGTCGGTGACGCGGCCGCCGCTGCGCTCGTCGAGCTCGGCGAGCCGGGCGATCACCGCGTCGGTGATCCGCTCGTTGCGCTCCCGCTGGGCGGCGCGGTAGCGGGCCAGCCATTCCTCCCCGTACGGGGGGCCGTTGCGGGCGGCGAACATGTCGAGCTCGGGGTCGCGGTCGAAGGGGTCGTCCTCGTCGCGCACGGCGGGGTCGAGCCATTCGACGAGCAGGTTGGCCCGGCCGGGGTGGGCCATGAGCATGACCAGCGCGTCGGCGGGCGGCAGGTGGGCCCCGGTGAGGTCGGGGCCGCCGCCGTACGGCGAGGAGGTGATGGTGGGGTTGCGGGCCTGCTCCTGGTAGAGGGCGACGAGGCCGCCGCCGCCCGAGTTGCCGACGAGCACGACCTTCTCGTATCCCTCGGCGCGCAGGTGGCCGACGACGGAGGCGATGTCGAGCACGCAGTTCTCCAGCAGGAGGACCGAGTCGTTGCCCAGGTAGCGGGTGGTCATGGCCACGGCGTCGACGCCGCGTTCGGCCCAGGCGTCGAGGGCGTAGTGCCCGAGGAAGTTGGAGGAGGGGTGGACCACCACCACGGCGGTGGCGGCGCGCTGTCCGGGGCGGGCGCGCACCCGGGAGCACCACAGCACTCCGGCCATCCGGGCCACGCCGGAGTAGACCTCCGAGGCGCCGGCCGCCGTCCCGATGGGGACGGTGAGCAACTCCCGCTCAGCCATGTCCTAACCACCTCACGCATGTTCGATTAACGGTTGCGCTCACCATATATCGGTATCGCTCACCCTAACAGCACCCCCCAAGTCTTGACAGCGACACGTTCCGCTTCCCAGGATGCGCCTAACGCGCAAATTGCGAACACAACAACCGAATAACGGTTATGGAGGTGGGTGTCCGGTGCAATCGCTCAACGAGATCCTGGCGGCCAAGGCGGCGTCGGTGCAGCGGCCCGAGGAGGCCAAGCAGGCCATCAACGACGCGTTCGCCGAGATCGAGGCCGCCGGTCTCGTGCCAGGGCTGGAGCTCGGGGAGAAGGCGCCCGACTTCGCCCTGCCGGGTGCGACCGGCGCCACGGTACGGCTGTCCGAGCGGCTCGCCGAGGGGCCGGTCGTGCTGATCTTCTACCGGGGCTCCTGGTGCCCGTACTGCAACCTCGAACTGGCCGCGTACCAGGCGGCCCTGCCCGAGTTCCGCGAGGCGGGGGCCCGGCTGGTGGCGATCAGCGCGCAGTTGCCCGACGACGCGCTGTCGATGCAGGAGAAGCACGAGCTGGCCTACGACGTGCTCTCCGACGCCGAGCAGGAGGTGATGACCGCCTACCGGGTGCGGTTCGAGCTGCCCGACAAGATCAAGCCGCACCTGCTGGACGTCACGGCGGCCGCGCTGGCCCGCCAGCAGCCCGACGGCCGCTGGAGCCTGCCGGTGCCCGCGACGTTCGTACTGGACTCCGCCGGGATCGTGCGGGCCAGGCACGTGACGATGAACTACCGCACCCGCATGGAGCCCGCCGACGCCCTGCGCGCCGTCCGCGAGATCCAGGCGGCCGGCGCCTGACCTGCTCTCCCCGGGGCGGTGAAGCGGCCGTTTCACCGCCCCACATCATTCCTGTTGCCGTTTGGCCACCCTCTTGACACGCCAGATCGGGCCACAGCACGATAGTCGAACGGTATAACCGAATATCGGTTGCATGCCGCTCTCTCCCCACCGACCACCGAGTGATCTCTACTGCCCGCGGCCACGCGTTTCCCGACGAACGCGAACCCGTATCGGCACGAAAGGGGACGCATGCCATCCCGCAAGCTCCGCATGGCCGCCGCGCTCGGCGCGGCGACCCTCGCGATCACCACCATGTCCGCCTGCTCCACCAAGGCGGAGACCAGCGCCGGCGACTCCGGGGGCATGCCCGTGGGGCCCGGCGTGGACGGCTCCGCGATCAACCTGGGCCTGCTCACCGACATCACCGGGCCGTTCGCCGCCATCGACAAGCAGCAGAACCTCGGCGTCAAGCTCTACTGGGACGCCAAGAACGCCGCGGGCGGCGTCTGCGACGGCCGCAAGGTCAACCTGATGACCCGCGACCACGGCTACGACCCGCAGAAGGCGGTGTCCCTCTACTCCGACCTGTCCCAGCAGGTCCTCGCCCTGCAGATCACGGTCGGCTCGCCCACCACGCTCGCCGTGCTGCCCAAGCTGGAGCAGGACGGCGTGCTCGCCGTGTCGATGGGCTGGTCGCCCAGCGTCAAGGACAGCTCGTCGATCATCATCCCCGGCACCACCTACGACATCGAGATGGTCAACGCCGTCGACTACCTGATCGAGCAGAAGAAGCTGGCCGAAGGCGACAAGATCGGTTACATCTACCTCAAGGGCGACTACGGCGAGCCCGGCCTGGCGGGGGCCACCTTCGCCGCCGAGGCCAACGGCATGACCGTGGTCGGCCAGCAGATCGACCCGACCGTCAGCGACCTGTCCGGCCAGGTCAAGCAGATGGCCGCGGCGGGCGTCAAGGCGCTGTTCCTGAGCGCGTCCGGCCGACAGGTCTCCTCCGCGGTGGCCGTGGCCGACGTGGAGGGCCTGGACGTGCCGATCGTCGCCGCCTCCCCCGGCTTCTCCCCCGAGTCGCTGACCACCGGCGCGGGAGCGGCCATGGAGAAGAACATGCTCGTCGTCAGCTCCGCCGCGCCGTTCGCCGGCGAGGGTCCCGGCCCCGAGCAGGTCAGGAAGCTGTACGCGGAGTCCGGCGACAAGTCGATCACGCCCAGCCTGTGGGTGACCCTCGGTTACGCGGCGGCCAGCGTGATGGACCAGGCCATCACCCAGGCGTGCGACAACAAGGACCTCAGCCGTGAGGGCCTGGCCACCGCGTTCCGGCAGAAGGGCGCCTACGACACCCAGCAGACCACCGTGCCGCTGGACTTCTCCAAGAAGGGCGTCTCCCCGTCCACCCAGACCTTCATCATGAAGCCGTCCAAGGACGCGGAAGGCGGCCTCGAGCTGGTCCAGGCCGGCTACACCGGCCCCGACACCGCGAAGTTCCAGGCCCGATGACCGAACGGGAAAGCGACCCGCTGCTCTCCGTGCGCAACCTCGGGGTGCGCTACGGGGACGCGGTGACCGCCCTGGGGGACGTCAGCGTCGACGTCCCGCAGGGCGGCATCGTGGCCGTCCTCGGCAGCAACGGCGCGGGCAAGTCCACGCTGCTGCGCGCGATCTCCGGCGTGCTGACCGGCCAGGCCGGGCGGATGACCGGCGGCGAGATCAGGTTCGCCGGCGCCCGCATCGACGGCCTGGGCGCCGAGCGCCGGGTCAAGTCCGGCATCGTGCAGGTGCCCGAGGGCCGCCGCGTCTTCGCCCACCTGACCGTCGAGGAGAACCTGCGCGCGGGCCGCTACGGCAACGCGAAGGGCAAGCGCCCCGGCGACCTGGAGCGGGTCTACGAGCTGTTCCCGGTGCTCGGCGAGCGCCGGAAGCAGACCGCCGGCCTGCTGTCGGGCGGCGAGCAGCAGATGCTGGCCATCGGCCGGGCGCTCATGGCCGAGCCCCGGCTGCTGCTGCTCGACGAGCCGTCGCTGGGCCTCGCTCCGAAGATCATCGACCGGATCGTGGACCTGCTGCGCGAGATCCACCGGCAGGGCACCGCCATGCTCGTCGTCGAGCAGAACGCGGCGGTCGCCCTGGAGCTGGCCGGCCACGCGTACGTGCTGGCCGTGGGCGAGGTGGCGATCGAGGGCCCGGCCGAGCGCCTGCGCGGCGACGACCGCGTACGCCGCCTCTATCTCGGCGGCGAGCCCGACGAGGAGAGCGCCGCCACGCTGCCCGGCGACGCGCGGGGAGGGACGCCATGACGGCACACGGCACCACGGCCCCCGGGGCCCGGCTGGAGGTCAGCGACGTCACGGTCCGGTTCGCCGGGGTGACGGCGCTCGACAGCGTCACCTTCACCGCCGAGCCCGGCACCATCCACGCGGTGATCGGTCCCAACGGCGCGGGCAAGTCGTCCCTGTTCAACGTGCTGTCCGGGATCTACAAGCCGGCCGGCGGCAGCGTGCGCGTGGACGGCGCCGAGCTCATCGGGCTCGCGCCGCACCGGGTCACGGGCCTCGGCGTCGGCCGGGCGTTCCAGAACGCGTCCATGTTCGCCGGGCTGACCGTCGAGGAGAACCTGCTGCTCGGGCGGCACCGGCTGGGCAGGGGCGGGGTGTTCGGCGCCGGGCTGCGGCTGCCGCACGTGCGCCGCTCCGAGCGGGAGGCCAGGGCCAAGGTCCGCGAGGTCGCCGAGTTCCTCGGCGTGGACCACCTGCTGCCGCTGCCCGCCGCCGAGCTGCCCTACGGCGAGGCCAAGCGGGTCGACCTCGCCCGCGCCCTGGCCACCGAGCCGAGACTGCTGCTGCTCGACGAGCCCGCGGCCGGCATGCACACGCACGAGAAGCTCGCCGTCCGCGACACCATCCGCAGGATCGCCACCGAGCAGCGGATCACGGTCCTGCTGGTCGAGCACGACATGGGGCTGGTGATGGGCATCTCGGAACAGGTCACGGTGCTCGACTTCGGCCAGGTCGTGCTCACCGGGCCGCCTGACCAGGTGATCGCGGACGACGCGGTGATCGCCGCCTACCTGGGCAGGGCCGGCGCCGCAGAAAAGGAACGTTCCGAGTCCGAGCCGCCATCCTAGGAGCCGGTTTCATGGCACAACTTCTCTCGATGCTGGTGGAGGGCGCGTCGCTCGGTGCCGTCTACGCGCTCGTCGCCCTGGGCATCGTCGTCATCTACAAGTCGTCCAGCGTGGTCAACTTCGCGCAGCCGAGCCTGCTGATGTTCGGCACGTACGTGGTGGCCAGCGCGACCAGCCTGCACGGGCTGTCGTTCTGGGTGGCGCTCCCGCTGGGCGTGGCCGCCGCCGCGATCCTGGCCGTGCTGATCGACCGCCTGCTGGTCAGCAGGTTCCGCAAGACGAACGCCGTGGTCGCGGCGAGCATCATGACCATCGGGCTGGACGTGGTGCTGCTGACCGAGACCGACCGGCGGATCGGCTCGCAGATCCTCACCACGGACGACCCGTGGGGCAACGACGTGGTGCGCTTCCTGGGCATCGGCGTCGCGGAGGCGCGGATCGCCGCGCTGGTCGTCGGCGCGCTGCTGCTGGTGCTCTTCCAGCTCTGGCTGCACCGCAGCGACTTCGGCGTGGCCATGCGGGCCACGGCCGAGGACCCGGAGACGGCGTCGCTGATGGGCATCCGGCTCGGCCGGGTGTCGGCGACGGCGTGGGCGGTGGCCGGCGCCCTGGCCGTGTGCGCGGGCCTGTTCATCGTCGCCTACCCGAGTCCGGGCCTGGACACGTCGGTCGAGGCGGTGGCGCTGCGCGCGCTGCCGGCGGCGATCATCGGCGGGCTCGACTCGACGACCGGCGCCATCGCCGGCGGGCTGATGGTGGGGCTGAGCGAGGTCCTGGTCCGCGGCTACGGCGAGCACCTGGCGTTCCTCGGGCAGGGCTTCGAGGAGGCCGCGCCGTACGTGCTGATGCTGGTGGTGCTGCTGGTCAGGCCCGCCGGGCTGTTCGGGATACGGGAGGCCGTCCGTGTTTGACAAGATCTCCGGGCGGATCCGGTGGCGGGCGCCGGTGGCGGTGGTGGCGGGCGTGGTCCTGCTGGCCATCCCCCTGTACGCCGACCGGTTCTGGCTCAATCTGGGCTCGTTCGCCTTCGCCGCGGCCATCGGCGCGGTGGGGCTGATGATCCTGGTCGGCCGGGTCGGGCAGCTCTCCCTGGCGCACTCGTTCTTCCTGGCGGTGGGCGCCTACGGCTACATCTGGCTCAGCTCGCCGGGCACGGAGGACTCCTGGGGGCTCGGGCTGCCCAGCCTGCTCGCCGCGGTGATCGCGGTGACGATGGCCGGGCTGGCGGGGCTGGCGTTCAGCCCGCTGGCGGGCCGGCTGAAGGGCATCTACCTGGGCGTGGCGTCGCTGGCGCTGGTGTTCATCGGCCAGCACGTGCTGTTCGCCGCCGAGCCGCTCACCGGCGGCTACAACGGGCGCAACGTGCCGGAGCTGACGATCGGCTCGTTCCAGGTGCTGGGCGTCGAGCCCGAGCTGTCGCTGTTCGGGGTGCCGCTGCGCCAGGCCGAGCGCGGCTGGTACGTGACGCTGCTCGTGCTGGTGCTGACCACGGTGTTCGCGGTGCTGGTGCTGCGCAGCCGGGTCGGCCGGGCGTTCGCCGCGATCCGCGACGGCGAGGTGCACGCGGCGGCGCTGGGCGTGCCGGTGGCGCGCTACCGGTCGGTCGCCTTCACGCTGTCGAGCGTGTACGCGGGCCTGGCCGGCGTGCTGCTGGCCCTGCTGTTCCAGCGGGTGGTGCCCGAGTACTGGGACCTGTTCCTGTCGCTGGAGTACCTGGCGATGGTGGTGATCGGCGGGCAGGCGTCGGTGGCCGGGGCGATCGCGGGCGCGGCGTTCGTGTCGTCGCTGCCGCTGCTCCTGCAGCGCTACAGCGACGCCGTGCCGGGCATGGGCGGCGCGGTGTCCGACTTCGGGCCTGCCTACGTGGCGCAGATCCTCTACGGCGGGCTGATCGTGGTCATCCTGTTCTACGAGCCGAAGGGGCTGGCGGCGCTGGCCACGCGGGCGCGGAAGGCGCTGACGCCGCGCCGTGCCGTCCCGGCCGAGCACACACCGGCCTCCTGACGGCGAAGGGCCCTGCGACCGTGAGTCGCAGGGCCCTTCGCCGTGGTGGTTCACCCGCCGACGTCGACACCGGCGCCGCGCGCCCACGACCAGGCGTAGCCGGCGTCCTCCGCCTCGCTCAGGTCGGGCCCGAGGTCGAGCGGCCTGAACGTGTCCACCATGACCGCGTACTCCTCGGTCCTGGTCACCGTCAGGCTCTTCTCCGCGCTGCCCGGCTGCGGGCCGTGGATGTAGCCCGCCGGGTGCAGGGAGACCGAGCCCATGCCGATGCCCGTGCCGGCCCGGCTCATGAAGTCGCCGCCGCAGTAGAACAGCACCTCGTCGGAGTCGACGTTGGCGTGGTTGTAGGGGACCTTCACCGCGTCCGGGTGGTAGTCGTACATGCGCGGCACGAACGAGCAGATGACGAAGCCCGGCCCCTCGAACGTGATGTAGGTGGGCGGCGGCAGGTGCAGCGCGCCCGTCGAGGGGGTGAAGTCGCGGATGGACAGCGCGTAGGGGTAGTTGTAGCCGTCCCAGCCCACCACGTCGAACGGGTGGTAGGCGTAGGTGTAGCGGGTCAGGCCGCGCCGGTGCTTGACGTAGACGTCGGCGGGGCCGTCGGCGGACGTCAGCTCCTCGGGGCCGCGGATGTCGCGCTCGTTGTACGGCGAGCCGTCCAGGAACTGCCCGAACGGCGACATGAAGCGCTTGGGCGGCCTGATGTGCCCGCCGCCCGACGCCGTCACCACGAACAGCCTCAGCTCGCCGCCGAGCAGCCGCCACCGGTGGGTGGTGGAGGTGGGGATGACGACGTAGTCGCCGTCGCCGACCTCCATCCGGCCGAAGGGCGACTCCAGCACGGCCGAGCCGGACTCGACGTAGACGAGCTCGTCGCCGACGGCGTTGCGGTAGAGCGGGCTGTCGGCGTCGGCGGCGACGTACGAGATCGTCACGTCGGAGTTGCCCATGAGGACCCGCCGGTCGAGGATCGGGTCACCGCCCGGCTCGAACGCGTGGGTGCGCAGGTGCCGTGGCAGCAGCGGGTCGTTCGGCCGGAGCCCGCCGCCGGTGTCGGGCCGGCTCTCCGCCGCGGTGATGGCGGTCGGGATCCGGCGGTGGTACAGGAACGACTGGGTCCAGCTGAACCCCTCCTCGCCCTGCATCTCCTCGTGGTAGAGGACGCCGTCGCCGCCGCGGAACTGGGAGTGCCGCTTGCGCGGCACTTCGCCCAGGCGCCTGTAGTAGACCATGGCCACCCCATTCGAGATCGTGCCCCTGCATGCATGGGCGTTCTATTATCGGTTACAGGTACCGCATATCGGCGATCCTCGCGCAGGGGGTGAAGGGTTGTCAATCGTGCGGACATGCGAAAGGCCCCGGTGCCCGCTCGGGGCTCCGGGGCCTCGCACGCCCGCGCTCGGCGCGGGCAGAGGTCACGTCAGGGGTCAGGCGAGGGCGAGCGCGATGCTCCTGGCCAGCGTGATCACCTCGTCGGCCAGCGCCCGTTCGTCGTGCTGACGCTCCTTGGGGATGACGACGCCGACGCTGGCGTCGCACCAGCCGTTGACCACGATGGGCGCGGCGATGCCGGTGAAGTTGGGGACGAGCTCACCCGTCGTGACCACGTACCCCTGCTCGCGCCCCTGGGCGACCTTGTCGCGCTCGCCCGGCTCGGCCGGGCGGCCGGCCAGGATGGCGATGCCGGTGGCGGCGGTGCCCAGCGGGTGGCGCGAGCCGGTGCGCAGGCCGATGTGGAAGCTGGCCCGCTTGGGCTCGACGGAGGCCAGGGTGACGGCGCCGTCGCCGTCGGCGACGTGCATGACGGCGGTGGCGTCGAGGCGCTCGGCGATCTCGGTGAGCAGCGGACCCGCCACGACCAGGAGGTTCTGCGACACCTGGCGGGCCAGCGTGAACAGGCCCATGCCCAGCAGGTAGCGGCCCTCGCGGTTGCGCCGGACGAACCCTCGCCGCAGCAGGGTCGCCAGCAGGCGGGCGGCGATGGAACGGTGGACGCCCAGCTTGGCGGCGGCCTCGGTCGGGGAGAGCCCGTGGTCCGGGTCCGCCTCGGCGAGGATCTCCAGCAGGTGCAGCCCCCGGTCGAGCGTCTGCGCGATCTCAGCGGGTCTGGCCGGTTCGGTCACGGTCTCACTCCCAGGCGAAGGACGGGGTTACCACCCCTCGAAAATCGGGGCATGTGAGCGATTATCGCGCTTCGCGCACTCACGCGCCAACACGACTTCACCGTACGCCTTGGCCGTACCTCTTGAAGTCCGGCCGCAGACAGGGCACGCTATGACCAATAGACGGTCGTAGCGACCGAATATCGGTCACGCCGGAGGTGGCGATGGTTCTGCCGGACAGCTCAAGTTCTTCTCCCCGTGTGGTGATCGTGGGCGCGGGGCCCGTGGGCCTGGCCACCGCGCTCCTCCTCGCCCGGCAGAACGTGCGCTCGGTGGTGCTGGAGCGGCGTGACCAGCCGAGCTGCCGCCAGTCGAGAGCCGTCACCGTGCAGCGTGACATCCTCGCGCTGTATGACCGGCTCGGCCTCGCCGACGAGATCGTCAACGACGGCGTGAGCTGGTCGCTGGGCCGCACCTACTACGGCGACCAGGAGATTCTCCAGCTCAGGTTCCCGCCGAAGGGCGAGGAGATCTACCCGCCTTTCGTCAATTTCCCGCAGTTCCGCATCGAGGAGCTGCTCCACGAGGCGGCGCTGGCGACCGGCCTGGCCGACATCCGGCTCGGCCGCACCGTCGACGCCTTCGAGCAGGACGACTCCGGCGTACGGGTCACCGCCACCGGCCCCGACGGCGAGGAGACCCACACCGGTGCCTACCTGGTCGCCGCCGACGGCATCGGCAGCCGGATCCGCCGCCACCTGGGCATCACCTTCGACGGCTGGCAGACCCAGGGCCGCTTCCTCGTCGCCGACTTCGAGGCCGAGCTGCCGTTCGAGCGGGAGCGGCGGCTCTGGTTCAACCCGCCCTTCCACCCGGAGGGCATCGTGCTCATGCACGGCGTGACCCGGCGGCTGTGGCGGCTCGACTGGCAGATCCCGCTGGACGCCGACGCCGACGTCCTCACCGACCCCGAGCGCGTCCGCGCCCGCATCGCCACCGCGATCGGCGACCACCCGGTGCGCGTGGTCCGCAGCAACACCTACACCTTCCAGCAGTGCCGGGCCTCGGCCTTCCGCAGCGGCCGGGTGTTCCTGGTGGGCGACGCCGCGCACGTCGTGTCGCCGTTCGGCGCCCGCGGCATGAACAGCGGCATGGAGGACGCCGAGAACCTGGCCTGGAAGCTCGGCTTCGTGCTCAACGGCCAGGCCGGGCCCGCGCTCCTGGACAGCTACGAGGCCGAGCGGGCCGCCGCCGCCGACCACAACCTGGCGGTCACCGGGGCGTCCATGAAGTTCATGACCCCCGACGACGAGGCCGGCCGCCGGGCCCGCGACGCCGCGCTGGCCGCCGCCGCCGACGCCCCCGACCAGGCGAACCGGGTCGACAGCGGCAAGCTGTACGAGCCGTTCCCCTACACCGGCTCCGTCCTGACCGCGCCGACCGCGCTGCCCTCCCCCCGGGTGCGGCCGGGCGAGCCGCTGCCCGACCTGCGCTGCGCCCAGGGCGGCCGGACGACCACGCTGCGCGCCGCCGTCGCGGGCGCGCTCACCCTGCTGGCCGTGCCCGGCCGGGGCGGCCTGACCTCCGGCCTGCGGACCGCGCTCGACGCCGTCCCCGCCCCCGCGTGGGTGCGCCGCGCCGTCCTGGCCCCCACCCCCGCCGGTTCCGGGGTGCTCACCGTGCTGTCCGACGAGATGTGGGACGTGTACGCCGGCGAGCAGGACGTCGTGTACGTGGTGCGCCCCGACTGCTACGTGGCCGCCGTCGTCCCCCTGGACGGCGGCCGCGTCGACTTCGGCGCGCTGACCGCCGCGGCCTCCAACACCACCCGCTGACCGCCCCGCCACGACAAGGAGCAGTGAACATGATCGACAGCAGCACCGTCGCCGAGATCGCCCGGGTGAGCGTCGAGGCCGCGCCCGGCCGCACGAAGCTGGTCACCGTGCCGCTGGACGGGCAGGTGCCGATGGGCATGCACGGCGGGGTGGCCGAGCACTACAACGTGCCGCTCGACACCATCGAGCCGCACGCCACCACCCTGGACTACCTGGTGGGCGCGACCGCCGGATGCCTGACCGGCACCCTGTCCGGCCTGCTCGGGCGGCTCGGCCAGCCGACGACCGACGGCGCGCTGACGTCGGAGGCCGAGGGGATCATCGTCAAGGACGGCGGGGTGCTGCGCATCGCCTCCGTGCACGTGCGCTACCTGGTGCGCCTGGCCGAGGGCGTGGACCCGGACGAGGTGGCCCGGGCGCACGACCGGCACACCCGCCACTGCCCGATCGCACGGACCATCGGCGACAGCGTGGAGATCACCACCACGCTGGAGACCGTCTGATGATCCGGTCGGGCTGGCCAGGCTGGTCGGGCTGGTCAGACGGTGGGCGCGTAGGTCAGGTGCAGCACTCCGCTGGCGAAGGTCTGCGAGCCGGTCAGGCGGAGCGGCGCCTGCGCGCCGTCGCCGAAGAGCCGCTTGCCCGAGCCGACGACGATCGGGTGGAGCAGCAGGTGCAGCTCGTCCAGCAGCCCCTCGCGCACGAGTGAGCTGACGAGCGTGCCGCTGCCGGACATGCTGATCTTCCCGCCCGGCTGCTCCTTGAGCCGGGAGATCTCCTTGACGAGGTCGCCGGTGACGAGCGTGGAGTTCTGCCACTCGGTGACGGAGGTCAGCGTGTTGGACACCACGTACTTCGGGGTGTCGTTCATGTATCCGGCGAGGTCGTCGGTCGAGGTGGGCCAGTAGGAGGCGAACTCCTCGTAGGTGCGGCGGCCCAGGAGCATCGCTTCGGTGCCGTCCATCATGGCCTGGACGGCGTTGCCCATCTCGTCGTCGAAGTAGGGGAAGTGCCACTGGTCGGGCGCCTCGACCACGCCGTCGAGCGAGATGAAGAGGCCACTCACGATCTTGCGCATCCGCGTTCTCCCTCTGCTGTAACAGTACCGTACGGTACAGTTCTGCGTGATCGGAACCGTACGGTACTGTACGCTTGGTGTCAACAGGCTGTTCACCGCACGCGCAGGAGGAACCGAAGTGACGCAAGTCGAAGCCCCGCACGCGACGGCCAAGGAACGGCCCGGCGCCCAGGTCAGGCGGCGGATCATGGACGCGGCCATGGAGGTCTTCCTGCGCGACGGGTACGTGGGCGCCAAGACCGACGAGATCGCGGCCGCCGCCGGGGCCTCGAAGCAGACGATCTACAAGCACTTCGGCCGCAAGGAGCAGCTCTTCGAGGAGATCGTGCTCGACCGGCTCGTCGGCATCGACCAGATCTTCAAGGCCGCGATGACCGAGCTGGCCACCGCCGACGACGTCGAGACCACGCTGCGGGCCGTCGCGCACAAGTTCGTGCGCGCCCTCACCCAGCCGTCGCAACTGCGCGTGCGCCGCCTGGTCATCGCCGAGGCCGGCCGCTTCCCCAAGCTCGGCCGGGCCTACTTCGAGGCGGGGCCCGAGCGCGTGCACGCCTCGCTGGCGTCGTGCTTCGAGGAGCTCGCGCGCCGGGGCCTGCTGCGGATCGACGACTCGCTGATCGCGGCCAACCACTTCACCTGGCTCACCACCTCGATCCCGGTCAACAAGGTCATGTTCTGCGGTGACGACGTCGCGTTCACGGAGGCGGAGCTCGACCACTACGCCGACTCCGCCGTGCGGGTCTTCCTGGCGGCCTACCGGCCGGACTGAACCCCATCCGGGCGGGCATGCTAGTTTGGCCGCATGACCAACTTGGCCGAGCGACCAAATTCACCGCGCGGCGATCGGCGGCGCGAGCAACTGGTGGAAGCCGGCCTCGCGCTCCTGAGCGAGCACGGGTGGCCCGGCGTCACCGCGCGGGCCGTGGCCGAGCGCGCCGGCACCAATCCCGGCCTGATCCACTACCACTTCGGCGGCCTGCCCGGCCTGCACGCGGCGATCTTCCGGCGCGGCACCGACCTCCTCGTCAACCCGCTCGTCGACGAGCTGCTCGCCGCCGAGGACGAGCGGACCGCGCTGGCCGCCATCCGCGCCCTGCTGCCGCGCACCGGCGACGCTGAGCCCGCGCCCCGGCTGGCCGCCGAGCTGATCATCGGCGCGACCCGCGACCCCGCGCTCGGCGCCATGCTGCGCGACGAGCTCCGCCAGGCCCGGCAGCGGCTCGCCGACCGGCTGCGCGCCCTCCACCCCGGCCGGCCCGCCGCCCAGGCGATCGGGATCGCCACGCTGGCCGTCGCCGCGATCGACGGGCTGATGCTGCACCAGATGATCGACGGCGAGCTGCCCACGGACGAGGCGCTGGCCGTGGCGGAGAGCCTGCTCCCCGGCGAGGACCCGGCCACGACACCCGGAAGGGGCTGACACCAGTGGAGATCGTCAAGAGGCCCACGCCGCCGACCGGGCTGAGCCGCAGGCTGTGGCGGCTGCCCATCCTCCTCTACCGCCTGGGCCTCGGCCCGCTGCTGGGCCGCCGCATCATGCTGCTCACCCACACCGGCCGGGTCTCCGGGCTGCGCCGCCAGGCCGTCATCGAGGTCGTCGCGCACGACGGGCACGGCTACCTGGCCGCCTCCGGGTTCGGCGTCAAGGCCGACTGGTACCGCAACGTCCTGGCCGCCCCGGAGGTGACCGTCCAGGTCGGCGGGCGCGTCCTCCAGGTGACGGCCACCCCTGTCCCCGCCGAGGAGGGGCCTGACATCATGGCCCGATACGCGTCCCGGCACCCCGCCGCCGCCCGCCGCCTGTGCAAGCTCATGGGCTACGCCGTCGACGGGAGCCAGGAGGATTACCGCGAGGTGGGCATGCACATTCCGTTCGTCCGGTTCGAGCCGAGACAGGACCGGCGATGACCGGCTCGGCCCACGCCTGGCTGTGCGCCGGGTTCACCGGCGACCCCGGCGGGCCCTGGCTGCACGCCGGGTTCGCCCGCGACCTGACGCCCGAGGAGGCCATGCGGCGCATCGGCGTCACCCCCGGCCCCCTCGGCCAGGACGGGCACGGCGTCTCCGCCTACGCCGCCGACGGCGGGACCGTCCTGCTCGAACGCTTCGGCGACGGAGCCGTCCACGACGGGATCACCCGCCTGTCGGCCGGCACGGTCGCGGCCGTCGTCCGGGTCACGCACAGCGGCGCGGACTTCGGCTACTACGCCGACGGGGAGCTGATCACCGCGTTCGGCCTGTTCTCCTACCGGCTCCGGCAGGGCGCCGACCCCGACCGGCTCGCGGACGACCTGCGGGCGCTCGGCGTCGACGTCGACGGCGAGCGGCCCGAGTTCCCCGGCCACCCCGTCGCCGGCGCGCTCGCCCTCGCCGAACGCGCCACGGGCGTCCACCTGTCCAGCGCCAACCGCACCGCCCCCGTCCTGACCGGCGGCGGCCGCCCGGAGCACTGACCGATGCCGCCCGCCGAGCCCGGCACGCGCCTCGACCTCGGCCGGATCCGCGCGGCCCGCGAGGTGATCGACCCCCGCTTCCTGGACACGCCGCAGTACGAGTGCGACGCGCTGGGGCAGCGGCTCGGCTGCACGGTGAGCGTCAAGCTGGAGACGGCGAACCCGGTCCGCAGCTTCAAGGGCCGAGGCGCCGAGCTGGTCACGAGCCTGCTGGCCGATCAGGGCAGGCCGGAGGTGGTGTGCGCGAGCGCGGGCAACCTCGGCCAGGCGCTCGCCTGGTCGGGCCGCCGCCGCGGCCTGGGCGTGACCGTCGTGGCCGCACGCCGGGCGCCCGCCGCCAAGCTCGACCGCATCCGCGCGCTCGGCGCCGAGCTGGAGCTGGTGGCGGGCGACTTCGACCAGGCCCGCGAACGGGCCGCCGAGCTCGCCCGGCAGCGGGGCGTCCGGCTGGTCGAGGACAGCCTCGACCTCGAGACGTGCGAGGGCGCGGCGACCATCGGGCTGGAGCTGGCGACCGGGACGCCCGCGTTCGACACGGTCCTGATCGCCCTGGGCGGCGGGGCGATGGCCACCGGCGTGGGACACGTCATGAAGACGCTGCTGCCGGAGGTCGAGGTGATCTGCGTGCAGCCGCACGGCGCGCCCGCGATGACCCGCTCGTGGCACGCGCGCGAGGTCGTCACCACCGACACCACCGACACCATCGCCGACGGCGTCGCCGGCCGCCGCCCGATCCCCGCCGTCCTGGCCGACCTGCTGGCGGTCGCCGACGACGCCGTCCTGGTCCAGGAGGCGTCGATCGTCACCGGTCTGCGGCTGCTGCTGGAGCACGCCGGGCTCGTCGCCGAACCGTCGGCGGCCCTCGGCGTGGCCGCCGTGCTGGAGGACCCTGACCGGTTCGCCGGACGCCACGTCGTCACCGTCGTCTGCGGCGGCAACGTCGACCTCGGCCCCTACCGGCGCTGGGTCGGCCTGTAGCGGGCGCTCGCGCGATGATGGCCCGATGCGCACCGCTTACCATGACGCGCTCGGCGACCACTTCGCCGGGCATGCCGAGACGAGCCCGTACAACGCCTACACCGACAGGCCCGCGATGCTCGCGCTGGCCGGCGACGTGTCGGGGGCGCGCGTCCTGGACGTCGGCTGCGGGGCGGGCCACTACGCGGCCGAGCTGGTGGCGCGCGGCGCCCGGGTGGTCGGCGTCGACGGCAGCGCCACCCTGCTGGGCCACGCGCGGGCCCGCGTCGGCGGCCGGGCCGAGCTGCTGCTGCACGACCTGGAGGAGCCGCTGGGCTTCGCCGCCGACGCGTCGTTCGACGGGGCGCTCTGCGCGCTCGTGTACGAGCACGTCCGCGACCGGGCGCGGCTGCTGGGCGAGCTGCGCCGCGTGCTGCGGCCGGGCGGCTGGCTGCTGGTGTCGACCACCCACCCCACGGCCGACTGGCAGCACTTCGGCGGCTCGTACTTCAGCCACGACTGGCGGGACCTGCCGCTCGGCGACAGCGGGCTGTCGATCCACTACCAGCGCCTGCCGCTGGAGACGTTCCTGGGCGAGCTGCTGGCGGCGGGGTTCGTGCTGGAGCACCTGACCGAGCCCCGGCCCACCGCCGAGCTGCGGGAGGTCGACGAGGCCGCCTACGACCGGCTGCACCGGGCGCCGTCGTTCCTCGCGGTCCGGCTCAGGCGCCCCTGACCCGCTCGGGTCAGGGCTGGAGGTCGACGACGCCCCGGCCGGTGGCCAGGTCGAACGGCACGGACGCCTGGTCGTGCGCGATCAGCCAGCGGCCGTCGGCCTTGCGGAAGCAGAACGTGCCCCGCACCCACATGCCGCTCGTCGCCGTGCCGTTCTTCAGCGTGCCGCTCAACCGGCCGAAGCAGTGCCCGAACGCCACCTCGTCGCCCACGGTGAGCGTGAGGTCGCGGACCTCGTAGTCGACGGTCTCGAAGACCGCGAACACGTTCGTCCAGTTCTTCATCTTCGCCTCGACCCCGACGTGCTGCAAGGGCGGCTCGACGTCGAAGGACACGACGTCCGCCGCGTAGAGGCTCCGCAGGCCGTCAAGATCCTTGGCCCGGAGTCCTTCGACGATCTTCCCGACGTGCTGCCGGATCGCGGCCTCGTCACTCTCGCGCTGTGTGGGCATGGTGGTACGTCCTCTCGTGCGGTGTCATCGGTACGACGACGCAGCCCCCTCGAACGTCAGGCCGGGTCCCAGTCCCAGCCGGTGATCGTGGAGCGCATCAGGCGGGCGGCGGTCGGCAGGCGGCTGCCGGTGGCCCAGTAGAGGGTGACCGTGCGCCGGCAGTCGGGGCTGTCGACGGGGATCCAGCAGCCGGCGAACCCGGCCGAGACGCGCCTGGCGAAGCCGGGGACGAGGCCGATGCCGAGCCCGGCGCTGATCAGCCCGGCGATGGCGCTGGGCTCGTCCACCTCGCAGACGATCTTCGGCGTGAGGCCGCGCGCGGCGAACAGCCGTTCCAGCAGGCGGCGCTGCCAGTGGCCCGCGCGGGCGCTGACGAGGGGCTGCCCGGCGAGCTCGTCGACGCTCACGCGGGCGCGGCCGGCGAGCGGATGGCCGGGCGGCGTGGCCACCCCCACCACGTCGTCGAGCAGCTGGACCGCCGTCAGGCCCTCGGCGGCGATGGGCTGGGAGGCCACGCACAGGTCGACCTCCTGTGCGAGCAGGGCGCGGACCATGTCGTCGGCGGGCATCCAGCGGAGCTCGACCTCGATGTCGGGATGGGCGCGCTTGTAGGCGGCCAGCGGCCCGGTGAGCGTGAGGAACGTCTCCGACGCCAGCCGCACGCCGCCGACGCCCTCGCTGACGGCGTCGGCGACGGCCCGGACGCCCGCGTCGAGCTCGCCCAGGGCGCGTTCGACGTGGCCGAGGAAGAGCCGGCCCACGTCGTTGAGCCGGAGACGGCCGCTGCGCTCGAACAGCGGCGTGCCGAGCTCGTTCTCCAGCCGGGCGATCGTGCGGCTGAGCGACGGCTGGGCGACGCGCAGCTCCTCGGCGGCGCGGCTGAGGTGCTCCAGCCGGGCCACGGCCACGAACTGGCGCAGTGCGTTCAGATCCATCATGCCTCCCGGTGCATGACAGCATAGCAATATTGATCTTCGACAAGATAACCGTCGAGTCATAGTGTCGGACGCGTCGACGAAACGGACGACGTGACAGGAGGATCCGTCATGACGACGCCGACGGCATGGGCCCTGCGGGCCGTCGTCAGCGCGCACCTGGTGGCGATCGCCGCCCAGCCGGTCTTCGCCGGGGTCTATCTGACCGGCGACTACGGGAGCCTGCGCTGGCACGCGGTGGGCGCCGACGTGACCACCTCCATCGGCTACGTGCAGCTGGTGGTGGCCGTCGTGGCGTGGGTGCGGATGCGGCAAGTCTGGCCGTTCCTGGCCACGCTGGGGGTGGTCGCGGCCGAGACCGTGCAGTACTTCGCCGGGATGGAGAGCGCGCTGTGGCTGCACGTCCCGCTCGGGGTGACGACCGTCGCGGGAGTCGTCGTGCAGTTCATCGCCACCTGGCGGCCTCTCGGACGGCGGGAGGTCCGTGATGTCTGAGCGGCAAGGGGTGACCAGGCGGCGGCTGTTCGGCATCGGCGGGACGCTCGGGCTGGTGGCCGCCGCCGGGCTGTCGACGTCAGCCGCGCTGGCCCGCCGCCCGGCCGTCACCGGCGCCGAGCTGCGCAGCGCCGTGCCGCTGCCGCCGCCGTTCCGGGTGCCGCTGCCGCTGCCCGCCGTGCTCAAGCCGGTCAGCACCGCGGGCGGCGTCGACCGCTACGCGATCACCCAGCGCGAGGTGACCGCGGAGATCCTGCCCGGCGTCAGGACGCCGCTGTGGACGTACGAAGGCGTCTTCCCCGGGCCCACGATCGAGTCGCGGCGCGGCAGGCCGGTCACCGTCACGCACCGCAACGACCTGCCCGTGCCCACCGTCGTGCACCTGCACGGCGGCCGGACCCCGGCGGACTCCGACGGCTACCCGACCGACCTCGTCCTGCCCCGGGAATGGGACCACGGCGGGCACGTCATGCACGACCCGCGCGCGGTGGTGTCGGAGCTGACCAGGGAATACACGTTCCCGCTCGACCAGCGGCCCACCCTGCTCTGGTACCACGACCACCGGATGGACTTCACCGCCCCGGCGATCTGGCGCGGCCTGGCCGGGCTGCACATCGTGCGCGACGACGCCGAGGACGCGCTCGGCCTGCCCGCCGGGCCGCGCGAGCTGCCGCTCATGATCGCGGACCGGGCGTTCGCCGCCGACGGCGGCCTCGACTACCCCTCGCTCGACCCCACGCTGCGCGGACGGCCGGGCGTGCGCGAGGAGTACCTGGCCGGCGTGCTCGGCGACGTGATCCTGGTCAACGGCGCGCCCTGGCCCGTGCACGAGGCCGACGCCGCCCGCTACAGGCTGCGCCTGCTGAACGCCTCCAACGCCCGCCACTACGAGCTCGAAGCGGTCACCGGCGACGGGCGCCGCCTCGACCTCGTCCAGATCGGCGCCGACCAGGGGCTTCTCGCGGCGCCGGTCACCCACCGGGTCCTGCCGATGGCCCCCGCCGAACGCTACGACGTGGTCGTCGACTTCTCCGGCGTCCCCGTCGGCGGCCTGGTCCGGCTGGTGAACCGGCTCGGCTCGGGCCGGACGCGCGACGTGATGGCCTTCCGCGTCGCGCGCAGGGCCGCCGACGACAGCCGCGTCCCGCGTACGCTCTCCACCGACCTGCCCCGATGGCGGCGGTCGGACGCGGTCCGGGTGCGGGACCTCTCGTTCCGTGCCGGGAGGACGCACGGCCGTCACGGCTGGCTGATCGGCGGGCTGCCGTTCGACCCCGCCCGCACGGACGTCACCGCCCGCCTCGGCGACGTCGAGATCTGGCGGCTCGTGGCGGACGTCCACCACCCCGTCCACCTGCACCTGGTCGGCTTCCAGGTGCTCTCGCGCCGGGGCCGGCCGCCGCTCCCCCACGACGCCGGGCTCAAGGACACCGTCGCCCTGCGGCCGGGCGAAGGGGTGGAGATCATCACCCGCTTCGACGGCTACCGGGGGCGCTACCTGTTCCACTGCCACAACGCCGAGCACGAGGACATGGCCATGATGGCCAACCTGGAGATCGTCTAGCCCTCGTACTCGACGACCGGGCGCACGTCGACGCCGCCGTAGCGGGCGGTGGGCACCTTGGCCGCCCAGGCGGTGGCGGCGTCGGCGTCCGGCACGTTCACCACGCACATGCCGGCGACGACCGGGCCGGACGAGACGGCCACCCCGTCGGCCACGACCGTCGCGCCGTCACGCACGCTGACCGTCCTGGCGGTGCCGACGTCGTAGAAGCCGGTCGCGTACACGAAGACCCCCGCGTCGCGCATCTCCTTGTCGAAGGCCAGCCAGTCCGCGAGCTCCCCCTCTGTGGGACCGGTCACGGCCGGGTCGTACTGGTAGACCAGGGCGAACTGAGGCATAGGACGTGCTCCTGTCGTCAGAAGGGTCGTGCGTGCCGCCCGGTCGCGGCGGCACGCGGGAACGCTACGGGAGCGCGGCTCACCCTCTCTTGTACAGAAGCGACAGGGGCTCGTCCGGGTCGGGGCGGCGCAGCTCAGTCGCCGTGCGGCCGACGAACCGGGTGAGCGAGCGGGCCAGGTGCGGCTGGTCGTAGTAGCCCAGCCGGTGCACCACGTCCAGCGGGGCCAGCCCCTCGCCGAGCAGCACGGCCGCCTGCCGGGCGCGTTCTATCTGCCGGATCGCGCCCCGCGTCAGCCCGGTCGCCGCGACCACCCGGCGCTGCACCGAGCGCGGGCTCAGGCCCCGGGCGTCGTCGCCCGCGAGCACGTCGGCCACCAGCGGGTCGCGCACCAGGACGCCGGCCCGTACGAGCCGGTCCACGAAGTCCTCGGCCGTGCCGAAGCGCGGCAGCTCCCACTCCTCGCCGCGCAGCACCAGCGTGCGCGCGGTCACGTGCCGGGCCGGCACGGCGGCGTCAACCAGCCTCGGGACCGGCAGGTGCGGCATCGCGGCGCCGTGGGCGAAGATGATCCCGAACAGCGCCGCCTCCCCGCCGACCTCGACCGTGCTCGGCCCCGTCTCCGGCCCGCGCACCACGACGCGCGTGCGGCCCCGGTCCGCCCAGACGACCAGCTCCCAATTCGTGTACGCGACCGACCGCATCCGCGTGGCCGTGGAGACGCCCTCGCTGCGGTAGACGCGCTCGACGTACGGCGAGTCCGATGGCCGGTCCTCGGTCTCGAAAGCCCTCCCACCTCCCGCGCCAGTGTCACACGGGCCCTGCGCCGAGTGGCCGTAGGTGGGATGGATCCGCAATCATCGGGATATGTCACGGCGGCTCGTGCTCGCATTCACGGCACTCCTCATCACGCTCACCGCGTGCGATCCCGGCGTGGGCGCGGCCCCGGCCACCACCACCGGCGCCGCCTCCCCCGCGGACCGTTGCGCCAAGGCGAGCGCGCGGGACTTCGACGGCGACGGACACGACGACGTCGCCGTGGGCAACCGCATGCTCACCGGCGGGCAGGTGTCGATCCTCAGCGCGGGCAAGCTCGTCCACCTGCGCATCCCCGACCTGGCCGCCGACGCCATCGGGTCCTCGGTGGCCCTCGCCCGCGTCAACGCCGACGGGTGCGCCGACGTCGTCGTCGGAGCCCCGTACACGAAGGTCGACGGCGGGCACAGCGCGGGCGCCGTCTACGTCCTGTACGGCGGGAACGCCGCGCCGTACCGGAAGATCGTCTCGCCGAACCCGCAGCCGGGCGCGCGGTTCGGCGCCGCCGTGGCCGCCCACGGCGGGACCATCGCCATCGGGGCGCCGGAGGAGAACGACAGCGGCGTCCAGCAGGCGGGCGCCGTCTACGTGACCGACGGCGACACCACGCCGCCCCGGCGCATCACCCAGGAGACCGACGGCGTCCCCGGCAACAGCGAGCCGCACGACGGCTTCGGCGCCACCGTGGCCGTCGGCCCGCTCCCCGACGGCCGCACCGGGCTGCTCGTCGGCTCCCCACGCGAACGCGACGACGGCACCGGCAGGCAGCTCGCCAACGGCATCGGCCCCTACGACGGCGCCGTGACCATGATCGCGGACGTGCGGGCCGGGCGGCTCGAAGCCGTCAAGCACGACGGCGGCAGCGAGTGCGAGCTCGGCGACGCCGTCGCCTACGTGCCCGGCGGCACGTTCGCCGCCACGGAGGGGCAGTGCGGCAACGTGCTCGTCCTCGACCACGCCCGGATCCTCGACACCGTCGAGTGCGGAGCCTGCGGGTCCTCCAGCACCGGCTCCGCGCTCGCCGCCGCACCCGATGGGCGGGTGGCCGTGGCCTGGGGCGACTCGGCCCAGGTGCTGTCGATGCGGGAGGGCGTGCCCGGCACCGTCGTCCCCACGCTGCCCGGCGGCAACCTGCCGGTGGCCTTCTACGGGACCAAGCTGGTGTTCGGGATGCCCCAGGAGGCGCCACCCCTGGGCGTGACCGTCTTCGACCCGGCGACCGGCCGGAGCGAACAGGTCATGAGCGCGATCCGCGACGTGGAAGGCGTCGGCGAAGCCCTCGGCTGACCCCCCGGATGTCGGCCCCTGGTTGTCGGTGGGGGTCGGTAGCGTTCGGGCGTTGCTTGCCGTGGCCGGGTGGAGGTGGGGCGTGGGTCCGTGGGAGGAGATCCGGCGACGGATCGAGAACGGGGACGGCGGGGACGGGCTGGTGGCGTTCCTGGTAGGGCTCGGGGCGGCCGACCGTAAGGCGGTGGCCGCGGAGCTGCCTGGCTACCTGGCCGGGCGGGTGCGCGACGAGTCACGCTGGGGGGTCGCCGGCGCCGCGCCCGCCCTGCGCATGGCGGGGGCGGCCTGCCTGGGCGGGGCCGCCCAGGTCGCCGCCTGGCTAGACCGGCGCGAGCTGCGTACGGTGCCGTCGCCCAAGGCCGACGCCGAGCGGATCTCGCGGCTGGTCCGCGACCGGCCGGAGCCGTGGCGGCGCGACCTGGCCCGACGGCTGGCCGCCGGGCTCCGTCCGGGCGGTCGCGGGCTCGCGGGGCGGGTGGACGGCGAGCCCGGCTGGGACCTGGCCGCCACGCTGGTGATCGAGACGGGGATCGAGCCGCCCGACAACGACGCGTTCGTGGCGGGCTGGGTGTGGCACCTGCACCACAGGCTGTGGACGGGCGCGGGCGCCGACCTGGTGCGCGACCATCCGCTGCTGGACTTCATGGTGCCCCGGCTGTTCCAGGCCGAGGGCGTCGCCCGGCCGCTGGCGCACGACCGGGCGTGGAACTCGGCGTACCAGCACCCCACGGTGATCGGGGCGCTGGCCGGGCTGGCGGGCGAAGGGCGGCTGGACCGGAAGGCGCTGATCGGCGGGTGCGCGTCGAAGTTCCTCAACGGTGGTGACGCCCGGGAGGTCGAGCCGTTCGTGACCTTGTGGGAGGAGCTGCGGCCGGAGGTGGCGGAGCTTCCCGTGGTGGACCTGGTGCGGGTGCTGCCGTTCGCCGCCTCGCCGCTGGTGCGGCTGGCCGCCGCCGAGCTGCGCCGCGCCGACGAGGCGGGCGGGCTGGGCGACGAGCTGTTCGCCGAGGCGGTCGGCGCGCTGGCGTTCCGGCAGGAGCGGAAGTACGTCACGACGGCGCTCCAGTGGATAGCGCAGTCCGCCCCCACCCGCCCAGCGACCCCACGCCCGAAGGCCCCGTCCGACCGCGTCAGCGGCCCGCCCGACGAGGGCACGTCCGGTCGCGTTGATGGTGCAGGCGGCCAGGGAGCGTCCAACCGCGTTGACGGGGCGGTTGTGGCGTTGGGGCTGGTTTTCGGGGTGGAGGTGCCGTCGTTGCGGGATCGGGCGGTGCGGTTGGCGGTCAAGCTGGCGCCGCACGCGAGCCGGGCGGCCCGTGAGGCGGTGCGGGAGGCGGCGGCGGTCCTGCCGCCGGAGGCCCTGGCCCGGATCGCCGCCGCCTACGGGGAGGTCGTGCCGGCGCCGGTCGAGGCCCCGGTCACCACGCCGTTGACCGCGCCCGCGCTGCCGGGCATGCCAAAACCGATCGGCTCGGCGGCGGAGCTGGCCGCCGCGCTGTCCTCCATGAGCTGGCCGCACGACCCCATCCGCTACGAGCTGATGCTCGCCGCGCTGGTCGAGCACGTCCACCGTGACCGCGAGGGCACTGCCGAGGCGCTGCGGCCGTGGCGGAACGAGCGGTGGGGCAGCTTCGAGCACGGCTACCCGTTATGGGCTGACCCGAGCACCTGCTACCACCCTTACTCGCTGCTGTCCCTGTGCGCGCTCGCGGTGGTGTCGCCGTCGGACAGCGCCGTGCTCTCCCGCCAGATCAGCGACTACCTGGCGCGGAATCCGCCCTATCAGACCGTGCTCGACTGGTTCATCCGTGACCGCTACCGGGAGGTCGCGGCCCTGTTCGAGGCGGGTGGGAGCGTCCCGTTGCTGCTGGCCACCCCGACCGCGCGCACGGGGCGCCTCGACGCCGCAACGCTCGTCGACCGGCTCGAACTCCTGGGTGACCGTGAGCCGCTGCCTCTCGACTTCTGCCAGGCGCTGATCCGCCTGCCCCGGGCCGTCGACCCGGTGGCGCTCGGCCGGGCGGAGAGGCTGACGTCGGCGGCGGGGCGGAGGCTGGCGGCGTGGCTGCGGGCGGGCGGGGCGGCCGATCCGGTCATCGCGTACGGCCCGGCGAGCGTGATGCGGAACCTCGGCGGCTACCAGAACTACGCCCCCGTCACCGAGCTGCACGCCCGCCTGACGCCGGCGCCGGGCCTGCCGGAGCGGATCCGCGAGCTGTTCACGCTGGAGCCCAGGGAATACTTCGCCGGCCATTCGGACCGGATGGCGTGGTGGCCCTCGGTGCTGCCGTCCCATCGGGAAGCGCTGGCCGCGCACGTGCTGGAGTGTTTCGCCGTGGACCTGCGCCACCGTGACGCCCAGGTGGACGTGCTGCCCGCGCTGGCGTACGGGGACGGCCCGGTGGGGCGGGCCACGGCCGCCGCGATCGTGCTGGGCATGGGGCACAAGCAGCCTGCCGTACGGGTGCACGCGATCGACGCGGCGAAGATCCTCGCCCTGCGTGGGGAGCTGTCAGCCGGGGATCTCGGCTGGGCGCTGGCCACGCTTGTGGCGCTGGACTCCGTGACGCTCAAGCGGGTCGCGCCCGCGCTGGAGGAGCTCGCGCTGTCTGGGGCGCACGGCGAGACGTGGGCGATGCTGGCGTCCGCGCTGCCCGCCCTGCTGCCGGGGGCCGGTGAGCCTGCCCGTCCGGGGCTTGCCGACCTGCTCGCGGTCGCGGTCAAGGCCGCCGCCCTGGCCGGGGCACGCACCGGCCCACAGGCCGGAGCGCGGGTCGGCATTCCCGGGCTGGCCGAGCTGGCGGCCCGCAAGGGCGCCGCCCGCCCGGTGGCCGAGGCCCGCGCCCTCCTCCAGACGATCGCCCCGGCATGACCCGCTGGGGCGGCCGCTCCAGCCCGCGAGCCGCCCCGGCCCGGCCGACCCGGCCCGGGCGCGCCGGCTCGGCGCGGCCGACCCGGGCCGACCGACCCGGCCCACGCGCGCCAGCTCGGCGCGGCCGACCCGGGCCGACCGACCCGGAACGTCCGACACGGCCCGGCCGACCAGGCCCGACCTGGTGTGAGGCGTGGGCCCCGGGGGTGGGCATGGAGATGCCTCCCGGGGCAGGGCCGGGAGGCGGGGGGCTGGGCTGGTCATGCACGGGCGGGGACCAGGCGGGCGCCGAGTGCGCGGGCGCCGATCACCATGGCGGCCGCCGCGAGCACGATGTCCTTGAAGATGTACTGTGCCTCGAGCGTGGGGGCCCCGGGGAACAGGTTCGTGAAGAACAGCGCGTACGGGGCGAAGAAGCCGGCCAGCGCGCCGGCCATCACCACGAGCCCGGTCTTCAGGAACTTGCCGGTGACCAGCGTGAGCCCGATGAAGACCTCCATGGCGGCGATGACGAACTGCGCCGCGTAGCCGGACAGCATGCCGAACGACAGCTTCTCCAGCGTGGCCACGGACAAGGCCTCCGCCGGGCTGACCCCTGGGAAGAACTTGAGCGTGCCGAAGGCCACGAACACCAGGCCGAGGCTGACCCGCAGGATGTCGATGCTGTGCCGGGACAGCCAGCCGGCCAGCCCGGTGATCATGGTCTGGGTGGGGGTGACGGTGGTGTTCATCTCGCGCTCCCTGTCGGTGTCGTTCCGCGTTGGATCCAGAGTCGCGAAATCCAGGTCCGGTGACGTCGGCCCACGGGAGGCAGTCGTCCTACACCGTCGCACGTACGCGGGGACCGGCGCGTACCGCCGTGGGCCTCGGGGATCGCCCCTAGGGACGGACGAGCGCCACGTCAGGGCGCACGGGCCCGTACGACGGCGGGCGTAACGGGCGGTGGTTGACCTCGAGCCGGCTCTAGCGGCGATACTCCGGCTCTGCCCTCCGATGAACGTCCGGGAGAGGATTCTCATGAAGTACCGCGTGATCGGCAGTGATCCGGGGACCCGTCGCCGGGTCAGCGTGCTGAGTCTGGGCACGATGTTGTTCGGCACGGCGGTGGACGAGGCGACCTCGTACGCCGTGCTCGACCGGTTCGTCGAGGCCGGCGGCAACTTCCTCGACACCGCCAACAACTACGCGTACTGGGTCAACGGCACGCAGGGCGGTGAGAGCGAGGCGCTGCTCGGCCGGTGGCGGCGCAGCCGGGGGGTGACGGACGAGGTCGTCGTCGCGACGAAGCTCGGCGGCCGGCCCAACGCGCCGGCGACGAGTCTCAGCCATGACCTGGAGGGCCTGTCGGCCCGGGTGATCCGGGAGTCCTCGGAGCGCAGCCGGGAGCGGCTGGGCATGGACAGGCTGGATCTGCTGTACGCGCACGCGTATCTGGAGAGCTGGCGGGTGCCGCTGGAGGAGACGGTGGAGGCGTTCGCGGCGCTGGTGGCGGAGGGCGCCGTGGGGCTGCTCGGGGCGAGCAACCACTGGTCGTGGCGGCTGGAGCGGGCCCGGGGGCTGGCGGCGTCGGCGGGGCTGCCCGGCTACGAGGTGCTGCAGTATCAGCACTCCTATCTGCGCCCGCGTCTGGACGTGCCGACGCCGCGTTCGGTGGACGGCAATCTCGGCGCGGTGGGCGGCGACCTGCTCAGCTATCTGCGGGCCGAGCCGGCACTCACGCTGGTGGCGTACTCGCCGCTGCTGGGCGGCGCGTACGTGCGTGACGACAAGCCGCTGGGCGACGCGTACGACCATCCGGGCACGCCGCGGCGGATGGCGGCGCTGCGGGAGGTGGCGCGTGAGACGGGGGCGAGCGTCAACCAGGTGGTGCTCGCCTGGCTCATGGGCGGCGACGTTCCGGTGATCCCGCTGGTCGGGGCCTCTTCGGTCGAGCAGTTGGAGGAGAGCCTGGGCGCGGTGGACCTGGAGCTGACGGCCGGGCAGCGGGCGGTCCTCGACGCCGCCCGCTGAGCCGGTCGCCGCTATTCGCTCTGCTTGAGGCGGGCGACGCCGATCAGGTCGTCGGGGGTCGCGTCGGGGACGTGGTCGTCGAAGCGGGACAGCACCCTGGCCCGGAGCGCGCCTGCCACCAGCAGCGCGATGAACAGCCCGAAGATCACGTAGATCAGCGCGATGCCGCGTCCCGGCCCGGTGCCGATCACGGCTCCGACGGTGCCGGCCAGCGCGCCGCCGGGGAGCATGAGCGGTTCGAGTGCCCGTTCGGCGAGCGGCGTCAGCACGCCGACGCCGAGCGGGATCGTGGACCAGGCCACCATCTGGTTGAGCGCGAACACCCTGCCGTGGTAGCGCTGGGGCACCTTGACCTGGATGATGGTCGCGTACACGCCGTTGACCAGCGCCAGCCCCAGCGACACGCCGAACGCGCCGATGCCGATGAGCACGAGCGACCGGGTCAGGCCGACGAGCACGCAGGACACCGCGATCACCAGCGTGAGCAGCAGCATGCCGATCATGCGCCGGCGGCGGGGGCCGCCCCACAGGCTCATCCACAGGCCGCCCGCCGCCGCGCCCGCGCCGCCGCACAGCGCGATCACGCCGACCTGCGACAGGCTGGAGAAGGAGAGCACGAGCGGCGAGTAGAGCATGAAGACCGGTGACAGCACGATGGCCAGCAGCGCGAAGAACGCGACCATCGCCCGGAAGTCCCGGTTGCCGATCGACAGCCGGAACCCGGCCTTGATCTCGGCGCCGACCGACTCCCTGCGCTGGTGGGCGAGCGTGGCGGGGAAGCGCACCACGGTCAGCACGATGGCGGCGACCAGGTAGCCGATGATGTCGGCGATGAGGATGCCGCCGAGCCCGATCACGGACATGAGCCCGACCGCGGCCAGCGGGGCGACGAACTGGGCGACGCCCGCCGTCATCTGCGCGACGCCGTTGGCATGCCCGAGGTAGCGCTTGGGCACGAGCTGCGGGATGGCCGACGAGTACGCGACCCGCTGGAAGGCCAGCGCCACCGACAGCATGGTGAGCAGGGGGTACAGGGTCCAGGTGTCGAGCCCGTCGGTGAACAGCAGGGCGGCCGCCGCGCCCTGGATGGCGAGGCCGGCGACGCTGCTCGCGAGCATCACCTTGCGCCTGCTGGTCCGGTCGACGATGGCGCCGACCAGCGGCGCGGCGAGCACGCCCGGGATGACGGCGAGCACGGTCATCAGCGCCATCTGCGCGAGCCGCCCGGTGTTCAGGTAGATCCAGATGGGGATGGCGAACTCGGTGATGGTCGCGCCGGTGATCGTCACCATCTGGCCGAGCGCCACGGCCAGGAAGCGTCCGACGCTGGGTTCGGGTCCGGCTGTGGTCTCCGGGGAGGCGGCCCGGGGGGTGGAGGTGGCCTCGACGCTCCAGCCGGGGCCGCTGTCGCCGGGGGTGAGCGGGTCGCGGGAGAGGATCGCGGCCAGCTCCTCCGCCCGATATTTCAGGAAATAGTGACCGGCTTCGCTGATCACCGCCAGCGTCGTGCGCCCGGTCATGAAGTGCCACTCGCGGTAGCGCTCCTCGTAGTACTCCGTCGTCGGGTCCTGCTCGCCCACGACCGACACGATCGGCGCCCGCAGCGGCGCGGCGTCGGCGTCCAGCAGTCCGGTGAAGTACTCCTCCGCCTGCCGCGCGTCGTGCCGCATGTTGCGCACGATGAACGCCCGCTGCTCCTCGTCGAGGTCGCCCAGGTCGGCGCCCATCGAGGTCAGCCAGGCGAGCTGGCCCCGGTCGCTGCGCCACCGGTCGCTGCCGGTGAGCTTCGCCCACAGGCCGAGCAGTCCGCGCGTCGGCCGGGCGAACGGGAAGATCCCGCCCAGATAGACGGTCTCGATCTCGCGGCCCGCCTCCTCCAGCAGCCGGGCGATCGCCACGGTCAGCGCGCCGCCGACCCCGCAGTGCCCGTACAGCGACAGCGGCCCGCCGACCTTCTCCATGATCTCGGCCGCGCACTCGGCGGCCACCTGCGCCAGCGGCCTGGGCTCCTCGGCGAGGCCGAGGTCGTGGCCCGGCACGGCCACCGAGTACAGCGCGGTGCCCTCCGGCAGGGCGTCGGCCAGCGGCTGGTAGACGACCGCGCTGCCTCCGCCGTACGGGACGCAGACGAGCGTGCGCGTGGCCGGGCCGGGCGGCGTGAGCAGGTAGAGCAGCCCGCGCCGGGCCGACGGCTCGCCCGCCACGGCGGCCAGCCGGCGCACGGTCGGATGCTGGAACAGGTCCATCACGCTGACCGGCGCGCACTCCTCGGGCAGGTCGCGGCGGAGCCTGGCGACGACGCGGGTGGCCAGCAGCGAGTGGCCGCCCAGGTCGAAGAAGTCGTCGAGCGCGCCGACCCGGGGCAGCCCGAGCACGTCGGCCACGGCCGCCGCGATCACCTCCTCCACCGGCCCCGACGGCGGCTCGTAGGCCACGCCCTGGTCGGGGCGCTCGGCCTCCGGCTCGGGCAGCGCGGCCCGGTCGACCTTGCCGTGCGACTTCAGCGGCAGCCGGTCCAGCCACACGTAGCGGGTCGGCACCATGTACTCGGGCAGCGCGACGCCCAGCGCCCGCCGCAGCTCGCCGACCGGCATCCGCTCGCCGTCGGCCACCAGGTACGCGACCAGCTCCAGCGCGCCGGGCTCGCCCCGGGCGTCGGCCACCGCGTGCGCGACGCCGGGCAGCTTGCGCAGCGCCTCGTCGATCTCGCCCAGCTCCACCCGGTAGCCGCGGATCTTCACCTGGAGGTCGCGGCGGCCCAGGAACTCCAGGTCGCCGCTCGGCAGCCAGCGGGCCAGGTCGCCGGTGCGGTAGAGGCGTTCGCCCCGGACGGTCACGAACTTCTCGGCCGTCAGGTCCGGCCTGCCGAGGTACTCGCGGGCCAGCCGGTCACCGCCGACGCACAGCTCGCCGGGCACGCCGATCGGCACCGGCCGCATCGCGGCGTCGAGCACGTGGACGCGGGCGTGCCCGAGCGGGCGGCCGATCGGCGTGACAGGGCCGCGGATCTCGTCGTCGGGCCTGACCGTGTAGGTGGTGACGCCCACGGTGGTCTCGGTCGGGCCGTAGTGGTTGACGATCTCGCACCGGCCCAGCGCCGCGAGCTCCCTGGTCTGCTGCCAGCTCGACCCCTCGCCACCGAAGATCATCGTACGGCGAGGCAGCAGCTCCTCCGGCGGCACCTCGGCGGCCAGCGCGCCGAAGTGGGACGGGGTCATCTTCAGGTAGTCCAGGCCGTGGCCGGCGAACTCGGCCCCGGAGATCCGCGACGGGTACAGCTCCAGCGTCCCGCCGGTCATGAGCGCCAGGTAGAAGACCGTGACGCCGAAGTCGAACGAGAGCGACTGCAGCAGCCCGAACCTGGCCCCGTCCACGACGCCGAAGCGTTCGCGCACGTCGGACAGGTAGTTGAGGACCTGCTGGTGCTGGACGGCCACGCCCTTCGGCCGCCCGGTGGACCCGGAGGTGTAGATCACGTACGCCAGGTCGTCCGGCCCGGCCGACGGCCCGACCGGCTCGCCGCTCTCCTGCGGGACGCCGAGCAGCGGCCCCGCGAAGCCGCCCACCGGGGTGTCGGCGACCAACGCCGCCGCGCCCGAGTCGGCCAGCAGGTACGCCAGCCGCTCGTCCGGCTGCTCGGGGTCGACGGGCACGTACGCGGCTCCGGCCTTGAGCACGCCGAGCACGGCCACGGCGAGCTCGGGCGACTGCTCCAGGCAGATCGCCACCCGGTCGCCGATGCCCACCCCGGCCTCGCGCAGCAGCGCGGCGAGCCGGTCGGCGCGGCCGTCGAGCTCGGCGTACGTGAGCGTGCGCCCGGCCTGGACGATGGCGGGGTGCGACGGGCGGGCGGCGGCGGTGGCGGCCACCATCTCGTGCAGCGTGCGCGCCCGGGGCGGCACCGGTTCGGCCCGGCTCCACGCGTCGAGGAGGGCGAGCTCCCCCGGCCCGGCGAGTTCGAGCTCCGACAGCCGCACCTCGGGGTCGTCGGCCACCTGGCGCAGCACGTTGGCGAAGTGGCCGGAGAAGCGCTCGGCGGTGGCGCGGTCGAACAGGTCGGTGCTGTAGACGAGGAAGAGCCGCAGCCCGTCGGCCCCGGGCGCCGCCTCCAGCGCCAGGTCGAACTTGGCCTGCGCGGTCCCCGGGTCGTAGGGCTCGGCCGTCACGCCGTCGAGCGCGAGCTGCCCGGCGGTCTCGGCGCCCATGACGAACTCGGCCTGGAACAGCGGCGTGCGGCTGAGGTCGCGGCGCAGGTCGAGGGCGTCGACGAGCCGGTCGAACGGCACGTCGGAGGCCATCAGCGACTCCATCGCCGTGGCGCGCACCCGGTGCATGAGCTCGCGGAACGTGGGGTCGCCGGACAGGTCGGTGCGCACCACCAGCGTGTTGAGGAAGAAGCCGATCAGCGGCTCCAGCTCCTCGCTGTCGCGGGTGGAGACCGGGGTTCCCACGCACACGTCCTGCTGGCCGCTGTAGCGGGAGAGCTGCGCCTGGAACGCCGCGAGCAACGTCATGAACAGCGTGCACCGCTCCCGCCTGGCCAGCAGGCCGATGCGGTCGCTGATCCCGGCGGGCAGGGTGGTGACGACGCGGTCGCCGGCGGTGGTCTTCACGAGCGGGCGCGGCCGGTCGGCGGGCAGTTCCAGCGCGGGCGCGTTCCTGAGCCGCTCGACCAGCGCCTGGGGCGGCGTGGCATCCCGTTCGCGCTGCTCGCGGGCGTGGTCGGCGTACTGCAGGGTCAGCGGGGCCGGGGCCGGCTCGCCGTTGTAGGCGCGGGTGAGCTCGCGCAGCAGGATGCCGAGCGACCAGCCGTCGGCGGCGATGTGGTGCAGCACGACGACGAACACGTGCTCGCCGGGGCCGAGCCGGATCAGGCCGGCCCGCAGCGGCTGGTCCTCCACCAGGTCGAACGGCCGTCCGGTCCACTCGGCCACCAGCCGGGCGGCGCGTTCCTCGCCGTAGGGGCCGGCCAGGTCGACCCAGGTCAGGGTGACGCGCGGGTGCGGGTCGACGACCGCGACCGGCCGGCCGTCCTCGTCGGCGTAGCGGGTGCGCAGCACCTCGTGCCGGGCGGCGACGGCGAGGAGCGCCTGTTCGAGCGCGTCGGCGTCGAGCGGGCCGCGCAGGCGCTCGGTGACGAACATGTTGTAGGAGGCGTTGCCGGGGTCGAGCTGGTTCAGGAACCAGAGCCGCTCCTGGCCGGACGACAGCACGCGGGTATGGCCCGCGACCACGTGATCGGTAGTCATTGGGCTGTCTGCCTCCAAGACATGGGATCTATAAGAGAGCGGATTCTAATAGGAAAGAATCTTTTCTATTTAGATGATCGCCAGTCTCGCACCTACCGCGCGGCATGCGCAAGGGTGATGCAGCAGAGAGGGTGGGGTCCCAGCTTGACTCTTACGGCAAATACATCGGACCCTTCGAGTCAAGATCGCTGCCTACTTGAGCGCCCCCGCGGTCATGCCGGCCTGGATGCGGCGCTGGAGGAGGACGTAGACGATCAGGATCGGCGCCATCGCGATCGTCAGGCCCGCGAACAGGCCCGAACGGTCACCGGCGTAGCCCTGCTCGACCGCGAGGTTGGCCAGCCCCTGCGACAGGACGAACTTGCTGTCGTCGCTGACCAGCACCAACGGGATCAGATACTGGTTCCACTGGCCGATGAAGTTGAAGATGCCGACGCTGATGAGCCCCGGCTTGGCCATCGGCAGCATCACCCGGAAGAACGTGGCCACCTCGCCGCACCCGTCGAGCTTGGCCGCCTCCGCGACCTCCTCGGGCAGCGTGCGGAAGAACGCCACCAGGAAGAACATCGAGAACGGCAGCGAGTACGCGGCGTACACGAGAATGAGGCCGGGCAGCGAGTTGCCGAGCCCGAGGTTCTGCACGACGAAGAACAGCGGGACGAGCGCCATGAAGACGGGGAACGTCATCCCGGCGATGAAGAAGTAGTAGAGCACGCCCTTGACGCGGAAGTCGAAGCGCGCGAACACGTAGGCGCCCATGGCCGACAGCAGCAGCGTCAGCACGACGCCGCCGCCGACGACGATCACGGTGTTGCCGAAGTACGTGCCGATGGAGGCGGTGTCCCAGGCACGGGCGAAGTTGTCCCAGCGCAGGGCCTCGGGGAGCGACCACGGGTCGGCGACGATCTCCGGGTCGCTCTTGAGCGAGCTGACGACGGCCCAGATCAGCGGCACGGTCGACACGACGGCCCACAGGACGAGGAACGCCTGGGCGACGGCGATCGTCGGGCCCGCGGATCTGCCTCGCGGCCTGCGCGCACCGGTGGCGGCCATCAGAATTCGATCCTCTCTCGGCGGGTCGCGCGGAGCGTGAAGGCGGACAGGGCCAGGGTGACGACGAAGAGCACGACGCCCATCGCCGAGGCGTAGCCGAACCGGCCGTAGGAGAACGCGTTCTGGTAGAGGTAGAACGAGCCCACCTGGGTGGAGTCGTTCGGCCCGCCGCCGGTCATGATCTGCACGATGGCGAACGCGTCCAGTGCGGCGATCCCCAGGTAGACGGCCGCTGTGCGGATGTTCTCCCAGATGAGCGGCACGGTGATGCGGAAGAAGACCTGGCTCCTGGAGGCGCCGTCGAGCACCGCGGCCTCCAGCAGCGACGCGGGGATCGCCTTGAGGCCGGCGGTGAACAGGACGACGTAGAAGCCGACGCCGTTCCAGACGAGGACGGCGAGCACCGCCCAGAAGGCCAATCTCTCGTCGCCGAGCCACGACGGCTGCACGTGCCCGAGCCCGATCGCGCGCAGCCCGCCGTTGAGCAGGCCGTTGATCGGGTTGTAGATGTTCATCCACAGCACGCCGATGATCGCGATCGACAGCACGTACGGGAAGAAGAACACGACCCGGTAGAACGTGGCGCCCCGGACGCCGCGGATCTCCCCGCTGCGGGGGCCGCCCGCGGCGTTCAGCATGAACGCCAGGAACAGCGCCAGCCCGATCGTGACGAGCGGCAGCGTGATCAGGAGGATCAGGTTGTTGCCGAGCGCCTTCCAGAAGACCGGGTCGCCGAAGAGCTCGGCGAAGTTGGCCAGGCCGATCACGTCGAACTCGGCCGACAGGCCCCGCCAGTCGGTGATGGCGATGTAGAACGCCTGCACGTACGGCGAGGCCACGAACACCGTGTAAAGGATGAGCGGCGCGGCGAGGAAGCCGACGATCACACGGCGCTGGTGCCGGTTTCGCATCTCAGTTCCGGGCCGCGTCGGTGAGGCGCTGCGCTTCCTTGGCGAGCTGGTCGGCCTTCACGTCGCCGTTCATGAACCGGCCCATCACCTTGGCGATGTCGTTCCACAGGCGGCTGTTACGGGTGTCGACGGTCAGGCCGAAGATGTTGTCGCCGGCCTCCTTGAGCGCGTCGTTGATGGAGACGAGGCCGTGCTTGGCGTCGGCGGGCAGCGTGGCGTTGCGGTTGGAGGAGAGCGCGCCGGCCTGGGCGATGAAGTTGGAGCCGCCCTCGTTCGAGAGCATCGCGCGCAGGAACTCCAGGCCGCCGGCGGAGTTGGCGGCGTCACGCGGCACGATGTACGGCTCGCCCGCCTTGGCGCACAGGGCGCCGAACGGCCGGTCGTCGGCGTCGGTGATCGACGGGACGCGGCAGATCGACATGTCGAAGCCGGCCGGGACGCTGTCGCCCATCTCCTTCTCCAGCCAGGAGCCGCCGGGGACGAATCCGGCCTTGCCCTGGAGGAACTGCATCTGGGCGTCGGTGTGGTTGAGGCCCGAGCTGCCCTTGAGCACCCAGCCGTTGGCGGGGATGGCCTCGAACGCCTTGAGCGCGGCGACGGCCCGCTCGTCGGTCCAGGCGTCCTTCTCGAAGTTGTTGATCTTGTCGATGACTTCCTTGCCCGCGACCTTGTAGATCATCGAGGCCAGCCACCAGAACATGTAGTACGGGAACTGGCCGGGGTAGGTCCAGGGGGCGATGCCGGCGGTGGCCATCTTGTCGCACAGCCCGAGGTAGTCGTCCCAGGTCTGCGGGTAGGTCCAGCCCTTCTCCTCGAACAGGGAGGCGCTGTACCAGGCGCCGTAGGCGCCGTAGGAGTAGTTGAGGACGACGAACTGGCCGTCGTGCGTGCCGACCTCGACCACGCCGGGGCGCAGGGTGTCGCGCACGGGCACGGCTGGATCGCTCCAAGAGGGCGCGTCCAGCAGCGGGGCCAGCGACAGCAGGGCCTTGTCGCCGACGAGCGCGCCGTAGTCGATGGCGTTGGAGCCGGAGTTGTTGACGACGTCCGGCGGGTTGCCGGCGACGAAGCGCGGCTGCAGCGTCTGCTGGATCTGCTGGGTGGAGGTCTGCTTGACCTCGGTCTTGGGGTGCTTCTTCTGGTAGAGCTCGACGGGCAGCTTGATGTAGGCCTGGCCGTAGCCGCCGTCGAAGAGCACGACCTCGACGGGCGTGCCGGCGGCCACCCCGAACGGATTGCCCGCGACGGCACGGCCCGTCGGGGACGCGGCGGGCGCCTGCTTTCCGCCGGACGTGGCACAGCCGGCGGCGAGCGCGCCGGCGACGGGGGACAGCGCCAGGAACGCCAGGACCGAACGGCGGGTCGGCTGGGGCTGCGACGGACGATCATGCATTCGGGTACACCTCCACAGGATACGTACTCCTTTGACGATCCTGAGTAAGGTAAGCTACCTTACTAACATGGCTACAGCAACAGTTTTCCCGTGGAACTCCTTTGACGAGGCCTTTCGCAGCCAGCCCGAGTCGTTGGCGGACCTCGCCGGGGCTCTGCCGGGGCAGCTTGACCGTCACGGCGGCGTCACCCGCCTCGTCGCCTTCGCGATCGGGGCCAGCCGCGCCGCCGCGCACGTGCTGGTCGCCGGGCTGACCGCGCGCGGCGTGGCGTGCGAGCTGCTGACTGGAGCCGATTTCACCGCCGACCAGGTGCGCCCGGAGACGACGTACCTGGGGGTCTCCCAGTCGGGACGCAGCGTCGAGATCGTGCGCGCGCTGTCACTGGCTCCCCAGGAGTCGCGGATGAGCGTCGTCAACCGGACGCCCTCGCCGGTGTCCGAGCTGGCCCCCCGGCACCTGTGGCTGGGCGGCGTCGCCGACTCCCGCGTGTCCACCGTCGGCTACACGGCCACCGCGCTCGCCCTGGCCATGCTGGCCGAGCACCTGACCGGCGGCGTCGACGAGCCGCGCTGGCGCTCGTTCGGCGAGCGGTTGACCACGGTGATCGACGGGCAGCGCGCGGCAGCCGGGCGCATCGCCGCCGACCTGGTGCGCGCCGGCCACCTCGACGTGGTCTCCTCCGGAGCGGGGCTGGCGGCGGCCGAGGGCGCCTCGCTGCTGTTCCGCGAAGGCGTCGCACTGCCTGCCTCCAGCTTCGACACCCGCTCCTACCTGCACGGATTCATGGACAGCGCCCGGCCGGGCACCGTCCACGTGATCGTCGACTGCGGCAGCGAGGCGCTGCTCGCCCGCCAGCTCGCCGACCACGGCGCCACCGTGCACCTCATCGGCGCCGAGCCGATCGCCTACGACGGCCCCGGCCCGCTGCACCAGATCCACCTGCCCGGGATGAGCGGCGCCGAGCTGTCCATCGCGGCCACCGTCATCTGCCAGATGGTCGTCCAGGAGGCCTGCGCGGCCACCGGCCGGCGCCCCGAGGACGCGGTGTTCACCCGCCTCGACACGAAGGTGGAGACGACCGCGTGAGCGTGGCCCCCCAGCCGCGCCCCGGCGTCGCGGGCCTCGACATCGGCGGCTCGTACCTGCGCGTCCACGTCGAGGACGCCGTCACCGGCGAGCACCTCGCCGGTCAGACCCTGCCCAACACCGACTGGAACGACCTGTCCACGGCCGGGCGCGCCGCGCTGATCCGCGCCGCCACCGGCCAGGTGGCGCCCCCGAGCCACCGGCTCGCCGCCGTCGGCGTCGGCGCCCGCGGCTGCGACTCCGAGGCGCTGACCAGGGAGCTGCACGCCGCCGTGGCCGCCGAGTTCGGCCCCGGCGTCACCGTACGGGTGTGCAACGACGCCCTGCTGGTCGGCCTGGCAGGCGGGTACGACCATGCCGTGTCGGTGATCGCGGGAACCGGGGCCGTCGTCGGCGGCCGGACCCCCGACGGCGTCACGATCCTCACCGACGGGTGGGGCTGGCTGCTCGGCGACCACGGGAGCGCGCCGCGCATCGTCATCGACGCCCTGCGGCTGTACGCCGAGAGCCTGGACCGCGGCGAGGGCGACCGGGTGTTCCGCACGTTCGTCGCGGGCGCGTTCGACGTGATCGAGGACCGCCGCCTCCCCGGAGCGCTGGAGGGCGTGCGCGAGGAACTGGGCGAACTCGCCGAGAGCGTCTTCGCCTGCGCGGAGGCCGGCTCCCCCAGCGCGCGGCGGGCCATCGTGGGCAACGCCCAGCGGCTCGCCGGCAACGTCGTGGCCGCGCTGCGCCTCGGGGTCCGCGCGGACGCCGTCGTCGGCGCGGGCGCGGTCATGGTCAAGCAGCCGTCGTTCCGGTCCGCGTTCGCCGAAGCGCTGGTCGAGCAGGGCGTCACGCTGCCGCTGTCGGTCCTCGGCACCGAGCCGGTCTTCGGGGCCGTCCGGCTCGCCCACCTGGCATATGAGGAGCAATTCGCATGACATCAGACCTGCGGCAACTCGCCCTCGGCACCGTGCTGCCCGCCTTCGAGGGCACCACCGCGCCGCCGTGGCTGCTCGACCGGCTGCGCGAGGGGATGGCGGGCGTCATCCTGTTCGGCCGCAACATCGTGTCGCCGCAGCAGGTGGCGGAGCTCGTGCGGCAGATCCGCGAGGCCCGGCCGGACGCCGTCGTGGGGATCGACGAGGAGGGCGGCGACGTCACCCGCATCCACCACGACGAGGGCAGCCCCTACCCCGGCAACCGGGTGCTGAGCGAGAACGGCGACCTGGACGCCACCCGGGCGGTGGGCCGGGGCATCGGCGCCGAGCTGCGCGACCTCGGCGTCAACTACAACCTGGCGCCGATCGGCGACTACGTGACCGACCCGCTCAGCCCGCTGACCACCCGCTCCTACGGCCGCAGCCCGCGTGACAACGCCGAGCACGCCGCCGCCTGGATCGAGGGCCTGCAGGAGGCGGGCGTGGCGGCGTGCGTCAAGCACTACCCGGGGCTCGGCGGCTCGCTGCTGGACTCGCACCTGTCGCTCGGCCGGGTGACCGCCGGGCGGGCCGAGTTCGACGACGAGCACCTGCGTACCTTCGTCAGCGCGGCCGCCTCCGGCGTGGCGAGCATGATGACCGCGCACGTGGTGGTCGACTGCCTCGACCCCTCGGCGCCCACGACGCTCAGCCCCGCCGTGATCAGCCGCCTGCTGCGGGACGAGATCGGCTACGACGGCGTCGTCATCTCCGACGCGCTGGAGATGCACGGCGTGCTGAACCACGCCTCGTCGCTGCCCGCCGCCGCCGTGGGCGCGCTGCGCGCCGGCGTCGACGTGCTGTGCCTCGGGGCCGAGCAGTACGAGGAGGCGACCACCGCCGTCGTCGACGCGATCGTCGCCGCCGTGCGGTCCGGCGAGCTGTCCGCCGAGCGGCTGGAGGAGGCCAACCGGCGGGTCGCCGCGATGGCCCGCGCATACCCCGGCACGGTCGGCGTGCCCGGGGCCGCCAACACCGCCGCCGAGCGCGCGGCCGGGCTGGCCGCGGCCTGGGGGGCGACCACCGTCGAGGGCGACGCGTCGATCGCGGGCGGCCCGGGCGGCACCGGCGGCACGGGTGGCACTGTGCACGTCGTCACGTTCGACGACCGGACCTCCATCGCGGCCGGGCCCGTCCCGTGGGGTATCGGGCCGGAGCTGCGCGCGGCCGGCGTCGCGTTCGCCGACCACGTCCTGACCCCGCCGATCAGCGACCTGCCCGACCTGCCGGGCCTCGGGCCGTCCGACGTCGTCGTGGCCGTCGTACGGGACCTGCCCCGCCATCCCGCCAGCGCCGAGGTCTTCGCCCGGCTGGACGCGCCGCGCCTGGTCGTCGTCGACATGGGCTACCCGGGGACGGACTACCCGCGCGCCACCGGCGTGGTACGGACCTTCGGCGCCTCCCGGGCGAGTTCCGCCGCCGCCGTACGCGCCCTGACAAGACAGGCGTGACTCCGATTGGATGACCACATGCGTTCGCCGGAACTCCCCCCGACCCAGCGCCACGTCCTGAGTCACACGCTCGGGCACGGCTCGACCACCCGGCCCCGGCTGCTCGCCGCCACCGGCCTGTCGAAGCCGAGCGTCAACGACGCCGTCAGCGCCCTGGAGGAGGCCGGCTACCTGCGCCGCAACGGCAGGCACGTCCCGGCGACCGGCAAGCCGGCCGTGCTGTTCGAGGCGGCCGACGAGGTCGGCTGGGCGCTCGGCGTCGACCTGGGCAGCTCCCACGTCGAGCTGATGGCCGTCGACCTCGCCGGGGCGCGCACCACGCACGTGTCCATCTCCGAGCCGGTCCGCCCCGGCGAGGCCCGCCGCCGCGAGCCGTCGCCGCACGTCATGGAGCGGGCGGCCCGGCAGCTCGCCGACTGGTGCGCCGGACGCGACCGGCTGCGGGCCGTGACGATCGCGCTACCGCAGATCATCGACGCCCGCCGCAGCCAGGTGCCCGCCTCCGCCGGACAGGAGAAGGGCGCCGTCGCCACGCTGCTCGACGCGCTCACCGACCACTTCGACGGCCCGGTGCGGCTGGAGAACAACGTCAACTGCTCGGCGGTGGCCGAGATGCGGATCGGCGCCGGGGCCGACGTGCCGAGCCTGGCCTACCTGCAGCTCGGCGTGGGCGTCGGCGCGGGGCTCATCAACGAGGGCCGCCTGGTGCGCGGCGCGCACGGCGCGGCGGGCGAGCTGTCGCGGCTGCCGTTCCCGTGGGCCGACGGCGCCGAGCAGACCTCGCGCCACGCGATGGAGGAGCGGCTGGCGGCCTCCCGCCTGGTCGACTCCTACCGCTCGCAGGCTCCCGGCGCGGCCTCCGTCGGCGAGGTGGTCAAGGCGATCCTGGCCGACGTCGCCGCAGGCTCGGCCGAGGCCAAGGCCGTGCTCGACGCGTACGTGCTGGACGTCGCCAGGGCGTGCGCCGCGCTCGCGGCGGTCGTCGACCCCGACCTGGTGGTGATCGGCGGCGAGATCGGCGACGCCCCGGAGGTCGTCGAGGCGGTGCAGGCGGCGGCCCGGCCGCTGCACGAGTTCGTGGCGATCTCCAGCAGCGTCGTCGGCGCGCTCGCCACCGTGCTCGGCGCCGTCATCCTCGGCCTGGAACAGGCCCACTCCGAGCTTCTCGGCGAGTACGCGGTGCACGCGACGGCCGCCGTCGACCGGCTGCGCGCCGAGCGGCCGTAGCGCGCCGGGCTCCCCAGGCATGAGTCACCCGGCCTGGGGAAGCCAGCCGTCATGAGCAAAAGAGTCGAGGACTGGAGTGCGCTCGACGGCGCATCGAACAAGCTCGCGGGCCTGGTCGGGCGGCTGACGCGCCCCGACGCGATCAAGAACGCGCTGTCGGGCACCTGGCTGGGCCACTCGCTGCACCCCGTTCTTACGGACCTGCCCATCGGCGCCTGGACCATGGCCTCCTTCCTGGACGTGGCCGGAGGCGAGGCCGGGGCCGAGTCGGCGCGCCGCCTGGTCGGCGTCGGGCTGATCGCCACGGTGCCCGCCGCGGCGGCGGGGGCGTCCGACTGGTCGGAGACCTACGGGCCCGAGCAGCGGACCGGGCTTGTGCACGCGCTGTGCAACGTGACGGCGACCGCGCTCCAGGCGGCCTCCTGGGTCGCGCGCGGGCGCGGGCAGCGGCGGGCCGGGATGCTGCTGAGCGGCGCGGGCCTGGCCATGACGTCGATCGGCGCGTACCTGGGCGGGCGCCTGTCGCTCGTGCAGGGCGTCGGCGTCAACCACACCGCGTTCCAGCAGCCCGTCACCGACTGGACCGACGTCGCGGCGGTGGCCGAGGTGAGCGACGGCCGGCCGCACCGCGTCACGGCGAACGGGGTGGCCGTGCTGCTCGTCCAGCACGACGGGACGCTGCACGCGCTCTCGGCCACCTGCACCCACGCCGGTGGGCCGCTGGACGAGGGCACGATCGTCGGCGACGGCTGCGTCCGGTGCCCGTGGCACGGCAGCACGTTCCGGCTCGCCGACGGCAAGGTGGTGCGCGGGCCCGCGACGGTCGAGGAGCCGCGCTGGGACGTGAAGATCGACAACGGCCGGGTGCTCGTCCGGTCCACGACCGGCGACCGGGAGCCCGTCCGGGCGGTGATCCGGAGCACCGAGCGGATCACGGCACGGGCCTGACCCCGAACGCCCGCAACCCCCCAACGGCACGTGCCGTTCTACTAGGCTGTCCACATGACGGACACCCCACGCACCCGGGCCGACGACCGGACCGAGGCCATCCGGCGCACCACGCTCGAGCTGGCCCAGGAGATCGGCTACGCCAAGCTCAGCATCGAGGGGGTCGCGGCCCGCGCCGGCGTCGGCAAGCACACGATCTACCGCCGCTGGCCGTCCAAGGGCGCCCTGTTCCTGGACGCGGTCCTGTCACCGCAACAGCCGGACCTCGACTACCCCGACACCGGCGACGTCATGGCCGACCTCCGCACGCAGATCCACCATGCCGTCGACCTGCTCGGCCGCCCCCCGTTCGGGCCGCTCTTCCAGTCGCTGATCGGCGAGGCCCAGCACAACCCGGCCGTCGCCGCCGAGCTGAACGAGCGCTTCACCAAGCCGCAGGAGGCCAAGACCGTCGCCCGGCTCACCAAGGCCAGGGAGCAGGGGCAGCTCGCCCCCGAGTTCGACCTGGACCTGGCCATGTCGATCCTGACGGGGCCGCTGTTCTTCACCCTCATGGTCACGCAGGAGCCGGTGACGCACGAGTACGTCGACCGGGTGCTCGAAGCCCTCTTCGCCGGAATGCGCCCCCGCCCCTAGCCAGGCAGCTCACCGATCCGCGCGAGGACGTGCGAGCCGCCGGCGGCGCACTTCCACACGGCGACCCCGTCCTCCCATCCGACGTGCGCGCCGCGATCATGGGGCACGCAGACGGGCCAGACCTGCCAGATCAGCTCCATGATCGTTTCCTGGGTGGAGCCGGCGACGTTCACGATCGCGCTCACGAGGTCGCCGCCCTCCTCGGGACACAGGCCCTCACCGTGATGGCGGCCGTCGTACTGCACCTGCGCGCCGACGCTCCAGCCCCTCGGGATCAGCCGGAGGGCGCCGGTGTGGCCCGCCGCGCGGGCGTCGCGCTCCACGATCTCCAGGGCGCGCTCCAGCGTCTTCCACCAGTCTTGGTCTTCAACGGCCACGCCGCAGTCTGGCGTCACGCACGGCTTCCCGGCAAGGGGGAGGGCGTGACTGAAAGGAGGAGCGTCATGGCGTTCACCGAGGAGGAGATCGCGTACCTGCGGTCGCAGCCGCTGGCGCGGATCGCGACGCTGGGACCGGGCGGGCAGCCGGACGTGGCGCCGGTCGCGTTCGAGTTCGACGGCGAGCGGTTCTGGGTCGGCGGGTCGGGCGCGTCGGTGCTGGAGACGCGCAAGTTCCGCAACGTCAGGGCGGGCAACCACCTGGTGGCGGTGGTGGTCGACGACCTGGTGTCGATGGAGCCGTTCGTGGCGCGGGGGGTGCGCGTCTACGGCCGGGCCGGGGAGCCGGTGGAACGGGTCGGCATGGTGGGGCCCGGCTTCTACCTCGGCATCACGCCCGTGGTGTCGTGGAGCTGGAACCTGGCGGGCGAGCCGGTGGGCGCCACCTGGTACGAGGCGCGCAAGACCGTGCACTGAGGGCCGGGCCCGGGTGGTTTCCGGGCCCGGCCGCGGGGTCAGCGGGGCAGCGACGACCAGGGGAGGCCGTCGGTGGGCCAGAGTTCGGCCTGCCGCTTGAGCGTGTTCTCGACCCGGCCGCCGACGGGGCAGCGGTAGCCGTGCGGGGGCACGGTCAGCGAGATCAGGTAGTTGTCGATGGGCACCGTGCTGCACTCGTCCTTGCCGTAGATGCGGTGGCCCCAGCCTTCGTAGGTGAGCAGCACCGCCTTGCGGCCGAGCTGCCTGGCGACGTCGGCCGACCAGTCGTACGGGGTGGACGGGTCGTGCAGCGAGTTGCCGAGCAGCAGCGGCGCGCTGCCCTTGTAGCGCAGCCGGTGCTGCGGGTTGTTGGTGGGGTGGTTGAGGCAGACGGGCAGGTCCTCGATCGGCATCGGGTTGAAGCGCATGTCGGGGGCCCGGCGCGCGGAGCTGCGCAGCAGTGCGGCGTATTCGCGGTAGTTGCGCACCCGCAGGCTGTAGTCCTGGCACAGGATGACGGTCGGCAGGTGGGCGAGTTCGCCCTGCACGGGCTGACGGCCGGGCAGCGGGGGCACCCAGTCGGGCGGGGTGCCGCCGTTGAGGGCGTTGATCATCTGGGCGAGGAGCTGCCAGGCGGGGCCTTCGGTGCCGAGGACGCCCTGCCACAGCACCTGCAGCTCGGTCATCGGCCGGTCGGGCACGCCGGGGTAGTAGAGCTCGCCGCGCCGGGCCTTGGCCAGCAGGTCCTTCCAGATCGCGCGGACGTCCTGGCCGTGCAGGGCGCAGCTCGGCTCCTGGTCGCACCAGCCGACGAACTGGTCGAAGGCGTCCTCGACGGCGGCGGCCTCGCTGTCGAGGAACTGCTTGACGCGCAGGCTGTGGTCCATGTTGCTGTCGAGGGCGAGCGCGCGGATCCGGCCGGGGAACAGCTCGGCGTACATCTGGCCGATCAGCGTGCCGTACGAGATCCCGTAGTAGGTGAGCTTCTCCTCGCCGAGTGCGGCGCGGATGGCGTCCAGGTCGCGGGCCACGCTGACGGAGTCGACGTGGTCGTACAGGGGGCCGGTGCGGGCGCGGCAGTCGGCGCGCAGCCGCTCGTTGTAGGCGGTCCACCTGTCGAAGTCGGCCTGGCTGGTCATGACGGCGTACGGCATCTCGTTGTAGACGGACGCCGAGCAGACCACGGGGTTGCTGCGGCCGACGCCGCGCGGGTCGAACCCGACGATGTCGAAGTGCCGCTGCAGTTCGGGGGTGAAGAAGCCGGGGGCGCCGTAGGCGGCTTCGACGCCGGAGCCGCCGGGGCCGCCGGGGTTGATCACCAGTGAGCCGATGCGGGCGGCGGGGTCGGTGGCCTTGCGCCTGGCCAGGGCGAGCTCGACGGTGGGGCCGTCAGGCTGGGACCAGTCGATCGGGACGGCCAGCTTGCCGCACTCGGCGGCGGGCTCCTCCTCGCACGGCGTCCAGGTGATCGTCTGGGGCGGCTGCTGGGGGCTGGCTCCGGCGGCCTGAACGGGTAAGACTGCCGCGACCGTGACGAAGGCGGTCGCCAGCAGGGTCAATCTTCTCTTCACATCGCTCCCATCGCTCATCCGGCGGAGTTAGATCATGCCGGGTCGGCAGGGCGTGTGAAGCAAGATGGGAAATGTCGTGGTTGACGGGCAAACGGCTGTCTTGACGGTGGGGGAAACGGCGATCTAGCCTCACTTTTAGGAAACTTTCCTAAAAGTAAAACCCCCCACCCCTGGAGACTCGTATGAGCCTTCGTCATCGTGCCGCCGTTCTGGCGGGCGCCGCAGCCCTGGCCTTCGGCCCGGCCGTCCTCCTCGCCTCCCCCGCCGCCGCCGCGCCTACGGGATGCACCACCCAGTACGGCTCCGGCTCGGCGAGCAGCTACTGCTCCTCCGGCACCGGCATGCACCAGGTCGTCGTCCTGCAGAAGCACGCGTCGCCGCTCGCCGGCCCCATCCTCGTCGTCGGCCCCTGTGTGCCGGTCGGGCAGACCTCGCACACCTCCATCACCCCCTGGCCCGTCGTCTCGATCCGCGCCAACACCTGCGGCTGAGCCGGCATCGGCGCGGCGGCCCCGGCCGCCGCGCCTTCGCGGTCGCCGGGGTCAGCCCGCGCTGCAGGAGACCGTCGGCCAGTTCCAGTTGCCGTTGTGCTGGATGGTCACGCCCCAGTTGTTGCCGTTGCCGTTCGGCCTGGCGGTGAGCACCTGGGAGCTGGGATAACTGGCGCTGACGTTCCAGGTGGACAGGACCTTCGCCGGGGAGGGCACGTTCATCGTCACGGTCCAGTTGCTGGAGCCGCTGACCGCGACGTTCAGGTTGTAGCGGTCGCTCCACTGCTGGCCCGCCGACAGCGTCGCCGAGCACCCGCCGCTCCCGTTGCCCCCGTCGCCGCCGCCGGTGGTGCCGCCCACGGTGATGTTGGAGTTGCCGCTGCTCTGGTAGCCCTCGGTCGCCATGATCATGTAGTCATGGCTGCCCAGGTTCATGCCGTGCCTGGCCCAGGCGTCGAAGTGGTTGCCCGAGGTGATGGTGCCGCCGGTCTTCTTCGACTGCCGGACGCTCCAGTACTGGTTGAACGTCCTGGTCCCCTCGATCGACGGGGCGTTGTAGCGGGTCGTCTGGTAGATGTCGTACGTGCCGCCGTCGCTGGTGACCGTGCCCTTGTACGTGCCCGTGGGCCGGTAGGTGCCCCAGTTGTCGACGATGTAGTACTCGACGAGCGGGTTCCTCGTCCAGCCGTAGAGGGTCAGGTAGGCGTTGCCTGACGGGTTGAAGCTGCCCGAATAGCTGACGGTGCGGCGTCCGCCGGTGCTCCAGCCCTTGCCCGCGACGAAGTTGCCGGTGTTGCGCCACGAGGTGCTGTAGTTGCCGCCGGAGCCCAGCTCCATGGAGACGGTGCCGTTGCTGTCGGTCCAGAACGAGTAGAAGTAGCCGTTGTTGGTGCCCGTCTGGTTGGTCGTGATGGCCGCGTGGGCGACGCCGGGGAGCATCGCCGTGGCCACGGCCACCGCCACGACGCAGGAGCGGGCGACGAACCGCCTGATGGGTCCGCGGCGTTTCGGGGGTGCGAGGGGCTCGTTCATGTGCGCGCTTCCTCCTCGAAACTATCGGCGAGTTGGCGAAAGTATCGGCTCGAATTTGTCAAGCTGTCAATGCCGCCCGCTCGCCGCAACGCCGAGGCCCCGACCCACCTGCGCAATCATCCTGATGAAAATTTCGTACGGCTACCGAAACATCAGCTCGCCCCCCAGATCGGCCGATCCGGGTCGCCGGGCGGGAGCTTCGACAGGATGAGGGCGACCTGGTTCCAGTCCCCCACCTCGACGTTGTCCCTCATCAGGCGCAGCCGCCGGGCGATCTCCCCGTGCCCGGTCAGGAAGTTCGCCACCCCCTCCTGGATCTGCCCGGTCACCGCCTCGTACCCCGACGCGCCACCCTCTCCCTTGAGGAACGTGGCGCCCAGGTCGTCGTCACCCCAGAACGCGCCGATCGCCTCCAGGTCCCTGGCCGCCTCCCCGACGAACCGCCCGAGCTCGTCCCGCTCGACGTCGAACGCGTGCGCCGCCGAGCGCATCACGTGCTTGTGGATGTCCATGCCGTCCTCCTCAGCTCGCGGGTTTGTGCGCCATTGTGAAGTAGAGGAGCAGCCGGCCCAGCGTCTCCTTCCACGTCGGGATCAGCTCGGCGCCCTCCTGGCCGTTCATGGCGTCGTACGAGGGGCCGTATCCGATGGAGCCGCCTGCCACCCGGCTCAGGAAGTAGCGGACGTCGGGATTCTGGCTGATCTTGCCGGCCAGGGGCATCGCGGCGTCGAACGCGCCGTAGAAGGCGACCGAGGCGGCGAACTCCTTGAGCGCCTGCGTGGCGTTCTGCTCCAGCGAGCCGGGATCCTCCCCGCGCAGCGCCTTCACGCCCGCGACCACGGCCACGTCCCCGACGGCGAAGAAGGTGCTGCCGATCGTGTACTCCGTCAGCTTGGCCAGCACGATCCTGGCGACGCTGTGCTCCAGCAGCTTGGCCAGCATGCCCGCCTGCGCCCGCCGCATGAGGAACTGGCTGATCTGGTACGCCGTCCCCGCCTGCCAGGGGAAGGTGGTGATGAAGATGAAGCTGGCGAAGTTGGCCAGCGCCAGCGTCCAGTACGTGTGCCGCGCGGTCTCGATGACCTCCGCGTACTCGGTGCACGCCTGGCTGTTCTGCCGGCAGCGCTGGGCGAGCCTGGCGGCGTAGCCGGCCGTGGGCGGCTGTGGATAGAGGCCGGCGGTGACCGCCTTCTTGAAGGCGTCGACCCCGGCCCCGCTGTTCTGCCGCCACACCGTCTCGGCGGCGGCGAACGTCTTGTCCGGGCTCCGCTCGACGCGTTCGGCCAGCCTGGCCCACACCTCGGCGGCCTGGCGGGCCTTGGCCGGGTCGCCGGTCGGGTAGTCCACGGCGAGCATCTTGAAGACGAACCCGGCGATGCCCAGCGCGCCGAACCCGTAGATGCTCGCGCGGCCCGGGTTGATCCTCAAGGCCGCCGCCCGCGGTCGCCCCCGGCGCCCGGCCGGTCGCCGCTCGGGCCCGCGCCGTCCAGCACGGTCTCGGCGATGAAGGGGGCCACCAGGTCGCCCGCCTCCCGCTCGGCGTCGCGGGCGGCCCGGCCCGCCGCTTCTAGGACCGCCGCCGCCAGCTCCGCGGAGCCGAGCCGCATGGCGCGCGGGTCGATGGTGAGCCCGGTCAGCGCCCCCGTCTGTGTCACCTCGGCCACCACCCGGCCCTCGGCGGCCTCCCCCCGTCCCTTGACGGCGGCCATCCGGCCGCTCAGCCGCTCGATCGCGGCCACGTCCTGCCGGAACTGGTCCAGCAGCCGGCCGAGCTCCTGGTCGCCGCCCGCGTTGAACGGATCGCCCGGTGAGGTCATCGCGTCTCCTGACTCTCGTGATCATCGCTGTACGAGAGTTAACCAGGAGGAAATACCGGCTATTTCCCTCTTTGTCAGGCGAGCGGCAGGGGCACGCCCCGCTCATTCTCCCCGCGCGGCCCGAAGATGCGGCGCTCGCCGGCGGCGATCGGCAGGTCGTTGATGCTGGCCTCGCGCCGCCGCATCAGCCCGCTCGCGTCGAACTCCCACAGCTCGTTACCGTAACTGCGCCACCATCCCCCGGCCGCGTCGCTCCACTCGTACTGGAAACGGACGGCGATCCGGTCGGCGGTGAAGGCCCACAGCTCCTTGCGCAGCGCGTAGTCCAGCTCCCTGGCCCACTTGCGGGTCAGGAAGCCGACGATCTCCTCCCTGCCGGTGACGAACTCGTCCCGGTTGCGCCAGACCGAGTCGGGTGTGTACGCGAGGGACACGCGGTGCGGGTCACGGGTGTTCCAGGCGTCCTCGGCGGCCTGGACCTTGGCGCGGGCGCTCTCTTCGGTGAAGGGCGGAACGGTCATGAGCTCTCTCCTCGGTCAGTCTTCTTCGAGCGTGATCGCCTGGACGGGGCAGGCGCGCGCCGCCTCCTCGACGGCGGGCCAGTACGCGTCGCCGGGCTCCGCGTCGTAGACCAGCTCGTCATCGGCGTCGAGGCTGAACACCTCCGGCGCGGCGAACACGCACTGGGCGTGGATCTGGCACAGGGCGTCGTCGACGCGGACCCGCATCACGCCCTCCTCTCGGCGGCCTGGGACGGGTTGAACCGCGAGTAGCCGCCGAACGACCAGCGTTGCGGAAGCCCTCCGGTGATCTGGACGGCCCGCTCGACCTCGAAGTCGACGAGCCGGTGGGCGCCGGGCACGGCCGCGGCCCGGCCGGGGTCCCAGTCGACGCGGGCCCGGCCGGTCAGCTGCAGCGTGTCGCCGTTCTCCCAGTCGAGGAACAGCAGCCCGCAGCGGGGTTCGACGGCGAGGTTGCCCAGCGTCATGAACATGGAGTTGCCCGTGTAGTCGGGCCAGGTGAGCCGCCCGTCGCCGGTCACGGTGACGAACCCGGGGTTCCCGCCCCGGTGCGAGGCGTCGGCGCCCTGTCCTGCCGCGTAGGTGGCGACGAAGAAGGTGTCGGCCCCGGCGATCCACCGCCGCTGGTGCTCGGTCAGCTCGCCGGTGACGGCCGCCGTCCGGCCCGGCGACGGCAGCTCGTCGAGGTACGTACGCGTCTGGATGTACTTCGGGCAGTTCGCGTACACCTGGTGGGTGCTGGTGACGAGCCGGTCGCCGTCCCTGCGGGCCAGGCCGTTGACCCGCATCCGGCGCCGCCCGGAGGGCTCGATGACGAGCATGCCGAGGTCGCGTTCGGTGTCGAACAGGCCGGCGAGCGGATCGCCCGCGCCGGGCAGCCGGTCGGTGACGACGGTCCGGTCGTCCGGGGCGGTGACGAACCCCGGCGGGCCGGTGATCAGCCCGGCCCAGGCCGCGCCGGTGTCGTCGGCGGCCGCGATCACGACCAGCCGCTGCTCACGGAGGAAGTTCGCGGCGACCGGCGGGACGGCCGCGCCGACACCCGCCGATCCCCATCCGTCGGTGGTCAGCCCGGCCCGGCGTTGCACCACGTGTTCGCCGTGGTGGAGCACGGTCGGCTCCTTTCCTGGCCGCTGGGTTCTAGAAGAAGCCGCACGTCGGCGCGCCCTTGGTGGGCGCGGGCGCGGTGTCGGCGCCGGAGGGGGCGTAGATCTCCAGGCGGATGCCGTCCGGGTCGGTGAAGAACACGCCGCCGGACGAGGCGCCCTCGCCGTGCGGGACGACGCCGTCGTGCAGCGGCTGCACGCCGAGCCCGCGCAGGACGGCCTCGGCGCGGTGGACCGTCTCGATGTCGGGGGCCTGGAACGACAGGTGGTGCAGGCCGGGCCGGTCCGCGGGGAACGCGCCGTCGCTCTGCTGCCACAGCGTGACCATCAGGGCGCCGTCGCGGCCGAGGAGGGCGTAGCGGCGGTCGCCGTCGGTCTGCTCGTTGTAGACCTCCAGCTCCAGGACCTGGCGGTAGAAGGCGGTGGAGCGGGCCAGGTCGGTCACGTTCAGGCCGACGTGGCCGGTCCGCAGGGCCAGTGCGCTCATGCGAGTCCTCCGGTTTTCTCATGGTTACAGGCAAGTGCGACCGTTAGAAATATGGCGGACGGTCCTCACGGTGTCAAGCTGCCGGTAGCGTTAGAAGTGTGGATGTGGCAGACCTCACCGGTGGCGGCGCTCCCCAGCTCGGGGAGCTGCCGCCGATCGAACTCGGCAACACCACGCATGCCGTGCGCGGTCAGGTCCTCGACGGCCTGCGTACCGTCGAGCACCTCGCCGCGTGGCTGCGCGACGTGCGCGACCGGCTCGCCGTCCCGCTCCCGGACGCCGACCTCCTGGGCGTGACGGGCGACGACCTGCGTCACGCACGGGAGCTGCGGGAGGCCGTACGCGCCCTCGCCGCCGCGGCCGTCGCCGGGCAGGAGCCCGGCCCCGGCTCGGTCGCGACGCTCAACGCGCACGCCGCCCGCGCCCCGCGCTGGCACGAGCTGCGCACCGGCCCGGAACCGCAGGCCGTCGTGCGCACCGCCGGGCGCGCCGTCGACGCCGCACTCTCCGCGCTGGCCGAGGACGCCGTCACCCTGTTCGCCGGGCCGCAGCGCCACGAGCTGCGCGCCTGCCAGGCCCCGGGATGCGTGCTCTACTTCCTGCGCGAATCCGCGCGGCGCGAGTGGTGCTCGGCCGGCTGCGGCAACCGGGCCAGGGCCGCCCGCCACTACGCCAAGGTGCGCGGCACGAAGAAGCCCTCCGGGACCGCATAGCCCGGAGCCTCCAGACTAAGCAACCGCAGTTGACTAACTCCGAAATAGTCAACTACGGTTGCTTGCATCTTCCCCTGACGCCTCTGGAGGCACCATGTCCCCGTTCCGCCCCGATCAGCTCGCCGCCGCCCTCGACCGGGCCGTGGCCGACGGCGACGGGCCCGGCATCGTCGCCGAGCTGCGCGACCCCGACGGGACCCGCTGGTTCGGCACGGCGGGAGTGGCCGACCTGACCACCGGCCGCGAGCGGCGGCCCGGCGAGCACTTCCGCATCGGCAGCTTCACCAAGGCGTTCGCCGGCACGGTCGTCCTGCGCCTGGCCGCCGAGGGCAAGCTGAGCCTGGACGACACGGTGGCCACGTGGCTGCCCGGCGTGGTCGAGGAGCACCTGGGCGGCGACGGCTCCGCGATCACTGTCAGGCAGCTGCTCAACCACACCAGCGGGCTGCCCGACGCCGTCATCGGCCAGGAGCCCCCGCGCCCCGAGACGCCGGGCACGCGCTTCATCTACTCCAAGCTCAACTACACGCTGGCCGGGATGATCGTCGAGGGTGCGACCGGCTCGACCCTGGCCGCCGAGATCGACCGCCGCATCGCCGGCCCGCTCGGCCTGACCGGGACGTACCTGCCGACGGGCGCCGAAACGGTCCGCGAGCCGCGCGCCCGGCACTACTCCCGCTCCGACGAGGGCGGCGGGCCCGCCGACGTCCACGACGTGACAGACGCCGACCTGAGCTGGGCCGGGGCCGCGGGCGGCATGGTCTCGACGACCGCCGACCTGCACCGGTTCCTGCGCGCCCTGCTCGACGGCGAGCTGCTGCCGCCCGCCCAGCAGGAGGAGATGTTCACCACGGTCCCGACCGACGGCGCGGACTGGGTGCCCGGCACCCGCTACGGCCTCGGCGTCTACGAGCAGCGGCTCCCGTGCGGGGTGACGCTCTGGGGCGGCGGCGGCTTCATCCAGGGCTCGACCTCGTTCGCGATGGGCGACCGCCAGGGCCACCGCACGCTGGTGGTCAACCTCAACGGCGACTGGAACGACTTCCTGAAGACCTTCGACGACCTGTACGAAACGGCCTTCCGCCCGGGCCGGGACGCGTGAGCGCCCGGCGTCGGCGACGCCGGGCGCTCACGAGCTGACTAACGCAGGTCGAAGGCTCGGACGGTGGTCTGCTTGACGGTGTTGCCCGCCTTGTCCCACGCCTCGACCTTGAGGGTCACGGCGCCCTTGGTGGCGCCGAGCGCGGGATAGCGGGTCCTGGCGGTGTACGTGCCGTCCTTGCCGCGCTTGACGGGGACGGGCGTGTACGTGGCGCCGTCGTCGGTGCTGGCCCACAGCTTCAGACCGGCGATGCCCGGCATGTCCGACGCGGACGGCGAGTGGTAGGCGGACACGGTGAAGGCGTGCGTACGACCGGCGCGCACGCTGTTGGCGGCGTCCAGCGTGTCACCCAGGTCGTAGCCGACGAACACGACCGGGGCCGGCTTGCAGGGCTCCGCCGTGCCGTACAGCACTTCAAGCGAGCAGAACGAACCGGGCAGCCGCTCGGCCCCGGCCGCCGGGGCGGTGAAGGTCCACTCGGTGTCGTGCCGGTCGTTCCTGGCGGTCAGCCGGTAGCTGCCCGACCGCTGCGGCAGGGTGAAGACCGGCAGGACGGTCGAGCCGCCGGCCTCGGCGCGCGGGATCTCCTTGCCGTCCCTGTAGAGGCGGACCTCGAACCCCGGCTTGGTCAGGTCGTTCGTCGGCCAGTAGCCGCCGCTGTACTGCCTGGCGCCCGGAGAGCCGTAGCTGGGCTCGAACTCCGCCCACAGCTTGTCGCCCTGGACGCACATCATGCACCGGAAGAAGGCGCCGAGGTTCGCGCCCGGCTTGGCCAGCTTGTAGACCTTGTCCGAGCCGGTCGCGGTGCCGGGCGTGAACGGCGTGGCCATCCAGGTCTGACGGATCCGGACCGGCTTGTCGAGCACCTCCAGTGCCCACTGCGGGACCCGGGCGTCGGCCGGCGTGCCGCGCAGCTCCTCCATGCCGTGCGACCAGAGCATCCCGCCGTCGAGCGGCCCGACCCAGTCGCGGCGTTCCTGGAGGCCGAGCCGGGGGCCGCCCCACCCGGCGAGCTTCGTCGACAGCGGCATGACGTCGTCGGGCTTGTGCGCGTACCGCCAGTCGTCGTAGCGGTGAGGAGCGACGACGTGGGCGTCCAGATCGACCCTGGCCAGGTCACGCTCGCCGAAGGTGTAGTGCAGCGAACGGGACACCCGGCCCTCCTCGTAAGGGGCGAAGGTGTAGCTGTAGGGCGTCTCCTCGGTGCCGGTCACCCGTACGATCAGCCGCTTGCCGCCGGTGAGCCGGGCGCGCAGGGCGAGCCCTTCGGCCGACGGCAGCGACACCGTGGCGACGCCGATGGGCTTGGCCTCCCCGGTGAACGGGACCTGCGTGAAGCCCAGCGGGATCGCGCAGCCGGACCCGGGCTTCGGGAAGTACGCGACCGCTGCCGCGCCGGCGTCACGGATCGGGCCCAGCCGCTCGATCTGCACGCCGCACGCGTCGCCGAACACGCCCTGCGACAGCGGCGCCTCCAGCAGGACGAGCTTGCCGCGCAGGTCGCGGCCGGCGAGGTCCTCGGGCCTGCCCTCGCCGACGTCGGCGACCTCCAGGTCGCGGGTCCCGGTGAACGGCACGTAGCCGGGGAAGCCGTCGCTCTGCTCGTGCACCCCGGCGGTGTTGACGCCGTGCAGCGCGGTCATCGGGTGCAGAGAGAGCTTGTCGCGCCCGCGCACGCTCATGGCGACCTCGGCCCGGCCGAGGGTGAAGCGGGTGTGGAAGCGGAAGGCGCCCTTGGTGACCTTCTCGGTGGGCAGCGCCCACAGCTTGGCGGCCCCTCCGTAGGGCGCGCGCGGCCAGGTGAACCCCATGTAGGAGTCGCCGTTGCCGACCGTCCGCTGATACGCCAGGTAGACGTAGTTGTTCAGCGGCTCGGCCGGCTGCGGGGTGCTGAACCGCACCTGGCTCAGCTTCCGGCCGTCGAGCGTGATCTCGGTGTCCTCCGTGACGGTCAGCTCCGGCACCGACAGCATCGCCAGGTTGAGCCGGTCGTCGTCGCCGACCCACTGCACGAACTGGGCCACGCTGATGACGCCGTGCGGGACGCGGACGATCGTGGTGCCCTCGGCGGGCACGGAGACGCCGCCGATGACGCCCTTGCCGCCGGACACGTCGATCGTGTCCTGGGCCCACGGGGTCAGCGGCTTGCCGTCGCGGCCCAGGGTGTGGATGGTGAGCGTGGCCTTGGGCGTCTCACGGACGACGCCCACGGGGGTGCGCAGCCGGACGCCGTCGGCGGTCGCGGTGACGGCGCCGGTGTAGTTGTCCAGCTTCGCCAGCGCCTTGGGGTCGACGGTGACCGTGGCGGTGGCCGCGCCTCCTGCCGGCACGGTGAGCGTCGTCGCGCCCAGTCCCAGCGCGCCCTCGACCGCGCCGCCGTCCGACCCGCTCAGGGTGGGGGCGAGCGTCAGCGTGACGGGCGCGCCGCCCAGGTTGGTGTAGGTCAGCTCGCGGGTGGCCGGCTCGGCGCCGCTCTCCACCGCGCCGAAGTCGAGCCCGCCGGTGACGGCGAAGACCTGCTGGGTGTACGCGGTGGCGAGGTCGACGCGGCCTGCGCCCTGCTTGTACACGCTGAGGGCGTCGTCCTTGGCGGTCGACATGAGCGCGGCCTTGAGCTGCGGTCCCGTCCATTCCGGGTGCCGCTGCGCCATGATCGCGGCGGCTCCGGCGACGTGCGGGGTGGCCATCGAGGTGCCGTTCGCGGCCGTGTAGTGCTCGTCGATCGGGCTGCCCATGCTCGTGCCCGCGGCGCGCGCCGCGGCAATGGCCACGCCGGGGGCGGCGATGTCCGGCTTGAGCCCGCCGCCGACGCGCGGTCCCTGGCTGGAGAACGGGGCCCATGCGTCGTTCTTGTCCACGGCGGCCACGGTGAGCGCGGCCTCGGCGGTGCCGGGGGTGGCGACCGTCTCGGCGCCGCCCTCTCCGGCGTTGCCCGCGGCGATCACGAACAGCGCGCCGGACGACGCGGTGAGCGCGTCGACCGCCTGGCTCATCGGGTCGCTGCCGTCGCTCGCGCCGCCGCCCAGGCTCATGCTGACCACCTTGGCGCCGGAGGCGGCAGCCCACTCCATGCCCTCGATGATCTGGGAGTCCTGGCCCGATCCCGCGTCGGACAGCACCTTGCCGACGATCAACCGCGCGCCCGGCGCGACGCCCTTGTGCCTGCCGCCTCCGGCCGCGCCGGAGCCGGCGATCGTGGAGGCGACGTGGGTGCCGTGGCCGTGGCCGTCCCGCACCTCCTCGCCGGGGATGAAGGACCTGCTGTCGGCGATCCGGTCCGCCAGGTCGGGATGCGTGGCGTCCACGCCGGTGTCGAGGACGGCGACCTTGACGCCCGCGCCGTCGTGCCCGCCGGCCCACGCCTGCGGGGCGCCGATCATCGGGACGCTCTCCGCCAGATCGGCCTTGACCTTGCCGTCCAGCCACACCTTGACGATCCCGCCGCGCAGCGCCGCCCGCCCGGCGAACCCGTTCGCGTCCGGCTCGGCCCGCACCGCGGTCCAGAACGCGCCCGCCTCCGCCTTGGTGACGGCCAGCGCGGCGGCGTTGACGCTCTCCAGCGTGAGCACGGGCTCGCTGGCGGGGATGGCCTCGGCCGCCGAGGCGACCGCCCGGTCCGTGTGCTGCCCTGGATACTGCACGATGACGGGTAACTGCTTGGCCCGATCGTCGGTGTAGCCGTTCTCGGCCAGGTAGGTGACGTTGAACAGCTCCCGGTCCAGGCGGCCCGCGTTGATGGCGGGCACGGCGTCGCTCGGGGTGACGTAGACGCCGTCCGGGGTGGCGAGCGTGGAGAGCTGGGCGGTGGTGCCGTCGGGGCGCACGCTCGACTCCGGCCGGACGGAGTACGTGCCGCCGCCCGCGTCGCTGAGGCGCACCCGGTCGCCGGTGATCAGGGTGACCGTGCGGTCGCCCTTGCCGAGCCCGGCCAGCGCGATCGGGCCGGTGACCTGCCCGGTCGCCGGGGCGGTCGCCGGGGCGGCGGGCTCGGGTTCCTGAGCCAGAGCGGGCGCGCCGGGAACGGCGAGCGTGCCGAGAACCAGGGCCGAGGCCGCGATCAGCGCGCCGGTGCGGCGGGGCTTGGAAGAGGGGGGATCATGCGGTGAAGTGCGTGGAGACATGCCGAACTGCCCTTTCGGGTGCTGAGGGGTGAGGTTCAGACGGGCTCGAACCCTTCGGGGGCGTCTTCGAGTGGTTCGATGACCGGCTGCTCCGGCGGGGCCGCCGGTCCTTTCCGCGCTGGGTCGGAGTCAGCCGGATCGCCGTCGGTGGCGTCGGTTTCGGACATGCCCCAAGCGTCGTCCGCACCGCCGGTGGGGACTATGGGTAGGCCACCCCATTCGCGGCCCCCGTACCGGGCGGGTCACTACGGGGGTCCCCGAGGTGGGCGGCGAGCGCGGTGCGGGAGCGCAGGCCGAGCTTGCGCAGCGCGGCGCCCAGGTGCTTCTCGACCGTCCTGGGCGAGACGAACAGGCGGCGGCCGATCTCCCGGTTCGTCAGCCCGGCGGCGGCCATTTCGGCTATCTCCCGTTCCCGGGGTGACAGGTCGGCGCCGTACCCCTGCGGGCCGCCGGGATACCGGCCCCTGACCGTCACCCCGTGCTTGCGAGCGAGCTGCGCCGCCCGGTCGAGATCCCACCGCGCGGCCAGCTCCCGAAACCCGGCGATCGCCTCCAACAACAACCCCGGAGCACCCGAAGGGCGGGAGGGCCCGACAGCCTCGGAGGGGCCGGCAGCCTCGGAGAGGGCGGCAACCCCGGAGGGGGCGGCAGCCCCGGAGGGGTCGGCAGCCCCGGAGGGGTCGGCAGCCCCGGAGGGGTCGGCAACCTCCGAAGAGGCGGCACCCCCCGAAGAGGCGGCAGCCCCCGAAGAGGCGGCAGCCCCGGAAGGGGCGGCTGGTTCGGCGGGGTCGGGTTTGGTGGGTGTGGTGGTGAAGAGGTGGGCGGCGGCGAGTTCGCGGGACTGGGCCGCCTCGTACGGGGCTCCCAGAAGGTCGTAGCCCGCCGCCGCCGCGCGGAACAGCGCCGCCGCGTCCGCGTCGTCGGCGGCGAGGTGGCCGCGGGCGTGCGCCAGGGCCGCCGCAGCCATCGGCGCGTCGAGCCCGTCGAGCCGCGCCGACACCCGCTCCACCAGCGCGACGGCCTCGGCACGCCGGCCCGCCGCCGCCATCGCCTCGGCCAGCGCGGGCAACGCGCGCACCGCCAGCGGCCAGAGCCCCTTGACCTCCCACACCTCGACCGCCGCCTCGACGGCCGCGAGCGCGGCCCCGGCCTCGCCGCTCGCCGTGGACAGCCGCAGGAAGGCGGCCATCGACAGCGGAAGCAGCTCGTAGGCCCCCTGGACCAGGGCGGTGCCGGTGACCTCGGGCAGCTCGCGCCGGGCGGTGTCGAGCTCGCCGCGCGCGAGCGCCAGGCAGGCTGCGACGATCTCGGCGCCCAGGCGGTCGAACGGCCGCCCGCCGTACTCGTCGAGCAGCAGCGCGGTCTCCTCCTCCAGCCCGTCCCAGCGGCCACGGCAGCAGGCGAGCAGGAGGGCGACCAGCCGGCAGCGCGACAGCGGCTCGCGTGACGACTCCTCGCCGGCCGCGCCGCGCATGGCGGCGGCCAGCAGGTCGGCGGCGACGGCGTAGTTGCCCGCGAGGCAGGCGTTCTCCGCGATGGACCGGTAGGCGCCCACCTCCTGCCGGTGCCGTGGCCGGCCGCCGGTCCTGCGGCGCACCTCCTCGGTCAGCTCCAGCCAGCGCGGGTCGCCGTACCCGCTGAAGGAGGTCGCGACCTTGCCGAGGACGAAGACCTCCTCGGCCGGGTCGCCGACGCGCGGGGTCGTCTCCAGGGCGCGTTCCAGCCACGTGACGTGCTCGGCCAGCGGCACGCTCGGGTCCATCGGCCTGCCGAGCGACGCCATCGCCCAGGCGGTGAGGTCGGGCCGGTCGGCGAGGTCGCCGACGGCGGCGGCGATGGTGCGGCGCTGCGCGCCCGAGTCCTCGCCGAGCCTCTCCTGGAGCATGCCGACGAGGAAGTTGAGCTCGCCGCGCAGCGGGCCGGGCTGCTCCGTCTCCAGCGCCTGCGTCAGCAGGCCGATGATCTGGGGCGGGCGCAGCACCTGGGCGGCGGCCCAGCCGAGGCGCGCGGCCAGGCGGCCCCGGCGTCGCGGGTCGAGCGGGGCGTGGCGCAGCACGTCCTCCAGGATGCGCACGGCTTCGGCGTCGTCGCCGAGGCGCGACGCCTGCTCGGCGGCCCGTTCCGCGGCCTCGACCCAGTCGGCCAGCCGCCCGGCCTGGCGCAGGTGGTGGGCTTCCTGGCCGAGCGGCACCGGCCGCAGCTCCCGTACGACCGCCGCCGCGCGGGCGTGCAGCTCCTGGCGGCGCCCGAGCGGGATCGCGCCGTAGACGGCCTGCGCGGCCAGCACGTGCCGGAACGCCACCGCGCCCGCCTGCTCGGCCAGCAGCCCGGAGACCAGCAGGTCGTCCACCCCGGCCACGGTGTCGGCCCTCGGCAGCCCGCACACCCGGGCCAGGTCGGCCGGCCGCGCCGGGGCCTGTAACACCGCGGCGGCCTCCGCGACGGCACGCGCCGCCTCGGGCAGCCGGGCGACCCGTTCGCGCACCGAGTCGCGCACGCCGGGCGGCACGTCGAGCTCCGCCACCGCCTTGCGCGCCCATCGCCCGCTGCGCAGCCTGATCAGCGCGCCCCGCGCCCGCAGCAGGGCCATCAGCTCCTGTACGGCCAGCGGCAGCCCTGACGACAGCTCGTGCAGGTGGGCGCCGAAGTCGGCGGTGACGCCGGATTCGCCGAGGATCGCCGCGGCCAGGTCGCCGGTCTGGGTGACGTCGAGCGCCTTCAGCAGGATGTGATCGTGGAACACCGCGTCCGCCGGACGCCCGGTCACTTCCCTGACGACCGCGCCGGCTTCCTCGCCCCGGTAGGTGAGCACGATCGACAGCTCGGGCGGCGGCACCGCCAGCGCGTAGGCGAGGAACTCGACGGTCTGCTCGTCGGCCCAGTGCAGGTCCTCCACGACCAGCACCACCGGGCCGAGCGCGCGCAGCACCTCGGCGAGCCCCCGGAACAGCCGGTGCCGTTCGGCGGCCCGGTCGTCGAGCGGGTCCAGGGCGGGCGGCAGCACCGGGGCCAGCTCGGGCAGCAGGCCGCGCAGCGCGCCCGCCACCGGCGACAGCCCGGCCCGCGCCAGCGGCTCCTCGGCGCCGCGCAGCGCCTCCACCAGCGGCCCGAGCGGGAACGGCTCCCGGATGCGCCGGGCGCCCCCGCGCAGCAGCAGCCGACCGGCGGTCTCGGGCCGTGCCGCGAGCTCCGCCAGCAGCCTGCTCTTGCCGATCCCGGCCTCGCCTTCGAGCACCACCACGGCCGGTGGCCGGCTCACCGCCGCGGCCAGGCGGCGCAGCTCCTCCTCGCGCCCGACCAGGACCGGCGAGATCACCCGTCCCGAGACCGTGTCACCGTTGGTCATCGGGACCGCCTCCGCTCACCAGGCCATGCTGCGATCATTCATACAGCAACCGGCCCGGCGGGCTCACGGGCGGGCCGTGCATTGTGCATGGTGCACCGGTGCACGCGGAACTACTGGCCGGGGTGGCGTTTGCCCAGGATTGAGGGCATGACTTCCGACATCGTCCCCTTCCGTATCGAGATTCCGCAGGCCGAGCTGGACGACCTCCAGACGCGCCTCGACCTGACCCGCTACGCCGAGGACGCGCCCGACGCGTACGGCGTGAGCGTCGAGCGGGTCCGCCGGCTGGCCGACCACTGGCGCAACGGCTACGACTGGCGCGCCTGGGAGGCCAGGATCAACGCCCACCCGCAGTTCACCACCGTGATCGACGGGCAGCGGATCCACTTCCTGCACGTGCGTTCCGCCGAGCCGGACGCGCTGCCGCTGATCCTCACGCATGGCTGGCCCGGCTCGCTGGTGGAGTTCCTCGACGTCATCGAGCCGCTTTCGCGGGACTTCCACCTGGTGATCCCGTCGCTGCCGGGGTTCGGCTTCTCGGCGCCGATCGTGGAGAGCGGCTGGGGCACCGTGCGCACCGCCCGCGCCTGGGCCGAGCTGATGAGCCGTCTGGGGTACGAGCGCTACGGCGCGGTGGGCAACGACGGCGGCTCGATGGTGTCGCCGGAGATCGGCCGGTTCGCGCCGGAGAACGTCGTGGGCGTGCACGTCACGCAGATCTTCTCCTTCCCCTCCGGCGACCCTGCGGAGTTCGTGGGCATGACCGAGGAAGAGCAGGCCGCGATGGGGGTGCTCCAGCGGTTCTGGGAGGAGATGGGCGCCTTCAACACCCTGCACTCGCAGCAGCCGCAGACGTTGGCGCACGCGCTCGCCGACTCGCCGGTGGGGCTGCTCGGCTGGCTGGCGCAGCTTTTCGACCTGGAGCTCGACGACGACTTCGTGATCACGAACGTCGCGTTCCACTGGCTCACCGGCACGGCGGGCTCCGCGATCCGCTTCTACTACGAGAACGCCAAGGCGGGGCAGCCGCCGGCCGGCCCGACGACGGTGCCGATCGGGCTGGCGTCGGCCAAGGGCGACTTCCAGTCCATCCGCCGTTTCGCCGAGCGCGACCACAAGAACATCGTGCAGTGGCACACGTACGAGACCGGCGGGCACTACGCCGCCCACCTGGCTCCGGACGTCTACTCGGGCGACGTGCGCGCCTTCTTCACCGGCCTGCTGGCGGGCTAGCGGGGCACCGCGGCGGACAGGGTGAACGTGCCGTCGCCCTGGTCCGCGGCGATGAACGTGCCGCCGGCGGCCTCGACCCTGGCCGTCAGGCTCGCCAGCCCGCTGCCCGTGCCGGGCGAGCCCGGGGTGACGCCGTCGTTGGAGACGCGCAGCCGTACCGTGTGCTCGTCCGCCTCCACCGTGATCGTGCAGCGGCGGGCGGCGGCGTGCCGGACGACGTTCGTGGCGGCCTCGCGCAGGACGGTGGCCAGCACGGGGGACTCCACGACGACTCCGGTCCCCACCCCTACCCCGATCTCGATGCGGGTCTCGATGCCGGCTGAGGCGAGCAGCGAGCGGGCCGAGCCGATCTCCTCGCGCAGGCTCAGCCGGGCGCCGCCCGAGGTGATCGAGCGGACGTCGGCCAGCCCGCGCTCGGCCAGCGGACCCACCTCCGCCAGCAGGAGCTCCGCCTTGCCAGGGTCGTCACCGAGCACGCGCAGGGCCAGCTCGGCCTTGAGCGTGATCGCCGACAGCGTCATGCCGAGCAGGTCGTGCACGTCCCTGGCCAGCCGGAGCCGTTCGGTGACGACGGCGCTCGCGGCAATCTGCCCGCGCAGCCCGTGCAGCCGCGCGGCGGCCTCGGGGAACCGGTTGAACGCGTACACGCCGATGGCGATCGTGACCACCGAGGTCGCCTGGTACAGCGCGTAACCGCCCGCGCCGGGATGGAGCGGCAGCGCGTACCCGGAGGCGACGGCGCCGAGCGCGACGGCGGGCACGGACCAGCGGGCGGGCAGCCACAGCAGGGTGTTGGCCACGGCCAGGCTGACCAGCGGCGACAGGGCGCCTTCGCCGACGTACAGTGCGGCGGCGGTGACCGCGAGGATGTGCGCCGGGAGCGTCCGTCGCCAGTGCCGGACGGGCCGGGCGCGGGGCACGCCGTGGTGGAGCTGGAACGCGACGGCCAGGACCGCGGCCGTGACGGCGACGGCCCAGCGACCGGGATCGGCGGCGCCACTGCCGGGCCCGCTGTCGGCGACGTTGTGGAGCGCGATGACGGCCACGTTGACGGTCATCGCGGTGAGCGCCCACCAGGAGAGCCGCGACGGCGCATCGGGCGGGCCGGTGGGGGCGGCGGGCGTCGAGGGCGCGCCGGGAGCGGCGGCGACCGCCCTGGCCTCGGCGGCGGCCTCGCGGGCGGTCTCCGCGATGCCGGTGAGCGCATCGGGGGTGACCGGCGTGCGGCGCGACTCGCGCAGGACGTGGGCGAGCCGGTCGCCGATGGCCCTGCGCAGGTCACCGGCCGCGCGCAGGCGTTCGGCGGCGGCTTCGAGCGCGGCGAGCTGCCGGTTGGCCGCCTGGGTCTCGCTGAGCAGCACGGCCAGCCGTACCAGGGCGAACAGCGTCAGCCCCACGTTCACGTCGATGACCGTGAAGCTGAGGACGGTGGCGAGGCCGGGGCCGTGCAGGACGACCGCGACGGAGGCGTCGGCCAGCACCACCGCGCCCGCCAGCAGCCACCCGGCCGGGCCCGCCACGCTCAGCGGCATGGCGGCGGCCAGCGGCCCCGCGATCGGCCCCCACAGCACGGACAAGCCCGCGTACGGGGCGAAGGTCGTGACCGCGAGGACCGGGACGGCGGCGCGGACACCCCGGGCGACCAGCGCGAAGAGACCCACGACGGCCAGGATCAGGCCCAGGCAGACGGCGAGCGTGAGCGGCGTGGACCGGCCCAGCGCCCCGGCCATCGTGACGATGATCGCGAACCGCGCCGGGATCAGGAGGGCGGCGTAGCCGAGCACCAGCGCCCAGCCGGCCCACGGCCTGAGCTGCGGCCATCCGTCGTGCTCGGCGCCTGTCACCCGCGTTGTCTACCACGCTTAGGATGCCCACTGTGATTCGTGTCCTCATAGCGGAAGATGTCCGGATACTGCGTGAGGCGCTGGTCACCTTGCTCGGCTACGAGGAGGACCTCGAGGTCGTGGCGGCGCTGGAGACGGGCGACGCGATCGTGCCCGCCGCGCTGGCCCACCGGCCGGACGTCGCCGTCCTCGACATCGACCTGCCCGCGCTCGACGGCCTGACCGCCGCCGCCGAGCTGCACGACCGGCTGCCGGACTGCCGGGTGCTGATCCTCACCGCGCTGGGCCGGCCCGGCAACCTGCGGCGTGGCGTCGAGGCGCACGTGTCGGGGTTCATGCTCAAGGACGCGCGGCCGCAGGAGCTGGTGGCCGCGATCCGCGACGTCGCGGCCGGCCGCCGGATCGTCGACCAGCAGCTCGCCTACGCGGCGCTGCGGCTGCCCGACAGCCCGCTGACCGACCGCGAGGCTGACGTGCTGCGCCTGACCGGCGCCGGGGCCGCGCCCCGCGACATCGCCAGGGACCTGCACCTCAGCTACGGCACCGTGCGCAACTACCTGGCCTCCGCCGTCACCAAGCTGAACGCCCGCACCCGGCAGGACGCGATCCGCATCGCCACCGAGGCGGGCTGGCTCTAGCTCGTCGCCGACCGTTCGATCAGCCTGTCGATGCCGTCGAGCAGCGGCTGCAGGCCGAACTCGAAGAACGCGTCCAGGTCCAGGTCGTAGCCCTCGCTCGGCAGCCCGGCGAGCACCTTGGCGAACGTGGGCATGCGGCGCAGGTCGAGGGCGCTCATCCGGGCGTCGACCCACTCCTGGTCGGACACCCCGGTCGCCGCCTGGACCTGGGCCTCGTGCTCCAGGTTGGCCGCCAGGCCCTGGACGTGGCTGAAGACCAGGACCTGGAGGTTGAGCATGGTGACCGAGCCGAGGCCGAGGCCGTCGAGCGCGGCCAGCAGGGACTCGGCGTAGACCATCAGGTTGGGCAGGGGCAGCGGCCGGTTGAGCGGGGTGACGTGGGCCAGCCACGGGTGCCGCCGGTGCACCCGCCACAGCAGCCGCGCGATCAGCTCGATCCGGTCCCGGCGGCCCTCCGGCAGCGTCTCCGGCCACTCGGCGTCGCCGTAGGCCGCGTCGGCCATGAGCGTCACCAGCTCCTCCTTGCCGCCCACGTAGCGGTAGGGCGACATGGCCGAGACGCCGAGCCGGGCCGCGACGCCGCGCATGGACAGCACGGCCAGCCCCTCGGCGTCGGCGATCTCCATCGCCGCCGCGACGACACGCTCGCGGGTCAGGCCCTGCTCCCCCGGCGGGCGGCGCCGCTGCGCGCGGTCGGCGACGACGGTGCCGGAGCGCGGCCGGGCCTCGACCAGGCCCTCGTGGCCGAGCGTGGCGAGCGCCTTGGCCGCCGTGGCGAGGGCGACGCCCCATTTCATGGCGATCTGCCTGGTCGACGGCACCCGGTCGCCGGGCGCGAGCTCGCCGTCGTCGATCCGCCGCCGGAGGTCGTCGACGATCTGCTGGTACGGCGCGGGCATGCGTCTCTCCTTCTGTACTAGTACAGAACTTACCAGATCCCCCTTTCCAACCACTGTATTTACGCTGTACGTTCAGTCGTACACGAGAGGGGTTCACCATGAAGAAGGCACTCATCTCCGGCGCGGGGACCGCCGGATCCGCGCTGGCGTACTGGCTGGGCCGCCAGGGCTTCGCCGTCACCGTCGTCGAACGGTCACCCGCCCTGCGCACCGGCGGGCACGCGGTCGACGTACGCGGCGCGGCGCTCGAGGTCGTCGACCGGATGGGCCTGCTGGAGCGGGTGCGGGACGCCAGGACCGCCTACCGGGGCATGTCCGTGCTCGACGGCGACGGCAACGAGGTCTTCCGCACCACCGAGACCACCTACAGCGGCGGCCGGCTCGACAACGACGACGTGGAGCTGTTCCGCGACGACCTGGCGGGCATCCTGCACGAGCACGCCCCGGCCGACTACCGGTTCGGCGACTCGATCACCGCGCTGCGCGAGCACGAGCACGGCGTGCGCGTCACGTTCGCCCACGCCGAGCCGGCCGACTACGACGTGGTGATCGGCGCGGACGGGCTGCACTCGGCCGTGCGCCGGCTGGCCTTCGGCCCCGAGGAGCGCTTCGTCCACCCCATCGGCCAATATGTCGGCATCTGCACGATGGACAACTTCCTCGGCCTGCGCGACTGGCAGACCTGGCTGAAGGACGGCGACGCCGGCTACGGCCTCTTCACCACCCGCGACAACAGCCGCATCAAGGTCTACCTGGGCTTCAACGCCGGGCCGATCGCCTACGACCACCGCGACGTCGAGCAGCACAAGCGCATCACCGCCGAGCACTGCGGCGGCCTGCGCTGGGAGACGCCCAAGCTGCTGGAGGGCATGTGGGCCGACCCGGACTTCTACTTCGACGCCATGGCCCAGGTCCGCATGGACCGCTGGTCGGCCGGGCGGGTGACGCTGCTGGGCGACGCCGCCTGCTGCCCCTCCCCGATGTCCGGCCAGGGCACCAGCCTGGCGCTGGTGGGCGCGTACGTGCTGGCCGAGGAGCTGGGCAGGGCCGGTCACGAGACCGCGTTCGCCCGCTACGAGGCCCGCATGCGGCCCTTCGCCGAGGTCAACCAGGCCCTCGCGCTGGAGAACCCGGGCGGCCCCGCCGCCGAGGAGTCCGTCGACCGGGCCAAGAACGCCATCACCCTGTGACGCCATCACTCCCTGACGTGCACGTACGAGGTCCTCGTCCGGAACGTGGCGAACCCGGCGCGCTCGTAGACGGAGACCGCGCCGGTGCCGTTGTCGGCGTCGACGCCGAGCCCGGCCGTGGCGTAGCCCTGGGCCCGGAACGCGGTGAGCGCGTGGGAGACGAGCGCGCCGGTCGGCGCGCGCCGGTGGTGGGTGAGCAGGCAGCCCACGGCGTGCCCGCCGGCCACGGCCAGGAACGAGCCTGCGGGACGGAAGACCCCGGTGCCGGTGATGAGGCGGTTCCAGCTCTCGGCGGTGTGCGGCGTGCAGCCCCAGTGGTCGCGGAAGGCGGCGTTGTCGTCGGGGACGTGCAGCTGCAGGTGGAGCGGCTTGCCGGGATGCTTGCGGGCGTGCAGCTCCGGCGCGATGGCGAGCACCCGGTCGATGATCCGCCTGCCGTGGCCGCGCCTGCGATGGGCGGGGTGAGCGGTCCCCATGTCACGCCCATGATCCCAGGCTGTTGCGCCGCCGCCGGAGGTCGTCCGGCGGCGGCGCGTCACACCCCGAGATCACTTGAAGCTGCGCAGGCGCAGGCTGTTGCTGACCACGAAGACGCTGGAGAACGCCATCGCGGCCCCGGCGATCATCGGGTTGAGCAGGCCGAGCGCGGCCAGCGGCAGGGCGGCCACGTTGTAGGCGAAGGCCCAGAACAGGTTGCCCTTGATCGTGGACAGCGTCCGGCGCGACAGCCGGATGGCGTCGGCCGCCACCCGCAGGTCGCCGCGGACCAGGGTCAGGTCGGACGCCTCGATCGCGGCGTCGGTGCCGGTGCCCATCGCCAGGCCGAGATCGGCCTGGGCCAGCGCGGCGGCGTCGTTGACCCCGTCGCCGACCATCGCCACGACCTTGCCCTCGCCCTGGAGCCGCTTGACCACGTCCACCTTGTCGGCGGGCAGCACCTCGGCGATCACCTCGTCGATGCCCACCTCGGCGGCGACGGTCCGGGCGACCGCCTGGTTGTCGCCGGTCAGCAGCACCGGCGTCAGCCCGAGCGCGCGCAGCTGGGCGAGGGCCTCCTTGCTGGTCGGCTTGACCACGTCGGCCACCTCCAGGACCGCGCGGGCCTCGCCGTCCCAGCCGACCGCGACGGCCGTGCGCCCGGCCTCCTGCGCCTCGCGCAGAGCCTGCTCCAGCGCGGGCGTCAGGTGCTGCGACCACTCCTGGAGCAGCCTCGGCCGGCCGACGAGCACCGCGTGCCCGTCGACGACGCCCTGGACGCCGAGCCCTTCGACGTTGGTGAAGCCGTCGACCTCGGGCAGCTCGCCCACCTTGGCCTGGGCGGCGTTGGCGATGGCGCGGGCGATCGGGTGCTCGGAGGCGTGCTCCAGCGCCCCGGCCAGCCGCAGCACCTCGTCCTCGTCCTGGCCGTCGGCCACGTGGACGCCGGTGAGGGTCATCCGGCCCTCGGTGACGGTGCCGGTCTTGTCCAGCACCACGGTGTCGATGCGCCGGGTGGACTCCAGCACCTCCGGGCCCTTGATCAGGATGCCGAGCTGGGCGCCCCTGCCGGTGCCGACCAGCAGCGCGGTGGGGGTGGCCAGGCCGAGCGCGCACGGGCAGGCGATGATCAGCACCGCGACCGCCGCGGTGAACGCCGCCCCGACGCCGTCTCCCGTGCCGAGCCAGAAGCCCAGCGTGCCGACCGCCAGCGCGATCACGATGGGCACGAACACGCCGGAGATCCGGTCGGCCAGCCGCTGCACCTGCGCCTTGCCGGTCTGCGCGTCCTCGACGAGCTTGGCCATCTGGGCGAGCTGGGTGTCGGCGCCGACCCGGGTGGCCCGGACGATCAGCCGGCCGCCCGCGTTGACGGTCGCCCCGGTCACCGGGTCGCCCGGCCGCACCTCGACCGGCACGGACTCGCCGGTCAGCATGGAGGCGTCGACCGCCGAGCTGCCGTCCTCGATCACGCCGTCGGTGGCGATCTTCTCGCCGGGCCTGACCACGAACCGGTCGCCGACCTTGAGCTGCGCGGTCGGGATGCGGCGGCCGTCGGCCAGCTCCACGTCCTTGGCGCCCAGCTCCAGCAGCGCGCGCAGCGCCGCGCCGGCCCGCCGCTTGGACCGCGACTCGAAGTAGCGGCCCGCCAGGATGAACGCGGTCACGCCCGCGGCGGCCTCAAGATAGATGTTGCCCGAGCCGTCGCTGCGCGCGATGGTGAACTCGAACGGGTGCGTCATGCCCGGCACGCCCGCGGTGCCGAAGAACAGCGCCCACAGCGACCAGCCCAGCGCCGCGATGGTGCCGATCGAGATCAGCGTGTCCATCGTGGCGGCGCCGTGCCTCAGGTTGGTCCACGCCGCCTTGTGGAACGGCCAGCCCGCGTACACCACCACAGGAGCGGCCAGCACCAGCGACAACCACTGCCAATAGGTGAACTGCAACGCCGGCACCATTGCCATCGCGATCACCGGGACCGACAGCACCACGGAGGTGATCAGCCGCTGCCGCAGCGTGCGCAGCTCGTCGTCCCGCGGCTCGGCCGCGCCCTCGCCGGCAGCCTCGTCCTGCTCGGACGGGGGCAGCGCGGCCGAGTAGCCGGCCTTCTCCACCTCGGCGATCAGCAACTGCGTGTCCACGCCCTCGGGAAAGGTGACCTTCGCCTTCTCCGTCGCGTAGTTGACCGTCGCGGTCACGCCGTCGAGCTTGTTGAGCTTGCGCTCGATCCGGTTCGCGCACGACGCGCACGTCATGCCGCCGATCGAGAGTTCGACCGCGCTCTGCCGGTCATCGGTGCGAGACGTCATCGCCCTGCCTCCAGTTCTCTCGTTCAGTGACTGTGCTCGCCGTGCCCGGTGGGCTCGACGTCGGGGGTGGGAGCACCCGTCGCCGGGCCGGTGCGCAGCGTGAAGTCGGCCGTACGGACCTTGCCCTCGTGCTGGAAGTCGAGGAAGAGCCGGTAGCCGCCGGCGCTGGGCGCCTCGGCGTAGAAGACGATCTCGGGTCCGGGCTTGGTCTTGCCGTCGCCCGGCTCACCGTCGGGGTGCACGTGCAGGTAGGCCAGGTCGCCTGCGCGCAGCGCCACCAGATGACCATATGCGCCCAGGTAGGGTTCCAGGTCCGTCACGGGCTTGCCGTCCTTGCTGACGGTCAGCGTGAGCTTGCCGGTGCTGCCGGGGGCCAGGTCGCCGTCGAGCTTGACCTCGTAGCCGTCGACGGTCGAGGTGCGCGTCTCCTCGGGGAGCGCCTTGGGCTCGTGGTCGCCCGCGACGAGCAGGTCGGCGCCCAGGGTGAGCGCCTCGCCGCCGGTCGGGGCGAAGTCGGCGAACGCGCGGTAGGCGCCGGCGGACTCAAGGGTGAGCGGCACCGACCAGACTCCGTCGGCGGCCATCTCCGGGTGCACGTGCTGGAAGGTGTCGAGGTCGCGGGAGACGACGATGAAGTGCATCTTCTTGTCGTGCTGGACCTGGTAGTCGGTGACCGGCTCGCCGCCCGCGTCGGTCACGGTGAACCGGAAGTCGGCCTTCTTGCCTGCCTTGAGCGTGGTCAGCGGATTGAGCGTGTAGCCCTTCTCGGACACTTGGAGCCCCCCGGGGGTATCGTTCTTCGTCTGCTCGGCCTGGTGGCCGCCGCCGTGGCTTTCCGTGGGCTTCGTCGCGGCGGCGTGGTGCTCGGCGGGCGGCTCGCCGACCACCGGGCCCGTCATGTTGCCCACGCCCAGGGCGCCGCCGAACACGACGGCCAGCCCCAGGACGTAGGCGCCCAGCTTGGTGGCCGCGTTCACTTGCGGCCCGCCCTCTCACACCCGGTCCTGCTCATCTCGATCTCCTCTTCGGCCCGTTCCACGTCCGCTTCCCTCTCAACACTATACCCCCCTATGGTATTTCCGAGGCAACCTCCTGCCTGGCCGGGCGGCGCATCGAGACCACGGTGAGCACCGCGCCCGCGAGGGCGACGACGCCCGCGCCGATGAACGCGGCCTGGAAGCCGCCCGTCAGGTCGGCGCTCCCCTGCGAGGTCGCGATGGCCGTCATGACGGCCAGGCCGACGGCGGAGCCGACGTTGTAGGTGGTGTTGACGATGCCCGAGGCCAGCCCGCTCTCCTCCGGCCGCACGCCCGACATCGCGGACATCATGGCCGGGATGTAGGCCAGCGACATGCCGACGGCCGCGATCAGGCTGGCGGGCAGCACGTCGGTGGCGAAGGCCCCGTCCGCGCGGACCAGGCTCAGCCCGAGCACCCCGGCGCCGAGGACGGCCAGGCCGAGCACGATGAGCGGCTTGGCGCCGTAGCGGCCGAGCAGCCGGGCGGTGATGCCGATCATGAAGATCATGACCGCGACCGTCATCGGCAGCAGCGCCGCGCCGCTGGCGAACGCGCCGTAGCCGAGAACCTGCTGCAGGTAGAGGTTGAGGAAGTACCACATCGGGATCCAGGCGGCGCCGAGCAGCGCCATCGCCAGGTTCGAGGCGGCCAGGCCCGGCGTCTTCCACACGCTCAGCGGCATGAGCGGCTGCCTCACCGAGCGCTGCACCAGCAGGAACAGCCCGAGCAGCACCGCCGCGCCCGCGCCCTGGACCAGGGTGGCGGTCAGGCTCTGCTCCGGAGCCCGGACGATCGTGTAGACGGCCAGGGCGATGCCGCCCGTGACGGAGACCGCGCCGAGCACGTCGACCGATCCGCGCCTGCCCTGCGTCGCCGGCAGCAGCCCGGGGACGGCGGCCAGCGTGAGCAGGCCGATCGGGATGTACACGATGAACACCCACGGCCAGCTCAGGTATTCGGTGATCACGCCGCCGAGGAACACCCCGGCGGTGCCGCCGGCCGGCGCGGCGGCGCCGTACAGCGCCATGGCCTTGCCCAGCTCGCGCGGGTTGTGCCCGAACAGCATCATGAGCAGGGTCATCGCGGCCGGCGCGATGAGCGCCCCGCCGACGCCCTGGACGGCGCGGCCGAGGATCTCCACCCACGCGCTGCCGGCGAAGGCGGCGACCACCGATCCGGCGGTCAGCACGACCCATCCGGCGGCGAACACCTTGCGGGCGCCCAGCAGGTCCGACAGGCGGCCGCCGAGAAGCAGCAGGCCGCCGAAGGCGATCACGTAGGCGTTGAACACCCACTGCAGGTCGCCCTGGGAGAAGCCGAGGTCACGCTGCATGTCGGGCAGCGCGACCCCGATGATCGACGTGTCCATGATGACCATGAACTGCGCGGCGGCGAGCACGACGAGCGCCCACCACCTGCGCGGGTTGACGGCATTCATAACCGCTCTCCTGACACTCTGGATACCCCTGTGGGGTATCTGCGCGAGGGAACGTAACATACCCCCTAGGGGTTTGCCAAGTGGCCCGCGGAACGCCGGAGGGGCGCCCGCCTCGTGGCGAGCGCCCCTCCGGGCGGTGCGGTCAGAGCTGGAGCCTGGGCCAGCCCGCCGTGTCACGGAGCAGCTGCCGGTCGTGCGTGGCCATCACCACGGCCGCGCCCGTGGCCGCCAGGGCCTCGGTCAGCTCCTCCACCAGCGTCATCGACAGGTGGTTGGTCGGCTCGTCCAGCAGCAGGACGTGCGGCCGGGCGGCCAGCAGCACGGCCAGGTCCAGCCGCCGCCGCTGGCCGAGAGACAGCTCGCTCACCGGCTGGTGCGTGGCGGCGGGCGGCAGCAGGCCGAGCTGCGACAGCCCGACCCGCTCCCCCGACGCCGCGGCGGCCGTCTCGTACACCTCGAAGGCGCGGCGGCGGGACGGCGGCGGCGGCTCCTGGGCGAGCATGCCGATCCGGACGCCGCGCTTGTGCTGCACGCCGCCCGTCGCCGGGCCGAGCGCGCCCGCGAGCACGGCGAGCAGGGTGGACTTGCCGCAGCCGTTGGGCCCGGTGACCAGCAGCCGGTCACCGGCGCGCAGCAGCACCGAGCACGGCTCGTCGAGCCTGCCCGGCACCGTCACGTCGTCGGCCCGCAGCAGCGTCGCGCCCGCCGGGCCTCCGAGGACCGGCGGATGGAAGCGCAGCGGCGGCTGCGGCACGTCCAGGACGTGCGCCTCCAGGTCCTCCTGCCGCCGGTGCACGGCCCGCACCAGGGCGGGCGCCCGGGTGGCGCGGGTGTGCTTGCCCGTGCCCTTCTCCGGGCGCCACCCGGTGGACAGCCGGTTCTGGGCCGCGGACAGGTCCTGGGCGAGCTTCCTGCGCTCCTCCTGCTGGTCGCGGTACTCGCTCTCCCAGCGCTCCCGCTCGGCGCGGCTGCCCTCGCGGTAGCCGGCGTAGCCGCCGCCGTAGACGCGGGGGCGGCCGTCGCGGGTCGGGTCGAGGTCGAGCACGGCCGTGGCGACGTCGGCCAGCAGCGCCCGGTCGTGGCTGACGAGCACCACGCCGCCCGGGTGCTCGCGCAGCCGCGCCGTCAGGTGCTCCAGCCCCGCCGCGTCGAGGTGGTTCGTCGGCTCGTCCAGCAGCAGCAGGTCGTAGCGGGAGCCGAGCAGGCACGCCAGCCGGATCCGGTAGCGCTGCCCCACGGACAGGCCGGCGAGCGGCCGGTCGCGGTCGGCGACCGCGTCCAGGGCGGCGAGCGAGACGTCGACGCGGCGGTCGGCGTCCCAGGCGTCGATGGACTCGGCTGCGGCGAGCGCCGCCGCGTACTCCTCGTCGGCGCCGGGGCGCTGCTCGGCGAGCGCCGCCGTCGCCGTCTCGAACGCGTGCAGCACGGCCCGCACCTGGGCCAGCTCCAGATCGATCAGGTCGCCGACGGTGCGGTCGCCGTCGACGGGCATCTCCTGGTCGGCGACGCCGATCGTGCCGGCGCGGTGCACGGTGCCGCTGTCGGGCGCCAGGGTCCCGGCGAGCACCTGCAGCAGGGTGGTCTTCCCGCGCCCGTTCTCGCCGACCACCCCCAGCCGGTCTCCGGCGGAGACGGTCAGATCGACCCCGGCGAGTACGGGACGGCCGCCACGGGCCAGATGCAGATCGACGGCGTTGAGGTGGGCCCGCGCACGGGTGGACGACACAGTGGTGTCGGTGGACATACTTCCTCCGGAGAACCGGATCGCGGGCACGCCGAAGAGGCCGGGTGGCGATCCGGGAAAAGGTGAGATGACGGCGGAAGGCTCAGCCGCACCCGCACGGCGGGGGCTGAGGCCGTCACTCTCAGAGGAAGTACAGATACTGCATGTCTCCAAGGTAACAACCGGGACGGCGACCTCGCAAAGGCATTTCCCGGGCTTGCGGCCCTGTGATCGTTCTTCTAAGTTAGGCCCCGTAACCAGGGGGGAAGGCGGCGATGCGGACCGGCGGGCGGACGGCCATGTTCACGCTGGACGACGTGGTCGAAGCCGGCATGCGCATCGGCCTGGTCGAGCTGACCATGCAGAAGGTCGCCGACGCGCTCGGCGTCACGACCGCGGCCGTCTACCGGCACGTGCCCAGCCGTTCCGCCCTGGAGAGCCTGGTCGGCGAGGCCATCCTGGCCAAGCTGGAGCTGGTCGACGACCCCGCCGAGCCGGCCGCCGCCCACCTGGTCAGCTTCGCCTCACAGCTGCGCCGCTTCACGCTCGGACACCCGGGCACCGCCCTCTACTTCCAGCGGCTGTTCCCGCGCGGCGCCTCCGGCGTCCGGCTGCTGGAGCACCAGATCGCCGCCCTGGGCAGGCGCGGCTACGACCCGTCCGCCGCCACCGTGCTCAGCTCGGCGATCGCCACCATCACGCTCGGCGTCACCGTGGGCGAGCAGGAGCGGGCGGCACTTCTCGAATCCCCGGCCGCCGACGAGGCGATGGCCGCGATCGCCGGGTCCGACCTGCTGCGGCAGGCCGCGGCAGGCATCCCCGCACACACCCCGGAGGACTACTTCGTGCTGATGATCACCGCGACCGCCGAGGGACTGGTCGCCCAGCTCCCGCCCGGCCGGCCGATCACCGTCCCGGGGACCGCGCCCTGAGCGCCGGTCGGCGCGGCTGCGAGGAGGCTCGGTGCCCGAGCCGCTGAACCTCCTCCCCGACGACCCGCGCGCGGTCGGGCCCTACCAGCTCGAAGGACGGCTCGGGGCGGGTGGCCAGGGCGCCGTGTACGCGGCCCGCGGTCCTGAGGGCGAACGGGTCGCCGTCAAGCTGCTGCACCCGTACCTGATCGCCGACGAAGAGGCGCGCGTGCGCTTCCTGCGCGAGGTGGAGACCGCCAAGCGGGTCGCGCCGTTCTGCACCGCCCAGATGCTCGACTCCGGGTTCGCCGGGAGCAGGCCGTACATCGTCAGCGAGTTCGTGGACGGGCCGTCGCTGCAGGAGTCCGTCCGGGCTAGCGGGCCGCGCGGCGCGGCGGCGCTGCAACGGCTGGCGATCAACACGGCGACCGCGCTGGCCGCCATCCACGCGGCCGGGGTCGTGCACCGCGACTTCAAGCCGGGCAACGTGCTGCTCGGCCCCGACGGTCCCGTGGTGATCGACTTCGGGATCGCCAAGGCGCTGGACCTGAGCCAGTCAGTCGTCACCAGCCAGCCGATCGGCAGCCCCGCCTACATGGCGCCCGAGCAGATCGCCGGCCGCGAGGTGGGGCCGCCCGCCGACCTGTTCACCTGGGCCGCGACCATGCACTACGCGGCCACGGGCAGCCGGGCGTTCGGCGGCGACACCATCCCCGCCACCCTGCACGCGGTCCTCAACTCCGAGCCCGACCTCGACGGGCTGGAGGTGCGCTTCGCCCGGCTGCTGCGCGAGTGCCTGTCCAAGGACCCCGCCAAGCGGCCCACCGCCGCCCAGGTGGTCGAACGGCTCCGCGCGCTGCCCCCGCCCGCCTGGCAGCACGCCCCGGCCCCGGCCTCGGCGAAGAACGGCAGGAAGCCGGCGCGGCGGCGCGCGGTCGTCGCCGCCTCGGTCGCGGGCGCGCTGGGCGTGGCGGCCGGAGTCGGCTTCTACGCGCTGGCGCCCGCCACCGCCCAGCAGCAGGCGGCGGCCCCGACGGCCTCGGTCACCGGCACCCCCACCGGCAGCCCGCCGCCGCCCACGACGCCGCCCACGACGCACCTGCCGTCGATCACCGCGATGCAGGGCGACGTCTCCGACCTCGCCAAGAGCTCCGCGGCCACCCCCACCAAGGCGCCCCGCAGGGCCTCCACGGCCCCGCCCGCGGACCCCGACCCTGACCCGCCCAGCAGCCGCAAGCCCACCACCGCTCCGAAGACGGCCAGGCCGACCCCGAAGGTCACCCACCAGTCGACGACCCCCAAGACCCCGGCGGACCAGGAGACCACCCGCCCACCGGCGCCCGCCCCCTCCACCGGCCAGGTCAGCTGGAACGACGCCACGGCCTACTGCAAGGAGCAGGGCTACAAGGGGATCTCGTACATGGCCGGGTGGCAGGGCATGAAGTGCCAGGGCAGCGACCACGAGATCTCGCCGACGACGCTGTGCGCGTGGAAGTACCCCGCCTACGCCAACGCCGTCGGTGAGCAACCGTCCAACCCGTACACCCCGATGGCCACCTGCCGCCTGTCATGACCCCGCCCCCACCGGGGGGACCCGCTCAGGGGCGAAACCCCGTCAGGGGCGGGGCCACCGAGGGGGCAGAGCCCGCTCAGGGGCAGAAGCCCGCCGGGGGCGGGCCCCCACGGAGGGCGAGGCCATCGAGGGGGGCGGGGGCGTCAGGACGGGCGGCGGTCGTTGCGGGCCGCCAGGGCCATGCCCGCGGCGGCGGTGAGGACGCCGATCAGGGCGTAGCCGAACGCGGTCCGGTAGCCGGCGACCAGCGCCTCCGGGCCGCCCGGCGCGTCCGCCGTGACGGAGGCGGCGGCGCCGACCAGGACGGCCAGGCCGAACGCGCCGCCGAGCTGGTCCACCGACCGCTGCACACCGGAGGCGACCCCGGCGTCCGCCTCGGTGACCCCGTGCAGGGCGGCGTTCTGCAGCGCGATCAGCCCGATCGCCATCCCGGCCGCGACGGCGACCATGCCGGGCACCACGTCGATCCACAGCCGGCCGTCGACCGGCAGCCGGGCCAGCCAGCCCACCCCGGCCGCCGTGCACAGCAGCCCGGCGATCGCGGTGTGCTTCATGCCGAGCACCCGGATGAGCCCGGCCACCCGCGTGACGGCCAGCAGCAGCGCGGCGCAGAACGGCAGGAACGCCAGCCCGGACTGCAGCGGGCTCAGCCCGAGCACGTTCTGCAGGTAGAGGGTGGCCAGGAAGAACGTGGTCGACAGCGCGGCGCTGAGCAGCACGGTCGCCGCGTTCGCGACGGCCCTGGTGCGGTCGGTGAAGAAGCCGAGCGGCACCAGCGGCTCCCGGGTCCTGGCCTCCACCAGGACGAACAGGCCCAGCGCGAGCGCCCCGGCGCCGAGCGGGACCAGGACCCCGGGGTCGGTCCACGGGTGATGGGCGGCCCGCAGGATGCCGTACACCAGGGCGACGGGACCGAACGTGAGGAGCGCGGCCCCCGGCAGGTCCAGCCGCCCGCCCGCGCGGGGGCCGTCGCGGCGCACCAGGAGCGGCGTCACCAGCACCACCACGAGCGCGAGCGGCACGTTCACGAAGAAGATCCACCGCCAGTGCAGCAGCTCGGTGAGCACCCCGGAGAGCAGGACGCCGACCGCGAGCCCGCTGCCGGAGATCGCGCCCCACACGCCGAGCGCCTTGGCGCGCTCGGCGGGTTCGGTGAACAGCAGCGCGATCAGTGACATCGCGGCGGGTGAGGCCAGCGCCTCGCCCACGCCCTGCCCGAATCGGGCGAGGACGAGCGTCTCCAGGGTGGGGGCGAGCCCGGCGGCCAGCGACGCCACCCCGAAGACCGCGGCGCCGGCCAGGAACAGCCGGCGGCGGCCGAGCAGGTCGGCGATCCGCCCGCCGAACAGCAGCAGCCCGCCGCCGACCAGCGCGTATCCGTTGACGACCCAGGCGAGGGCAGCGGCGTCGGCGCCGAACTCCCCGCCGATGGACGGCAGCGCCACGTTGACCACGGTGACGTCGACGGCGATGAGGAACTGCAGGAGAGAGAGCAGGGAAAGGACGAGCCAGGACCGGCCGAGGGCGCGGTCAGGCTCCTGAACGAAAGCCATGTCGAAGGGAACTCCAGGCCAGGCGCTCGTCACGGACGAGAGCCGAAAAGAAGGAACGGGCACCTGTCGCGCCGCGGTGGGGCGCGCCTGGAGTTACTTGGTGAACGAGGCCATGCGCGGGAGGCTAGCAGATGGACAGGGTGACGGTCATGGTCAGGCCGCCTCCCGGCGTCTCCTCCGGTACGAGGGTGCCGCCCATCGCCTCGGTGAGGCCGCGCGAGAGGGCCAGGCCGAGCCCGACGCCGGAGTGGTTGTCGCGGTCGCCGAGCCGCTGGAACGGCTGGAAGACCCGGTCGTGCGCCTCCGGCGGGATGCCGGGGCCCCGGTCGACGACGCGGATCTCGACCCGGTCGCCGTGCCCGCTGGCGGAGACGGTGACGCGCTCTCCCGGCGGGCTGAAGCGTACGGCGTTGGCCATGAGGTTGGCCAGGACGCGCTCCAGCAGGGCCGGGTCGGCGAGGATGTCGGGCAGGTCGGGCGGGAGGTCGGCGTCGACGCGGTCGCGCAGCGGGCCGAGGTCGTCGACGGCTCGCGGGAGGATCTCCTGCACGGCGGTCGGCTGCTGGTGCACGCCGAGGACGCCGGCTTGCAGGCGGCTCATGTCGAGCAGGTTGTCCACCAGGCGGGCGAGCCTGTCGAGGGACTCGCCGGCGGTGGCGAGCAGTTCGGCGCGGTCGGCGTCACTCCAGGCGATCTCGGTGTTGGCCAGGCTCTCGACGGCGGCCTTGGCGGAGGCGAGCGGCGTGCGCAGGTCGTGGCTGACGGCGGCGAGCAGCGCGGTGCGCATCTTGTCGGCCTCGGCGAGCGGGCGGGCCCGTTCGGCGGCCTCCTGGAGGCGTTGCTGGCGCAGCGCGACGGCGGTCTCGGCGGCGAAGGCCTCCAGGACCGCGCGGTCGGCGGCCTCCAGCGGGCCGCCCCGGGCGGCCACGATCAGGTCGTCGTCGACGACCACGTCGGTGTCGGCCCGGCCGGGGCAGGTGGCGGGGGCGCCGCCGGTGGAGGCGACGATGCGCCAGGCGTCCGGGTCGTCCTGGTGGTCGGGCGCGCGGGCGGCGCCGGGCTGCCGTTCGAGCAGGGTGACCGTGGTGAGGCCGAACGCCTCGCGCATCCGTTCCAGCAGCGACGGCACGGCCGCCTCGCCGCGCAGCACGTGCCCGGCCAGCGTGGACAGCAGCTCGGCGTCGGCGCTGGCGCGGGCGGCCTGGCGGGTGCGCCGGGCCGCGATGTCCACGATCGTGCTCACCGCGACGGCCACCAGCACGAACACGGCCAGCGCGAACAGGTTCTCCGGGTCGTGGATGGTGAACTCGCCGGTGGGCGGGGTGAAGAACCAGTTGAGCAGCAGCGATCCGCCCACCGCCGCGGTGATCGCCGGCCACGTGCCGCCGGCCAGCGCGACGCCGACGGTCAGGCAGAGGAAGAACAGGATCTCGCTGGTCAGCGACAGCACGTCGCGGAAGGCCGACAGCGTGAACGTCAGCAGCGGCATCCCGGCCACGGCCAGCGCCCAGCCGGTCAGCTGCCGCGCGCGGGTGAGCGCGGTCCGCAAGCGGACCGGCCTGCGGCGTCCCTTCTTGGCCTCCTCGTGCGTGATCATGTGGACGTCGATGGAGCCGGAGCGGGCGGTGGTCTCGACGCCCACGCCGCGCGAGAGCACCTGCGCGAACCGGCCCCGCCGGGAGGCGCCGAGGACGAGCTGCGTGGCGTTGACGCCGCGGGCGAAGTCGAGCAGCGCGCGCGGCACGTCGTCGCCGACCACCTGGTGGTAGGTGCCGCCCAGGCTCTCGACCAGCGTGCGCTGCCGCGCCAGGCTGGCGGGGTCGGCCCCGGCCAGGCCGTCGGCGCTGGTGACGTGCACGGCCAGCAGGTCGGCGCCCTTGCTGCGGGCGGCGATGCGGGCCGCCCGGCGCACCAGCGTGTCGCCCTCGGGGCCGCCGGTCAGCGCGACGACCACGCGTTCGCGGGTCTCCCACGTGCCGGCGATGCCGTGGTCGGCGCGGTAGCGGTCGAGCTGGTCGTCGACCTTCCCGGCCACCCACAGCAGGGCCAGCTCGCGCAGCGCGGTCAGGTTGCCGACGCGGAAGTAGTTCGCCATCGCCGCGTCGACCTTCTCGGGCGCGTACACGTTGCCGTGGGCCATGCGGCGGCGCAGCGCCTCGGGCGACATGTCGACCAGCTCGACCTGGTCGGCGCGGCGCACCACCTCGTCGGGGACGGTCTCGCGCTGCGGCACGCCGGTGATCTCCCGCACCACGTCGTTGACCGACTCCAGGTGCTGGACGTTCACCGTGGAGACCACGTCGATGCCCGCGTCGAGGATCTCGTCGATGTCCTGCCAGCGCTTGACGTTCCGGGAGCCGGGCACGTTGGTGTGGGCCAGCTCGTCGATCAGCGCCACCTTGGGCGCGCGGGCGATCACGGCCTCGGTGTCCAGCTCGGTGAAGGTGGCGCCCCGGTGCGTCAGCGTCCGGCGCGGGATCACCTCCATGCCCTCCAGGAGGGCGGCGGTGCGGGGGCGGCCGTGGGTCTCGACGAGCCCCACGACCACGTCCCGGCCGCGCTGCAGGGCGCGGCGGCCCTCGCCGAGCATCGCGTACGTCTTGCCCACCCCGGGCGCCGCCCCGAGGTAGACGCGCAGGCGGCCTCGGCTGCTCATGACCGGTCGAGGGCCAGGTTCAGTTCGAGCACGTTCACCGCCGGCTCGCCCATGAAGCCGAGCGCCCGGCCGGTGGTGTGCCGGTCGATGAGCCGTTCGACGGCGGCCCGGTCGAGGCCGCGCTCCCCGGCCACGCGCGCCGCCTGGAGGCGGGCGTAGGCGACGGAGATGTGCGGGTCGAGGCCGGAGCCACTGGCGGTGACCGCGTCGGCGGGCACGGCGGGCGGGCCCGCCGCTCCCCTGACGGGCACGGTACGGCCTGCCGCGTAGTCCTCGCCGGGCGTGGCGCACTCGACCTTCAGCCCCCGGTAGGAGGCGGTGAACGGGGTGGCCGGGCAGGGCTGGTTGACGCTGACGGCGCGGCCGGGGAAGACCTTCAGCACCGCGCCGACCCCGTCCGGCGTGCAGTACGGGCGGGCGCCGCTGACGCCTTCGAGCTCGCCGACGGCCTTGGAGCGGGCGCAGACCTGGGTGAGCAGCGACTGGCGGCCCTCCTCGCCGGGCGTGGGCAGCGTGTCGACGACGTCCTCGGGGCCGAGGTTGCTCGCGCCGGTCGCGGTCGGGTCGTAGCCGGCGGCCGACGGCCTGGACTGGAAGTACTTCCTGACGGGCTCGCCGTCCGGACCGGTGAAGGACTGGCCGATGAGCGCGCTGCCCACCTCCCTGCCCCCGGCCCGCACGATCGAGCCGTCGGCGTGGTCGTCGAACAGCGCCTGGGCGACGCCGGTGGTGACCAGCGGGTAGACCAGGCCGAGCAGCACGGTCAGGACGGCGACCGCCCGGATCGCGGCGACATACCGGCGGAGCCGGCTGGGCAGACGTTCCATTTACGACATCCCCGGAAGGAACTGGACGAGCAGGTCGATGAGCTTGATGCCGGCGAACGGCGCGACGACGCCACCTAGGCCGTAGACGTACAGGTTGCGGCTGAGCAGCTTGGACGCGCTGGACGGACGGTATCGGACGCCCCTGAGAGCCAGCGGGATCAGCGCGACGATGACGAGCGCGTTGAACACCACCGCTGACAGGATCGCCGACTGGGGGCTGGCCAGGCGCATGATGTTGAGCGTGTCGAGGCCCGGGTAGACGGCCGCGAACATCGCCGGGATGATCGCGAAGTACTTCGCCAGGTCGTTGGCGATCGAGAACGTGGTCAGCGCGCCGCGCGTGATGAGCAGTTGCTTGCCGATCTCCACGATCTCGATGAGCTTGGTCGGGTCGGAGTCCAGGTCGACCATGTTGCCGGCCTCTTTGGCCGCGCTGGTGCCGGTGTTCATGGCGACGCCGACGTCCGCCTGGGCCAGGGCGGGGGCGTCGTTGGTGCCGTCGCCGGTCATCGCGACGAGCCGGCCGCCCTCCTGCTCCCGTTTGATCAGCGCCAGCTTGTCCTCGGGGGTGGCCTCGGCCAGGAAGTCGTCCACCCCGGCCTCGTCGGCGATGGCCCTGGCCGTCAGCGGGTTGTCGCCGGTGATCATGACGGTGCGGATGCCCATCCGGCGCATCTCGTCGAACCGCTCGCGCATGCCCGGCTTGACCACGTCCTTGAGGTGGATGACGCCGAGCACCCGGCCCTTCTCGGCCACGACGAGCGGGGTGCCGCCGGAGGCGGAGATGCCGTCCACCAGGTGGCCGACCTCCTCCGTGGGGTGGCCGCCGGCGTCGCGCACCCACTTCATCACCGCCGTGGCGGCGCCCTTGCGGATCTCGCGCCCGCCCACGTCGACACCGGACATCCGGGTCTGCGCGGTGAACCGCACCCATGCGGCGTCGGCCACCTCGCGTTCGCGCAGCCCGTACACCTCCTTGGCGTGCACCACGACGGAACGGCCCTCGGGGGTCTCGTCGGCCAGGCTGGAGAGCTGGGCCGCCTCCGCGAGCTGCTGCTCGGTGACCCCGGAGACGGGGACGAACTCGCCGGCCTGCCGGTTGCCCAGCGTGATCGTGCCGGTCTTGTCCAGCAGCAGCGTGGACACGTCGCCCGCCGCCTCGACCGCCCGGCCGGACATGGCCAGCACGTTGCGCTGCACCAGGCGGTCCATCCCGGCGATGCCGATGGCCGACAGCAGCGCGCCGATCGTGGTCGGGATCAGGCAGACGAGCAGCGAGACCAGCACGATCCCGGTGACGCCGTCGGCGTCCAGCGCGAGCGAGTCGGGCACGCCCGGGTTGACGAGCTTGGCGTACACGGCGAGCGGCTGCATGGTCACGGTGGCGACCAGGAAGATGATCGTCAGCGCGGCGAGCAGGATGTTGAGCGCGATCTCGTTGGGGGTCTTCTGCCGGTTCGCGCCCTCGACCAGGCCGATCATCCGGTCGATGAAGCTCTCGCCGGGCTTCTGGGTGATCCGGACGACGATCCGGTCGGACAGCACCTTCGTGCCGCCGGTCACCGCCGACCGGTCGCCGCCGGACTCGCGGATGACGGGCGCGGACTCGCCGGTGATGGCCGACTCGTCCACCGAGGCGACGCCCTCGACCACGTCGCCGTCACCGGGGATGATCTCCCCGGCCTCGACCACGACGAGGTCGCCCTGGCGCAGCTCGGGGGCGCCGACCTCGGTCCACTCGCCGGACTCGCGGCTCGTCAGGCGGCGCGCCCGGGTGTCGGTCCTGGCTTTGCGCAGCGTGGCGGCCTGGGCCTTGCCGCGTCCCTCGGCGACGGCCTCGGCCAGGTTCGCGAAGATCACGGTCAGCCACAGCCACGCCACGATCGCCCAGGCGAACACCGACGGGTCGAGCACGGCCAGCACGGTGGTGAACGCCGCGCCGATCTCCACGATGAGCATCACCGGGTTGCGCCACAGCGTGGCGGGGTTGAGTTTCTTCAGCGCGTCAGGCAATGACGCGAGTGGTGACATGTCAGGACAGTCCTTCTGCGAGCGGGCCGAGCGCGAGCGCCGGGAGGAAGGTGAGGGCGACCAGGACGACGGTCACGCCGACGACCAGGCCGACGAACTGCGGCCGGTGCGTCGGCAGCGTGCCCGCGCCCTCGGGGACGGACGACTGCCGGGCCAGCGAGCCGGCCAGCGCCAGCACCAGGATGATCGGCAGGAACCGGCCGAGGATCATGCACAGGCCGAGCGCCACGTCGTACCAGGGCGTGCTGACCGTGAGGCCGGCGAAGGCCGAGCCGTTGTTGTTGGAGGCGCTGGTGAAGGCGTACAGGACCTCGGTGAGGCCGTGCGGGCCGCTGTTGAGCATGCCCGCGCGCTGTTCGGCCGAGCCCATCGCCAGCGCGGTGCCGGTCAGCACCAGCATCGGGGTGACCAGGAAGTACAGCGAGGCGAGCTTGATCTCACGGGCGCCGATCTTCTTGCCGAGATACTCGGGCGTGCGGCCGACCATCAGCCCGGCCACGAACACGGTGATCACCGCCAGCACGAGCATCCCGTACAGGCCCGCGCCGACGCCGCCCGGGGCGACCTCGCCGAGCATCATGTTGACCAGCGGCATCATCCCGCCCAGCGGCGTGTAGGAGTCGTGGAAGGAGTTGACCGCGCCGGTGCTCGTGAGGGTCGTCGCCGCGGCGAAGGTCGCCGAGCCGGAGACGCCGAAGCGCAGCTCCTTGCCCTCCAGCGCCGCCCCGGCCGCCTGCGGGACCGTCGCGTCGCCGCTCAGCTCGAACACGTTGGTGAGCACGACGCCGGCCAGCGCGAGCACGCCCATCACCGCGAGGATCGCCCGGCCCTGCCGGAGCTGGCCCACCATCCTGCCGAACGTGCGCGGCAGCGCGAACGGGATGAGCAGGATCAGGAAGATCTCGAACCAGTTCGTCCAGCTCGTCGCGTTCTCGAACGGGTGGGAGGAGTTGGCGTTGTAGAAGCCGCCGCCGTTCGTGCCCAGCTCCTTGATGACCTCCTGGGAGGCGACCGGGCCGCCGGTGATGTGCTGTACGCCGCCGGTCAGCGTCGTCACCTCGTGCGGGGCGGCGAAGTTCTGCACCAGGCCGCCCGCGACCAGCACCAGCGCGCCGGCGAACGCGATCGGCAGCAGGATGCGCACGCAGCCGCGCACCAGGTCGACCCAGAAGTTGCCGATTGTCTCGGCCTTGCGGCGGGCGAACCCGCGCACCAGCGCGACCGCCACCGCCATGCCGACGGACGCCGACACGAAGTTCTGCACCGCCAGGGCCGCCATCTGGACCAGGTGGCCCATCGTGGACTCGCCCGAGTACGCCTGCCAGTTCGTGTTCGTGACGAAGCTGACCGCGGTGTTCCAGGCGATGTGGTCGGTGACGGGCTCCATGCCCAGGCTCAGCGGCAGTCTGTCCTGGAGGCGCTGCAACCCGTACACGACGAGCAGGGAGACCAGCGAGAACGCGAGCAGGCTGCGCGCGTAGACCGCCCAGCCCTGCTCGGCGTCGGCGCGCACCCCGAGCAGCCGGTAGAGGACCCGCTCGGCGGCGTTGTGCCTGACGCCGGTGTAGACGCGGTGCATGTAGTCGCCGAGCGGCCGGTGCACCAGGGCCAGCGCGACGACGAGGGAGACGACGAAGAGCGCCCCCGCGGCTGTCGCGCTCATCAGAACCGCTCCGGGAACAGCAGGGCCATGACCATGAAGGCGACCAGGACCACGACGACCCCGAGACCGATGGCGTTGATCGCGCTCACAGGCGCTCCACCGCCCGCACCACAAGCCCGAAGACCACGAAGATCGCGATCGTCAGGGCGACGAAGACGACGTCGGCCATCCCTGCTCCTCAACTCCGGTTGCTGTGTCAACCGCTCGGGAAGAGCGGTTCACGACCCAGCAAAATCCCGAAATAGAGCGATTCGGCCGATCTTGACGACTTCTGTACGCCCAGCGCGGGTTTATTGACGCGATCCGTACGCCCCCGGCGTCAGGGCTTCCACGTGGTGAACGCGATCTCCAGCTCGACCGGCTCGTACGAGACCCGCATGACGGTCACCAGCGCCACGTGCTTCTCCGTCGTCTCGGCGCAGACCTTGGCGCCCTGCCCCAGATCCTCCAGGCCGAGCTCCGGCCGCCGGTACTTCTGGTGCGCGAGCAGGTTCGCGCAGTCGGCGGCGGAGGCGGCGGTCGCCGGGGCGATCACGTAGCGGGCCGTCGAGTCGGAGCCGTGGACGTGGTCGTCCTCCAGGATGACCTCGGCCGGGCCGCCCTCCCTGGCGGGACCCACCAGGATGTCGGAGCCGCCGTGGCCGGGCTTGCCCGTGTCGAGGTCCACCTTGTCGCCGTCGTTGCACACCATCGTCCACGAGCACGGCCGCAGCACGTAGCCGTCGCTGGCCGCGACCACCGCCGGCTGCGTGGCCGCCGCCGACGGCGCGGGCGTGCCGGACGCCGTGGTGGCCAGGGCGGAGGCCACCAGCGGCCACAGCGCGGCGAACATCGACACGATTCCGGCGAGCCAGCCGCACCGCTCCGTCCAGGTCCAGAACGGCGACTCCTGGCCGCCGCCCCCGCCGGAGGCGGCGCGCCGCTTGACCGCGCGGCGGATGGCGAGGATCAGCGCTCCGGCCGCCACGCAGACGATCAGCCAGATGCCCGTCCACAACATGGATGCTTGTCTCCCGTCAGTGACTCTTGGTGAGGCGCCGGGACAGCCAGAACGTGGCCCCGGCGAAACAGGCGAACGTCACGACCCCGAGCGCGGCCAGGTCGAACAGCCACTGGTCGAGGTCGTGCCGCCACAGCGCGTCGGCCGGGGTGCCGGGCGCGCCCAGCTCGCGCAGGCCGAGCGAGGACGCCGCGGCCGCCAGCCCCCAGCGGTCGGGCAGGAGCGCGGCCACGGTGGTGAGCAGCGTATTGCCGGACAGGTCGGCTGTGACGCCGTTCAGCGCGATTTGCGCGATCGAGGTGGCGGTCACCAGGGCGACGGCCTGCTCCAGCCGCCGGGCCGCCACCGAGATGAGCAGGCCCAGCGACATCGACGCCACGGTCAGCGCCGCCAGGTTCACGGCCAGCTCCACCGCCGGGCCGAACACCAGCGAGTGCGCGGGCCCGGTTCTCACCTGGAGGAACACCACGGTGATCAGCACCGCCTGCGCCACGGCGACCACCGCGTGGACGAGCCAGCGCGACAGCATCACGGCCAGGGCCGGCGTCCCGGTGCGGCGCTCCCTGCGGATGATCGGGTAGTCCGCGACGATCTCGCTGTAGGTGAGCGCCTGGCCGCTGAGCACGCAGAGCGTGGTCAGCAGGCTCAGCGCCGTCGGCGCAGCCACGCCGCCGAGCCCCGACTCCCCCGCCACGAGCCCGGCCAGGGCCGCCGACCCGGCGGCGATCAGCAGCGGCATCAGCGCCACCGCCGCCCGGCGCGCCCACTCGGCCGCCTTCCGGTCGTCGTCCCCCCGGTTGCGCGACGCGCCGCGTGCGACCAGCAACGCGACCTGCCGCAGCACGAGCACCACGAGCTGCCGCGCGAACGTCCGCACCGCCCGCCGCCGCGGCCGCACCCCGCCCGGACGCCCGGCGGGCTCGCGGCGGGCGGCCCGGGTCGCCTCCGCTTCCGCCTCGGCGGCCGCCGTGCCGGTGGCGTAGCGCTGGGCGGCGGGCAGCGGGTCGTCGGCGAGCGACCTCATCAGGTCGGCGTAACCGGCCGCTCCGAGAGCGGGCCTGACCTGCTCAGGCGGCCCCGAGTAGACCGGCCGCCCGTCGCGGACGACGACGAGGACCTGACCGGCCCGGTCCAGGTGCTCGGTCGCGTGGGTGATCACGATGACCGTGTTGCCGTCCTCGGCGTAGTCCCGCAGCAGCGTCATCAGCTCGCGGTCCATCCCCAGGTCGAGCCCGGAGGTGGGCTCGTCGAGCATGAGCAGCCTCGGCCGGGTGAGCAGCTCCAGCGCGATGGAGACGCGCCGCCGCTGCCCGCCGGAGAGCGTGGAGACGAGCTGGTCGATCTGCTCGCCGAGCCCGAGCCTGGCGCACACCTCGGTGACGCGCCGCTCGCGCTCCGGCCGCCGCCACGGGCTGCGCAGCCAGGTGGAGTATGCCAGCAGCCGCCGTACGGTGAGCGTCTGGTAGAGCTCGATCTCCTGCGGCACGAAGCCGAGCTGGTCGCGGATCTGCCGGGCATGGGTCCTGAGGTCGAGGCCGAGGAAGAACAGCTCGCCCCGTTCGGTCTCCAGCTCGCCGAGCAGCGCCGCGAACAGCGAGCTCTTGCCCGCCCCGGACGGGCCGAGAATGGCGAGCAGGGTGTCGTCCCGCTGCACGAACGACATGTTCGTCAGGCGTGACTTGGCCCCGCTCTTGGCGTACACGCCGGAGACGACGAGCGCGCAGCCGCCCAGCGGCCGGTCCGACAGGCCGGTCCCGTCGGCGCTGATGCGGTAGCGGTGGTCGGCGAAGTCGAAGCAGTCGCCGGGCCCGAGCGTCGCCGACCTGACCGGCTGCCCGGCGATGAACGGCCCGTGCCCGTACCCGTGGTCCGTCAGCCGGAACAGCGCCCCCTCGCGGCGCAGCGTGAAGTGGCGCGGGGCGGCCGAGACCGCGTCGAGGACCACGTCGGCGGCCGGGTCGGAGCCGAACACCGTGACGTCGCCGAGCGGGATCGACGGCGGCGGCTCCTCGGCGGGCGGCTCCTCCTCAGGCTGGGGGCCCGAGGTCCGGCGCGGCGCCCGGCGAGGGGGCGGCGGGCCGAGGACCGCCCAGCCGGGGATCTCCGGCGCGGGCGAGCTGAGCACGTCGTTGACCCACGCCCCGTACGGGTGGGTGCGCGCCAGCCGCCGCCGGTAACCGGCGAGCCTGCGCTGCGTGTGCTCGTGGACGCGCCGGACGCGGGCCGAGGCCGCGCGCAGGAGCCCGTCGGCATCCTGGGAGGCGGCGGCGATCCGGCCGTCGAGCGTGGCGAGCTCCGCCTGGGCGTCGCGGGCGGCCGCCCGCGCGGCGCGGACCCGCCTGCCCTGCTCGCGCAGCCGCCGGATGACGACGACGCGCTCGTCGCGGCCGTCCTCGCCGAGGCGGCGGCGGGTCCGCTCCTCGTCGGGCAGGGGCGCGGAGACGGCGGCCAGCCGCTCCTCGGCCCGTGCCGCCTGCTCCTCGGCCTGCGGCTTCAGCGACGCGGCCACGGCCCGGCGGGCCAGGATCCCGGCGCGCACGGCCTCGTAGCGGAGCCGTTCGTGCTCGAAGGCGTCCTGCGCCCGCCGGATCAGGGCGTCGCGGTGCGGGGTGGTGACCGGGCGGTCCGGCTCGCCGCCCGCCACGGGTGAGGGGATCTCGGCCCGGCCGTCGCGCCAGCCGTGGTACCAGTCGGTCGCGCGGGCGAGCGGGCCGTATCGGATCGGCGTCATGTGGCCGGGCAGGCGAGGCGGACGACGACCTTGCGGTTGCGGGCGGCCGGGCCGGGCAGCAGCGTGCCGTCGGGGGCGAGGTCGTCGGCGCGGCCCCGCAACTGCTCGCCCCGGCCCTCGGTGGCGATGTCCGCGTCGGGGACGCCGAGCGCGACGAGCTCGCGCTTGACCGCTTCCGCACGCTCGCGCGAGAGGCGAAGGTTGTCGGCCTTGCCGCCCTCGGCCGAGGTGCTGCCGGTGAGCCGGACCTTCAGCCGGTCCTTGCCGATGGTGGCGGCCAGGTTGGCGAGCGTCTTCCTGGCCTCGGCGGGCTCCCGGAAGGTCGCCGTCCCCTGCTCGAAGCCGACATGGTTGCCCTCGCTCAGCTCCGCCTCACCGCAGGCGGTGAACGTGGTGGGCACGGCGGGCGGCACGACGACGGTGACGGCGGGGGTGTCCGTGGCGGCCTTGTGGTGGTTCGGCCTGGCGTCCACGGCGACGCAGGCGGCCCCGCCGGCCCGCGCGATCTCGCGCCAGATGGCCACGATGTTGCGGCGCAGCCCAGGGTGCGGCTCGGGCTGCGGCGTCGCGGTGTAGCCGAGCCCGGACAGCAGCACCGTACGCCCCGTCAGGTCCGGCAGGAGCTTCTTGTCCCGCAGGTACGCGACCACCTGGGCCGGCTCGGCGTCGATCACCTCGCGGAAGTCGAGAGGCGCCACGGTCTGCAGCCCCGGGTCGACGAGCACGACGCTGCCGCCGGGCCCGGTGGCGTCCGCCGCGAGCGAGAGCGCGGTGAGCACGTCCACCTCGGGGGCCTTGGCCCGGGCGCCGGCGCCGAGAGTCCGCTCGACCTCGGTGAGGTAGGCGTTGACGTCGTCCTCCAGGGCGACGTCGTTGCCCGCGTCGCTGGCGAACTCGGTGTCGAAGACCACCTCCGGGGTGCCGTCGAGGCGGATCACGGAGATGTCGTGGCCCGCCTTGGCGGTGCGCCGCATCAGGTCGACGACCTCGGACCTGATCGCGGGCTCCGGGGCGTTCGCGTGCGCGCCCACGGCGAGCGCGAGCGGGCCGCCGCCGGGCAGCTCGCAGCCGAGCGAGGCCGCCGCGTTCCCCGAGCTGCCCTCGCTTCCCGGGCTGCCCGAGCTGCCCGAGCAGGCGGTGAGCGTGAGGCCGGCGAGCAGGGCGGCGGCGATACGGGTGATGGATGCAGGCATCGGTGTCTTCCGTGAACGGGCTCTACTGCCAGGCGTAGGGCCGCAGGTCGGGTTCGAGGATGGCGTCGGTGACGGCCGGGTCCTGGGCGTGCTGTGCGATCAGCACCCTGGCCAGCTGCTTGAGCCGTTCGGCGAGGGCCAGCCGGACCTGGAGCGCGTGCAGCAGCCGCTGCCGCGCGGCCATGAGCTGGTTGGCGTGCGCGGAACGGGCCGCCTCGGCCAGCGCGAGCTCGCGGGCCGCCGCCGCGGCCGCCCCGAGCGCCTGCCGGTGTACGCGCGCCGCCCTGCCGTACGCCGACCGGAGCGGGTTGTGCGTGAGATACGCGCCGACGGCCGCGACGATGCCGGTGCCGACGAAGAACGCGAGGAAGAACAGCGCGGGCATCAGCGCGCCGCCGTCGTCCGGCGGGGCCTCGGCGCCGAACGCCGGGCGTCGCGCGGTGATCGTGAGGCGGGCCAGGAAGGCGGCGGCCCCGAACGCGGCCCACCCCAGGACGCAGAGCACGGCCAGCGGCAGGCTGACCCCCGCCGAACCGGCCCGGATGTCGCGGAACATGCACCCGGCGGCATGCGCCAGATAGATCACGATCGCGGTGAATCCGACCACGACCGCCGAGGTGACGACGTCGCCCTCACCGCGCATGAGCAGCTTCACCACCTCCAGGAACGCCGCCCAGTCGGCCGCCACCGCCGCCGCGAGCGCCGCCGCGTGCAGCAGCAGCGGCCCCAGCGGCCGGCCCGCCATCAGCGCCGGGTCCGCGTGGCCCCGGGCGCCCCAGCCGGCCTCCCCGCCGGGGGACAGCCGCGACCGGGCCGCGTCCAGGGCCGCGCGGGCGTCCGCCAGCCGCTCGCGGGCGTCCTCCTCGGCGGGGCGGCTCCCGGCCACCGCCGCGTCGGCCACGCCCAGCCGGGTGGTCGCCTCCGCGCAGTAGGCCGCGTACTCGGCCTGGACCTCCTGCTCCCAGCGCGCCGACATGGCGTTGACCAGGTTGTCGAGCGAATGCCCTGTGGCCTCGTCCACCCCGCCGGGGGCCAGCCCCTCCACCAGGGACGTGATCTCGGCGCGCGCGGCCTCCTCGTCGACGTCCGGGGGGACGAACGGGCCGGGTTCGGGCGCGCCCGCGCGCCTAGGGCGCCATCGTGCCATCCGGGACCTCTCCTCCTCGTGTACGTACATGTCCGTTCACCCACGGGCGGCGCTCGTGCGCGTCCGTCTGCGGGTGGTCGTGCGCCTGCGGCTCGGGACGGTCCTCCTCGGCCCAGGCGGGCAGTTCGGGGGCGAGCAGGTCCAGGCGCGCGTTCAGCTCGGGGCCGCGCGGGTGCGTGCGGACGAGCTGTTGCAGGTACGCCGCCACGCGCCGGCTGGTGAACTCGTGGATGCGCCGGACCCGCGCCCGGTTGCCCGCCTCCGCACGGGCGAGCTCCTGCGTGACCGCCTCCACCTCGCGGACCGCCGCGGCGAGCCGGCTCTCGGCCGCCGCCCAGACGGTCTCGGCGGCGGCGCACCGCCTGGCGTGGTCGGCCTGCCGCCGCGCCCGTACCAGGGAGCCGGGCCGCCCGTCCCTGATGGTCTCCGCGAGCCGCCGCTCGTCCGGGTCCGGGACCCAGGTGCGGGCCTCCACCCAGGCCAGCCGGGCGACGCGGGCCGTGTGCTCGGCCGCCTGCCGCCGTTCGCGGGCCTCGGCCAGCCTCGCGCGCAGGGCGCCGGAGCGGGCGAGCCAGGCACCGCGCTCGTGGTCGATCTGGTCGCGGGCGAGATGACGCAGGTATTCGATTTTCGGCGTGACCACGACGGCCTTTTCGGCTTCACCGATAGCCGGAATACGGCGGCGCCCGTCCCGGAATCCCTGATAGGCGTCCCACAACCGGAGTAAGAACCCGTAACGGATCGGCTTGGCAGGCGGATCCGCCCATTCCCCCATCCGGAACCTCCCGCCAGATAATTCCCAAATAGGGCATATGGCCCGATCGGGTGAAAAGCAACTTCACGTATACGTGTGGAACACTATGCGTGATACGCGAGCCGCACATGAAGTACGATCCCGCCCAGCGGGAAACGCACTGGCCCACCTGGGACGATGCGGATCAGGACGCGAATCGGGACTGAGTGGAGACTCAATGACGGGGAACGGCAAGGGCCCCCGGACGTCGGCCGCGGGCAAGGCCATGTCAATCTTCCGGGCCTTCACCGGCGACCAGCTCGAACTGACGCTGAGAGAAGTCTGCGACCGCACGAACATGACGTCGAGCACCGCCCACCGCTGGCTGCAGGACCTCGTGGCCCACGGCGCGCTCGTCCAGTCGCCGTCGGGGCGATATTCGCTGAGCAAACTCATGTGGGAGATCGGCACCCGTTGCCCGCGCGCCTCCATCATGCGCGAGGTCGCCATGCCGTTCCTGCAGAACCTTTATCACATCACCCGAGGACACGTGCTGCTCGCGATGCCCGCCGGTGACGAGGCGCTGCTGGTGGAAAGGCTTTCCAAGAGCCTTCCCGTCAAACCGGTCGGCCGCGTGGGCGGACGCCTCCCGCTGCACGCCACCGGCGTCGGGAAAGCCATTCTCGCCTATTCACCGGCGGACGTGCGGAAAAGAATTCTCAGCCGGAACTTGACCGCTTACACCTGTCACACGATCACCTCTCCGCAGCGTTTGCGAGAGGATTTGGCCGGTATTCGCGAACGCGGTTACGCCACCTGTCACCAGGAACGCCAATTGGGCGTCGACTCCTACGCGTTCCCCGTTTTCGAGTACGGCACGGAAAGCGTCGTCGTGGCCGCCGTCTCGGTGCTCGTGGAGGTGCGGTCGCGCGAGCCCGACGGTCTGCTCGACGCGCTCCGGCCCGCGGCGCTCCAGATCTCCCGCGCCCTGCGCAAACTCCCCCTCCACCACCCCTTCGACGGCCTCTGACCACCGCCTTCCGGAGTGACCCCGCCGGTCAGGAGGAGTGCCCTGCGGCGCGGTTGAGGAGCGCGCGGCCCCACCGACTCCGCCCCCGGGAATGACCCCGCCGGTCAGGGGGAGTGTTCGGCGGCGCGGTCGAGGAGGGCGCGGCGTTCCGGGTCGCTGTGGGCGACGGCCGCCGCCCGGCGGAACAGGTCGGCGGCGCGGGCGTGGTCGCCGTTCCGGGCGGTGAGGTCGGCCTCCGCGGCGAGCGCGAGCGGGTGGTCGTCGAGCGCGCCGCCCTCCCGGGCCAGGGCCAGCAGCGCGAGCCCGGCCTGCGGTCCGTGCGCGTAGCCGTGCGCGACGGCGCGGTTGAGCTCGACCACGGGCGTGGAGCGCAGCCGGGACAGCGCGTCGTAGCAGCGGGCGATCTCCGCCCACTCCGTGGCGGAGGCCGTCGGCGCGGTGGCGTGGCAGGCGGCGACGCGCGCCTGCAACCCGTACGGGCCGTCCTGGTCGGCGTCGGCCAGCGCGGCCAGCCCCTCGGCGATCGCGGCCCGGTCCCAGCGGGTCCGGTCCTGCCGTTCCAGGGGGACGAGGCGGCCATCAGCGTCGCGGCGGGCGGCGCGGCGGGAGTGTTGCAGGAGGAAGAGCGCCAGCAGCGCCGGCACCTCGCGCCGCCCCGGCATGAGCCGGCGCAGCAGCCGGGCGAGCCGGATCGCCTCGTCGGCGAACGCGGGGTCGCCGTCGGCGTTGTAGCCCTGCGTGAACAGCAGGTAGAGCACGGCCAGGACGCCGGGCAGCCGCTCGTCCAGCGCCGGGCCGCTCGGCACCCGGTACGGGATCCCCGCGTCGGCGATCTTCGTCTTGGCCCTGGTCAGGCGGCGGGTCATCGCCGATTCTGTGACCAGGAAGGCCCGGGCGAGGTCCGCGGTCGGCACCGCGCAGACGGTCCGCAGCGTCAGCGCCACGCGCGACTCCAGGGCCAGGGCCGGATGGCAGCACGTGAAGACGAGCCTCAGCCGGTCGTCCACGACCTCCTCCTTCCCGCCGTCGCCCGGGCCGGTCTCGTCCGGTGCGAGCGCGGCCAGCTCCGCCAGCTTGCGGCGTTCGACGGTGGCGCGGCGCAGCGCGTCGATCGCGCGGTTGCGCGCCACCGTCATGAGCCAGCCGCCGGGATTGTCGGGTGTGCCCTCCTGTGGCCACCGCTGCACGGCCTGGGCCAGCGCTTCCTGGGCGCAGTCCTCGGCCAGGGTCCAGTCGCCGGTGACGCGGATCAGCGTGGCGACGATGCGCCCGTAGGCGTCGGCGGCCACCTCCTCAAGGCGATCCAGGCGGCCCAGGCGGCCCGTCACTGCTCGAATTCGGCGAACGGCCGCAGCTCCAGCCGTCCGGCGCGGGCCATCGGGTGCGTGCGGGCGACCTCGATCGCCTCGTCCAGGTCGGCGCATTCGAGCAGGTCGAAGCCCACGATCACCTCTTTGGTCTCGGCGAACGGGCCGTCGCTGAGGATGAGCTCGCCGGCGCGGACCCGGACGGTGGTCGCCGCGCTCTCCGGGGCCAGCACCGCACCCCGTACGCGCCTGCCGCGGGCGTCGTTCTCCGCCACCCAGACGTCGACGTCGGGCCAGTCGGACCGGTCGGTGTCGGGCTCGGCGTCACTGCAGACGAACATCATGTACTTCATCGTGCGCTCCTTCGGTCGTGCGTTCACCAGGGTGACGAACGGGGGCGCCGCTTCCGGACAGGTGGGCCGGGAAAATCTTCAGCCGCCCGGGTGGTCGAGGGCGAGCATGCCCGCCAGGTCGCGCAGGCACTCCTCGAAGACGGGCTCCAGGTCGGTGTAGGCGAAGTCGAGCTGGTGCAGGACTTCCATGCACAGCAGCCCGTACAGCCTGATCCAGCACGACAGGAAGACGTGGACGGCCTCCGGCGGGAGCGCGCCGCCGATGCCTTCGGAGAAGGCGGTGAGCTGGTCGCGCAGCGAGCCGGGCAGGTCGGCGGGCACCGGGAACGGGCGCGTCCGCCACAGCTCGACGGTCAGGTCGAGCAGGACCTGCTCGAAGCGGGTCGCGGCCTGGTGGCGGACGGAGTCGCGGCGCAGGTTGGGCGGGGCGATCGGGCTGGCGAAGATCCAGCCGAACTCGGCGGGGTGGCCGACCGCCCAGGCGCGCATGGCGCGGCAGGCGGCGATCAGGCGGACGGCGACCGGCTCGCCCGCGTGGGCGTCGCGGGCCTGCTCCATCGCGGCGGCCAGCTCGCGGAAGAAGCCCGCGGTCACCGCGCCGACCAGCTCGTCGTGGCTGGCGTAGTAGTGGTAGAGGGCGGGGCCGCTCATGCCGATCTCGCGGGCCACCGCATTGATGGTCACCGCGGCCGTGCCCTGCTCGACCAGCAGTTTGCGCGCGGCCTCGTGGATCTCGTCGAGGGTGGCCTGGCGCAGCCTCTCCCGCCGGCTGGTGGTGGGTGTGGACATCGTCACCTTCCTCAGGGGAGCCGCCCCAGTCTATGGCATCTATGTTTCCTTAACGGCTCTAAGCCACGGTCAGCAGGGTCTTGCCGGTCGTGGCGCGGGCCTCGATCGCCCGGTGCGCCTCGGCGGCCCCGTCCAGCGGGTAGGTCTGGCCGATGACCGGGCGCAGCCGCCCGGCCGCGGCGTGGGCCAGCGCCTCCTCGGCGAGGGCGCGGATCTCGGCCGGGGTGGGCACGCCGCGCGGGACGACGGTCACGTGGGCGGCCGGCTCGGTCCAGGAGCCTGACGCCATGCCGTACAGGCAGGCCCGGCCGCCGGGCCGCACGGCCTGCATGCCCCGCGTGCCGATCTCGCCGCCGACCCCGTCGAAGACCACGTCGACGCCGCCGCCGGACCGCTCCGCGACGGCGCGCTCCCAGCCCGGCTCGGAGTAGTCCACGTAGGCGTGCGCGCCCAGCGAGGTCACCAGTCCGGCCTTGCCCGGCCCCCGGGCCGCGCCGATCACCTTGGCCCCGGCGGCCGCCGCGAGCTGGACCAGCAGGCTGCCGACGCCGCCGCCGGCCGCCTCGACCAGCACCCACTCGCCCGACCGCACCTCGGCCTGCCGGTGGACGAGCACCGCCGTCCTGCCGTCGGCCAGCAGCGCCACCGCGTCACGCAGCGACACGCCCGCCGGGACCTGGGTGAGGTCGTCGGCGCGTGCCACGGCGAGCTCCGCGTAGCCGCCGGTGCCGCCCGTCGTGGTCACCACGGTCGTGCCGGCCAGCGCGGGGTCGGCCTGCGGGCCGACGGACAGCACCCGCCCGCCCACGCCGTTGCCGGGGACGCGCGGCAGCTCGGGCGCCGACCCGGCCGCGGGCCCGGTGCCCGCCCGCACCTGCGTCTCGACGAACGTGATGCTCGCGTACGCGACGGCCACCAGCACCTGGCCGGGCCCCGGCACCGGGTCGGGGACCTCGCGGACGCGCAGCACCTCCGGCCCGCCCAGCCGGTCCATCACCACAGCGCGCATGGCCTACTCCTCCGCGTCGTACTGTTCGCGAGCCGCTCTGACCTGGTCGATATGGGTTTCGGCCCATTCTTTCACCGCGACGATCAAGCCGCTCAGGCTGGCCCCGAGCTCGGTGAGCCGGTAGTCCACGCGCACCGGGACCGCCGGGGTCACCGTGCGCGCGACCAGGCCGTCACGCTCCAGGGAGCGCAGCGTCTGGGTGAGCATCTTCTGGCTCACGCCGGGGATCTTGCGGCCCAGGTCGCTGTAGCGCATCGCGCCCTGCTCGCGCAGCGCGCTGAGGATCAGGCTCACCCACTTGTCGCTGATGCGGTCGAGCAGCTGGCTGGTCGGGCAGTCCTTGAGGTAGGCGTCGTACGCGACACGCTCGTCGGCGCGGCGTTCGGCGGCCGTCCGGGTTGCCATGGCGCACCTCCGGGTCCCGTACGCACTTGCGGGTGCGTACTTACCGAAAGAGAGTAACACCCCCTACGTTCGCAGCAGGCGGACAGACCGTCACTGCGAACAGGGGAGCAACACATGCGTGCGGCAATCGTGAAGTCCTTCGGCGGGCCGGAAGCCGTGGAGATCGTCGAGGTGCCGGTGCCCGAGCCCGGCCCCGGCCAGGTCCGCGTCAAGGTCGCCGCCGCCGCGCTGAACCCGGTCGACGCCGGGGTGCGCGCCGGCGCCTTCGGCGACGCGGGGCCGGTCGGGCTCGGCTGGGACCTGGCCGGGACGGTCGACGCCGTGGGCACGGGAGTCACCGGGCCCGCCGTCGGCGACGCGGTCGTGGGTCTCGTCTACGGGCCGGTCAAGCCGCTCGGCTCGCACGCCGAGTACGTGGTGCTGGACGCGGGCGCGGTGGCCGCCGCGCCCCGGTCGGCCGACAGCGCGCACGCCGCGACGCTGCCGCTCAACGGGCTGGCCGCGGCCCAGGCCGTGGACCTGCTGGCGCTCGAACGTGGGGCCTCCGTGCTCGTCACCGGCGCGGCCGGCGGCCTGGGCGGTTACGCCGTGGCGCTGGCCCGGATCGCCGGGCACCGGGTCACCGCGATGGCCTCCCCTGCCGACGAAGACCTGGTGCGCTCGTTCGGCGCCGACGACTTCCTGCCCCGCTCCGCGACGGACGACCCGGCCGCGTCGTTCGACGGGGTGGTGGACGCCGCGGTGATCGGGGCGCCAGCGCTGGCCTTCGTCCGGGACGGGGGCGCGTACGCCGGCGTGATTCCCGGGGCGCAGCCCGGCGGGGTGCGCGGGATCCGGACCGGCGCGATCGAGGTGCGCCCCGACGGCGCGCGTCTGGCGGAGCTCGTCAGGCTGGCCGACGAGGGCCGCCTGCGGCTGCGGGTGGCCGCGACGTACCCGCTGGCGCAGGTCCGGGACGCGCACGCCCGTCTGGACCGCGGCGGCCTGCGCGGCAGGCTGGTCCTGGTGCCCTGAGCACTACAGGAAGCCGCGCTTCTCGGGCAGGTCGATGACGCCCGACAGCGCGAGCACGCCGCCCACGACGAGGACGGCGGCCAGCACGCCGAGCAGCACCCAGGCCACCGGGTGCCCCAGGTTGAGCGTCCAGGAGGACGAGCTGACGCGGGCGTGCACGAGCAGGGCGGGGTCGCGGCGGTTGGCGTAGACGGTGCCGGCCAGGTGCCAGTGGCGGTTGTCGTCGCGCTGCCCGAGCCCGGAGTCCTCCTGCTCCTCGCCGGGCAGCGCGGGCAGGCGGTGCCCGGCCTGGCCGACCCGCGTCTCCCAGATCACCCACCCGGCCAGCAGCGCGGCGAGCGGCAGGTACGTGGCCACCTGCCAGACGGGCGTGCCGGGGACGAACCCCCACAGGCGCAGCGCCCCGGCGAACAGCGTCAGGTTGAGACAGGCGGCCGACAGCAGCGTCATGGTGGCGACGCCGCGCAGGTAGACGCGGTAGCGGCGGGCCGAGCCCCGGGGCCTGGCGGCGTCGAGGTCGGGCCGGGCCCGCAGCACGACGATCGTCACCAGCGGCACGAGGAGCGTGACCGCGAGCTGGTGGAGCACCGGCTCCAAGGTCGCGGCCCCGCCGATCCGGCCGACGGCGGCGGTGAGCAGCAGGACGGCCACGGCGGGCAGGCCCCACAGCCAGGGCACGCGGACCGGGTCGGTGCGGAACGTGGTGTCCACGGTCAGGCCCGCGCGCCGCCCGGCCGCCCACGCCCCGGCCTGCGCGGCGGCCCGGATCCGGTGGTGGGCCAGCCCGAACAGCAGCAGGTGGACGACGGCCACCGCCGTGCAGACCGCCTCCGCCCATCCCGTCAGGAACAGGACCGGGACGGCGAGCAGCGACACCGCCACGACCGCGCGGTTGTAGCGGCGGCGCTCGGTGACGACGACGGGATCACCCGCCCGCTCCACGGGCACCCGCACGCCGAACGGCAGCATGGGCCTGGGGAGCGCCGGGAGCGCCAGGGTCAGGCAGGTGATCAGGACGAGGCCGGCGAGCGCGATCATGGCGCGCCCCCGAAGCCGTCGAGCAGTGCCGCGCACCGGCGCAGCACGTCCTCCCGGTCGAGGCCGTGGACCGTGGCCTCGGCCAGCAGCACACGCATGCGTTCCTCCCATTCGTCGGTGAAGGGGGCCTCGGGCGGCCCGCTGTCGGGGTCGCGGCGCACGACGGCGCCGCTCTTGCGGTTGATCCGGATCACGCCCTGCTGTCGCAGCAGGTCGTACGCCTTGTTCACGGTGTGGAAGTTGATGCCGAAGTCGGCGGCGAGCTGGCGCGTGGAGGGCAGCGGGTCGCCCTCCTTGGCTTCCCGGCCGGCGATGGCCTCCACGATCCGGTCCCGGATCTGCTGGTAGATCGGGACCTCGCTGTCGAGGTCGAGGATCAGGTGCACACCCACACTCTATCTGATATACAACTAATAGAACAGATAGAGCGAGGAGGACAGATCATGATCCAGGCCCACCTTCACGAGGACACGCTGGTCGTGCGCTTCAGCCCCTGGGCACGGCTGTTCACCAGGACCGCCGTCGTCAGCGTCCCGCTGGCGGCCATCGCCGGGGCACACCGACTCGACCGGCCGCTCGCGGCCGCCCGGGGCACGCACTTCGGCCTGCTCGTCAGCGGCTTCGTCAAGATCGGCACGTGGACGTCGTCCGACGGCGTCAAGCGCCTGGTCGCGGCCCGCCACGACGTCCCCGGGCTGCGCATCGCCCTCACGGACCGGGTGGCCGGCCACGACGAGCTGATCCTCAGCCTGCCGGACGCCGACGACCTGCTGCGGCGCCTGACGGCGGTGACGGCGTGAACATCGAGGTCCGCGGCCTGACCAAGACGTACGGGACGGTGACCGCCGTCAGCGACCTGAGCTTCGACGTGCCGCCCGGCGCCGTCACCGCCTTCCTCGGGCCCAACGGCGCCGGCAAGACCACCACGATGCGGATGATGCTCGGCCTGGTCACGCCGACCGCCGGCACCGCCCTGTTCGGCGGCAGGCGCTACGCCGACCTGCCCGCGCCGTCCGCGACCGTCGGCGCCGCACTCGACGGCGCCGGCTTCCACCCGGCGCACACCGCCCGCGACCACCTGCGGGTCTACGCCCGCATGGGCCGGTACGGCACGGCGCGGGCCGACCGGGTCGCGGAACTGACCGGGGTGTCGGCGTTCGCCGGCCGCCTCACCCGCGCCCTGTCGACCGGCATGCGCCAGCGACTCAACCTGGCCACCGCGCTGCTCGGCGACCCCCGGGTGCTGCTGCTCGACGAGCCGGGCAACGGCCTCGACCCCGAGGGCACCGCCTGGCTGCGCCGGTTCCTGCGCGAGCTGGCCGCCGAGGGCCGCACCGTGCTGGTCTCCAGCCACGTGCTCGGCGAGGTCGAGCACCTGGCCGACCACGCCGTGGTGATCCGCCAGGGGCGGCTGGTCAGCACCGGGCCCATCGGCGAGCTGTACGGCCCGGCCACGGTGCTGGTGCGCTCCCCGGAGGCCGAGCGGCTGGCGCGCGGGCTGGCGGGCGACGGGGTCCTGGTGGAGCCCGGACCGCCCGGCGCGCTGCGCGTCCACGGCCTGGACGCCGCCGAGGTGGCCGCCGCGGCGACCGCTCTGGGCGTCGCGCTGCACGAGATCACATCCGAACGCCCCACCCTCGAACAGGCGTTCCTGCACCTCACCGGAGGCTCCCGATGACCGCGCTGCTGTCGGCCGAATGGACCCGCCTGGCCGCCACCAGGCTCTGGCTGTGGGGGCTGCTGGCCGCGCTGGCCAGCGGCGGGCTGGTCGGCCTGCTCGCACTGGTCGGCCCGGAGAACTTCAACCCGCCGATGCCCGGCCTCGACACCGAGCAGGGCACCCGCGTGCTGCTCGGCCTGCTCGGCTTCACCGTGTTCGCCCCGGCGCTGCTCGGCACCGTGGCCGTGGCCGCCGAGCACCGGCACCGCACGATCACCACCTCGACACTGTTCGCGCCCCGGCGGTGGACCTGGCTCGCCGCCAAGCTGGCCGTCTACACCGGCGCGGGGCTGGTCTACGGCATGGCCGCCTCGGCGGTCGCGGGCGGCGCGCTGTTCGGCGCGGCCGCGCTCAAGGGCGTCACGCTCGGCCTGCCCGCCTCGACGGTGCTCGCCCTGCTGGGCCGCATCGCGCTGACCATGGCCGTCTACACGCTGCTCGGCGTCGCCGTGGGCGCCCTGCTGCGCAACCAGGTGGCCGCGCTGGCCGTCGTGGGCGCGTACTTCTACATGATCGAGACGACGCTGATGCTCATCCCGGGCGTCAAGCTGATCTATCCGTGGCTGCCGGGCGGGGCCACCTCCGCGCTGACCGGCTTCACCTACCTGGCCGACGCGGTCGCCGACCAGACGGGCGGCTCCGCCACCGCGCTGCTGTCCGCGCCGGCGGGCGGCGCCGTGCTGGTCGGCTACGCCCTGGTCGCGATCGCCATCGCGGTCGCCGCGCCGCTGCGGCGCGACGTCGCGTAGCTACGGCAGCAGCCCGCCGACGAGCGCGCGCAGCCCCCGGTCGTAGGTGTCCTTCGCCGTCAGCTCCTCCCAGCGCCGCCCCACCTCCGCGAGCCGGGGGAACTCCTCCGCGTCCAGCTCGGCGAACACCCGCTCCCGGTAGGTGCTCCCGCCCTGGGCGCGCCGCCTGCGCGCCGCCGCCCGCCCGCCGAGCTCCCCCGCCGTGTAGTGCCAGATGATCCGGTACGCGTCCACGGCCGACTCCGTCGTCAGCCCGGCTTCCACGGCGGCGTCGATGATCTGCTCCGGATACCACAGCGCGCCCACGGACAGCAGGTCGTCCGCCCGCAGCACGTCCACGATCCACGGGCAGCCGGACAGCGCCTCGCGCATCGCCGTCGCCACGGCCACCACGCGCTCGCGCGGCTCCTCCGGCAGCTCCGCGGGCCTGGGGCGGCTCGCCGCGTAGTCGTCGAGCAGCAGCAGGAGCAGCTCCTCCTTGTCGCGCACGTGGTGGTAGAGGGCCATCGCGGTGCTGCCTACCTCGCGGGCCAGGCGGCGCATGGTCAGGCTCTCGACGCCGTCCTCCTCGATGACCCGGTGGGCGGCGGCCACGATGTCGGCCCTGGAGATCTTCGGCGGCCGTCCGGTACGCATGCCGCCATGCTACTTTCTATACACATATAGAAACTCGTGGGCTTCCTTGGCGGCGCTGGGCGCGATGACCGTCGAGCACGTCGCGCCCGCCAGGACCGCCCCGGCGGGCTGCGTCAACGCCCTCGTGCGGGTCGTCGGCAGCAGCCTCGCCGGGGCGGCCGGGGCGGCGGTGCTGTCAGCGGGCGGCCCCGGCTGGAGCTTTACGGTCTCCGGCCGGCCGCCCTGCTCGCCACCCTGTTCGCGGCCCTCTACCGCGTACGCCCGGCCTGAGCCGAGCAGAGCGCGGTGTCGAGCGCGGCTTCGAGGCGCTTGAGCGCGGGCATCGAGGCGGGCAGCGCGGTGACGGCGACCGTGGCCGCCCTGCCGTCCTCGGTCACGCCGTTGCTCGTCGCGTATCCAGGCGCCGAGCCGCCGTGCGACCAGGCGAAGCCGCCGCAGCTCAGCTTGAAGGTGGCGAGGCCGAGCCCGTAACGGGCCCCGCCGGCGGTGTCGAAGTCGGGCGCGGCCACCGTCTTCTTCATCTCCTTGAGCTGCGCCGGCTTGAGCAGCCTGCCGTCCATGAGCCCGAGCATGAAGCGGTTGAGGTCACCCGGGCTGCCGACGAGCTGCCCGGCGGCCCAGGCCATCGACGGGTCCATGACGCTCACGTCGGCGTACGGGTCGCCCGGCTTCGCGGCGAAGTAGCCCTTGGGGTGCGGCCCGCGGATGCGCTGCTCGCCGACGCCTGGCCAGTACGTCTTGCGCAGGCCGAGCGGCTTGATGACGCGCCGGGTGATCTCCTCGCCGATCGGCCGCCCGGTGACCTTCTGCACGATGAGCCCGGCCAGCACGTAGTTGGTGTTGCTGTAGCTCCAGCCCTTGGCCGTCTTGCCGGTCAGCGCGGCGTCGAGCAGGTCACGGGGCTCGTAGTGGGTGTGCTGGATCGCGAAGTAGTCCTTGATCAGCAGGTCGTCGTAGTCGGCCAGGCCGCTGGTGTGCTGGAGCAGCTCGCGTACCGTGATCTTCCGCCCGTCCACGCCCCTGCCCCGGACGAGCTTGGGCACGTACTTCTCGATGGGCGCGTCCAGCTCGATCCGGCCCTCGCCGACGAGCTGCAGCACGACCACGGCGGTGAACATCTTGGTGTTGCTGGCGATGCGCACCTGCCCGTCGACGGGCACCGCCGCGCCGGTCTTCAGGTCGCCCACCCCGGCCGTGTAGTCGCGGGTGCGCCCGTCGCGGTCCCGCACCGACGCGAGCGCGCCGGGGAACCCGTCGTCGGTCAGCGCGTCCAGGCTCTTCTGCACGCGGTCGGCGGACTGCGCGCCCGCCGGGACCGCGCCGAGACCGGTCAGCGCGACGACGGCGGCCGCCGCCAGGGCCAGCCGGCGGCGCACGGTGGGGTGGAACATGGACGGGCTCCCTGCTTGACGGCATGTGGTGGTGACACCGTCAAGCCTGCCGCCGGGGGCCGGGCGTGGTCGATCCCGCACGCTGGAGTCCGACGGGTACGGCAGGCCCTACCGCTCACCGTTCTCCAGGTAGTGCAGGACGGCGGCGACGCGCCGGTCGGTGCGGTCGGTGGGGGCCAGGTCGAGCTTGGCGAAGATGCTGCGGATGTGCTTGTGCACGGCTCCGTCGGTGACGACGAGCTTCTCGGCGATGGCGGCGTTGCCCAGCCCCTCGGCCATCAGGGCCAGCACGTCGCGCTCGCGCGGGCTGAGCCGTTCGAGCCGGTTGTCCGGCCGGCTGCGCGACAGGAGCTGCGCGACGACCTCCGGGTCGATGGCGGTGCCGCCCTCCGCCACCCGGCGCAGCGCGACCAGGAACTCCTGCACCCGCCCGACCCGCTCCTTGAGCAGGTAGCCGAGCCCGGCGCTGCCCTGGGCCAGCAGGTCGGTGGCGAAGGCCTGCTCCACGTACGCCGACAGCACGAGCACGGCCAGGCCGGGGCGGCGGCGCCGGGCCTCGACGGCGGCGGCGATGCCCTCGTCGGTGTGGGTGGGCGGCATGCGCACGTCGACGATGGCGACGTCCGGCCCGTGCTCGTCCACGGCGGCCAGGAACCCGGCGGGGTCCTCCGCGGTGGCCACCACGTCGAGCGACTCGGCGCGCAGCAGCAGCGCCATGCCCTCGCGCAGCAGGGGGTCGTCCTCGGCGATCACAATCCGCATGGCAGGCTCACGTCCAGGGTGGTCGGACCGCCCGGAGGGCTGGTCAGCGTGAAGGTTCCGTCGTGTGCTTCGGCCCGGCGGCGGATGCCGCCGAGCCCGGTGCCGTGGCGGTCGTCGGCGCCGCCCCGGCCGTCGTCGGTGATCCGCAGGAGCAGCAGGTCCGCCGTCCGCCGGACGGTGACGGTGGCCTGGCGGGCGCCGCTGTGCCTGGCGATGTTGGTGAGCGCCTCGGCCACGATGAAGTACGCGGTGGCCTCGACGGACGCCGCGCACCTGGCCGGGAGGTCGGCGTCGACCCGGCACGGCACCGGGCAGGCGGCGGCCAGCCCGGTCAGCGCGTCGGCCAGGCTGCGGTCCTCCAGCACCGGCGGCAGGATGCCGCGCACCACGGCGCGCAGGTCGGCGAGCGCCTGCTCGGCGGCGTCCTGGGCGCGGTCGATCACCTCACCGGCGATGGCCGGGTCGCGGTCCAGGGCGCGGCGCGCGACGCCGAGCATGACGGTGACGGCGACGATCCGGTTCTGGGTGCCGTCGTGCAGCGACCGCTCGATGCGCCGCAGCTCGGCGGCATGGGCGTCGAGCGCCGCCGCGCGGGTGGCGGTGAGCTGGGCGACGCGCAGCGCGAGGTCGGTGTCCGCGTCGGCCGCCAGCAGCCGCCGTCCCGGCCAGGCCTGGAGCCGCGCCATGCCGGGCAGCAGGAGCAGGCACAGCGCCAGCCAGCCGACGCCCAGCGCCGCCACGGCCAGGCGGCCGGGCAGGTCGTCGGCGATCCACAGCCCCATCGCCGCCCCGGCCATCTCCTCGGGCGGGAGCAGGTGCCCGTACAGGGGAAAGGCGAGGTCGCGGACGGCGCTGAACGGCAGCGTCAGCCCGGCCACGCCGAGGAACAGCCCGAGCGAGGCGTGGGTGGCGAGCCAGCAGAGCTCCCTGCGGGTGACCGGGCTGGCCAGCTCGGCGCGCAGCCCGGCCGGCGGGCTGCCGGGGCCGACGAACTCGGGCCCCAGGCGGGAGAGCCTGGCGCGTTCGCGGCCGGCGGCGCCGTGCAGCCCGCGCAGCGCGACGGGCGCCAGGAGCAGTCCCACGCCGACGGCGCAGAGCACCGCGGTCGCCGCCAGGCCCATCAGCGCGAGCAGCGCCAGCGTCGCCGTGCCGAGCCCGCCGACGAGGTGTTCGAGCGCGTCCAGGGCAGCACGGGACCGGGTCAACACGCCCCACGGTCGGGCCGTGGAGTGGGTCGGCATCCGCGCTCAGCTCCTGCCTACGAGTCAGATCACCGGTCGAGAGTACAGCCTGCCCTGTCGCCACATGTCGTATCCGGACGCTGAACACGGCGCCCCCACCGGGCCGGCTGACTCCTGCGCCGCGGCCGATATTCTCGGCGGCGGAGGATCGTGTGGAAGAGAGCGTGTCCCTGGCCCAGCTCGCGGATCGGCTGCAGGAGGTCGTGGGCGAGCTGCGCGGCATCCCCGTCGAGGTCGAGCGGCTCGACGACAGCGAGCTCGTCCGGCAGCAGATCGCGCAGGTCGCCCGCACGGCCGGGGAGCTGCGCGCGATGCACCCGGTGGGCACCGGGAGCCAGGGCCGCCAGGAGCACCTGAGCAGGCGCAGCGTGCTCGACGCGCTGCGGCAGGGCATGACGATGCGCACGATCGTCCACGCGAGCGTGCTGGACGACCCGCGCAAGGCGGCCCGCATCCGGGAGCTGCACGCGGCCGGCGACCTGCACCGGGTGGTCGACGAGCCGCTGCAGCAGTTGCTGATCTTCGACCGTTCGGTGGCGTTCGTCCGGATCACGCCCGTCGCCTACTCGCCCGGCGCGCTGGCGATCAGGCAGCAGGGCCTGATCGCCACCCTGATCGACCTGTTCGAGCGGACGTGGTCCCGGGCCAGGGAGGTCACCGAGCCGTCGCACCGGCTGACCCCGCGCGAGCGCGAGGTGCTGGCGCTGATCGCCGAGGGGCGCTCCAACAGCGCCGTGGCCCGCGCGCTGTCGATCACCGAGGCGGCCGTGGGCAAGCACGTGGCCAGTGTGTTCGCCAAGCTGGAGCTGCCCGCCTCCGAGGACGACAACCGGCGGGTGCTCGCCGTGCTGGCCTATCTGCGCGGGGCGGTCAGGTAGGGCCAGGCCTACCCCGTTCTCGCCCCAGGCCCCGTGTGCGCGGCGTCCGGCGTCCAGTTGGATGAGCGGCATGCAGCGTATGACTGGATTACTGGTGGGCGCGGTGTTCGGCGCGGTCTTCGTCGTCGTCAACGCGCAGAGCCCGCTCAGCACGCCGGCCGTGACCGTCCTGCGGGTCGTCGCCTGCCTGGCCGCCGCGGCCGTCCTCGTGCTGTGGCTCGCGACCGCGCGGAGGGAGGGCCGTGACGGCGGCGGGCAGCGCCCCATGTTCGGCCGGGGCTACCTGGTCGTCGTGCTCGCCGAGGCGATCCTGCTCTTCGGCGGGCTGCGGGTGCTGGCCGCCCTGGAGCGCCCGGTGGAGACGAACGTGGCCTGGATCGCGTTCGTGGTCGGCGTGCACTTCGTCGCGCTGGCGCCGATCTGGAAGGACTGGAGCATCGCGGCCCCCGGGGCGGCCCTGACGCTGCTCGGGGTCGCCGGTCTCGTGATGGCCGCGACGGCGGCGGTGACGTGGGTGCCGCTGGTCAGCGGCGTGCTGTCGGGTGTGGTGCTCCTGGCCGGCAGCCTCACCTTCGCCTGGCGCGGGCGGCGGGCCGTCCCGGCGTGACTCCCCCGCACTCCCCCGTGCAGGGGAGCGCGTTCACTCGCGGGCGGGAGTCCCCGCAGGCCGCCCCGGGCGCATGCTGGGCGTCATGGAACGACATCAGGTGCGCTGGCCCGCCTGGGTGATGGCGGTGCTGTTCCTCGGCTACGCCGCGGGCAAGGCCGTCTACGCCGCGCAGGGCCGGCTCGGGTTCCCCGGCGGCCCGGCGGTGCCTCCGGGCGAGTACGAGCGCTACACCAGTGAGGTCATGGACGTGACCACCGCCCAGTGGGCCGCGGTCGCGACCGGGGTGCTGGCGGCGGCGCTCGTCCTGCTGACCGTGACGCGGGTGGGCCGCCGGGTACCACGGCCGCTGATGCTGGCCGTGCTCGGCTGCGCGCTGCTGGGCGTCGGCGCCGGGGCGGCGATCGTCGCGGCGGACGGGTTCATCGGCCTCGGCGTGGGCTGGCAGTGGTATCACGGCGTCGCCATGCTCGCCGTGACGGCGCTGCTGGCGGCCACGGCCTGGTCCTACGCGCGGGCGACCAGGCGAGGACCGTCCAGGCGATGACCGTCCAGGGACCGCCGGGGAGGGCCGGGACCTCCCCGGTGGCGAGCCTGGCTTACGCCTGCCGGCGGTGCAGCCCGACCAGGTGACCGTTGTGCCGGATCCGGGCCGCGTCGTAGGGACACGACGGGCGGTTCACGTACGTCTCGGCGATGTTGTCGGCTTCGACCCGGTCGATGCCCCAGCCGATCGTGTGCCAGTACGGGCGGCCGTCCTCAGCGGTCGTGTCGAGGACGGCGATCTCGAAGAGTTGCCTGGCGGGCGGGGGCGTGCAGCGAACGTGAGCAGATGTTTCCTCGTGCGCGTCACGCGTGGCCCGGCTGCCCCGCTGGTCCATCTGGATCTCCCTCCGCTCAAGTGATCCGATCCGGAGATCCATGCCCCGTCACGGGGCCGATCACTCGCGCCGGGCGGATCAGTGGACCGAATCGAGGCGCTCGCGCTGGTCAGTGGTCAGTTCCAGATTCACCGCGCCCAGGTTCTCCTCCAGCTGGGCGAGCGAGGAGGCGCCGGCGAGCGGGATCACCGGGAAGCGGTGGCCGATCTGCCAGGCGAGCACGACCTGGTTGACGCTCGCCCCGGTCTCCTCGGCCACCTGGCGCAGCACGGCGAGCCGGGCCGGGGTGCCGGGGTGGTCGTAGTCCGGCGGGACGGGCTTGTCCTGCCGGGTGTAGGCGCCGCCGAGCAGCGGCGAATAGGCGACGAGCGTCAGGCCGGGCTCCGCGCGCAGGTAGCTGAGCAGCTCGGCGCCGGCGTGCCCGAGGCTGCCGTCCTCGAAGATGGACTCGGGCATGTCGAAGCGGGGCCGCAGGTGGCTGTGCTGATACTGCAGCACCTCGTACCCGGCGAGCCCGGCGGAGGCGGCCAGGGCGCGGGCCCGCTCCACCCGCCAGATCGCGTGGTTGCTGGCCCCGAGCAGTCCGACCGTGCCCTCGGCCACCAGCTCGCCGAAGCCCTCGACGGTCTCCCGCAGCGGCACCGTCCGGTCCTCGATGTGGGCGTAGAGCAGGTCGATGCGCTCGACGCCGAGCCGTTCGCGGCTGCGTTCCGCCGACTCGCGGATCGTCTTGGCGGACAGGCCCTCGGCGTTGCCGACGTAGCTGGTGCCGGGCGCGAGCGGGCGCGCGCCGAGCTTGGTGGCGATCACGATCTCCGAGCCGACGCCGCGGCTGCGCCGCCAGCGGCCCAGCAGCTCCTCGCTCTGCCCGCCCTGGCCGCCGTCGGCCCAGAACGCGTAGTTGTTCGAGGTGTCGATGAACGTGCCGCCCGCCTCGACGTAGCGGTCGAGGATCGCGTACGAGGTCCTCTCGTCGATCGTCGACCCGAACATCATCGCGCCGAGCGCCAGCACGCTCACGTCACGGCGGGTCGCGGGGTCGGTGCCGATCGTCCGGTGCTTCATGATCTCTCTCCAGTCCGGGCCGCCAGAACTGGGCCCGGTCAGGAGTGTGCGTGCTGGAGCGAACTCCAGGTCAAGTCAGAATCCGGCTTCGTGGGCGGTGTCGGCGATCAGGGCGTGCAACGTGATGCCCGGGTGGTCGGCCTTGATCGAGCGCATCCGCCACCGGTCGGAGAACAGCGCGAGCAGCGCCTGGTCGTGGCTGCGGACCAGCACCTCGGCGCCGCGCTGGCGGGCCAGCAGCTCGGCCGACTCGGCGTCGGTGCGACGGGCCAGCGTGTAGTCGAGCCGGTCGAGGCTGATCTCCGCGCCGAACTCGGCGGACAGCCGGTGCTGGACGACCTCGAACTGCATCGGCCCGACCGCCGCGAGCACCGGCGCCTGGTCGCCGCGCAGGTCGGAGCGGAGCACCTGGATGACGCCCTCGCCGTCGAGCTGGTCGATGCCGCGCCGGAACTGCTTGGCCTTGCTGGAGTCGCGGGCCCGTACGACGGCGAAGTGCTCGGGCGCGAAGCTGGGGATCGGCGGGAAGGTCACCGGCGCGCCCTCGTAGAGGGTGTCGCCGGGCCGCAGCGCGGTGGCGTTGACCAGGCCGACGACGTCGCCGGGGAAGGCCTCGTCCATGGTGGTGCGGTCCTGGCCGAAGACGCTCTGGGCGTACTTGGTGGCGAACGGGCGGCCGGTGGCGGCGTGGGTGAGCACCATGCCGCGCTCGAACCGGCCCGAGCACACGCGGACGAACGCGATCCGGTCGCGGTGGGCGCGGTCCATGTTGGCCTGGACCTTGAACACCAGCCCGGAGAACGGCTGGTCGATCGCCCGCGCGACGCCGTCGACGTCGGGCCGGGGCGCGGGGGCGGGGGCCAGCTCGACCAGCACGTCCAGCAGGCGGCCGATGCCGAAGTTGGGCAGCGCGGCGCCGAACAGCACCGGCGTGGACTCGTGCGCCTCGAACGCCTTCTGGTCGTGGTCGGCACCGATCGCGTCGAGCAGCGCGGTCTCCTCGCTCGCCTGCTGCCAGTCGCCGCCCAGCTCGGCGTCCGCCTGGTCGGGGGTGAGCTCGGTCTCCAGCGCCTTGGTGGCGCCGCCGGGGGTGCGCTCGTAGCGGACGGCGCTGCCGCGCAGCCTGTCGATCACCCCGTGGAAGTTGCCGGGCAGCCCGATGGGCCAGGTGACGGGCGTGGGCCGCAGCCCGGTGCGCTCCTCGATCTCGTCGAGCAGCTCCAGCGCCTGGCGGCCGGGCCGGTCCCACTTGTTGACGAAGGTGATGACCGGGATGCGGCGGTGGCGGCAGACCTCGAACAGCTTCATGGTCTGCGGCTCCATGCCCTTGGCCGCGTCGATCAGCATGACCGCGCAGTCGACGGCGGCCAGCACCCGGTAGGTGTCCTCGGAGAAGTCGGCGTGGCCGGGGGTGTCAACCAGGTTGAACACGTGGCCCCGGTAGTCGAAGCGCAGCGCGGCCGAGGTGATGGAGATGCCCCGGGCGCGCTCGATCTCCATCCAGTCGGAGGTGACGCCGCGCCGCCCCGCCTTGCCGTGCACGGACCCGGCCTGGGTGATCGCCGACGCGTGGAGCGCCAGCGCCTCGGTCATGGTCGACTTACCGGCGTCCGGATGGCTGATGACGGCGAACGTCCGGCGTCGCGCGGCCTCGTGGGCGACGTCATCCCGCATGGTCCCTACCTTAACGTGAGAGTATGGTCAGTGGCTGACGGTGAGCGTGTCGTGGAGCTCGGCGCTCGGCTCGTTGAGGCCGACGACGGTGACCTTCTTACCGCGTGCCGCGTACTTGGCCCGCACCGCGTCCAGCGCCGCCACCGACGAAGCGTCCCAGATGTGGGCGTCGGTGAGGTCGATGACCACGTCGTCCGGGTCGGTGGCGTAGGCGAAGCGGTGGACGAGGTCGTTGCTGGAGGCGAAGAACAGCTCGCCGGTGACCGCGTAGACGACCTGGTGGCCGTCGGGGTCGAGGCAGGCGGTGACGTCCGCCAGGCGGGCGACGCGGCGGGCGAAGACGACGAGGGCGGCCAGGCTGCCGACGACCACGCCGACGGCCAGGTTGTGGGTGGCCACGACGACGGCGACGGTGATCACCATGACGCCGGTCTCGCCCCACGGCATCCGCCGGAGCGTGCCGGGCGCGATCGAGTGCCAGTCGAACGTGCCGACCGAGACCAGGATCATGACGGCGACCAGGGCGGCCATCGGGATCTGCGACACCCACGGCCCGAAGACGACGCACAGCGCCATCAGGAAGACGCCGGCGGAGAAGGTGGACAGCCGGGTGCGGGCGCCGTTCTTCACGTTGATCATCGTCTGGCCGATCATCGCGCAGCCGCCCATGCCGCCGAAGAACCCGGTGACGATGTTGGCGACGCCCTGGCCGATGGACTCGCGGGTCTTGCCGGAGCGCGTGTCGGTGATCTCGTCGACGAGCTTGGCCGTCATCAGCGACTCCATCAGCCCGACCAGGGCGAACGCGAGCGCGTACGGGGCGATGAGGGTCAGGGTGTCCAGCGTGAAGGGCACGTCGGGCAGGCCGGGGACGGGCAGCGACGACGGCAGCGCGCCCTTGTCGCCCACGGTGGGCACGGCCAGCCCGGCGCCCAGCGTGATCGCGGTCAGAATGGCGATCGACACCAGCGGCGCGGGCACCGCCCTGGTGATGCGCGGGAAGAGCACCATGAGCGCCAGCCCGCCGGCGACCAGCGGGTAGACCACCCACGGGACGCCGGTGAGCTCGGGCACCTGGGCCATGAAGATCAGGATGGCCAGCGCGTTGACGAAGCCGACCATCACGCTGCGCGGCACGAACCGCATCAGCCTGGCCACGCCCAGCGCGCCCAGCGCCACCTGGAAGACGCCGCCCACGATGACCGTCGCCACCAGGTAGCCGAGCCCGTGCTCCCGGGCCAGCGGCGCGACGACCAGCGCGATCGCCCCGGTGGCGGCCGAGATCATGGCGGGCCGGCCGCCCACGACGGAGATCACCACGGCCATGGTGAACGAGGCGAACAGCCCGATGCTGGGGTCGACGCCCGCGATGATCGAGAACGAGATCGCCTCAGGGATCAGCGCCAGCGCCACCACCAGCCCGGACAGCAGCTCGGTGCGCAGCACGCGGGGCGTCAGGCGCCGCAGCGCCGGAAGGGGAGAAGGCAAGGAGCGTCCAACCGGAAAGAGGTAAGCAAACGTTTCAAACTACCCTGACGTAAGGGTTGGATCCTCAGGGCGGCGGGGTGAGAAGCGTCATACGGGACGCGCCCAGCCGCTGGCGCCGCAGTTGCTCGCCGAACTCCCTGGCCATGGCGAGCTGGTCGCGCAGCTTGTCGGCCCGGACCGCGACCGCGCGCTCGAACATCTGCAGCCGCGCCACCAGCGACGGGTCGTCGTCGCCGACGGCCAGCCGGTCGGTGATCTCCAGCAGGTCGCGCATCTCGTCCAGGCTGAACCCGAGCGGCTTCATCCGCTTGACCAGGGCCAGCCGGCCGATGTCGGTCTCACTGTAGAGGCGGAAGCCGCCGGGCGTGCGCTCGGGCACCACCAGGCCGACCTCCTCGTAGTGGCGGATCGTGCGCAGGGACAGCCCGAGCCGCTCGGCGACCTCGCCGATCTGCACCAGCCCGTCCGGCATCCGCCCTCCGCCCCTTGCCAGAATCTCCTGTTACGTTAGCTTAACCCGCCGCCGGAGTAGTGACCTCGGCCGCACTCTCGGCATACCGAGAGATTGCCGCCCGCACGCGATCATCGTCGTGTGTTGGACAGACGGTCGTTCCTCGCCCTGGGGCTGTCGCCGGTCCTGCCGCCGTACCGAGCCCCCGCCGACCCGTTCACGCTGGGCGTGGCCAGCGGGGAACCGGCCCCCGACGGGTTCGTGCTGTGGACGCGCCTGGCGCCGCAGCCGCTGGCCGAGGACGGGCTCGGCGGCATGCCGGCCGCGCCGGTCGACGTCCGCTGGGAGGTGGCCACCGATCCGCGCTGCGCCAAGGTGATCCGGCGCGGCGTCCAGCGGGCCGTCCCCGAATGGGCGCACAGCGTGCACGTGGAGGTGACCGGGCTGCGGCCCGGGCGGCCGTACTGGTACCGGTTCAAGGCGGGGCAGCACCTGTCGCCCATCGGCCGCGCCCGCACCGCGCCCGCGCCCGGCACGCTGCCCGGGGCGCTGCGCCTGGCCGTCGCCTCGTGCGCCAACTACCAGCACGGCCACTTCACCGCGTACGCCCGCATGGCCGCCGAGAGCCCGGACCTCATCCTGCACCTGGGCGACTATCTGTACGAGAACGAGGCCGAGCCCGGCGCGTACGTGCGCGACCACGAGGGGCCGGAGCCGACCACGCTGGCGGGCTACCGGCGGCGGCACGCGCTCTACAAGACCGACCCGGACCTGCGGGCGGCCCACGCCGCCGCGCCCTGGGTGGCGATCATGGACGACCACGAGGTGGACAACAACTGGACGAACCTGATCCCGCCCGAGCGCCGCGCCGCCGCGTTCCGCGCCTACTACGAGCACCTGCCGCTGCGCGCGAGCGCCCGGCCCGGCGGGCCCGCGATGCAGCTCTACCGGCGGCTGCGCTGGGGGCGGCTGGCCACCTTCCACCTGCTGGACACCCGCCAGCACCGCGACCGGCACCCGTGCGGCCACGGCTTCACCGCCTGCGCCACGCCGCTGCCGCCCGGCCACACGCTGATCGGGCTGGACCAGGAGAACTGGCTGCTGGACGGCTTCCGTACCTCCAGAGCCCGCTGGGACCTGGTCGCCCAGCAGGTGTTCTTCGGCCGCCGCGACCGTGACCCCGGCCCCGGCGAGGTGCTGCGGCGCGACGCCTGGGACGGCTACACCGCCTCGCGCACCCGCGTCACCGGCGGCTGGGTGAGCGCCGGCGTCCGCAACGCGGTCGTGCTCACCGGCGACGTGCACGCGCACTGGGCCGGCAACCTGGTGCTCGACTACGACGACCCCGAGGCCGAGCCGGTCGGCGCGGAGTTCGCGGTCACGTCGGTGTCCAGCGGCGGCGACGGCCGCGACCCGGAACCGGGCGGCGACCCGCTGCTCGACGGCAACCCGCACCTGCGCTTCCACCGGCGCCGGCGCGGCTACCTCGCGGTGCGGATCACACCCGGCGAGCTCACCGCCGACTTCAAGATCCTGCCGTACGTGAGCGCGCCGGGGGCCGAGGCGGTGACGGCCGCCGCGTTCACCGTGCGCGACGGCCTTCCGGGGCTGGCTGACCCCGGTGCCGCCGGATCGTCGAGATGATCAGGAGCAGCAGCGCGCTCTGGGCCAGCATGCCCGGGGCTAGCGGCGGGGCGTTCCCGACGGACTTGGTCAACGCGTACCACCACTGGGTGAGCGGGGAGAGCGAGCCCCAGGCGGGGTCGAACGCGCCCATGCCGTGGTTGACGGAGACGTGCGTGAAGACGCCGTAGAGCGAGGCGAGCAGCACGACCGCCGCCAGCACGCGCACCACGGTCAGCACGCGCGGGGAGTCGCGCCCGGCCAGCAGCGCCAGCGCGGTCCCGAGCAGCAGCAGCGCCGCCCACGGGATGAGCTGGACCGGGCTGCCCCAGTGCCGTTCGGCGGCGAGCTCGAAGGCGGCGCCGCCGATGCCGATCGCGACCAGGCCGAGCAGGGCGAGGCGGAGCGCTCCCGGGCCGGTCCTGGCGGGCGGTGCGGCGGTCTTCGCGGAGTCCAGGGTCTGGTGCGAGGGGTCGGTCACGGGACAAGACTCCCCCGTGAGCCTCAGAAGACGCTCAGCGAAAGGTGAAGATTTGGTGAGAATTCAACTAGTTGGGCCCGGCCCCCCTCGGGCCGGGCCCGCCGCCGCTAGTAGCGGATCTCCCGCAGGTAGCGGTATCCGACCTCGGCCGTCTGCCGGGGCGTGACGTCCGGGGTGTCGTTCTCGACGATGTACTCCTTCACCCGGTGCGCGTCGAGGATGCGCCGGAAGTCGATCGTCCCGGTGCCCAGGTCGGCCATGTCACCGTCCAGGTGCCGGTCCTTGACGTGGAACTGGAGCACCCGCTGCGGCGCCCGCCTGATCACGTCGAGCGTGAACCGCACCGGGTCGGCGACGCCGCGCCCGACACCGCCGGTGACCGCCCAGTAGAGGTCGAGCTCCAGGTGGACCAGCCGGGGGTCGAGCTCGGCGGTGAGCACGTCCCACGGCGTCCGGCCGCCGCCCAGGTCCGTGGTGAACTCGTGGGCGTGGTTGTGGTAGCCGTACCGGATGCCCGCCGACCTGGCGACCTCGGCCTCCACGTTCATCCGCTCGGCCCACGCCTTCCACTGGTCCTCGCTGGAGGAGCTCAGGTACGGCACGACCAGGTACGACTGGCCGAGCGTCACCGCGTTCTCGATCTTGGTGTGCAGCGCGGCGTCGTCGGCGCTGATGCCGTCGTGGCTGGACGTGGAGCGGATGCCCAGCCCGTCGAGGAACTGACGCAACTGCGCGGCCGTCCTGCCGAAGTAGCCCAGCGCCAGCTCCACCTTCGGATAGCCGATCTCCGCCAGGTAGGCCAGCGTCGCGTCGTAGTCACGCGACAGGTCGTCGCGGACCGTCCAGAGCTGGATGCTGATCAGCCCCGGCGGGACGCGATGCCCCCGGGAGCCCGCCGACGCGGCGGCCGGGCCTGCCGCGAAGGCCGCAGCCCCCGCGCCGAGGCCCGCGGCGAGCAGCGCGCGCCTGCTCGGGCCGTAGCCGTAACACATGGGATCTCCTAACTGGTCGGCTGGAGGACGACCTGGTGGCTGCCGGTCAGCGGCGGGAGCCCGCCGGTGCCGGGGTCGGTGTAACTGGCGACGAAGACGCCGGTGAGCTCGTCGGTCTCCGGGTCGTGCCCGCCCGGCTCCGTCGTCTGGATGGAGCCCGTGCAGCCCCGGGCCGTGGTCTGCGGATGGCCGTGGTCGTCGTGGCCGAGGATGTAGTTCACGGTCACGTTCGCGCAGTCGACCGGCTGGTCGTCCGTCACCCGCACCTCGAACTCGACCACGTCGCCGAACGAGAACGAGTCCCCCGCCGCCGGGCGCACCAGCTCGACGACCGGAGCGGCGTTGCCGATCACGATCCGCACCGACGTGGCCGCCGACATCCCGCCGCCGTCGGTGACCCTCAGCGTCGCGTTGTAGAGGCCGTTCTCGGTGAAGGTGTACGTCGCCTCGGGCCGCCGGGAGTCGACCCGGCCGTCGGCGTCGAAGTCCCACGCGTAACGCAGCCGGTCGCCGTCCGGGTCCGTGGTGCCCTCGCTGGTGAACGTGACCGTGAGCGGCGCGTGCCCGTCGGTCGCCGACGCCTTCGCGACCGGGATCGGCGAGTGGTTGCCCCGGTGGCCGATGTAGTCGAAGCGCGACAGCTGGGCGTCCGGGTTCTCCCGGAAGTAGCCGTCGCCGTACTCCAGCACGTAGAGCGCGCCGTCAGGGCCGAACTCCAGGTCCATCGGGTTGTCGAACACCAGCGACGGCAGCACGTCCTCGATCCGCCCGTCGCCGTGGAACGCCTTGACGTAGTCGCGGGTCCACTCGTAGAAGAGCGGGACGCCGTCGTAGTACTCGGGCCAGGCCACCGGCGCGCGGCCCTGCGTGTCACGCGGGTCGAAGTCGTACGCCGGTCCCGCCATCGGGCCGATGCCGCCGGTGCCCAGCTCCGGGAACTCCCGCGACGCGCCGTAGGAGTACCACACCTGCGGCTGGACCACCGGCGGCAGCGCCCGTGCCCCGGTGTTGTGCGGCGAGTCGTTCACCGGCGCCGCGCAGTCGAACGCCGCCCCGGACGTGCCCGTCCCGAAGTCGAAGTCCACGTACGGCAGCCGCGCCGTCGCGCAGTACGGCCAGCCGTAGTTGCCCGGCTCGCGGATGACCGCCCACTTGCCGGTCCCCGACGGGCCGCGCGCCGGGTCGGCCTCCCTCGCGTCCGGCGAGTAGTCGGCCACGTACAGGTCCCCGCTGTCCCGGTCCAGCTCGATGCGGAACGGGTTGCGCAGGCCCATCGCGTAGATCTCCGGCCTGGTGCCCGGCGTCCCCGGCGCGAACAGGTTCCCCTCCGGGATCGCGTACGAGCCGTCGTCCCCGACCTTGATCCGCAGCACCTTGCCGCGCAGGTCGTTCGTGTTGCCGGAGCTGCGCTGCGCGTCGAACGCCGGATTGCGGTCGGCCCGCTCGTCGATCGGGGTGAAGCCGTCGGAGAAGAACGGGTTCGTGTCGTCGCCGGTCGACAGGTACAGGTTGCCGTCCGCGTCGAAGACGATGTCGCCGCCGACATGGCAGCAGATGCCCCGGTCCACCGGCACGTCCAGGATCTTCTGCTCGGTGGACAGGTCGATGCTCGCGCGGCCGAACCGGAACCTCGACAGCCGGATCAGCCCCTCGAACGGCGCGAAGTCCGCCGGCGTCCCGGTGAACGGGGCGTCGCCCTCGTTCACGTCCGGCGTCGCCGGGTCGTCCACCGGCGTGTCGAGCGGCGGCGAGTAGTACAGGTAGACCCAGTCGTCCTTCTTCGAGCCCTTGCCGAAGCCGGGGCTCAGCGCGATGCTCTGCAGCCCCTCCTCGTCGTGCTGGTAGACGTCCAGCCGGGCGGCGAGCGTGTTCAGCCCGGTCTTCGGGTCGTGCAGCCAGACCTCGCCGGTCCGGGTGGTGTGCAGGACCCTGGAGTCCGGTAAGACCGCCAGGTCGACGGGCTCGCCGGGGCTGTCGTTGAGCGTCACCTTCTGGAACTGGTCATCGGGCGGCGGCGCTTGGGCGCTTCTGCTGTCTGCAGTCGGGCTGCTTCCGGCGGCCTGGGCGCTTTCTACGGCCTGAGTGCTTCCTACGGCCTGAGTGCTTCCTACGGCCTGAGTGCTTCCTACGGTCTGAGTGCTTCCTACGGTCTGAGTGCTTCCTACGGCCTGGGTGCTTCCTGCGGCCTGGGCGACGGTGGCCGGCATGAGGATCGCCGCAGCAGACACGGCCGCGATCGCGGTTCTCACTCTCATGCCTCTCCCTTCGGTCGACGTGGAGGGATAAGAGGGAGCAAATATCGTGAATGTAACCGCGTTATGCCGATCGGGGAGGACCTAATTACCGGCAAACGCGCTACTTTCGCGGCCTATCGGACAAAGTGCAGCGCCGATTTGCCCCCATCCGGCGCGCAGGATGAGATGACCCGGTGATTTTCCGCATCCTCGGTCCCGTCACGATCGAGCCGGGCGACGCCGCCCGCCAGGCCGGGGCGATCAAACAGCGCACGGTGCTGGCCGCGCTCGTCGCCGACGCCGGACGGCTCGTCACCGTGGAAACCCTCATCGACCGGGTGTGGGGCGAGGCGCCGCCGACCTCCGTCCGCAGCTCTCTCTACGCGTACGTGACCCGCCTGCGCGCCCTGCTCGCCGGCATCGAGGACGTCTCACTCGTCCGCAGCCCCGGCGGCTACACGCTGCACGTCCCGCCCGGCCAGATCGACGCCGGCCACGCCCGCGCCCTCGCCGAACGGGCCGCCCGCGCCGGCGACGAGGAGCGGGCCGAACTCCTCGGCGAGGCCCTGAGCCTGTGGCGCGGCGTCGCCCTGACCGGCATCACCGGCGAATGGGCCGAACGCTACCGCCAGAACCTCGAACAGCAGCGGATCGCGATCGCCGCCGACTGGGCCGAGAGCGCGCTGCGCCTGGGCAGGAGCGGCGAGGTCATCGCCACGCTGACGCCGCTCCTCGTCGAGCACCCGCTCGCCGAACGCCTGATCGGCCAGCACCTGCGCGCCCTCCACCACAGCGGCCGGCACGCCGAAGCCCTCGCCGCCTACGCCGCCGCGAGCGAGCGCATCCGCGACAAGCTCGGCGTCGACCCCAGCCCCTGGCTGCGCGAGGTGCACGCCGGCCTGCTCCGCCAGGACACCGCGCCCCGAGGCGGCCCGCCGCCCGGCCGCCTCTCCCAGCTCCCGCCCGACATCACCGACTTCACCGGCGCCTCCGCCGGGCTCGCCCGCGTCCTGGCCGCCGCCGAAGGCGCCCAGCGGCCCGGCACCGCGCTGCCGATCGTCTTCATCTCCGGGCGCAGCGGCGTCGGCAAGTCCACGCTCGCCGTCCGCGCCGCCCACCTGCTGCAGGAACGCTATCCCGACGGCCAGCTCCACATCGCCCTGCGCGGCGCCCAGGCCAGGCCCGTCACCCCCGCCGAAGCGCTCGACCGGCTGCTGCGCCTGCTCCGCGTCGAAGGCCACGACGAGAGCCTGCCTCTCGACGACAAGATCGAGCTCTACCGGCTGGCGCTCGCCTCCCGGCGCGTCCTCGTCGTCCTCGACGACGCCGCCGACACCGCGCAGATCCGCCCCCTCCTGCCCGGCAGCGCCACCTGCGCCGTGCTCGTGACCAGCCGCCGCCGCCCCGACGGGCTGCCCGGCGCCACCGTCGTCGAACTCGCCGAGATGACCGAGCCCGAATCGCTCGACCTGCTCCGCGCCATCGTCGGCCCCGAACGCGTCGCCGCCGAACCCGACGCCGCCCGCACCCTCGTCGCCCAGTGCGACCGGCTCCCCCTCGCCATCCGCGTCGTCGGCGCCCGGCTGCAACGCAAACCGCACTGGTCGCTGGCCCGCCTCGTGCACCGGCTGGACGACGAACGCCGCCGCCTCGACGAGCTGTCCATCGGCGACCTCGGCGTACGCGCCGGCATCAGCGCGAGCTGCGCCGAGGTCGGCGCCCCCGCCCTGCGCGCCTTCTGCCTCCTCGGCTACTTCGACCCGCCCGACTTCGACCTCCTCATCGCCGCCTCCTTACTCGACCTCGGCCCGGAGGCGACCGAGGAGATCGTCGAAGAGCTCATCGACGCGCGCCTCGTCGAGCCCCTGCCCACCGGCGACGGCCGCACCCGCTACCGGATGCACGACCTCGTCCGCCTGTACGCCAAGGAACGGGCCGCCGCCACCATGCCCGAACCCGACCTGCACGCCGCCGTCACCCGGGCCCTGGAGAAGATGCTCGCCCTCTGCGAAGGGCTCACCCAGCAGCTCCCCATCGCGCTGCCCCGCCTCGGCCACACCGCGCCCGGCCCTCCCTGCGACGACGCCGCCCACTGGTTCCCCACCGCCGAATCGGCGCTCATCGTCGCCGTCGAACGCGCCGCCGAACTCGGCCTCGACACCCTCGCCTGCGCCCTCGCCGACACGCTCATCTTCACCTCCTTCGGCGGCTCCAACCGCTTCGCCGGCTGGAGCCGCACCCACACCGCCGCCCTCGCCGCCGCCCGCGCCCAAGGCAACCGCCGCGCCGAAGCCGTCGTCGAATGCGGCCTCGGCCAGCTCGCCTACAACGGCGACGACTTCGACGAGGCCGAACGCCACTTCCGCGCCGCCCTCCGCCTCTTCCGCGCCGAAGCCGACGAACGCGGCATCGCCGTCGCCCTCAACGGCCTCGGCACCGTCCACCGCGAGGTCGGCGAACACCACACCGCCCTCCCCCTCATGCAACAGGCACTCGCCGCCCTCACCGCGCTCGGCGACGAGGAGGGCCTCGCCCACGCCCTCTACGGCATCGGCTTCTCCAACCGCGAACTCGGCCACGACGCCCAGGCCGTCACCAGCCTCCGCGACGCCCTCACCCGCTACCGCGCCCTCGGCCACCGCCGCGGCGAAGCCCTCGCCCTGCGCGGCATCGGCCTCGTCCACCGGGCCCGCGGCGAACTCGACGACGCCGAACGCCTCTGCTCCCAGGCCCACCGGATCATCCTCGACACCGGCGACGAAGTCCTCACCAACTACACCTCCCAGGCGCTGGCCAAGGTCTGGATCCGCCAGAACCGCCTCGCCGAGGCCGAACCGCCGCTCCGCGCCGTCGTCGCCTCCACCGCCCGCTTCCACGACCGCGTCGGCACCGGCCTCGGCCTGCGCACCCTCGGCGAACTCAGCCTGGCCGCCCGCCGGCCCCGCGAAGCCCTCTCCTGGCTCGGCCGCGCCCTCGAAACCTGGGACGAACTACGCCACCTGCTCTGGCGGGGCCGCACCCTGCGCGACGTCGGCGCCGCCCACGCCCTGCTCGGCGATCACACCCGCGCCGAACGCGCCTGGCGCGAAGCCGCCGACCTCTTCGCCCGCTTCCCCACCCGCGACGCCGCCGAACTCCCCACCTGGCGCACCCACTGGCTCAACCCCCCACCTCACAAGCCGTAGCCCCTCCGCCCCCTGCCCGCACGTACCCCCTCGCCATCCCGCCCGCTACGGCCCCGCCCACCCACCGCTGGACCTGGATCAGCCCTCTCACGAGACCAACCCGCTCCTCGCTGGACCCCCTCCTCGCTGGACCCTGCCGCTCGCTGGACCCTGCTCCTCGCTGGACTTCACGGGACCCCCTTACGGGACCCCACCCCCCTCACGGAACCCGACACCCTCACGGAGGTGACCCTCCTCACGGGAGCCGGCCTCACACCCCGGACCCGACCCCCCTCACGGGGATCAGCCCTTCCTCGCTGGACCAGCCACTCCCACTGGACCAGCCCTCCTCACTCGGTCGCCCTCACCGGACCAGCCCCACCCCCACCTCCCCCGGATACTCGGGTCGTCGGCGAACATGAGGGAGTGACACCGAAGCCCAGGACAGCAGCAAGTGCACCCCGCATGACCGGACAGGCCACTCCCGCCACCCCTGTCCCACCCCGCGGTCAGAAGGCCGTGACGATGCACGTACACCCTGAGGAGCAGGCGTGAAGGTCCTGGTGGTCGATGACGAACCGCAGATCCTGCGGGCCCTGCGCATCAACCTGCACGCCCGCGACTACGAGGTGGCCACCGCCCCGGACGGCGCCACGGCGTTGCGCCGGGCCGCCGACTGGCACCCCGACCTGGTGCTGCTCGACCTGGGCCTGCCCGACATCGACGGCGTGGACGTCATCCACGGCCTGCGCGGCTGGACGAGCCTGCCGATCCTGGTGCTGTCGGGCCGCGCCGACAACCTGGACAAGATCGAAGCCCTGGACGCCGGGGCCGACGACTACGTGACCAAGCCGTTCGACCTGGAGGAGCTGTTCGCCCGCATCCGCGCGGTCACCCGCCGCACCGGCGGCCACGGGACGGAACCGGCCCAGGTGCGGATCGGCGACCACGTGGTGGACCTCGCAGGCAAGACCATCACCGGCGGCGTACGGCTGACCCCGACCGAATGGCACATGCTGGAACTGCTGGCCCGCAACCCCGGCAAACTGGTCAGCCAGCGGCAACTGCTCACCGAAGTCTGGGGCAGCAGCGCCGTCAAGGAATCGCACTACCTGCGCCAGTACATGGCCCAACTGCGCAAGAAGCTGGAACGCGACCCCGCCCACCCCGTACACCTGATCACCGAACCCGGCATGGGCTACCGCCTCAACCTCGACTAACCCCACCCCAACACCCCGCCCCCACCACCCGGCCACCCGCACCGCCGCAGCCACGGCATCCCGTCCCACCTCGCCAGGCACCCTGCACCTCCCCAGACAGGGCCCTCGCCCCGGCCAGCCGAGCGTCCCACCCCACCCGGCAGGGCACCCGCCCACGCCCGCCCCGGGACCTCGTACGCCCCACCCGGCGGCGCACCTCGCCCACGCCCGTCCCTGGGACCCCGCCCACGCCCGTCCCCGGGCCCCCGCACCGCCCCAGCCCGGCCCCCCACCGCACCCGGTCAGGCACCTCAGCCCGGGAAGCGCGCCCACTCGCAAGCCCAAACGCCCATCCGGCCCCAGCCCGCGCCACGGCACCCTGCGCCGCCCGGTCCCAGCGGCCGCCTGACCGGGGCCGCTCCCGGCTGAGACGCCCAGCTCCCCTACGGTGCGCCGCCCGGCCCGACCCTCACTGACCTCCCGTTCACCGGAGCGGCGGGGCTCAGCGGCGGGGCTCAGCGGCGGAGCTCGGTGCCCGGCTCAGCGGCTGACGGCTCGTTTGTACAGGCGGATGGACAGGGGGACGAAGACGGCCAGGATCAGCACCGACCACAGCAGCGAGGCCAGCACCGCGTGCTGGAGCGGCCAGGCATCAGGCACGGGCATGGCCGCGTTCGTGTTGCCGAAGAGCTCGCGGGCGCCCTGGATGATGGTGGAGACGGGGTTCCACTCGGCGACGACCTGCAGCGGCCCGGGCAGGCGGGAGCTGTCCACGAAGGCGTTGGAGAGGAAGACCAGCGGCAGCGACACCATGGTGGCGATGTTGTTGAACGACTCGGGCGTACGCAGCGTCAGTGCGACCGCCACCGTCACCCACGAGAAGGCGTACGAGAACAGCAGCAGCATCAGGAAGCCCAGCGCGGCCTCGTACGGCGACGAGTGGACCCGCCACCCGACCAGCAGCCCGACCACGGCCATGACGGCGATGCTGGTCACGTTCATCAGCACGTCGCTGAGGGTCTGGCCGGCGAGGACCGCAGAGGGTGACATCGGCAGCGTGCGGAACCGATCAAAGATGCCCTTCTGCAGGTCGAGCGTCAGCGTGTAGCCGGTGATCTGGGTGCTGGTGACGATCGCCTGGACGAAGATCCCGGGGATCATGTACTCGCGGTAGGACATGCCGGGCAGCTCGATCATGCTTCCGATCACGTACGCGAACAGCAGCACGAGCACGATCGGCAGCATGACGACGCCGCCGAGCAGGTCGGGCGCGCGCCGGATCTTGAGTGCGTTGCGCTTGGTGATGGTGAGGCCGTCGGCGACTGCCATCTGGAGGGAGTTCATCGGCTGGGTTCCTTCGTCGTCTCGTGCCCGGTGAGGGTGAGGAACACGTCGTCCAGCGTGGGACGGCGCAGACCGGCGTCACGTACGGCGACGCCTTCGGCGGCCAGCTTGGACAGGGCGTCGTTGAGCGACGCGGCGCCGCGGAACGCCGGGAGGGTCACCCGCAGCGCGGTGTCGTCGGTGACGGCGTGCGGGGCGAGCACGCGTGCGATGGTGGCGAGGTCGGCGGTGCTCGTCGCGGTGAGCTCGACCCGGTCGCCGCCGACCTGACCCTTGAGCTCGTCGGCCGTGCCGAGGGCGATCACCCGGCCGTGGTCGACGACCGCGATGCGGTGGGCGAGCCGGTCGGCCTCCTCCATGTACTGGGTGGTGAGCAGGAGCGTGGTGCCGGCGGCGACCAGCTCGGCGATGACGTCCCAGAGACCGGCGCGGGCTCTGGGGTCGAGACCGGTGGTCGGCTCGTCGAGGAACAGCACCGGCGGGCTCGCCACCAGCGCCCCGGCGAGGTCGAGCCGGCGGCGCATGCCTCCCGAGTAGCCCTGCACCGGGCGGTTGGCCGCCTCGGTGAGGTCGAAGCGTTCGAGCAGCTCACGGGCGCGGGCTTTGCTGCGTTTCGTGCCGAGGTGGTAGAGCCTGCCGACCATCTCCAGGTTCTCGGCGCCGGTCAGATGGTCGTCGACGGCGGCGTACTGACCGGACGCGCCGATGTGGGACCGCAGCTTGTCGGCGTCACGCACGACATCGAACCCGGCGACCGACGCGCGGCCGGCGTCCGGTTTGAGCAGCGTGGTGAGGATGCGCACGGTCGTCGTCTTGCCTGCGCCGTTGGGGCCGAGCAGGCCCAGCACCGTGCCCTCGGGCACCGCCAGGTCCAAGCCGTCCAGGGCGGCCACGTCGCCGTACTTCTTGACCAGGCCTTCAGCCATGATCGCGGGGGGCATGGGTCTTCTCCTTCCGGTCAGCGCGGCCCACCTCTGGGTCTGCTTTCTTGCAGTTAGCTGCGATTTCGGGCGCGCCACAGCCCCCGGCCCCGGACCCGGACCCGGCTTGACGCCTACCGGGACCCTCTGTGTCGCCGAGCTTGGAGGTCGCGGAGCTTGGAATTTTCGAGGGACGGCCCCTCCGAGGCTCGAAGATCGCGGGGGTTCGGAGATCGCCGGCAGCTACGGAGAGCACGGGGGCTGGGGCTGAGGCTGGGGCTGGGGCTGAGGCTGGGGCTGGGGCTGAGGCTGGGGCTGGGGCTGAGGCTGGGGCTGAGGCTGGGGTGGCGAGTGAGGGGACATGGGAGGTTTTCGAGGGACACGGGGATGGCGGGCTGGGGCGGTGACGGGTGCAGGAACGTGGGGGCTGTCGAGGAAAGTGGGGTGGCGGCGCTGCGGTGAGCGGTGCCGGGGCGAGGGCTTATGTGGATCGGTGGCGCGGTCTCTGGTTGGGAGCCGTGGGGGGTGCGGCATTGGGTTAGTGGGGGGTTGGGGTGGCTCGGCGGATGTGGATGTCGCCGTAGGCCGTGCGGGCGCGGAGTTCGGCGGTTTCGTCGGCCTGTCCAGGGCCGCTGGTGGGGGTGAGGCCGATGTGTGCGTTGCCGTAGTCGGTTCGGACGTCGAGGTAGGCGGCGGTGCCTGCGCGGATGCCGGCTTCGACGGCGCCCGAGGCGGTTTCCAGGCTGATCTGGCCACGCACCACTTCGCCGATGCGGACGTTGCCGGTGGCTGTCTTGGCGGCGACGTCCGAGAGGGCGCGGTCCACGGTGATGTCGCCGTGGGCGGTCTTCATGCGCAGGTCGCCGGTCACTTCGCCGAGGGTGATGTCGCCGTGTGCGGTCTTGATGGTGGCCGCGCCGTCGATCCGGTTGATGCGGATGCCGCCGTTGTCGGCGGTGATGTCGGCGGGGCCGGACCTGGCCACGGTGATGTCGCCGTTTCCGGCGTGGACCTGCAGTCTGCCGGTCTCGTCGAGCCAGACGTCGCCGTCGGCGCTCTGGAACCGGCAGTCGCCGAGGCGGCCCTCGCACCGGAGCTCGCCGGTGGTCTTGACCTCGGCGCGGGAGCCCGTCGGCAGCTCGATCTCCACGTCGATCGACTCGCCGCCCCACAGCAGCCAGCGGAACGTGGCGGGCGGCGAGCGCACCAGGAGCCTGCCGCGGGAGTAGTCGATCTCGACCTGATCGCTGGTGTCGTGGTGGGCGGGCCGGATGCGTACGACGGTGTCGGCGCGGTCGGTCGCGTGGATGCGGACGTCGGCCATGTGGAGGTCGACGGTGGCCAGGATCGGGGTGGGAGTGTCGAAAGTCGGCATGCTGGGTGGCCTCACGGATGGGGTGGTCGGATGGGACGGGCCGGCTAGCTCACCCAGCCGGTGTAGTGCCGGCCGCCCGGCGGATCGTCGGACCTGACCGCCTCGCCGGGCTCCAGCGCTGCGGAGATGGCGCGGACGAGCCAGGCGTTGACCGAGAGCCCGTCGTGGCCGGCTGCCTCCTCGATGCGCGACTTGAGGTGCTCGGGCACGCGCAGGGAGATCCGTGACGTGCCGCCCTCGTCGGCGTCGGGGACCGGGGCGCGTACGCCCATCGCGACCTCCACCGCGCCGGCGAGTGCGGAGCGCAGCGTGCTCTGCGGGGACGCGGGGGCAGGTGGGGTGTGCGCCGGTCGCACGACGAAGTCGGCGTCGCGCCCGCGCAGGCGTACGTCGACCGAACCCGGGGCGAGGTCGCGCGTGATCTCGCCCGCTGCGGTGGACAGCGCGTCGAGCAGGGTGAGCCGGACGGCTGACTCGAGCGGCGCGGTGAGTCGCTCGGCCAGCTCGCGGGCCTCGGGGCCGCCGGCCTCAGCGGCGACCGCCAGCTCTCTGCGGAGCTGGTCGACGAAGGGCGTGAGGTTCATGACGCCATGATGACGCCATAATGGCGTCAACGCAAGCGGGGTTGTGACATCATGAGGGCGTCATGGGGTCGGCGCGGGGTGGCGTCCGGCATTCGGGGAGGCCGGACCGGCCATGAGCACCGAGGAGTCGTTATGCGGCGGACCGGCTGGGCAGCGGGCGGTGAGGGCCTGAACAGGGGAGGACCATCGTGGGGGAACACACGCCAGAGCACGACCCTCGATCCCGCTTCGAGGACGAGGGCATCCCGGACCTCCAGGACGGCACGCCCGAGCAGCAGTGGGCGGTCGATCCACAGGAGGCGCCGCTGCCCGGGGACGAGCCGATCGCGGTCGACGACTACGGCACCACAGTTGACGAGCAGATTCAGGGCGAGCCTCTGGACAGCCGGCTGGAGCGGGAGGTGCCCGAGGACCAGCCGGTGTTCGGCGCGGACGAGCCACGGGGCCGCGATGGTGGCGGCGATGCCGGGACCGATCGGGTCACCGACGAGTCGGGGCTGGGTGTCGGCTCGGATCTCGACACCGACCGGGAGGCGGACAGCGGGGTCGAGGAGGGCTGGCCGGCACAGCCGGAGGAGCCTTCGGGCCAGGTGTGGGACGACCCACGGCGGGCCGGTCGGCTGGTCGCGCCCGACGAGGGGGCGCACGGTGACATCGAGTCCGACGAGGTTGCGCGGGAGGTCGGTCCCGACAGCGGCGGCTACTCGGCGGAGGAGTCGGCCATGCGGGTGGAGCCCGAGTGAGGGAGGTGGGCCACGTGTCCGACAAGAAGGACCGCGACAAGCGGCGCGAACAGGACAAGGGCACCACGTTCGATGCCGACCTGCACAACATGGGCGGCGACATCGGCCCCGCCTCGATCCGCGGCTCGAACGCGAACCCGGGCAAGCCGGGCGACGACGCCGAGCCTTCCAGCGGCTATGCCGAGCCCATGGGGTACGTGACCGGCCGCGACGACGAGTGGCCGGTGACGGCGGGCTCCGACGAGAAGGCGGTCGCGAGCCGTACGGACGAGGTCGAAGGCCACGTCGAGACGCTGGGGCCGAGCCCGCACCCGATGCCGCCCGACGCCGTGGAGCCGCAGGGTGAAGGCGGTGACCCCGGATTCCGTGTGCAGGGGCCGGTGGACGAGGCCGAGCACGGCATGATCGACGAGGGCGAGGACGAGACCCCGGCCGCCGAGCCGGACGGCGGGCACGTGGGCGCGGCGGTCGACTGGGTGCCCTCGGACGAGGACGACCCTGATGCCGGTTCCGGCCGCACCGACGCCGACGACGGCGGCTACCTGCCCGGGGAAGGCACCGGCTACGTGGACCGACCATGACAGCGGACCGTCACGTGCCCGCTGGCTGGGAGGGCGTGCCGCCCGCATGAGGGGTCTCACGCCACCCCGAACGGGCTGCCGGGAAGGGTGGGGCGCCGACCGTACGGGAGAGGGGCGGGAGTGACCGTCTCGCGCCAGCCGAACGGACCGCCCGGGGCGGGTGGGGCTACGACCGTACGAGGGGGGTGAGAGTGGCCGTCTCGCGCCACTCTCAGCAGGCCACTCGAAGGGGAACGCGCCACCTCGGGGACGGTTGGCGCCGACCGACCGCAGTTGGATGCCGACCGTACGGGGCTGGGTGCCGACCGTACGCGACTGGGCGTGGGGGGTTGGTGTTGCCGTTCGGGCTGCTTCGGGGCGGGGTGGGGTCAGGTGGGGCGCTGGGATTCCAGGCCGTTGAGGAGGGCTTCCAGGCCGAATTCGAAGGTCTGGACCGGGGCCGTCGCATAGTCGGTGGGGGTGGGGGCTTCGACTCGGCTGCGTAGCCGGGGGAACTGTTTGGCGATCTCGGCGGCTTTGTCCAGTGTCTCCTGGAAGGCCGCCGTGGCGTCGCCGCCGTCGCGGGCGAGGCGGCGGGTGAGGGACGCCTGCGCGGCCACGCCGAGCACGCAGCCGAGGACGAACGTGAATACGGCGCCGGCCGCCCGGTCGGCGTGCGCGCCGGTGAAGCCGCCTTTCTCGTAGACGGCGAGGCTGCATTCGTCGTAGCGGGCCTTGCTCACCCCGTAGAACAGGTGCGACCCGAACGCCTGGACGAGCCACGGGTGCCGGCTGAGCATGTCGTGCAGGCCGGTGGCGAGCTCGGTGGCGGCGGCGCGCCAGCCGACGGCGTCGACGTCGGGCAGCGCGATCTCGTCCCAGACGCGGTCGCCGACGAGCAGGATCAGGTTGTCCTTGCTCTGTACGTGCCAGTAGACGGCCGTGGCGGCGGAGCCGAGGCGTTTGCCGAGGTTGCGCATGTTGAGGCCGTCGAGGCCCTCCTCGTCCAGCAGCTCGATCGCGGTCTCGACGATCTGTTCCTTGGTCAGGGTGTCGCGCGGCATGCGGCCACGATACTGGACTTGCACTTAGTTCAAGTAGCCGGTTACAGTGCTCTTGCACTTAGTTCAAGTCCGATCCCGAGGAGCCCCCGTGAACACCGTCATCGCCGTCAGCCAGCTGCTCGTCGCCGCCGCCTTCGTGAGCATCCCGATGGTCCGGCACCGCTACGGGGCCACCGCGATGGCCCGCGCGCAGGCCGAACTCCAGCGCCAGGGCGTGCGCACCACCGTCCTCCACGAGAACGGCATGCGCTTCGACGCCGGCGGCCACGAGACCGCGGTCCCCGCCACGGTCGCCGCGATCATGGCGGTGGTGGCTGGGCTCAACCTGTTCGGCCACGCCTGGGCCCCGACGCTGACGTGGATCTTCCAGTCGCTCGTCCTCGTCGGCAACTGCGTCATCCTCTACAGCCAGCTCACGGCCGAGAAGTCGGTACGCGCGGCCTTCCAGCGCAAGGGTGACCCGATACTGGCCAGGATCGACGTCGCCGCCCTGCTCAAGGCCGCCGAGGACGGCTTCCCCGCCTGGACGTGGACCCTGCAGAACGTCCGTCACGTCGTCGTGTTCGGCGCCTCGATCCTCGGCCTCGTCCTGGTCGCCGTCTGAGCCGGCGACGCGATCAAGCGAGCGATCCCGATCAAGTGAACGGCCCTGCGCAAGTGAACGGCTCTGCGCAAGTGAACGATCCAGAGCAAATGAACGGCCCCGAGCAAGTGAATGATCCAATCGAGTGAGTGAGTGAGTCGTCATGCCGGTTTCCGTCGCTCTTGCCGCCACACTGCAACTGCTGCTGGCCGCCACCTTTGTCGTCATACCGGTGGCTGTCTGGCGCACCGGGGGCCGGGCCCAGCGCGCGGCCGAGGCCGAGGTCGCCAGGCAGGGCCACGCGCCCGACGTCCTGGCCCGGCACGGCATCAGGTTCGAGGAGCGGGCGCCGGAGCTCGCGCTCGCGCTGGGCATCGCCGTCGTGGTGACCGCCCTGGCCGGGCTCAACCTCGCGGGGACGGGCCGCGTTCTGTCCTGGGTTCTCGAACCGGTCATCTTTCTCGCGGTCGGCTTCGTCACCGCGAGTCAGGTGTTCGCCGTCCGCTACACCGAGGCCGCGTTCGCGAGGTCGGCCGACCCCGCCGTGCGGGAGATCGACGCCCGTGCCGTGATCGCCGCTGCAAGCGGGGGTTTCCCGTCCTGGCTCCGCCCGCTCGTCCTTGTGCGCTTCGGGCTGGCGACGCTGGGCTCGGTCCTCGTCATCATCCTGCTCTCCACCTCGTCGGCCGACGCGTACTTCTCCTGACGACTGGCGACTGGCGACTGGCGACTGGCGACTGGCGACTGGCGATTGAGGCTGACGCCCGACGCCCGACGGCTGGAGGCTGCGGTCGACAAACGACGGCTGACAAACGACGGCTGGCAAATGGCGGCTGGCGGCGCGTACGGGATCCGACAGCGTTCCGCGACGGCCCGTACTTCTCCCGACACCCCCGTGCCTCTCCTGACGTGGTCTTTCCGCGTTGACCAGGTGACCGGGTGGACGATCCGGGTACGCGCTCAGAAGCCCCCACGAAACGGAACACGGAGGACCGCACGATGCTCCTTGTCAACCGAGAGTGTGTACGGCGGCTGCTGGACGCGCCGGACCCCGATACGGTCCTGGTCTTCGTCCGGGGCGACTGCCTGGTCATGCCGGCGGCCCAGGTGGACGACACCCATCGCAGCCTGGTGATCGCCCGGCGGGCGGACGTGGCCGGGCTGCTGCCCGGCGACACGGTCACCGACGAGCAGCTCGACGAGGTGGCCACCCGGCTCGACAACGTCGCCAGGGACCTGGCCGGTTAACCCCGGCCAGCGTCAACCGCCGCGCGCGCAGCGGTGGCTCTCCCGCATCAGCGGCCACACGCGGCCGTCGCTGCCCTCGATCAGCTCCGACATGCGGTTGGGCACGTACGCGAAGGCCAGGCCGGTGTCCGGGTCGGCGAAGGCGAACGCGCCCGTCGCGCCGGCGTACCCGAAGGCGTTGGGCGCCCCGAACGGCGGCCACATCGGCCCGCCGGGCAGCATGAACCCGGCGCTGTAGGCCGTCTCCAGCCGCAACACCAGGTCGCGCCCCCGGGCCTCGACCGCGCGGGCGCGGGCGGCGGTCTCCGGGCGCAGCAGCCTGATGCCGTCCACCTCGCCGATGAGGGCCGCGTACAGCCTGGCCAGGCCGGCCGCGGTGCCGACGCCGCAGGCGGAGGGCACCTCGGCCCGATACAGGCGTGAGCCGCCGAGCAGCTCGGGGGTGAGGACCACGCTGCCGTAGGTGGCGCGGTGGAGCAGCGAGGCCGGCGAGCAGATCGCCCGGTTGAGCTCGTGGAGCTCGGGGTCGGCCCGGCCGTTGCGCACCTCGCCGGCTGTGGGGGCGACGACGCTCGCGAGCCGTCCCTCCTGGTGGGCGGGGATGCCGATGTGCAGGTCGAGGCCGAGCGGCGCGGCGATCTCCCGGGCGAACAGCCGTCCCACGGTGAGGCCGGTGACGCGGCGGACGACCTCGCTGACCAGCCAGCCCAGCGTGAGGCAGTGGTAGCCGTGGGCGCTGCCCGGCCGCCAGGCGGGTCTGGCGCAGGCGAGCGCGTCGGCGACCGGGCTGCCGCGTTCGATGTCGTCCAGGGTCAGCGGCGGGTCGATGACCACGACGCCGGAGCGGTGGCCCAGGATCCAGCGCAGCGGCATCGCACCCTTGCCTTCGGCGGCGAACTCCGGCCAGTAGTCGGCCACCGGCGTGTCGAGGTCGAGGATCCCCCGGTCGACCAGCAGCAGGAGGGCCGCGACCGCCATCCCCTTGGTGGTCGAGGCCAGGAGCGCGAGCGTGTCCTGCCGCCACGGCCTGTCCTCGGCGGCCAGCCCGCCCCACAGGTCCACGACGGGCTCGCCGTGCTGGTAGACGCAGAGGGACGCGCCCAGTTCCCGCCCCTCGGCGAAGTTGTCCGCGAAGCGGTCCCGCACCGAGGTGAAGCGCGGGTGGCAGATCCCCCGGATACCGGCCACGGGCTCCGGCTACCCCGGTGACCTGCGGACAAACGACCGCTTACCTGGCACGTAATTGTGGCGCTTCCCTCCTGTCGCGGATTCTTGGGTCGACGACCGGAACCCGGGAGGACACCATGACCGCTTACGCCGTGGCGCATCTGAAGACGCCGAACCCCCACCCCGACGTGCTGGAGTACATGGAGCGCATCCAGGCGACGCTCGACCCGTTCGGCGGGCGGTTCCTGGTGCACGGGGCTCAGGTGGAGGTGCGCGAGGGCGATTGGCCGGGGACGATCGTGATCATCGGCTTCCCCGACCTGGACGCCGCCAGGGGCTGGTACGACTCGCCCGCCTACCAGGAGATCCTGCACCTGCGCACCGATCACATCGACGGCGCGGCGCTCCTGGTGGAGGGGGTCGGGCCGGACTACGACCCGGCGAAGACCGCGGCGGCGCTGCGGCGGTAGCCATACCCGTATGCGCATGCTTTGAGCGTTTCGCGCCTCCCGTTGCGTACCTCCAGACGGCAGATCCCGGTTATCTGGAGGTACGTCATGCCCCGCAGAGTCGCCCTGCTCGCCGCCCTCACGCTCACCCTGACGGCCGCCCCGGCCGCCGCGCAGGCCACGAACGCGCAGGCCACGACTGCGCTGACCACAACCGCGCAGGCCACGACTGCGCAGGCCACGGCCGCGCACGACCCGGGCCCGGTCCGGTGGTCCGCCACGGACTCCTGGCCGGAGCGCAGGACCGTGCTGCAGTACTGGACGCCGCAGCGCCTGCGCGCGGCGCGACCGCTGTCGTCGCCCGAGCCGCGCCGCACCGCCCGCTCCGACCGGCCGACGCGCGGCAACCCGTGGGCGACGCGCGGCACCTCGTTCACCCGGTCGGCCGCCGAGCTGGCCAACAGCCCCGGCCTGCGGTGGACCGACGGCGGCGCCATCGTCCGCACCACCGGACGCGTCTTCTTCACCACCGCGGGAGGCCAGAACTCCTCCTGCTCCGGCACCGCCGTGACCAGCGCGAACGAGAGCGTGGTGATGACCGCCGGGCACTGCGTCAAGCTGAACGGCGCCTTCCACCGCAACTGGGTGTTCGTCCCCGGCTTCGCCAACGGCCGCGCGCCGTTCGGCGCCTGGGTGGCGAGCCGCCTGCTGACCACCCAGCAGTGGAACGCCCGCGAGGACATCAACTTCGACGTGGCCGCCGCCGTGGTCGCGCCGTTGCAGGGCCGGACGCTGACCGACGTGGTGGGCGGCCAGGGCGTGGCGTTCAACCAGGCCAGACGGCAGCAGATGTTCTCCTACGGGTTCCCGGCGGCTGAGCCGTTCGACGGCTCGTCGCTGATCTTCTGCAGCGGCCGCGCGTTCGACGACAGCGTCATGACGCGGGACCTCGGGCTGCGCTGCCGCATGACCGGCGGTTCGAGCGGCGGCCCGTGGCTGCAGGGCTTCGACGACTCCACCGGCCTCGGCTGGGTGACCTCGGTCAACAGCTTCAAGTACGACTTCGCGCCCGACTTCATGTTCGGCCCGTTCTTCGGCAACGAGGCGATGGCCGTCTACCAGGAGGCCCAGCGGACCGACGCGACCTGAACCCCCTTTTCCGGCTGCTGTACCGTGAACCCGGCCGGAAGAGGGAGAAGCGGTGAGAACGAGGGCGCCGGCCCTGCTCGAAAGGTTCCAGCACCCCGCGCAGGTGATCGTGACCGGGTTCGCGGCGGTGGTGCTGCTGGGCACCGGCCTGCTGATGCTGCCTGTGGCCGCGGAGTCCGGGGAGTCGACGGACTGGGTGACGGCGCTGTTCACCGCCACGTCGGCGGCGTGCGTGACCGGGCTGGCCGTGGTCGACACGGCGTCGCACTGGTCGGCGTTCGGCGAAGTGGTGATCGCGCTGCTGATCCAGGTCGGCGGGCTCGGGATCATGACGCTGGCCACGCTGTTCACGGTGCTGCTGTCCGGCCGGCTCGGGCTGCGGGCCCGGCTGTTCGCGCAGGCCGAGACGAAGACGCTGCGGATGACCGACGTGCGCACGGTGGTGCGCAAGGTGGTGCTGTTCAGCCTGGCCTGTGAGGCGGTCGTGGCGGTGGTGCTGACCGGCCGCTTCCTGATCGGCTACGGCGAGCCGTTCGGCAGGGCGGTCTACCTGGGCGTCTTCCACGCGGTGTCGTCGTTCAACAATGCCGGGTTCGCGCTGTGGGCAGACAATCTGATGGGGTTTGTCACCGATCCGTGGGTGAGCCTGACCATCGCGGTGTCGGTGATCGTGGGCGGGCTCGGCTTCCCGGTCTGGTTCGAGCTGCTGCGCGATTGGCGGCATCCCGGCCGGTGGTCGGTGCTGACCAGGATCACCGTGTGGGTGACCGTGATCCTACTGGTCGGGGGCACGCTGGTGTTCCTGGCCACCGAGTGGCGCAACCCGCGCACGCTGGGCGGGCTGGACGACCCTGGCAAGGTGCTGGCCGCGTTCTTCGCCGCCGTGATGCCGCGCACCGCCGGGTTCAACAGCCTGGACATCTCGGCCATGTACCCGTCGAGCTGGCTGGTCACCGACCTGCTGATGTTCGTCGGCGGCGGCAGCGCGGGCACGGCAGGCGGGATCAAGGTGACCACGTTCGGGCTGCTGGCGTTCGTCATCTGGGCGGAGATGCGCGGCGAGCAATCGGTACACGTGGGCAACCGCCGGCTGCCGGAGTCGGTGCAGCGCCAGGCGGTCTCGATCAGCCTCATCGGCGTGGCGCTGGTGGCGGTCTCCACCTACGTGCTGCTGGTGCTGACCCCGTTCAGCCTGGACCGGGTGCTGTTCGAGGTCGTCTCGGCGTTCGGCACCACGGGGCTGTCCACGGGGATCACCGCGCAGGTCGGGGTGGCGGGGCAACTGCTGCTGGTGGTGCTCATGTTCGTCGGCAGGACCGGGCCGCTCACGCTCGGCTCGGCGCTGGCGCTCAAGGAGCACACCCGCCACTACCAGCTTCCGGACGAGAAGATGATTGTCGGCTGACGCCTCAGTGGTGGAAGGCGTGCACCACGGCGTGGCCCTTGCCCCGGCCGATGATCCACTTGTTGATCGGCGTGGTCACCAGGAACGCCACCAGCAGGGCCACGGCCAGCGCGCCCCAGAACAGGCCCGAGGCCAGCCCGGCGTCCATCGCGCCCGGGATGGCGACCATCACGCCGTTGTCCACGATCTCCATCACCAGGATCGACACCGTGTCGGCGGCCAGGGCCAGCTTGATGGCCTCTTTCCAGGAGAGACCGGCCCGGCGCAGCGGGATGAGGGTCAGCAGGTAACCGAAGAAGAAGGCGAGCACGACGGCCAGCGCGATGGACGGGACGGTGTGCCAGCCGAGCGCGGTGGCGATCACCAGGCCGAGCACCTCGCCGATGGCGCATCCGGTGAGGCAGTGCAGGGTGGCCGAGGCCGCCATCCGCCAGGAGACCTTCCCCGGCCCACCGTGAGCGTGCTCCCCGTGCCCCGCGTGCTCCCCGTGCTGCGCGTGCTGATCATGTCCGTGCTGACCATGTTGTGCGTGATCGTGATGGTTGTGGTGGTTGTGGTGGCCGCCGTGCTCGGACATGCTGTTTGTACCCCTTAGTCGTATCTCGGCGGCCGACAGTAACATACCCCCCTGGGGTTCCACAATATTGTCGGTAGCGATCTCTAATGTCCGCCGCATGACACATCAGGAGGCCGTCTGGGAGGCGGTCCGCGCCCTCGTCATCGGCCGCGACACCGGCGCTCTGGCCGACCGCCTCATCGCGCTCACCGACGCCGAACGGGCCGACGTGGCGCGCCGGCTGCCCGGGTTCGTCAAGGAGCTGCGCGAAGGCTTCGCCCGGCCCCATCGGGACGACGCCGACGAATGGGACCTCCGCTGGCTGGTCAGCGACGCGATGGAGAGCCACCTGGCGGCGCTGCGGCTCGTGGGCGCGGGCACGATCCCGGGCCCGGCGGGCGCGGTGGCCTGGCTGACCCGGCGCGAGTTCAACCCCCGCTGGGCGCCCGACACCGGCTGGCCCGACCTGGCCCGCGTGCTGGTCACCCGCCCGGCCGCCTGGCGGGCCGACGTCGCCGCCCGGCTCGCGCGGAAGATCCGCAGGCCCGGCGACCGCACCGTGCCCCTGGTGCTCGCCCTGCTGCGGAGCTGCGGCGGCGACCCTCCCGCGCACGACCCGCTGGTGGTCGCCTGGCTCGCCGCCGGCGTCGTGCCCGGCGACCCGCTGGCCGCCGCGCTGCTCCCGCGGATCTTCGACGCCCAGGGCGCCGGCCGCACACTGCGCGACGAACAGCTGACCCCCCGGCCGACCGCCTGGCTGTCCCTGCTCGCCTCCGGCGTCCTTCCGCGCGAGGCGGTCCTCGACGGCTGCGTGGGCCGCTTCCTGCGCGGCGGTGACGCCCTCGACCTGCGCTTCTTCGTACGCCTGCACAAGCTGGTCGATCCCACGCCCGAGGAGTCCGCCGCCCGCTCGCGCGACTACCTGCGGCTGCTGCCCGCCGCCCCCGGCACCGTCGCGGAGCTGGCCCTGGCCCAGGTCCGCCGCACCGGCCCGCACGACGCCGCCGACGTCGCCGAGGCGATCGGCGCGCTGACCTTCCGCGCCGAGGCCAAGCTGGCGCTCGCCGGCCTGAGCTGGCTGGACGACGAGCTGCGGCACACCGCGTCCCGGACGTCCCAGAAGGCCCGGACCTCGCGGGCCGACAAGGCGGCCGCCGCGTCCCGGGCCGACGAGCTGGCCCCGGCGCTGGCCACCGCGTTCGCGCACCCGTCCTACCAGGTGCAGGAGCGCGCGGCCCGGCTCGCGCTCAAGCACGCCGCCGCGTTCGGCACGGGCGGCGCCACCGTGGCCGAGGCGGTGCCCTTGCTGCCCCCGGACCTCGGCCGTCAGGTGGCCGAGCGGTTCGGGGGCGACGCGACGCCCGAGGAGCCGGCCGAGCCGTTCACCCCGCTGCCGCTGCCCGTGCTCGCCCCGCCCGGCCCGTTCCCGGAGCCGACGCTCGCCGCCGACGGCTGGGCCGTGCAGCGCTGGGAGACGGCCGAGAGCTGGCTCGCCGCCTTCGTCGAGCAGGCGGCGCGCGACCGGGCGGCCCTGCGCGCGGCGCTGACGCGCGCGACCCGTTACTCCTATCCGGGCCTGTACGAGAGCCCGTGCTGGCTCAGCCCCGGCCAGTGGATCGGCGCCCTCGCCGACGAGGTGATCGCACCGGGCTCCGATCCCGGCGTGCCCGTCGGGGGCCCCGCCGACCCCTGGGAGTCGGTCTTCACCGCCATGCGCGTCATGCCCGAGCCGGAAGCGACGCAGCAGCCGGCAGCGGCGTTCGGGGGGTTCTTCACGCAACTGCTGGGGGAGATCGCCACCCGGCTCCACGGCACCGCGCCCGCCCCGGTGAGGCGGCACCACGACCGGCTGCCGGAGCCCGGGAGGGCCGCACCGCCGCACCTGTTCGTGCTGCGCCGGCTCGCCGAGCTCTACGCGGCGCTGCGCGAAGGCGCGCTGCCGCCGGTGCTGCTGGCGACGCCCACCCTGGCCACCGGGCACCTCGACCCCGCGGTGCTGGTCGACCGGCTGGAGGCGTGCGCGGCGGCGGGTGTCGAGCCGCTGCCCGCCGACCTGGCGCAGGCCCTGCTGCGGCTGCCGCGCGGCGCCTGGCCGGAAGCTGCCGAACGGGCCGCGCGGGTGGGGTCGCGGGGCGCCACGCAGGCCGCCGCCTGGCTGGCCGGAGGCGGCCTGCCCGATCCGGTGACGGGGCTGGAGTGGGGCTACCGGCTGGGCGCCGTGGACCACGTGTTCGACGACGACCACGTGCCCGAACACACCGACGACGTCTGGGTGCGGCCCGTTCTACAGGCCGGGCCGACCGGCGACGAGCTGATCGACGAGCTGCTGCGCGAGCCTCGGAGGTGGAGCTGGGGCGATCACGCCGACACCGTCGGCTGGTGGCCGGCGATCCTCCCGTCGCACCGCGAGGTGGTCGCCGTCAACCTGCTGCCCTGGCTGTTCGGCGGAGGGGCCGCCGATGCGACGCTCGCGGCCCTGGCGCAGGCGGGCGGGCCGGTCGGAGAGGCGACCGCGATCAACCTGGCGCGTTCGCTGACCCGTCCCGACGGCGAGGCGGCGCCGTTGCTGTTACGGATGGCCGCCCGGGGCGACCTGCCCGCCGAGGCGGTCGGCCGGCAGCTCGCGCACTTCGTCCGGCGCACCCGGCGCGAGGTCCGCCCGGCGTTCGGCGCGCTCGCCGACGCGGCCAGGCAGGGCGCGCACGCGCAGGTGTGGGAGATCGTCAAGGCCATGCTGCCGGACCTCCTGGCCGAGGGCGAGCGGCCGGCAGCCGTCCACACCGAGGCGGTGACGCTCGCCGTCGACGTGGCGGCCTGGGCGGGCGCGCGCGACGAGATCCCCACGGTGACGGCCTGGGCCACGAGCCGCAGCCGCAGCCGCTTCGCCCGCGAGTGCCGCCGCCTGCGCGACCAGTTGAGCGGCGCGAGCCGCTGAGCCCGGCATCGGACGAACGGCACGGTAGGCGTACCGGAAGCACCGTCCTAGGCTGGGCGCATGGATCTTGACAGCGCGCTCTGGGACGCCGAGCCCGGCTGGCTCAACACCGCCTCGTCCGGGCTGCCGCCCCGCCGGGCGTTCGAGGAGTTGCAGGCCGTGCTGGCCGACTGGCGGCACGGCAGCTCCGACTGGAAGCCGTGGGACGCCTCCGTGGGCCGCTCGCGCGCCGCATTCGCCAGGATGGTCGGCGCCGCCGCGGAGGACGTGTCCGTCGGCTCGACCGTCTCGCAGATCATGTCCACCGTGGCCACCGCGCTCCCGCCGGGCGCCGAGGTGGTCGTGCCGGAGATCGAGTTCACCAGCAACCTGTTCCCGTGGGCGGTGGCCGCCCGCGTCCGGACCGTTCCCGCCGACCGGCTGGCCGACGCGATCACCGCCTCGACCGGCGCGGTGGCGTTCAGCCTGGTGCAGTCGGCGACCGGCGAGGTGGCGCCGCTGGCCGACATCGTCGCCGCCGCCCGCGACCACGACGCGCTCGTCATCGCCGACGGCTCCCAGGCGTGCGGCTGGCTCCCGGTGAACGTCGACGGCGTCGACGCGCTGGCCTGCGCCGCGTACAAGTGGCTGATGGCGCCGCGCGGCGCGGCGTTCGGCTACCTGTCGCCGCGCCTGCGCGAGCGCATGCGCCCGCTGGCCGCCAACTGGTACGCCGGGGCCGACGAGGGCGGCTCCTTCTACGGCCCGCCGCTGCGGCTCGCGGGCGACGCGCGGGCCTTCGACCTGTCGCCCGCCTGGTTCTGCTACGTGGGGGCCGCGCCCGCGCTCGAACTGCTCAACGAGATCGGCGTCGAGCGCGTCCGCGACCACGACGTGGCGCTCGCCAACCGCTTCCGGGCCGGACTCGGCCTCGAACCGTCCGACAGCGCGATCGTCTCCGTCGACGCGCCTGGCGAACGGCTGGAGGCGGCCGGCATCCGGGCGGCGGTGCGGGCCGGGAAGGTCCGCGCGAGCTTCCACGCCTACACCACGACCGCGGACGTGGACCGCGCGCTGGAGGCCCTGGGCGCCCCATAACACCGCGATAGGGGGTCATTTGGGACGACCATTCCTCGTATCCGTCCTCGTACGGTGGCGACACCCCCCGTAATACGAGGAGAGTCACATGCTCCCCAGAAAGACCCTGACAGCGGGCCTCGCGCTCGGACTGACCCTCGTGGTCGTCCCCGCTGTAGCCTGGACCGCGCACAGCGCCACCGCGGACGACCTCAGCCCCTACGCCGCGGCGCAGGCGCAGGCTTCTGTCAACGAACCACCGCCCGGTCTGATCAACGCGCTCAGCGACGACCTCGGCATCAGCCAGCAGCAGGCCGAGACCCGGCTCGTCAACGAGGCAGCCGCGGCGACCGTCGAGCCCGGCCTGCGCGCCCAGCTCGGCGCGGCCTACGGCGGCGTCTGGCTCAGCGGCCCCACCGCTGCGATGACCGTCGCCACCACCGACCAGGCGCAGGTCGCCGCCATCCGGGAGACCGGGGTCGAGGCCCGCGTGGTCGGCCGCTCCCTCCAGCAGCTCGACGCGATCAAGGCCACCCTCGACCGGGCGGCCGCGAAGGCGCCGAAGACCGCGCCGGTCTGGTACGTCGACGTCGTGAACAACGACGTGGTCGTCCTGTCCTCCACGCCCGCCAAGGCGCAGGCCTGGGTACGGGCCAGCGGCGCCGACGCCTCGGCCGTCAGGGTCGTCCGCTCCAACGAGCAGCCGCAGGCCTACTACGACGTACGCGGCGGCGACGCGTACTACATCGGCAGCGGCTCCCGCTGCTCGGTCGGCTTCTCGGTGAGCAAGGCGGGCTCGCAGGGCGGCTTCGTCACCGCCGGCCACTGCGGCAGCACCGGCGCGACCACGACCGGCCACAACCGCGTCAGCCAGGGCGTCTTCCGCGGCTCCTCCTTCCCGGGCAACGACTACGCCTGGGTCGAGGTCAACTCGCAGTGGACCCCGACCGGCGTCGTGAACGCCTACAACCGGGGCATCCAGCCCATCCGCGGCTCCCAGGTCGCCCAGGTGGGCGCCTCGATCTGCCGCTCCGGCTCGACCACCCAGACCCACTGCGGTCAGGTCAGCCAGCTCAACACCAGCGTCACCTACCCGCAGGGCACGGTCTCGCAGGTGACCAGGACGAGCGTCTGCGCCGAGCCCGGCGACTCCGGCGGCTCGTTCTACTCCGGCGACCAGGCCCAGGGCGTGACCTCGGGCGGCTCGGGCAACTGCAGCTCGGGCGGCACGACGTACTTCCAGCCGGTCAACGAGATCCTGCAGGCGTACGGCCTCACGCTGGTCACCCAGGGCGGCAACAGCCCGACCCCGACCGGCAGCAACACGCCGACGCAGTCGCCCGGCGGCACCTGGGCGGCCGGCACCACCTACGCGGCCGGCGCCACGGTGACGTACGGCGGCGCCACCTACCGGTGCCTCCAGGGCCACACCGCGCAGGCAGGCTGGGAGCCCCCGGCGGTGCCCGCCCTGTGGCAGCGCGTCTGATGTCCTGACCCGTTCGAACCGGGCCCAGGCCGGGGAGCCCCCTCCTCCGGCCTGGGCCCGCCGGTTTGTCGGTGCCGGACGGTACTTTCCGATCATCCCCCTGACGATGGAGGTTGGTCGATGTACCGACAGGGCGACATCCTGATCGTGCCGGTGTCCGAGGAGGACGCGCCGCGCACCGTCCGGCCCGAGCCGCGTGACGCCCGCGGGCGGCTCGTGCTGGCGCACGGCGAGGCCACGGGCCACTGCCACGCGATCCCGGGGCCCGGCACGCTGTCGGGCGGGTTCCTGCACCTGCCGGAGGGCGGTCGCCTGGTGCACGAGGAGCATGACACGATCTCGCTGCCCAAGGGCTGGTACCGGGTGATCCGCCAGCGCGAGTACGTGCCGGGCTCCTTCCGGGTGGTGGCCGACTGATGGCCGTGCACACCGATGAACGGGTGGCGTGGGACCGCATGGCCTTCGCCACCGGGCCGGGCGGCGACGCCGACGCGGCTGTCCGGCAGGCCTACAGGGAAGCGGGCCTGCCGGAGCCGGACCACGTGATCGTGGTGGCCTCGCCGCTCGCCGGCGCCCGCGCCGCCGCCTGGCTCACCGCCGACCCCGCCACCCGCCTCCGGCCCGCCGCCCCGAACCCCCAGGAAGTTGCCCGGACCGCGTCAGAAACCCCCGAAGGGCCACCTCGGGCCGTGACGGGGAAGGAGGACGGTCGCGTCGGGCCGGGGGCTCTCGCAGGGGAGGCCGCTCCGGATGGGGCGGTGGTGTTCGGGGGGTTGCCGGTCGGGGTGGTGGCGGGGCGGTCGGTGCGGCATGAGGTGCGGACCCTGCCGTGGGAGCGGGCCAGGGCCGCGCTCTCGGCCGAGCTGGGCCCGGCGGGGTGGGCGGCCCGGTGGGAGGAGACCGGCGGCAGGCTGTGGCCGGTGGTGAGCCGCCTGGTCGCCGACGTCCGCCGCGCCATCGCCGAAGCCGCCGCCGCCTCCGAAACCGCCGCCGGAAGTGACGCCACCGCCGCCGCCGAGGTCGCCGCCGGAAGCGACACCGCCGCCGCGGACGGCAGCCAGCAGGTCGGGGAGGAGTTGCGGCGGGTGACGCTCGATGCGGTGCTCGGGCAGCATGACGCCCCCTGGCTGTCGGCCTTCGAGGGGCTCGGCGGGCTGGACGGGCTGGAGCGGGTCGCCCGGTGCGCGAGCTGGTGGTGGCCGTACGAGCGGGTGGCGATCGTCAGCGCCCGCCCCGCCGAGCTGCACCTCGACGAGCTGGGCCGCCTGCACGCGGCGGACGGCCCGGCGCTGGTGTGGTCCGACGGGTTCGCCCTGCATGCCTGGCACGGCATGCCGGTGCCCGCGGGGTTCACGATGACGGACCTGACCCCGGCGCGCATCCGCGAGGAGTCCAACGCCGAGCTGCGCCGCGTCATGCTGGAGCACTTCGGCGTCGACCGCTATCTGGCCGAGTCGGGGGCGCGGCCGGAGCATTCGGACGAGACGGGCGTCCTGTGGCGGATCGAGCTGCCGGGTGACGAGCCGGTCGCGATGGTGGAGGTGGTCAACTCCACGCCCGAGCCCGACGGCACCCGGCGCACGTACTTCCTGCGGGTGCCGCCGTGGGTGCGGCGGGCGCGTGAGGGGGTGGCCTGGACGTTCGGCGTGAGCGAGGAGAGCTACCGGCCGGAGCGCGAGACCTGAGGCCAGGCGGCCGGGATGCGTTCCAGCACCCCGTCGCCGAACACCTCGTAGAGCCCGAGCGGTTCCAGGTGCACGTAGCCGATGTGGCAGTCGCAGGCGGTGGCCGGGCAGGCGCGCGGCCGCAGCTGGGGCGCGTAGCTGCCGTCGTAGAGGTTGCCGAGCGGGTCGGCGACGAAGTGGCAGCGCCGCACGTCGCCGTCGCCGTTGACGGACACGACGCTGTCGCCGGTGCGGCAGGGCAGCCCGCGGCTGGGGTGCGGGAAGCGGCTGTGGTGGAAGAGCGGGTCGACGGCCGTCCAGTCGGCGGCTTCGGCGTCGGTGTAGAGGCGGCCTTCCTCGGCGTTGACCCACAGGTACGTCTCGGGCGGCAGGTCGGCGCGCAGCCGCCGGGCGTCGTCGAGGTGCGCCGGGTCGCCGACGATGCCGACGCTGTGCCGCACGGTCAGTGATCGGAGCTTGGCGAGGAACCGGTCGTAGGGCACCTGGGTGGGGTGGTAGGTGACCCAGAGGGCGGCCCGGTCGGAGGCGTCGGCGAGCCAGCCGGTGCGGCAGCTCAGGTTGGTCTGGATGGCGACGCGGCGGACGTTCGGCAGCCATGACAGCTCGACGAGCGCCTTCCGGTACCAGGACCTGACGAGCCCTTCGCCCCAGGGCGTGAACAGGATGGCCACGTCGAAGTCCTGCCGGGCCACCCAGGCGGCGAAGCGTTCGAGCGCGGCGCGGTCGGCGCGCAACTGTTCGGGCGTGTCGCGCCGCTTGGCGAAGGGGCAGTAGGCGCAGTCGTAGTCGCAGCTCGCCAGCGGCCCTCGGTACAGGATGGTCAGCATGCGTCGTAGCCGTCCATGAGGGCTCTGACCTGCGGCGAGAACAAGGCGGGCCCGATCGCGTCGGACCAGGCCAGGCCCTCGGCCGTCAGTTTGATCACCTCGGGCTCGATCACGAGCCACTGCCGGAACTCCGCCAGCGGGAAGTCGTCGAGCGCGTCGGCGCCGAACCGCTCCCGGTAGAGGGCGCGGTCCAGGCCGCCGGCCTGCAGCAGCGACTGGATGAGGTGCCGCCGCCTGCGTTCGCCGGGGGTGAGCGTGAAGCCGACGTTGGCGTGGCCGAAGTCGTCGCGGCTCACGTAGTCGTCGATGATCGCGCGCACCTGGCGGGCGCCGACCGCGTACTCGAAGGAGTAGTGCAGGTCGCCGGTGTAGGAGCGGGCGCCGCAGCCCAGGCCCACCATGCCGTCGGTCTGGCAGCAGTATTCGGTGGCGTTGGCGGTGCCGGGCAGCCGGAACATCCGCATCGACACCTGCTCGTAGCCGGCGTCGGCGAGCCGGTCGCGGCCGAGGCGGTAGAGCTCCAGCCGCTGGTCGTCCCAGGCGCGGCCCTGCTTGCCGAGCCCGGTGAGCGGCCGGACGTACAGCGGGTAGAGGTAGATCTCCTCGGGTTTCCAGGTGAGGGCGGTGTCCAGAGAGTGGAGCCAGGAGGCGGGGGTCTGGCCGTCGATGCCGTAGATGAGGTCGATGTTGAGGACGGGGACGGCGCTGGCGCGGATGGCGTCGAGCGCCGCGTCGACCTCGGCGCGTTTCTGCGGCCGGACGGCGGCGCGGGCCTCGGCGTCGACGAAGCTCTGCACGCCTATGGAGACGCGGGTGGCGCCGCGTTCGGCGAGGACGGCGAGGCGGTCGGGGGTGGCGGTGGCGGGCGAGGTCTCGACGGACAGCGGGATCGCGCCCAGGTCGACGGACATGGCCCGTTCGGTCAGGTCGAAGAGCCTGGTCAGCTCGCGGGCGCTGAGGTAGGTGGGGGTGCCGCCGCCGAACGCGGCCGTGGTGAACGCGCTGGTCTCCAGGGCGCCGGCGGTCTGGACGGCCTGGCGTTCGAGGGCGTCGAGGTAGGCGGCGACCAGGTTCTCGGGGGCGCCGGTGCGGGTGAACAGGTTGCAGAAGCCGCAGCGCATCTCGCAGAACGGGATGTGCACGTACAGGGCGCCGGGCCGGTCGCCGGCCCACACGTCGGCCAGCGCGGGGCGGGGGTCGAGGGGGCGGTAGGCGGTCTTGTGCGGGTACGCGTAGACGTATCCCTCATACGGGCGCATGGGGCTCCAGGATGAACTGCGTGTACGGGACGGTCCACACGACTTCGTGGCCGATCCGGTGGCCGACGTGGCCGTCCTCGCCGTACGCCGTGCCGTGGTCGGAGCAGACGATCACCAGCGTGGGGCGGGGCATGAGGTCGTAGAGCCTGCCGATGTGGCGGTCCACGTACGCGAGCGCGGCGGCGTGGGTGTCGCGCGAGTCGGCGGTGGCGCCGGGCAGGTAGAAGTGGTTGGGCTGGTGGAGGGCGGACACGTTGAGGAACAGGAACACCCGGGTCCTGATATTTCGCAGAATGTCGCCCACACGGTCGATCTGGTGCTCCAGTGACCGCGGGTCCGTCACCCCGAACTCCGGCTCCCAGTGGCTCTCCGCGAACAGCCCCGGCAGCGCCGACCCGAGCGGCGTCCGCTTGTTGAAGAAGCCCACGCCGCCGACGCACACCGTGTGATAGCCGGCCGCCGCCAGCCCGGCGGGCAGGTCGGGCGCGTCGAACACCCACGTGCCGTCGCCCGTGGTCTCGCTGCCCGGGAACGTGGCCGCGAAGAGCCGGGGATGCGGCCCCGGCGTCACGGGCGTCGGCAGGAACCCGGCGAAGAAGGCGGCGTGCGAGGCGTAGGTGAAGCTGCCGGGGCTGTGCCGCCGCTCCCACCGGGCACCGCCGGGCAGCAGGTTGCGCAGCCGCCCGGCCCTGGCCAGCTCGTCGGCCACGTCGTAGCGCAGCGTGTCGAGCGTAATCAGCAGGATGTCGTGGCTGCCGACGATCTCACGCATGTCCATCGAGCACCGCCCTGACCTGCTCGGCGTAGGTGTCGCGGCCGTTTCCCGCCAGGTCGCCCAGGCCCGGCAGCAGGTCGCCGAACGCGTTGACCTCCGCCACCGCGACCGTCCGCCAGTCGGCGCCCACCATCAGGTCGACCCCGGTGCTGAGGGTGCCGGGGAAGCAGGCCGCCGCCCGCGCGCACGTGTCGAGCACCCGCTCCCACAGCGCGGTGCGCGCCCGCAGCGGCTCCAGGTCGCCGCGCTCGCCGCCGAGGTGCAGGTTGGTCATCGGCCAGCGTCCGGACCGCACCACCGCGTGCGTCGGCTTCCCCGCCACGGTGACCACCCGCAGGTCGAACGCGCGCCCGCCCACTGACGCCTTGGGGAACCACCGCTCGACGTGCAGCCCGTCGGGGGCCAGGAAGTCGACGAGCCGCCGCACGTCCGCCTCGTCCTCGTAGGTGCGCACCCGCAGCGAGTTCAGGTACGCGCCGCCGGTCCGGGCGGCCGACGTGACGGCCTTGACCCGCCCGGCGTGCGCCTGGAACGCGATCACGCCCGACGACGACGAGCCGTGGGCGGGCTTGACGAACACCCTCTTCCAGCCGCGTACGGCCATCAGCTCGCGCAGTTCCTCGTACGACGAGGCGGTGAAGCCGGGCGGCACCGGCACCCCGGCCGCCTCCAGCACCGCGTGGCAGCGCCGCTTGTCGAACAGCACGCCGATCTCCGCCACGTCGCCCAGCAGCCGGACCCCGGGGACGGCCGCGACGCGCGCCAGCCCGGCGGTGAAGGCCGCGTACCAGACCGCGCCGCCGCCCACCCGCGCCGGGTCGCCGGGCCCGCGCAGCAGCGCGTCGGCCTCGGCGTCCTCGCCCGGCGAGTCGATCCGCAGCAGCGCCTTCGCGGGCGCGCGCAGCTCCCGCCCGGCGAGCACGTCACGCCACGGGATCACGTACGGCTCGGCCAGGCCGCGGGCGGTCACCGCGGCCCCGAACATCGTCACCCGCCGGTCGCCGGGGGTCCCGACGACCGCGAACTCCACGCTCACTCGCTGACCGCGACGAAGGTCCAGCCTCGGTCGGACTGCTCCATGCCGGTCAGGTCCACCTCGACGCCGGGGAGGGCGGCGGTGATCCGCTTCATCATGGGCTCGGTCAGGTAGTGGTGGTGCAGGTCGAGGTTGCGCAGGTGGGTGAGCGGCTGGCCGCTGAGCAGCGCCTCGGCGCCCTCGTCGCGCAGCACGCCCATCGACAGCGCCAGCGACTCCAGCCGGGCCACGACGGGCGCGGCGGCCACGGCGGCGGCGATCTCGTCCTGGATCTCACTGTCCTGCAAGCCCAGGTGCCGCAGCGCGGGCAGCCGCTCCCCCGACAGGATCGGCGCCAGGTCGGCCACCGTGGCGTCGCCGCCGTACTCCGCCACGCCCAGCCACAGCTCCAGGTGCTCCAGCGCGGGCAGCTCCGACGCCGCCACGGCCCTGACCACGGCGGCCGGCAGCCCGCCGGTCTCGAACCGCAACACCCGCAGCGCCTCGTGCCGCACCGGCGACAGCTCCAGCTCGGCGCCGCCCCGCACCTCGAACCGCTCCAGCCTGGGGAACGCCTCCAGCAGCGGCGTCACGTCCGACTGCTGGATCCAGGAGATCTCCGCCTCCTCGGAGTCGATGTCGCCGAAGAACAGCGAGCGCAGCCCGGTCAGCCGGGGCGCGTGCGCGACCAGGCGCTCCACGACCGACGCCGAGCTCGTCTCGTAGCACTCCTCCCAGGCGCCGATCACCAGCGCCGTGACCCGCGCCGGGTCGACGGACTCGACGAAGGCGTCGATGACCTGCGTCATGGGCGCCCGCTCGTCGCCGGGCCAGGTGACCGCGTGGAGCCGCCAGGCCACCTCACCCGCCGGCGGGGACTGGCCGTCCCGCGGGTGGTGGGCGACAGGCAGCCCGGCGTACGTGTCCGTGTAGGACAGCGTGTAGCCGAGCGCGGGGTCGTACTCGATCATGGCAGGATGTCCTCGCCTGGGGGATTGGCGAGTCCTGTCCTACCAGATCGAGCCGACAATCACCGATCCCGGTAGTCGGCCGCCACCCCGATCAGCGAGATCAGGCCCGAGGCGAACTCCATCGCCTCCTGGTGTCCCTCGCTGAACGGCGGCTGGAAGCCGACGCCCTCCCATCTCCGCGTCTCCGGGTTCCACAGGTCGCTGCCGACCTCGAAGTCCCAGCCGTAGATGCCGAAGTCGTACCAGAGCTCGTCGGCCGAGTTGCCGGCGGCCGAGTAGAGCACGTCGGTCACCGGGCCGGTCTGCTGCGGCCAGGTGACGGTGCCGCGCTCGGCGGCGATGGCCTCCTCGATCGTGCGGGCCGAGCGCAGGAAGTACGCCTCCTCCTGGGCGGTCGGGCGGGGCAGCGTGACGCGGCCGTCGAGCTTGTACGCGCCGGGCGGCCACATGAAGTAGCCGCCGTAGCTGTGCACGTTCATGGCGAACTTGATGTTGCGGTACTTCTGCGCGAGCCAGATGACGTTGCGGCTCTCCGGCTCGGAGTGCTCGGCCGGACCCGCGTAGGTGCCGCTCTGGCAGTTGGCGGAGGCGCCGAAGTAGCCGTCGTGCAGCGACCCGGCCGCGTAGTTGCGGTTGACGTCCACGCCCCAGGTGTTGCGCTGGGCCGGGTCGGCCTGCTGGGCGGGGCAGTGGTTGGTCATGTTCTTACGCTGGGAGTTGAAGTCGTAGAAGCTGTAGTTGGCGCCGTCGGGGTTGACGGTCGGCACGATGAACACGTCGGTGCGCTGGAGCAGCTTGCGGGTGGCGGGGTCGCGCGCGTAGTTGCGCAGCAGCCGCTCGGCGGCCTCGATGGTGACGAGCGGCGTCACCCACTCCCTGGCGTGCTCCTGGGCATAGGCCAGGACGCCGGTGCGCGAGCCGTCGCGGTGCACGCCGATGCGCAGCGCGAGCACCCTGGCGGGCTTGCGGGAGACGTCGGCGGGCGCCTTGAGGAAGTCGCTGAGCTGGGTGAGCGCCACCGGCGCCATGATCCCGGCGCCCGGGTCGCCCCTGTAGGTGGAGGCGCGCAGCCCGGGGGTGGCGTCGAGCGCGGCGGCCACCTGGGCGGCCGTGCTGGTGGGCGTCCCGGAGCCGTCGGTGGCCAGGCTGACCGTGACGCGCTTGCCGTCCACGCTCACGTCGAGCGCGCGGTCGGGCGCTCCCGGGTCGACGAGCTCGACGGCCAGGTCGTTGCCGCCTTCGGACCCGTACGCGCGTGAGGTGACGACGACGGCTGAGCCGGGGACGGCGCCGAGCAGCGCCTGGGCGTGGCGGCGGTAGCCGTTGGTCAGGTGCGGCAGCTCGACGATGTCGGTGAGCCGGGGGAAGCTGCGGTGCAGGGCCTTGATGCGCTCGTTGAGCTGCGCGGGCGGCATGTACTGGGTGATGAAGTCCTTCTGGTAGCGGTGACCGGTGCGGTCGGGGCGCTCGCCGTCGGGCCACTCGCTGACGCGGGCCTGCGCGGTGCCGCCGGTCGCGGAGGTGACCGTGACCCAGTCGGGCCGGGTGTCCACCGGCGCCGGGGTGGCGAACTGGTGTCCCAGGTAGGCGCCCGCGTCGAGGTAGGGCGCCAGGGCGACCTCGCCGGTCGCGCCGCGCCTGCCCTTCCAGGTGGCGGTGAGCGCTGCCGCGCCGCCGGCGCTGCTGGACGCCTCGACCGACAGGAAGTAGCCGTCGCGGGACTTGAACCAGACGGCCCGCTCGATGACGATCTGGTCCCGTGCGGTGGCGGTGGCGGCCGGCTTGGGGGCCGGCGTGCCCGTGGCCAGGGTCGCGCCGAGCGGCCGGAGCGCCGCGAGCTGGGTCGGCGTCACCACCGCGTCGACCTGGATGCTGCCGTCGGCCTGGGGCCGCACCCGCTCGGCGAGGTCGGCTCCGGCCGCGACCAGCCGGTCCATCGCCGCGCGGTCCGGAACGGAGAGTGTGACCAGCGAGACGGGCTCGGGGTCGGTGGGCCCGGCGACCGCCGGGATGGACGGTTCGGCCGTCACGAACGTGGTGAGAACGACGGTCAGGACAACTGCGGCTGCCCGTAGGGCTCGCATCGGCTCCTCCTGGGGATCACCCGTATGAGGATCATTGAAAGCCGACAAGGACGAACCGGCAAGACTCACACCTTGCGACGCTCCGGCGACCTGCGGAAGGATCTCCCAATCAACCCCCCGCCGTTTTTGGAGCGCCGTCGTGGACTCACAGGAGAGCATCGGCCGGTTCGGCTACCGCCAGGAGTTACGCCGTGGGGTCGGCCTGACCGATCTGGTGTTCTATGGCCTGATCTTCATGGTGCCCATCGCGCCATTCGCGATCTTCGGCCTGGTCTACGAGCGTTCAGGTGGTATGCCGGTATTGGTATACCTCGTCGGCATCATCGCGCTGCTGTTCACCGCGAACTCGTACGCCCAGATGGTCAAGGCGTTCCCGCTTTCTGGATCGGTCTACAACTACGCCGGGCGCGGCATCGCGGCGCCTGTCGGGTTCATGACGGGCTGGGCGATCCTGCTCGACTACCTGCTCGCGCCGAGCCTGCTCTACCTGATCGCGTCCATCGCCATGAACGCCAGCATCCCGGCGGTGCCCGTGTGGGCCTGGCTGATCATCTTCGTGACGGTCAACACGGTGATCAACCTGCGCGGCATCCGCATGACGATCAAACTCACCAAGGTGATGATCGTCGCCGAGCTGGCCGTGCTGGCGCTGTTCCTGCTGGCCGGGCTCTGGGCGCTGCTCAACGGGGCGGGCCGCGGGTTCAGCCTGACGCCGCTGTTCAACCCCGAGACCTTCTCCTGGCCGATCGTGTTCGCCGCCGTGTCGGTGGCCGTGCTGTCGTTCCTCGGCTTCGACGGCATCAGCATGCTGGTCGAGGAGTCGACCGGCGGTTCGGAGCAGGTGGGCCGGGCGATGCGGCTGGCGCTCGTCCTGGCGGGCGTGCTGTTCATCACCCAGGTGTGGGTGGCCGCCCTGCTCGCGCCCGAACCGCTCAACTCCGACACCGCCTTCTACGACGCGGCGGCCATCGCGGGGGGCGAATGGCTGCGGCATCTCACCACCACCGCCACCGCGATCTCCTGGGGCGTGGCCAACACCCTGGTCGCCCAGGTCGCGGTCTCGCGCCTGCTGTACGCGATGGCCCGCGACCGGCAGCTCCCGGCGTTCCTGGCCCGCATCTCGGTGCGCAACTCGGTGCCCGCAAACGCCATCCTGCTCGTGTCGGCGCTGTCGGTCGGCATCGGGCTGTGGATGTCGACCGTCGACGGCGGCGTCGACCTGCTCACCAGCCTGATCAACATGGGCGCGCTGGTCGCCTTCATCGTCCTGCACGTCTCCGTCGTCGTGCACTACACGGTCCGCCTGAAGTCGGCCAACCGCTGGGCCCACCTGGCCGCGCCGCTCATCGGCATGGCGATCCTGGTCTTCGTGGTGATCAACGCCAACATCCTCGCCCAGATGGTGGGCCTCGTCTGGCTCGGCGTCGGCGCGGTCGTGCTGGCGATCCTGTACGCCATGGGACGCCGTCCCACGCTGCGCGATTCGGTCAAGGAGCCGGCGTGACCCGACAGCCGCTCCACCACGACCTGTTCCTGATCGCGCACGACAAGTCGGGCAAGCCGCTGGCCCACCGGTCGGCGACGTCACTGGCGCTGGCCGGGGCGGTGCTGATCGACCTGGTGCTCGCCGAGCACGTGAGCGTCGCGGCGGGCTCGGCCGCCGTCACCGGCCGGGCCGCCACCGGCGACGCGGTGGCCGACGACCTCCTGAACGCGATCGCCGCCGACCGCATCGGCCACGACCCGCCGTACTGGGTCAGGAGCCTGGCCGAGAACGTGTACGACCGCACCCGCGACGCGCTGACCGCCGCGGGCCTGCTGGTGCCGGTGACCCGCCGCCGCCTGGGCATGCTGCCCTACGTCCGCCACGAGCCCTCCGACATCGCCCTGCTGGTACGGGCCTCCGCCGGGGTGCGGTCGGCGGCCGAGGGCCGCAAGAGCCCCGACGCGCGCAGCGCCGCGCTGTGCGGGCTGGTGGCGGTGCTCCAGATCGAGGCCGCGCTCTACCTCGGCCTGCCGTCGCTCAACGAACGGCTGCGCGCCCTCGCCACGGGCCATTCGCCGCTGGTCAAGGAGCTGGTCGGCATGGTCGACACGCTGGTGCAGGAAGCCGCCGTCGCCGTCTACAGGTGACCCCAGGCCGCAGGTGTCAACGGCTCTCCCCGTGGTACGTGTACGGCAACCGACACGGGGGGACACCATGGCCGAGCTCCTGACGGACGAGGAGATCGACACGGCGCTGGCGGGCCTGGAGGGCTGGCGCCGCGACGGCACGGCGCTGACCAGGGACATCCCGATCACGCCTGACAACTTCGACTGGCTGCGCCAGGCGGTGACGAACGAGGCCGACGCGCTGGACCACCATCCGGAGATCGAGCGCACCGACTCCGGCATCCGCTTCCGCCTGTCGACCCATAGCGCGGGCGGGGTGACCGCCAAGGACGTCGAGCTGGCCGCGCACATCGACCAGGTCGTCGACGGCGCGGCCCGCGACCGGGGCTGACGCCGCCGCGCGGTCAGCTCACCCGAGCACGGACTCGATCGCCTCGACCGCGGCGGCCCGGTGCCCGGCCAGCAGCGCCACCGCGCCCTCGGCGTCGCGGCGGCGCAGCAGGTCGAGCGTAGCCCGGTGCTCCTCGATGACCCGCCGCCGGTTGGCCTCCTCGGCGTAGTAGACCGAGCGGTAGGCGTCGGTCGAGTCCCACAGCGTCCTGATCAGCCGCACCAGGCGCGGCAGCCCCGCGCACTCGAAGATCGCCATGTGGAAGCGCCGGTTGGCCTCGGCCATGGCCAGCACGTCGGCGGCCTCGGCGGCCCGCTCGACCTCGGCCTGCGCCGCCTCGGCCGCCTCCAGCCCGGCGTCGGTGAGCCGCCCGACCGCGCGCCGGACGGCCTCGGCCTCCAGCAGGTCGCGGATGAGATAGACCTCGCGCAGGTCGTCGAGCGAGAGCTGCTCGACGTAGTAGCCCCGGTGCGCCCGATGGCCGACCAGGCCCTCGCCCTGCAGCGTCTTGAGCGCCTCGCGCAGCGGGACGCGGCTCACGTCGAGCTCGTCGGCCAGCGCCTCCTGCCGGATCGGCTCGCCCGGCCGCAGGCGGCCGGTGGTGATGGCCCGCCTGAGCTCCTCCAGGACGAACTGCTGAGCCGTGGGCGGCCGGCGAGAGGTCATTGGCCCAATATCCCACGGACCCACTGCTCGTCCCGGCCCAGCTCGGGCGGGTCCAGCCGGTAGGCGGGCGGCGTCACGTCCAGGCCGATCGGGTTGGCCACCTGCCCGTCCGCCAGCGGCTCCAGCCCCAGCTCGGCGGCGAGCGCGAAGGCTTCGGCCAGGTCGTTGATCGGCCCGCACGGCACCCCGGCGGGCGTCAGCGCGGCGAACCAGTCGTCGGCGCCCCGCGTGGCCAGCGTCGCGTTCAGCTCGGCGACCAGCTCCTCGCGGTGCGCCACCCGGCCGGCGTTCGTGCCGAACCGCTCGTCGGCCGCCAGGTCGGGCCGCTCCAGCACCCCGCACAGCGCCCGGAACTGCCGGTCGTTGCCCGCCGCGATGACGATCGGCCTGTCAGCCGCCCGGAACACCTCGTACGGCACGATGCTCGGATGCCGGTTGCCCATGGCCTTCGGCACCACCCCGGCGGCGGCGTACGCGGAGGCGTGGTTGGTCAGCGCGGACAGCAGCGACGACAGCAGCGACACCGTCACCCGCTGCCCCTGCCCGGTGGCGTCGCGGTGGCGGAGCGCGGCCAGCACGCCGAGCGCCGCGTGCAGCCCGGTGATCACGTCGACCAGCGCGACGCCCGCCTTAGTGCCCGGCCCGTCGGGCTCGCCGGTCACGCTCATCAGCCCGCCCACGGCCTGCGCGATCAGGTCGTAGCCCGGCAGCTCGGCGCCCTTGCCGGTGCCGAACCCGGTCACCGAGCAGTAGACCAGCCCCGGGTTGAGCCCGCGCAGCCTGTCATAGCCGAGGCCGAGTCGGTCCATCGTGCCCGGCCGGAAGTTCTCCACGAGCACGTCGGCACGCGCGGCCAGCGCCGTGGCCACCTCCAGATCGGCGGGGTCGCGCAGGTCGAGGGCGATCGAGCGCTTGTTGCGGTTGACGGCCAGGTAGTAGGTCGCCACCCCGTCGGCGTCGTGCGGCGGCCCCCACGAGCGGGTGTCGTCCCCGCCGCCGGGCCGCTCGACCTTGACCACGTCCGCGCCGAGGTCGGCGAGCAGCATCGTGGCGTACGGCCCGGCCAGGACCCGGCTGAAGTCGGCGATCAGCAGCCCGTTCAACGCCCCGCCCATGGCTACGCCCCTCTTCCTGTGACATATTTGGATTTTGGATCCAAAATACAGGAAGGGCTTCGCCGTGCATCCCTCGACGCTGTTCGCCATCGACGGCCTCCTCACCGACGAGGAACGCGACATCCGCAAAGCCGTGCGCCAGGTCTGCGACAAGGAGATCCGCCCGCACATCGCCGACTGGTTCGACACCGGCGAGCTGCCCGCCCGCGAACTGGCCCGCACCCTCGGCTCGGTCGGCGTCCTCGGCATGCACCTCGACGGCTACGGCTGCGCCGGGCTGGGCGCCGTCTCGTACGGGCTGGCCTGCCTGGAGCTGGAGGCCGCCGACTCCGGCCTGCGCAGCCTCGTCTCGGTGCAGGGCTCGCTCGCCATGTACGCCATCTGGAAGTACGGCAGCGAGGAGCACAAGCGCGAGTGGCTGCCCCCGATGGCCGCCGGCGAGCGCATCGGCTGCTTCGGCCTGACCGAGTCCGACTTCGGCTCCGACCCCGGCGGCATGCGGACCACCGCCAGGCGCGACGGCTCCGACTGGGTGCTCAACGGCGCCAAGATGTGGATCACCAACGGCTCCGTGTCCGACGTCGCCGTCGTCTGGGCGCGGACCGACGACGGCGTCCGCGGCTTCCTCGTCCCGGCGGGCACCCCCGGCTTCACCGCCCACGACCTCAAGCGGAAGGTGTCCCTGCGCGCCAGCGTCACCAGCGAGCTCGTCCTCGACGACGTACGCCTGCCCGCCGATGCCATGCTGCCCGGCGCGCGCGGCCTGTCCGGCCCGCTCGGCTGCCTCAACGAGGCCCGGTACGGCATCGTGTTCGGCGCGATGGGCGCGGCGCTCGACTGCCTGGAGACCGCCCTGGACTACGCCGGCTCCCGCGAGGTGTTCGCCCGCCCGCTCGCCTCCTACCAGCTCACCCAGGAGAAGCTCGCCGACATGACCCTGGAGCTCGGCAAGGGCCTGCTCCTCGCCCTCCACCTCGGCCGCCTCAAGGAAGCCGGCGCCATCACCCCCGAACAGGTCAGCGCCGGCAAGCTCAACAACGTGCGCGAAGCCCTGGACATCGCCCGCACCTGCCGCACGATCCTCGGCGCGAGCGGCATCACGCTGGAGTACCCGGTGATCAGGCACGCGGTCAACCTGGAATCGGTGCTCACCTACGAGGGCACCTCGGAGATCCACACCCTCGTCCTCGGCAAGGCCCTCACCGGCCTGCCCGCCTTCCACTAGAGCCGCGTACACCGCCCCCGTCCCATAGGCGTCTATAGGCAGTTAGATCCCTCTATCTGCTGGAGACGCATGATGCGCGTCCACTTATCAGCCGCAGCCCTTCTCGCCGCCTCGGCGGTGCTCCCGGCGGTCGTCGCCGTGCCGGCGGACGCCGGGAGCGCGCCCAAGGGGGTGCCCGGGGGCGCGGTGTCCGTACGCGTGGTGAAGATCGTGGACGGGGACACGATCGACGTCACGCGCGGCGCCACCAAGCTCCGCGTCCGCCTCCTGGAGGTCGACACCCCCGAACGCGGCCAGTGCTGGTCGAAGACCGCCACGTCGAGGACGGCCACGCTGCTGCCCCTCGGCAAGGTCGCCTACCTCGTGGCCGACAAGGACCCCAAGGACCGGTACGGCCGCTGGCTCTACTACGTGTGGAACGCCAAGGGCGTGCACGTCAACCGCAACCTCGTCCGCTACGGCTACGGCAGGGCCGTCCTCTACCGGCCCAACGACCGCTACATCAAGGTCATGCGCGCCGAGCAGAAGAAGGCCCAGCGGGAGCGGCTGCGCATCTGGTCCGGCACCTGCGACCGGACCGGCGCCTCCCCCACGCCCACGCCCACCCCGACTCCGGCCCCGACCAAGCCGCAGCCGGACACCCGCACCGATCCGCGGTTCCGCACCTGCGGCGACGCCAACCGCGCCGGCTACGGCCCGTACTACCGGGGCCGGGACCCCGAGTACGCCTGGTACCAGGACCGCGACGGCGACGGCGTGGTCTGCGAGCGCTGAACCGGCTCAGCCGGCGAGCGTTTCCTGGACGGCCCGGGTGATGCGGCCGCGGATCGGGCGGGGGGCGGCAGGCAGGAGGGCGGGCAGGTCGGTGCGGCGGGCCTGGAGGAAGCCGGCGTTGAGGTTGGAGAACAGCGAGAGCGTGTGCGTGACCTGGTAGGGCTCCAGGCCGCTCCCGGCGAGCAGCTCCCGCATCGCCGACAGCGGGACCGGCCGGTAGCCGACCGGCCGGCCGAGCACCTCGCCCAGCACGTCCGCGATGTCCTGCCCGCCGATCGCCTCGACGCCTTCCAGCTCGTACGTCCTGCCCGCGTGGCGGCTGGGGCGCCCCGCGGCGAGGTCCCGGTGGATGTCGGCGGCGACCCGTACGGCGACGTCGGCCAGGTCTTCCCTGGCCACGACCGACACCTTGCCGGCCCCGAACGGCGCGGCGAACACGCCGCTCTGCCCGGCGGACGCGGCGGCGGTGGCGGCCAGCCCGACGGGGACCTCGCCGTAGAGGCCGTTGCGCAGGATCGTCACGTCGAACGGGGCCGCGGCCAGGCGTGACTCGGTCCAGCGGTGCGGCAGCGCGATCGTCATCAGATCGCCGGAGGCCGCCAGGCTGGTGTAGACGACGTGCCGGACGCCCGCCGCCTCGGCCGCGTCGGCCACGGCGCCGTGGCGGGCGAGCACGACGTCGTCCTCGGCGTAGCCGGCCGAGACGAACACGAGGACGTGCGCGCTGCGGAACCCGTCGGCGAGCGACGCCGGGTCGTCGAAGTCGATCCGGCGCGTGCTCACCCCGTCACCCGTGCGGGTGCCGCCGACCACCTCGATGCCGTCCTGGCCGGTGAGTCCGCGGTGGATCAGGCCGCCGAGGCCGCCGGAGACACCGGTGACGAGAATCATCTGCTGCTCCTTGCTGTTGGCATGTGGTGCAGATTCATCCACACCGGACGGCAGGCCCATAAGGAGGCACTTTCGTGTCAGCCACGAACACCGCGATAAGCCCGCAGGTCAGCGGCCCGTGCGGGGACGACGACTGCGGGATCCGCGACGTGCTCGACCGGCTCGGCGACCGGTGGACGGTGCTGGTGCTGGTCGAGCTGGCCAAGGGCACGCGCCGCTTCCGCGAGCTGGAGCGGGCCATCCCCGGCATCTCCCAGCGGATGCTGACGGTGACCACCAAGCGGCTGTGCCGTGACGGGCTGGTCGAGCGGACCGTCTACCCGACCATCCCGCCGCGCACCGACTACCGGCTGACCGAGATGGGCGCGAGCCTGGCGGGCATGGTGTCGGCGCTGGCCGACTGGTCCCGCGACCACAAGGACGCCATCGCCGCCGCGCGTGACGACTGGGACCGGCTTGCGTAACTTGCGGGTTACGTAACCCATAGGGTACAAAAGGCGGGTGAGAACGGGAGTGTTCGAGGCGCTGGCCGACCCGGTCCGGCGCAGGCTGCTGGAGCTGGTGGCCGAGCGCGAGCGTACGGCCGGCGAGCTGGCCGCGGAGTTCGACACCAGCCGCCCGGCCGTGTCCAAGCACCTGCGGGTGCTGCGTGAGGCCGGGCTCGTCACGTACCGGAACGAGGCGCAGCGCCGCCTCTACCGGCTGGACCCGGGCCCGCTGGAGGAGGCGGGCGCGTGGATCGAGCGCACCAGGAGCAACTGGGCCGGCCGCCTCGACTCCCTCGAACGCCACCTCGACCGGCTGGAGGACACCTGACCATGCACGACGACACCGCACCCGCCCCGGACGACCGGCGCGGCACCCTCGGCCTCGGGCCGGACGGCGAGTGGCAGATCCGGTTCGAGCGCCGCCTGCCGCACCCGCCGGCCCGGGTCTGGTCCGCCCTGACCGACCCCGCCCAGCAGGGCGAATGGCTGCCCGGCGTGACCCTCCGGCCGGAGCCCGGCAGCACGGTGACCTTCGACTTCGGCGACGAGGGCCGGGCGGAGGGCGCGGTCCTCGCGGTCGAGCCCGGCCGGCTCGTCGAGCACACCTGGCTCTGGCCGGGCGAGACCGAGTCACGGGTGCGCTGGGAGCTCTCCCCCGACGGCGACGGCACCCGCCTCGTGCTGCTGCACCGCCCGGTGCGCCGCGAGCCGGCGGCCGACTACCGCGCCGGCTGGCACGCCATGCTCGACTCCCTGCACGCCCACCTCACCGCCTCGGCGACCCCTTCTACCCCTGCAGCCCCCGATACCGATTCCGCTCCAGGAACGCCCCCTGCCCCGTGGCCAGCCTGAGCGCCGCGTCGGCCACCAGCGCGGGAATCTCCGGATGGATGTGCGCGACGTGCGGCGGCACCCACGACCGGTCATGCAGCCGCGGATGCCCGGGCTGGGACGACAACGCCGTGAGCACGAACACCAACGGCGCCCAGATCGTCCGGAACCGCAACCCGATCCGGTTCCCCGTCACGTCGTCGACCATGTGAATCTGGAACAGGTCGGCGGCGTCCATGTCGCAGAACTCGGCCCGCCCCCACGCGAAATGCGCCCACATATCGGGATGCGTGAAATGAGCGCCCTGCGTGGTGACGGTCAACGGCCCCGCCCCGTCGACCACCCACTGCCCCTGCGCCTCCGCCACCGCCTTGCTCTTCCGCAGCGCGTTGGCCGCCTCGTTGACCGCGTGCGCCGCGATCACGAACGACAGCGACCCGAAGGCGAACATGTTGCTCCGCCGGTACGCGACCGGGCTCTGCGGCTTCCACAGATGCCGCTGCGCCGGAGCCACGAGCAGCGCCCGCTCCCCCGGCTCCAGCCGCGCCGGACTCGGCACGAACGGCCGCGACGCCAGCTCGTCCGCCGTCCTGACAGCCAGCAGCCCACACATGAACGACCAGTCCTGCGGCCCGATGACAGGCGGAGGAGGCGGCACGTATCGCACAGAAGGTCCTACCTGGGGGGTATGCGAGACAGTCTGCCGCGATCATACTGACCCGACCCCGCCCACCGCCCGCAGTGTTCGTCGGAGTCCCTGGCCGCGGCCTCGTGGTGACCCTTCTCCGCGCCGCACGCAGCTCCGGGCCGGATCACCACGGCCGGTCAGTCGACGGGCGCGAAGCCGCCGGCCGGGCCGGGCTCGTAGGTGATGCTGCTCGTGTTCACCCACGTGCCCATGTCGGAGTAGGTCGACGCGCCGCCGCCCTGGTAGTACTTCCACGGGCCGTAGCGCCAGGCGCATCCGGTGCTGGCGCAGACCTGCACCTTCAGCCGGAAGGTTCCTGTCGTGTTCCCGTTGTCACAGTCGATCCAGGCGGAGTGCAGGTCAGTTCCCCAGCCCCGGGAACACGTCACGGCCTGCGCAGGGGCCGTGGCCAGTGCGAGGGTGAGAGCGGTCGGGAGAGCGAGGGTCGAGGCGATGATCACGTGCCGTAACTTCATGCGGTGGTCCCCTTCTGCCTGAGGAGTTCCGATGGGAAGTGACGCCTTGGTCAGCTTGCAGTGGATCACGACAGGGGGCAAGCATTACTTACCGCATTGGTCAATTGGGACAATAAGTCCCCAATTTCCGGCCTCTACGCTGGGCTCATGCCGCCGTGTCTCGACGTCTACGTCTGGCTGCCAGAGTGCAGCTCCGAGGTCCTCGGGCGATTCATCGAGAGCTACGTCAATGCGGCCGATGATGACGAGCGGCTCCACACCCTCATCCGAGCTCACACCCAAGGCGGCGCGGACGACGTTTCCACGCTCTATCTCAAGGCCCGTGACCACTACCAGGCGAGCATCACGTTCACCCGTGACGGAGCGACCGTCCTCGGTCTCAGCGTCGACGCCCCGGACGACCTGCCGGAAACGCTCAGGCTGGCTGAACAGCTCATGGAACAGCTCCGGCAGCAGTTCGCCGCCCCTGCCGGATGCGCGGGCGTCGAATTGCCGCCGGCAGGCGACCGCTCCGAATGGCACGAAGAAGCATTGGTGCTGCTCCGCACCGGCGAGCTCACTTTCTGATCCTCCACGGCACGGCGGGTAGCCACCGGTGACCGTTTCTGTCATTACCAACTGGCAGCATGTGGGCGTGATCGCAACTGCCGCTGACTATGCCTGGTTCACCTACAACCGATTCATGTACGACGCGTACACCGACCTCCGGGACGCATACTGTTTCACCCTCGTCCGCGGACTGACACCTGAGCAGGTCCTGGCCCGGACCGGTGCCGAACGCTTTCCGCCCGTGGGGCTCAAGGGCCTGATCAAGGCAGCGTTCTCCGGCCTCGGTAGACCCCGCACCGGATATAGCCACTTCTTCGGAGTCACACTCGTCGACGACTGGGCGTTCGTCGTCGAACCCAACGGCTTCATGGGCGTCATGCCCAGCGTCGCCGCACGATTGTCAGCGGGCACCCGGCTGGTGTCCCATTTCCGCAATGTCAACGGGCAGGAAGACTTCCTCTGGATGGAAGACGGCCAGGAGCGCCTGACCTTGGAGCCAAGCTTCTCCGACATCGAGTCCTACAACACATGGGAAGAGGAATTCAGCGAGATCGAGCGGCACGTCGGATTCGACGACGACCACAGCAGTGAGTCGTTCTTCGCGATGGCCGAGTACCTGACCGGGGTCAAGGTGACGCCAGAACTGCTGGAGCAGTCGGTCTACCTGTGTGGGGTCGCGCCCTACTCCCGACAATAGAGCGGCATGCCTCAACACCGGCAGGCTTGGTTCTCGCACCTTCGACGATTTTCGTGATCCCCGACGCTCCGTCCACCCACCTGTGGGAACCTGTCGACTAAGGGCCTGAGCAGGAGTTACGGTTGCGACCGGCTTCCGTCGTTTCTCTCTGTTCTTGGCCATCCCACGGAACAGCGACGGAACAGGGCAGGAGATTGCTTCATGGCGATCCCGAAGAAGGGCTCGCGGCTCATCAGCGTCGACGGCACTTCATTCCGATGGCGCGTCCGTCGTAAGCCCACGTACTGCCAGGGGAACAGCTGGGGCCCGATGACGTTCGCGGTGGAATTGGTCGACGGCTCGGGTCGCGTGCTCCTGGTGTCGCTGCCCTGCTCACGGCCGGACGCGTGGTTGGGAGGACGCATGATGGCCATACGGCCGGCGCTCGTGACAGCGACCATACGCACGGCGCTCGGTCACGGCTGGGATCCGCGGCAAACAGGCAACGCCTTCGAGCTTGAACTCACTGACGAAGAACTGACCGAGTTGATGAACGGCCGACCGCCTGCCTACGACGCCCCCTTCATGCGGAGATGACTTCCTCGGCATCCAGCCCGACCGTCCGCTTTTCAGCGGAGACCGTGGTCAGAGGGTGGTGAACGGTGGTCGTAGTGAGTCCCTGTGAGGGGATGTAGCTGTCACCACTTTGCCGGGCCTACGCGATCGTTCCGTTCCGTAGGACTATGTTCCTCATGTCAGTGACCGAGTTCGCCGGCGTGTCCAAGGACAAGGGCCGTGGCATCACGTCCCGAGAGGGACCGTACGAGTTCTGGACCGAGGACGGTGCCCATGTCTACCTTCACGACACCGACTTCAGGCGCCTGACCTACAGGCCCGGCAGGCCGCCGACGCTGGAACTGGAGTTCGTCTACGACCCGGAATGGACTCCTCCGGAACTGTCGAAGACGCCTGTCGTGGTCTTCCGGTTCGAAGACGTCCGCCTCGTCGAATGGGTCGAGGACCAAGAGGGCCATGACTGTGTTGCCGCCAACCCTGAGGTCCTACCAGGGCAGGTCGGGCAGTTCGACTGGGACGGCACCGACATGTTCACCTTGGACACCTTCATACTGCGCTTGCTCTTTCACGCGTCGCGAGCAGCGGTGACCGTACACGCGAAGTAGAGCACCGTAGCCATGCCGGCCAAGCACGCACAATCTGCCCTTCATCCCACCGGCGGACAAGGACCCTCGACAGCGCAGGCGCTACACCAGTTCCGCCACTACTACGGCAGCGTCATGTTGGCCAGCGGCGTCTCCGCGAGGGAACTCGCCGAATACCTCGGCCACGCCGGCCCTCCCCGTCTACGCCCACATGATGCCCGGCTCCCACGACCGAGCCCGCAGGGCCATCGACGACCGACTGCGGAGTTCTCGCACGTCAGCCCTCTACTTGGCCAGGTGCCGACTGATCACCAGGCGCTGGATCTGGTTGGTCCCCTCGAAGATTTGCATGATCTATGACCCACGATGCAGTCGCCTGCGGCTATAGCTCGATCATGCCGATGAGCAGTGGTTACGCTTGCCGACGTCTCGCATCACTTCTCGCTGATTCCGGTACTCTCACGGAACAGAGGCGGAACACGAGCAGATCTTGGACGCTGCTGCGCGGCGTGACACCGTTAGGCAAGGTCACCATCCGAGCCTTCAGCTTCGTGGCCATGGACCTGATGGAACCAACGGGCAACCAGAGGGCGCCGAGGACCTCTAGAATCTCGCGAACAGGGTGAGCATGATCGACTGGCTCCTCAACCACCGCGAACGTTGCCATCATCACGTTCACCCGCGATGAGGCAATCATCCTCGACCTCCGCCTCGACGCCCCGAACGACCTACTGGAATGCTCAGGAAGGCCGGACAGCTCGGAGAACAGTTCCGTAAGCAGTTCTCCGCCCCCGCCGGACAGGAGCCGAATTGCCTCCAGCTCGCGACCGCTCCAAATGGCACGAAGAAGCACTCGTGCTGCTTCGCATGAGACGGGTTCCGACATCTTGCAGCCGCCGAGATCCGCCTAGCCAGCATCCGGGAGAAGCTCCATGGCCACAGCCTCATTGTCCCAGCCGATTGAGCGCGTTAGGATGACCCGACACATACGCTTTTCACAAATGAAACAAATCAAATGGATTTGATGGAGGCAATTTTGTCATCCAAAATTGTATTTTCAGAGCCAGATCACCCGCGACTAAGTCCACTTGGCAATGCCGAGCCGAGCGTCAATTGGTTTCTTCAGTCAACTCGCGAAGAAGCGAGATATGCGAGACGTGCAGTCAACTCAGCATACGCCGCTTTTCCGGACGAAAACGACGCATTGCTGAAGCGACTCAGAAGCACCAAACCTTCATGGCACGCGCAAGCACTCGACGAATTGGGAGTCCACAGCCTAATTGCACGAAACGCTGTCGTGGCATACGAGGAACGAGACGGTAGTCCAGATTTTAGCATTTATCGCAATGGGGCCTATCTTTGCGGGGTAGAAGTAGCCTCTATTCTCCTTCGCGATGATTGGACAAACGAGCAAAATGCGCATGGCCGCATTGCGGATCGCCTCAATGCAGAGTTGCCGTTGGATCGTTGGTTTTTGGCCTTCGACGTGGTTTCATGGCCGAACGATCGCCAGCCTTCACTCGGCCGCCTTGTGAACTGGGTTCGGAACGTGTTGTCTGGCCTGCCAGAAGGTCCGACAACCGAGCCGGATCATTACACTCCGCCTGAGTCTATCTACCGCAACAACGGGACAGAGTTGCGATTTAGATTCTTCCCAAGGAAACCTGATGCTCCGGATCGCCCCCATGGCCGGATAGTAGGGGCAGGTGCCATGATCGGGGGGTTTATTGACTCCAAAGACCGATTGCGTGACCGGTTGCGAAAGAAAGCTGGCAGTCGCTACCAGTTGCAGGAGAAGCCTTTTGCAATCTTTGTGGGATTGCACGATATCTTCTGCACCCTGGACGAGATCGTAGACGCATTGTATGGGAGTGATCAGATCCTGGTGCCCGTCGGGTCTGCGCCCACCTCGGATGGCAGGGTCAGATCCAGCAGGGCGAACGATGGATTCTTCGGGATCTCCCAAGAACGTCCGGAAGGCAAGAATCGAAGAGTGTCGGCGATCTTTGCAGGCGTATTCAACTGGCACCACCCTAGTTCGCCGATTTCCAACGCAATTAGGTTCGACAACCCATTTGCGCTGACCACGTTTCCGCCCGACGTAATTCCCGTTTCATATACCTTTTCGAGAGTAGAGCATGAGGCCGGCCGGTCGAGCATGGAGTGGATCCCTAACAATCCGCTTTTAGATAGCAGCTGGCCCTTCAGATAAAAACATCAGGGATCTGACAAGCTCATCGACAGCTCGTGGCAACCTTCTAGGGCTACTTAGGAGCTGTGTGCTTCGCCGAGGGCTGTCTCCTCAGGTGACAAGCACGCCACTCTGCGCAAGCTCGGAGAGGGTCGAACGGGTGATCCCTTCGGAGTGTTGGCAATGGTCAATTCTTGGGGCCGGTGCCAAGGTCGCACTGCCGATCTTCCGCTTTTCAGGCGGAGCAATCGCCCTGCTCGGCTGATCGAGAGCATGGTCAGGCGCGTGTGGAGGGTGGAGCGGATGTGTCGGCGTGTAGGGACGTTGCTGTCAGCGATGCTGTCACCTCAGCCATGGTCACCCGGTGCCGTGGTCCGACGAAGGAGGGCCACGGCGTCGATCGCCCCAGCCATCGAAAGAGCCAGGCAAAGTGAGCGATCGTCACGGCCTCAGCCAGCGACTTGGATCTAGCACTTTCAGGAAGCGCATTGAGTTACACGCCAACCAAACGCTAGTGTCGACCCAAGTGGGGGGATGGTCGTCGGTTACATGCGAGTATCTCAAACATAGATCGCATCATCTATAAGCCCATATGGCGCGATCGACGGGTTGCCGGTGAACCGAACAATCACATCCTCGCTCGCCTGCGCTGGCGGCGCATTGTCTACGATGATTATCTGTGCGCCGCGCCCTGCTCCAGAGAGCCAGGAATCAATATGCCCGTACACGTTACGGACGATAGCCCCTGCAGCGTTCCCGGAGAAGTCTTCTTCGGACCCGCCCTGTTGCTCTGGCGCAAGATTTTTTTGAGGACTATCTATCATCAAGAAGCCCGGATGCCTGCCTCCCCATTCATAGGCAAGCTCAAAGATTGAAAGTTCCCAAGCTAGTGAGAGCAATGTCATTGCGCCAGCAGAGCCTACTCGGTCGTATCGCATTCCTCTAACGTGAGGGACAAGTTGTCGATTAACCTCTGCTTCAGCAAGTTTGGGGTACCCGAAGTCGCGAAGTATAGAACTGAATCTTTCCGAAATGTTTGAAAGGACCGCTTCGCGCTGCCTTTGACTATCCTGAAGCTCCCGCAGCCTTTTACTCGTTTCCGAGATCCTGCCAACGAGCTTTTCAATTAGCTCCGCTTTGGCATCCAGAGCAGCCAGCATACGGCGTTGTTGCCCGATCTCAGCAAGCAGTCTTTCATTTTCGGATATTGACTGGTAGATTCGGTCGCGCTGCGCGATGAAAGGCGATACTACCTCACGAGTCATGGCGTCGAGCTGCTGCTGAAGAGTCGAAGCTACAGCATCAGCATCATCTGCGAGCCGCCGGGCGTCCTTCATCTCACGCTCGACAACATCAATGTAGCCATTAAGCTCTCGCAATCGTCGCTGGACACTTCGAAGTTCTTTCGAAACATCGACAGACTCTTGGCTACGATCACGACCCTCAGGGTCAGAAGATCCATCAGGTGCTACGACTTCACTGTGGTCTTCCTGATCGTCCGACCTGCCGTTTGACTCCACTGTCCCCTCTACTGGTTGGAGAGGCAAGGGCGCGCGACACAAGCCGCATTGGCCATTGACGACCTTCGTAGTTGACTTAAGAGTTTCCAAACATGCAGGACAGACGGTTACGGTGAGCGGATCAAAGAGCCGTCTAGCCTCGACCAAGAGCGTTAGCTTCTTGATGTCCTCAGCATACTGCGCCTTCAAAGGCAGGAGGCGTCTATGCAACGTTTCTCTATCACGCGCCCTTGTCCCAGCTTCACGCGCCACACGCGCTTGCTCAAAGTACTCGTTACGGAGCTGGGAAGCGAAGCCGGTATTCTCCGTTACCTGTTCATCTAGTCTCTGCAGATCGGCCTGCGCGCTCCGATGCTGCCGCAATATTGTCTCTTCCCGGGCCTCGAGCTCACCGTGGCCGGCCACGCCCTGATCTTCCAGGAAGCGCCGTAGGGCGTGCATACCTGTACGTTCTGCAGCAAGTTCGGTACGAAGTTCGCTTATCTGTGCAGCGAGAGCAGCACCTGACTGATCGTGTACATCGAACAGGATATCAATGACTTGCCGGAGTTTGATTGCGATATGCGGTTGATGCTCGTGAAGGAGATTCTTGTTGTCCAGACGTGTGTTAGAAAGGAACCAGAGCGCCGATAGGTCCCTGAAGCTTAGGGCGTGCGTTACAGAGTCGAGTTGAGAAGGTGCCTGCCGCAGGCGTATGCCATCCAGTCCACACAACTGAAGGAAAAACTTTGAGATACTATCCTCCGCGCTCGAATCGGGAGAGAGCTTACGAGGCATCCCATTCATTGATTCTAGGGTTCCTCTATAAGCGAGTGCGGACCGGGCAGATGTCTCCACACTACGCTGAATCACGTAGTGGTTCTCCTCAATCGCCCACCTGGCAGCATCTTCACTAAGCTCACTGTCATCGGACGTACCGCTCGCTGCGGCCTCTGTAGGCACAGGTTCATAGGTCACGATCTCTAGCTGTACAGAACGCACACTAGTAAGGATCTCCGGATGCTCCGGATGCCGGCTGGCCCCAAGGCAATAGTCAACGAACTCTAAGACTGTTGTCTTGCCGGTACTAATTTCCCCTGCGATAATTGAGAGCGGGTTAATGCGTCCGGCCTCGTCAACAAAGCTGATGTCGTAGTTCTTACGGAAGCCGACTAGCCGCAGAGCCACAATGCGAAATCCGAAGTCGCGGGGTGGATTCATTTTTTCTCTCATTAAATATTAAGGAGATCCAGCAGGGACGGGTCCGCCCGCAGCCATTCTCTACAGCGATCTTGCAACTTTGTGTCGGATAACGGCTTGATCCGTGCACCAATTATCTCAACACTGGTTCGATATGATTGCGCGTAGAGACTGCGAAGTTGACCGGCTAGCTCTTTTCCCTTTGGCGTAATGATGTAGACAATACTGCCTTTATCGACGTCTACTTTCGTTAGCCCGTAAGCCACTAGCAGACTTAGATCGTGCTGCAGCCTGGAGCGTCGCGTTACAAACCGTTGCCCGGGAGACGCATAGGTGAGAGAACGAACCGAGAAACCAATCAGCATGAGCCTTTTATAGTCGTAGTCGCCTTTGTTGATTACTAGAAAGGGGTGGGCGGCAAAGAAGTCCATTACGCCGAGACGTTCGAGACTTGCCAGCCAATCCTGCTCATCTAGTACGTCTAGCAGTAGCAGCAGCTGAGCTAGGCGGAAGGTAGCGTCATCCTCCGGGCGAAAGCCTGTATGGTCGGATGCTTTTGAGGGCGACGAGTGTAGATGATGATTAGCCATCTTTTAGCGCTTCCGCTTGAGTGATTGCGCCGTCGGACCGGCTGTGACTATTTTCAGCCGATCGAATGGATGACATATATTCGGCCGCCAACTTATTATAGTCGCGAACCCAGCCCGCCCGCCCTTCATCAACGCGCTGATGCATCAGACCAAACGCGTGTATGAGTCCGCATCGAAGGACTTTCGGAACTGATGGATGGTGTTCCCGGATCGCATCCATTACTCGCTCATATAGACCAGGCAGTAGGCGATCATTACTTAATTGTACCGCCGTGTTGAAACGTTGCGACCAGAGGGATCCAAGAACCGCGCGCGTATCATTTAGGGCTGCCACTTCTTCCTCGAGCGCCTTATCGTGAATCTCGCGACTCAGAATCTCGGCGTTGAAGAACTCCTCTTTTGCTTCATCGCAGGCCAGCATTCCCGCCACGTGCATCTGCTTGACAAATAGGGCTCCTTCATATCGAAGCGGATCATCAAGACGCACGGTTGGTTTAGTGGAAGCCTGACTTGCTACCGGAAAGATGGGGTTGAAGTAGACCTCCACAACACGTTTAGCATCTTCGGACATTAGAAGGTTCCGAAGACGGACCCTGTTCCATAAGTCAATGACGACGTCGTCGCGTTTTTCCATTCGTTTTTTCCACCCGTCCCACCACTTCTGATTCGGGCCGTCAAAGTTGCATGGCATGCACAACGTCCAACTTATTAGGGTGTAGCCCTCCTTATTGGCTGCAGCAATCGCACTATCATATGCATCGCGAACCTGGCTCTGCTGAGCCTTGTCAAAACCGTCGAGGAAAAACTTTGACTGCCAAACCGAGACCTCTCCCTCAGCGAGACTGCCAACGTAAGCGTCGATTCCCCAGTCTCCGGGGTTAGCCTCGATAGTCGAAACTTCAGGGTGTTTTACTCCAACCAAATCTTGGACCAAATCCTCAAAGGTGGCTCGCGCACCATCCTTCGAACCGGCTCGGATCACGAGGAAGTTGAAGTCGATTAGGCCAGATCCTTGCAACTTTACTTGCATCGTGTGAGTAACCACCTCTTCTACAAAGTACCCACGTTTTACCTGCTCGCTGCCCTGTCAGGATCGCACGTTTTGAGCTGATAGACACGACTTGATTTTTCTGCTACACGGTTCTATCGGCCGATCATTTCGGACGCTCCATATCGGCACATAGGGCAGGCCAGCATCCCGCCTATGAAGCCGAGTCAGGACTTCTCGATTTGTTGGGCGCTTGAGGCCGGCTCCTAGATGACGTGAGAGCGGTAACAGAATGGTCTCAATGTGTCAGATGGGGCAATTGGAGCCTTGGGATGATTCGTGGGGCGAAGCAGGCACTATCAGGACGAGCAAAAGCTGCCTAGCGTCAGCAGCTCATTGCGCGGGCGGTGCTGGCCGCGACCGGCCGGAGAGCCGCAGCGCGGCCAGCGAGCGCCCGACGCTCGGCAGGCCGCCGCAGGCGGGCTGCCCTTGATGACGTGCAGATAAGTTGCTTTCAGAGCTGACCGTAGCTGTTACTGGAGGTGTCTGTGAGCTACTACTTGTGACAGAGCTGAGCACCAGCCCAAACGCGAGTCATGCTGGTCATGTAGGTGTTCGCCGGCCCTTGGTCGTCGGTGTGGGTGAGGTGTATGACCGGGGCGTTGGCTGCTGGCGTGCCGTAGGCGTGGGTGTTGACGAAGAGCTGTCGGTCGGCTCGGTAGATGGAGCTGTAGAGCACTGTGCGGTGTAGCCGGATCTCGATGCCGTCGATGTCGAGAAGCGGCCAGTACAGCGCCAGCGCGTTCTTGGCTCTCGCTGCCATCACTTCGGCTCCGATCCCCTCGTCGGCTCCGCGTGCGGCCACTTCCTCTCCTTCGGGGTCTCCCAAAAGGATGCGTACGCAGATGCCGGCCTTTGCGCGGTCGGCCAGGATGTCGAGAACGGCTCGGTCTTCGGCGAGGAACAGGGCGCTGTAGGCGAGGATGCCGATCTCCTGCCGGGCCTGGGCGAAGAGGTTGCGCCAGACCGTTTGGGGGACGGCCCAGCGGTGCGGATAGATCGCCTCGATGCCGTCGGCGAGAACCCGGTGTCGCGCCCCGACCTCGGGCCACAGCTCGGCCTCGTCGACATGGAGCAGATCCGCCACAGCCCATCGGTGACGCGGATACGGGATGCGTCCTTGGAGCCATCGGCTGACGGTCTTCGGGTCGACGGCCAGGGCGGCGGCGATGTCGGTGGTGTTGAGGCGAGCGGCAGTCATCGCGTAGCGGAGGTTGTTGTTCATGACCGGCCGATTCCTCTCGCGAGATGACCCTGTCCTGCGACGTTAACATCAGACGTCCCTAGACGTCCCCAAGTTGCGGTGTTCCCGCCCCCGCCCCCGGGGCGACGCTCGACCCACACCCCACGAGCCCGCACCGGACCACAGGGAGACGAAGCCATGCACACGAGCAAGACCCTCAAGGAACAGCAGCACGCCTACACCCAGCGACTGCTGGCCTCCTTGTGCAAGCACCTCGCCGAACGCGGCATCGCGAGCGTTCTCGTCATCACCCAGGACGGCCGCCCCGCCCTCGACGTCACCGACACGTACTGCCGGACGCGACGGGTGTTCGTCCATCTGTCGTTCTGCTGGTTCTACTGGGGCGACCGCAACGACGAACGGGTGTCGTTCCTGGAGATGGCCGATGCCGTCGACCGGATCGAGGAGGCAGCGGAGGAGGGCTGGCACGAGGGCGAGCAGGGAGACCTCAGCATCAACCTCGACAGCATCCTCGACACCTACCGCGGCTGACCCCGTGCCGACCGGCCGATGGCTGACCGGCGGGCGGGTCTATCCTCAGATCGCCGCCCGCGTCCGCGAACGCATCCAGTCGGGCGAGTTCCCGCCGGGCACGGCCCTGCCGTCTGAAGCGGAGCTGTGCCGGACGTTCGGGGTCGCGCGCAACACGGTACGGCGCGGTCTGGCGATCCTGGAGGACGAGGGGCTCCTGGTCTCCGTCCCGTCCAAGGGTCGCGTCGTTGCCGGCACCGGCGCGGCGACCCCGTACCTCTACCAGAGCATCGCCGCGAGGCTGCGCGAGCAGATCGCACAAGGCCACCTCGCACCCGGTGCCGGCCTGCCCAGTGAGGCCGAGTTGCGGCGCCGGTTCGCAGCCTCGCGCAACACCGTCCGGCAGGCTCTCGCGCTCCTGGAGCAGGAAGGGCTGGTCGTCGCCAGGCATGGCCGGGGTCGGTTCGTCCGGGTACGAAACGCCGATGGTGAGACGTCCTGGGACGTCTAGGCTCGCTCTCTGGATTCGCCCCCGCCCTTGCTGCCTATCGTGAACCACGTGGGACAAGTTGAGTGGGCCTACGATCTGGCCAAGGATCTGCTGGAGACGACGCTGCCCCGGCGCTGGGCGCATACCCGGGGAGTCGCCGACCAGGCCGAAACCCTGGCCCCGATCCTCGGCCCGGACACCGACACCTTGATTGCCGCGTGCCTGCTGCATGACATCGGGTACGCGCCGGATCTGGTCGACACCGGCATGCATCAGCTCGACGGCGCCCGCTATCTACGCGACATCGCCAGGGCCGACGAACGGCTGTGCCGCCTGGTGGCCTACCACTCGTGCGCGGACAACGAGGCGCGGCAACGGGACCTGCTCGACGTGCTGGTCAAGGAGTTCGACCAGGAGCAGCCTGACTTGGCTCGGGCGCTGACGTACTGCGACATGACCACCAGCCCGGATGGCCAGCACCTGGACGTACGTGACCGGCTGGCCGAGATTCACTCCCGCTACGGTCCCGAGCATGTGGTCAGTCGATCGATCAGCGATGCCACGCCGTGCATCGTCTCGTCCGTGCGGGCCGTGGAGGCAGCACTCGCCGCGAGGGGCAGAGGCAGGCTCGAACAGTCAGACTGAGGCAGATTCAACCCTCGATATCTGATCGTTTATACCACTTGAGCAGAATTGGGTTCCTGGCCATGTTGATCATTATCGGGCAGCCCCAGCGCACCAGTCAGGTCGGCCGCCATGCCGAGATCCACATCGGTGAGATCCGCGTGCGACAGATTCGCGTTACGGAGATTCGCGTCACAAAGATCTGCGAACGCAAGATTCGCAGATCTAAGATCTGCGCCTTCTAGATCAGCACCGGCGAGGATCGCATACGAGAGGTCCACATCACGGAGATGCGCACCGGAGAAGTTTACGTCGGTGAGATCCGCGCTGGAAAGCTCCGCGTCGACATCAGTTAGATCTACGCCTCGAAGGTCTGCTCCGCGAAGGTTAAGGGAACGAATGGGATCATCAGCCTCAACGTGGCGTCGGGCAACTACAGTAAAGGCAGCTTGGGTGTCCATTGGCAGGCCCCACCCTGACTCCTGGTCACCAGGCAGTCTGGTCATGGGGCGAGGGCGCTCACGAATGAAGGCGCACAGGACCTCCACGATTGTCGGTTGGTCCCGGGGCGAGTCATGAGCGATCCGCTCCAGTGCATAGATGCCGCCTAGCCGAATCGCCAGCTCGCTGGATCCGAGTTGTTCGATGGCCTTGGTGTAGCGGTCAGTTACATGACCCTGCTCAGCAAGGCGGAGATTTTCCTGTCCGATCTCGTAAGTGCGGCGTGCGGTATCGGCGTTGCGCGCGGTGTAGTAGACAGCGACAAGGGCGATCAGGCCGGTGGCGACGGCGAGCGCGCGACCTCGTACCGCGTCGATGGCTGCTGCTCGCTCTTTGTCGGCCTGCAGAGCATCGAGGCTGATGCCGTCGAACGTGACTAGAACCCACGTTGCTCCAGGGCCGAGCATCCATAGCATTCCTGTGACGACGAGCCCCAGGGTAGTCACGGTGAAGATCATCCGCTGTCGATTCATAGGCTGCTGGCCAGCCAGTCCAGCGAGGAGCGTGCGGGCACGTTTCCACCTATTGATCACTCGAATTCCTTGTGGTTGCATCAGCTGCCTTGGCTGGTGCGGCGAAGCAGCGACAACGTAAAGAGTATCGGCACGATACGAAGCGTGACCGGCCAATGATGGCTGCGCAAAGCATTGACCGTTGTCAGACTTGGCTGCTTCTCCTGGAACCAGGTCAGCAAGGCGACGCCGCCAATAGTAATCAGCCGATGTACGGCGTCCTGGGCCTGGCCAGGTAGCGCTCGATCCGCATCCACATAGAGCGGTCCATCTCGAGTTTAGAGACCTGGTCGCGGGGCACCCAGCGGACTTCGCGGGACTCGTCGCTGGGAGTCGGCTGACCCTTGATGGCTCGGGCGGTCAGCACGATGGAGAACTCCTGCCGTGCTTCGCCGTTGCTGGTGTAGAGGATGACGTGGCGAGGGTCGCTGTAGGTGCCGACCAGGCCGGTGATCTCGCAGGTGATGCCGGTCTCTTCGAGCGTTTCCCGTACGGCGGCCTGTGGGATGGACTCGCCCAGGTCGATGGCTCCGCCGGGGACGGCCCAGTTGTCGTTGTCGGTGCGGCGGATCATCAACAGGTCGCCGGCCTCGTTGGTGACAATGACGTTGACTGACGGGACGAGGCTGTTGGGGGCGGGTGCGTCGGGGTCGTCGTAGAAGTCGATCCGGCGGGCCATCAGGGCTCCACCGGCGTGGCCTGGGCCCACACCTTCTCGAAGCTGTCGGCGTACGTGGCGACCATGTCCCCGCCGGCCACCTGGCGCAGGTGCAGGACGGGCGCGTTTCCGGCGCGGGTGCCGTACACATGGGTGTTGATCAGGTACTGGTCGTCGGCGCGGTAGATCGAGTTGTACAGCACCGTGCGATGCAACCGGATCTCGACGTTCTCCAGGCTGCTGATCGGCCGGTACAGCACCAACGCACTGCGGATCTGCGCGGCCATCCCGTCCCCGACGCCCTCGTCGGCACCACGCTGGGCCACTTCGGCGCTGTCGGGGTCGCCGAGCAGGATGCGCACCCGTACCCCGGCCCTCGCCTTGTCGCCGAACAGGCGCACCATGCCGCCGTCGTCGGCGAGGAACAGTCCGCTGTAGACCAGGACGCCGATCTCCTCGGACGCCCCGCCGAACAGTCGTCCCCAGATGTCCCGGGGGACGGCCCACCGGTGCGGGTGGATCGCGATGACCTCGCTCTGGGAGGCGGCGGTGACCTGTTCGCGGGTGAGGGCGTCCGGCCACAGGTACGACTCGTCCACGCCCAGGTACGAAGCCGTGGCAAAGCGGTGCTTTCGGTACGGCTCGCGGCCCTTGGTGACCCACCTTTCGACGGTCTTGGGGTCGACCTCGATGGCCTGGGCCAGGTCGGCGATGGACACGCCTTTCTGCAACAGGGCTGCGCGTAGCCGTTCGTTCGCCATCTCACCTGCTCCGAGGGACGTCCGGGGACCTGGCCATCGTAGGCCGGACGTCTTGTACATGTCCCGTCGTGTAGTGATCTCGTCCTGACGCTGCGTCGCATTCTCAGTTCGCAAGCAAGAACGGCGACTGAGAAGGAGGCGATCCCCATGACTGACGAGATTTACCCGGACCCCACCTGCGAGTGCAGCGCCCGCCTGGACGAGGGCGAGACCCGGTGCCGCAAGTGCCGCTCCCGTGAGCGCTGGATCAAGAAGCAGGCCGGCAAGCGCAGGCGTACCGGTCGGCGCGGTGAGACCCGTCGTCCCCCGCGCGCTCCGCGCGGCCTGGCCGTGGCGGGGGTGATCTGGTCATGACCATGATCCCGCTGATCATCGCCGGAGTGCTCGGCGTCGCGCTGCTGGTGGGGTACGTGACGGTGCTGGTTGGCATCCGCCGCGAGGACAAGGCGCTCAGCCTGCGCCGCAGCCCGGACGGGGCGTCGGCGTCGCTGGCCCGGAAGGTTACCGGCTGCTACGTCCGGAACGGCGTGTCGTGGACGTAACCAACTGCTCCTCGACCTTCGCCAGCCGGACGGATAGGTCCTGGACGGTGGCGCGCAGCTCGGCCAGCTCGTCGCCGGCCTTCGGGGCGGGCGGGAGCTCGTCGGCGTCGCGGACGAACACGCCCTTGCCCTGCTGGCCAATGACCAGGCCCTCGGTGCGCAGCACGCCGACGGCGAGCTTCACCACCGACAGGGACGCGTCGTACTGCTCGGCGAGCTTGGTCGTGGACGGCAGCGGGGTTCCGGGCGCGAGAGAGCCGCCACGGATCTGCGCGCGCAGGTCGTCGGCGATCTGGAGGTAGGCGGGCTGCCCGGTGTTCTTGACCATCGCCCTTCTATCTCACCACGAATGTTCGACCTGGCCAACCGAGGGAACATTGACAACTGAGCCAACTAGGTTAACTATGTTGCTCACGATGAAAGAGGAGGTCACCACCCATGCGTTCCGTCCCGATCCCCGTGGATGTCAGCAAACTCGCCATCACCTGCGTCAAAGCACCCCGCCCCCGCGTCCTCAACCGCGACACCGGCGAGATCAAGACCGACAAGAACGGCAACACCGTCTACGAAGTCACCGTCTCCGTCGAGGACGAGTTCGGCCGGATCGAACTCGTCAAGATCGGCACCACCGGCGAACCGCCCATTGGCGTCGGCGACCAGGTCAACGCGGTCGGCCTGCTCGGCTACGTCTGGGAGATCGCCGGCCGGTGGGGCATCGCCTACCGCGCCACGGCGCTGCTACCCGTACGGGAGGCCGCCGATGTCTGACGCGCTCCTGCTGCTCACAGCCTTCGCCGTCGTGGCGGCGGGGCTGTGGGCCTGGCGCCGCTACCACTACCCCTCGTTCTGGCTGGCGGTCGGCTTCCCGCTCGTCGCCCTGTCCGTCCGCGCCTCCTGGCGGCGCGTCGCGCTCGGCTGCGGGCTGACCAAGAAGCGGCAGCGCTGGTGGTTCACCACCGTCCCCGGCGCGATCGCCTCCACCGGCCTGGTCAAGGTCCGCCGCCGGTTCCAGCGGGTCGCCGTCGACACCAAACCGTTCATGTGGCTACCACTGCCGACCCGGCACGGCTGGCGCGTCACCCTGCACACCCTGGAAGGCCAGACGCCGGGCGACTACGCCGACGCCGCCGAACGCCTCGCCCACTCCTGGGGCGTCCACGCCGTAAGGGTGTCCTCGCCTCGGCCCGGTCGCGTGGTGCTGATGGCGACCATGCGCGACCCGCTCGTCACCGTCGACCAGCTCCCGCCTTCACCCGACCTGCTCAAGGTCACCGTGGGCCGTCTGGAGACCGGCAAGCCGTGGGTCATCGACTTCCGTACGGTGCCGCACTGGCTCAACGCCGGGGCCACCCAATCCGGCAAGTCGAACCTGGCCAACGCGCTCATCGTCGGCCTGGCACCGCAGCCGGTGGCGCTGGTGGGGTTCGATCTCAAGGGCGGAGTCGAGTTCACCCCGTACGCGCCTCGACTGTCGGCGCTTGCCACATCGCGCACTGAATCCGTCAGCCTGCTGTGTGACCTGGTCGGGCTGATGATCGACCGGATGGGGCTGTGCCGCCAGGCCGGCGCCCGCAACATCTGGCAACTCCCGCCCGGCGTTCGGCCCGTGCCAGTCGTGGTCCTGGTGGACGAACTGGCCGAGCTGTACCTGATGGCCGACAAGTCAGAGAAGGACGAAATCGCCAAGACCTCCACCGCGCTGCTACGGGTGGCGCAGCTCGGGCGGGCGTTCGGTCTCTACCTGTTCTGCTGCGGCCAGCGGATCGGTTCCGACCTCGGGCCTGGGGTGACCGCTCTGCGGGCTCAGTGCTCGGGCCGGATCTGCCACCGGGTGAACGATCCCGAGACGGCGACCATGACGCTCGGCGACCTCGACCCGGCCGCACTCGTCTCGGCTCGCGCGATCGCCGCCGAGACACCCGGCGTCGCCATCGTCGCGAGCCAGGACGGCCAGTGGTACCGCGCTCGCTCCTTCTACGTCACTGAGCAGACCGCCGAACACGCCGCCCGCACCCACGCCCACCTCGCCCCGGACTGGGACGAGATCACCGCCCACCTGCCCGCACCCGTCAACGCCTGAACTCATGAAGGGAGGAACGATGCGACGCTTGGCCTGCTGGCTGCTCGACACCGGCCCGGTTCTCGTCCTGGCCGTCATCGCGGGTGCCGGATCGTTCACCCACATCCGCGACACCGCCACCGAGCACGGCCAGACCGGTTGGATGGCCTGGGCCGTCGCCGTCTGCATCGACCTCACCTGCGTCATGGCCGCCCGCGAGCGCCAGCGCGACAAGAAGAACGACCAAGGCCGGCAAGGCCGCATCACCTGGCCGGTCCTCGTCCTGACCGGCGGCATCATCCTGTCCCTGGCCGCCAACCTCGCCCAAGCCGAACCGACCGTATGGGGCTGGATCACCGCCGCCACCCCGGCCGCCGCCTTCCTCATCGCCGTCTCGATGCTGGAACGCCGCGCCACCCGCACCCGTCCCGAACCGTCCGCCGTCCCGACGTCCTCGCCCGTCCTGGCCTCGTCCCCGGTCCCGGAACTCGTCCCGCACGACAAGCCAGACGAGAACGACCCGCAGGACGGCACCTTGGCCCCGGCCCTCGTCGACTACGCCCGCCGCGTCGCCGACGAGCACCACACCAAACACGGCCGACCCATCACCCGCGACGCCCTACGCACCCACCTCGGCGTCTCCAACCAACTCGCCTCAGACCTGCTGCGCACCCTGCACACCGCCTGACCGGAAGGAACCCAACAGCCATGCGCGTCCGCATCGACGGCACCCGAGCCGAAATCGTCGACGCCCTGTTCCGCCTGCGTCTGCACTTCACCGTCTACGCCGTATCCCGCGCCTACCCCGACCGCGCCCACCCGCACCACTGGCGGATCTACCTCACCACCCGCCCACGTGAAAGGAGGTGACCCATGCTCGCTGAGCTGCCGGTGATCCACTACCGCTGCTGCACCTGCAACGGCACCGGCCTGCACGTCGAAGGCGACCGGTGCGCTGACTGCGACGGCACCGGCATCGACAACCACGGCGCCTAACGCGCAGCGCCCCCGGCCTGGCCGCACATCCGCCAAGACACACGCCAGGTCGGGGGCCATCCCCATCACCCGAACGAGTGAGAGGAGGTCCCCATCATGCCCACAACACACGCCAACGTGCACGCCATCACCGGCATGATCAAGCGCCTGAACCACCCCGACTACGACCGCTGGGCAACCCAGATCCGCCACACCGGCGGCTGCCGCCAACCCATCCACCTACGCGGCAAAGTCGACCACTACGATCGCGCCACCGGCCAACTCCTGCACCGCTACACCACCCGCACCGAACCTGACGGCATCCTGCGCGTCCCCTGCAAGACCCGCCGCGCCTCCCGCTGCCCCGCCTGCGCCGAGACCTACCGAGCCGACACCTACCAACTCATCCGCGCCGGACTCATCGGCGGCAAGGGCGTACCGAACACCGTCACTGCGCATCCGACGCTGTTCGTCACCCTGACCGCCCCATCCTTCGGCACCGTCCACGCGCGCAAGGAGAAGAACGGCAAGATCCAGCCCTGCCACGCCCGCCGCAATGCCACCACGTGCCCGCACGGCAAGACCTTGTCCTGCACCGAACGCCACCACACAGACGACCCACGCCTCGGCGAACCGCTATGCCCCGACTGCTATGACTACACCGGCAGCGTCCTGTTCAACGCCCTGGCGCCGCTGCTGTGGAAGCGCTTCGCCGACGCCGTACGCCGCTATCTCGCCAAGACCGGCGGCCTGGCCCTCAAAGACCTCCGCCACCACCTCACCCTCTCCTTCGCCAAGGTCGCCGAGTACCAACGACGCGGCGTCGTCCACTTCCACGCCGTCATCCGCCTCGACGGCCCCGACGGACCCACCACACCGCCCCCGGCCTGGGCCACCACCGACGCCCTCACCCAAGCCGTCCAACACGCCGCCCAAGCCGTCACAGCCACCGCACCAGCCCACGCCAACCAACCAGCGCGCATCCTGCGCTGGGGCACCCAACTCGACATCCGGCCCATCACATTGAGCGGCGACCTCACCGAACAAGCAGTGGCCGGCTACATCGCCAAGTACGCCACCAAAGCCGCCGAATGCGTCGGCACCCTGGACCGCCGCATCAACCCCCTCGACAACCTGGAAGCCTTCAACCTGCGCGACCACGCCCGCCGCCTCATCACCACCTGCATGCACCTCGGCGCCCTACCAGAGCTGGCCGAACTACGGCTCGCCGACTGGGCCCACATGCTCGGATTCCGCGGCCACTTCTCAACCCGCTCCCGCCGCTACTCCACCACCCTCGGCCAACTCCGAGCAGCCCGAGAACACCACGCCCGCGCCAACGACATCACCACCGGCCGCCTCCCCCTCTTCGACGAAGACACCATCCTCGTCATCAGCGAATGGGAGTACGCAGGCAAGGGTCACTCCCTCGGCGACCAACTCCTCGCCGCTGCCATCACCGGAGGGTGCCCATGAACACCCTCGCCAAGCTCTGGACCGTGGAGGACGTAGCCACGTTCCTCGGCGTCCCGGTCGCCACGGTCTACCAGTGGCGACACCACCGCACAGGCCCGACTGGCCGCAAGATCGGCCGTCACCTCCGCTACGTGCCTGAGGACGTCATGTCCTGGGTCCAGGACCAGGAGTAGCCCATGGCCTTCGTTAAGGACCTGTGGACCAAGACAGTCCGGAACCCGGACGGCAAGCCGCAGAAGGTCAAAACCGCGCGCCATGGCAAGGGCAAGCGTTGGCTCGCCGTCTGGATGGACCCCGATGGCAACGAGCGCTCAGCCGCGTACGACCGCAAGGCCGACGCCGAGCGCAAGATCGCCACCATGGGCGCCGACATCGCCCGTGGCGACTACATCGACCCCAATGCGGGGAAGGTGCTGTTCGGCGAGGTAGCCGAGCGCTGGTTGGCCTCACGCATCGTCGACCCGGCGACGAAGATCCGATACGAGTACATCCACCGCCTGCACGTCTCGCCGGCCTTCGCCAAGCGCCAGGTGAAGAGCATCAAGCCGTCGGACGTCCAGGCGTGGATCAGTGACCTGAGCAGCCGGTTCGGCACCTCGACCGTACAGACGGCCTTCCTGGTACTCCAAGGCATCCTCAACCTCGCCGTAGCCGACGAGGCGATCAAACGGAGTCCTGCCAAGTCGCCGATCGTGCAAGTGCCCAAGCGCGCGGCCGAGGAGATCATCGCCTGGTCGGATGACAGAGTCAGCGCCGTGATCGACGCCCACCCTCCGCTGTTCCGTCTGCTCCCGATGATCGGTGCGGCCTGTGGGCTGCGGCAGGGGGAACTGTGCGGGCTCGCCCTGGAGGACGTCGACTTCGAGGAGCGTCTTCTCCGCGTACGCCGGCAGATCAAGAAGCTGGGCAGCGATCACGCCTTCGCTCTGCCGAAGAACGACCGGGAGCGGGTCGTGCCGCTCCCCGATTGGGCGGCCGAGGCCATCAAGCGGCACGTCTCGACCTTTCCCCCGCTGGTCTGCTCACTGCCCTGGGAAAGGCTGGACGGCAGGTTGCGCACGCACAATCTGCTCTTCCGCTGGACGGACGACCGTCACATCAGGTCCCGGACCTACAGCGAGATCGTGTGGAAGCCGGTACTCGTCCAAGCGGGAGTTATCCCACCGCCGGACAAGGACCCTCGACAGCGCAGGCGCTACACCACCTCGCGCAAGGAGGGCCTGCACCAGCTCCGCCACTACTACGCAAGCGTCATGCTGGCCGGCGGCGTCTCGGTCCGAGAACTCGCCGAATACCTCGGCCACGCCGACCCAGGGTTCACCCTTCGCGTCTACGCCCACATGATGCCCGGCTCCCACGACCGAGCCCGCAAGGCCATCGACGACCGTCTGTTCCGCCCGCGCGAGGTCTCTCACGGAACAGGCACGGAACAGTGATCATCTAAGACGCCGCCCCAAGACAACTGAACCCCGCTTCCCAGCACCGGAAAGCGGGGTTCTCGCACGTCAGCCCTCTACTTGGCCAGATGTCGGCTGATCACCAGGCGCTGGATCTGATTCGTCCCCTCGAAGATTTGCATGATCTTGGCCTCGCGCATGTATCGCTCGACCCGGAACTCCCGTGTGTACCCGTACCCGCCGAACACCTGCACAGCGTCCGTCGTCACCTTCATCGCCGTGTCCGTAGCCACCAGCTTGGCCACCGAGGCCTGGCGGCTGTACGGGAGGCCGGCGTCGCGGCGGCGGGCGGCGTCCAGGTAGGCGGCGCGGGCGCAGTCGACCCCGGCGGCCATGTCGGCGAGCAGGAAGCCGAGCCCCTGGTGGTCGATGATCTTCTTGCCGAAGGTCTGGCGTTCCTTGGCGTAGGCGACGGCCTCGTCGAGGGCGGCCTGGGCGAGGCCGGTGGCGCAGGCGGCGATGCCGAGGCGGCCGGAGTCGAGGGCGCTGAAGGCGATCTGCAGCCCCTGTCCTTCTTCGCCGAGGAGGCGGTCGTCCTCCAGGAAGGCGCCGTCCCAGTGGGCGCTGGTGGTGGGGATGGCGTGCAGGCCCATTTTCTCTTCGGGGCGGCCGAACGTGAGTCCGTCGGCGGCGCCGGGGGCGAGGAAGCAGGAGATGCTCCGGTCGCCGGTGCGGGCGAAGAGGGCGTAGAAGTCGGCGATGCCGCCGTGGGTGATCCAGGCCTTGTTGCCGGTGACGCGGTAGCCGCCTTCGACGCGGTCGGCGCGGCAGGTGAGGGCGCCGGCGTCGGAGCCGGCCTGGGGCTCCGACAGGCTGTAGCCGCCGATGAGCCGCCCGGCGAGCATCCCGGGGAGCCAGCGTTCGCGCTGTTCGGGCGTGCCGTAGGTGAAGACGGGGAAGCAGGCCAGCGTGTGGACGCTGGTGGCGACGGCGACGGCGGCCCAGCGGGCGGCGAGCTCCTCGATGACCTGGAGGTAGACCTCGTACGGCTGGCCGCCGCCGCCGTACTCCTCGGGGTAGGGCAGGCCGAGCAGCCCGGCCTCGCCGAGGGTCGCGAACAGCCCTTCGGGGTAGGTCTCGGCGCGCTCGTGTTCGTCGACGCGGCGGGCGAGCTCCTTGTCGGCGATGTCGCGGGTGAGGTCGATGAGGTCGCGGGCGTCCTGGTCCGGCAGCAGGCGGTCAACGGTCACGGCATCTCCCGGGTGGAGGCGGTCGGCGAGGACGAGACGGCCGGGGCGGGCAGCTGGGCGAGTGCCTTGGCGGCCCGCTCGCGGAACTCGGCGACGCGGGCGAGCTTGATGTCCTCGTACCCGCGGATGACCTCCGGCAACGCGGCCAGTTCGGCGACGGCGTCGGCGGTGCCGGGGGTGAGCCGGGTGAGCGCGTCTCGCATGAGATCACGGTATTCGGTGACCAGCTCCCGTTCGACCCGGCGGACGCGGGCGTAGCCGAAGACGTCGAGGGCGGTGCCGCGCAGCAGGCGGGCGGCGCGCAGGCCATGGAAGACGGGGGCGGCGGTGCGCGTCAGGCGGATCTTGCGCTTCATGCCGAGGGCGCGCAGCAGCGGCGGGTGGAGGAGCACGGACACGACGGCGTCGGGGCCGTACTCCTGTTCGCGCCTGGCCCGTTCGGCGGGGTCGAGGTGGAGGCGGGCGACCTCGTACTCGTCCTTGTAGGCCATGAGTTTGTGCAGGCCGCGGGCGTAGGCGAGGCCGATGCGGGCGCCGGCCTCCTCGCCGGCGCGTTCGACGGCGCGGGCGGTCAGGCGGCGGACCTCGTCGGCGTACGTGCGGGCGTAGGTGGCGTTCTGGTAGCCGGTCAGGTCGGCGACGCGGACGGCCAGCACCTCGTCGAGGCTCGGTTCGGCGGCGTCGGGGGTGGTGGGGGGATCGACGACGGTGGCGCGGCCCCAGCGGAAGGCGGCCAGGTTCTGCTCGACGGCGGCCTTGTTGAGCCGGATGGCCTGTTCGATGGCGTCGGCCGAGACGGGGATGCAGCCGTGCTGGTAGGCGGCGCCGATGAGCACCATGTTGGCGGGCATGTGGTCGTCGAAGAGGGATTCGGACAGGCCGTGCGCGTCCACGTACAGGTTGTCGCCCTGCCGGGTGGCGGATTCGACGCGGGCGAGCGCGCCGTCGGCGGAGCCGAGCCGGTCGCGGCCGGTGACCATGGCGGCGGTGGGCACGACGGTGGTGTTGATCACGGCGATGGTGCGGTCGGGCGTGGCGACGGCCAGGTTGGCGTCGGCGGCGGCGCCGAGCAGGTCGAAGCCGATCAGCACGTCGGCGGTGCCGTTCGCGGCGCGTACGGAGCCGGTGATCGGGTCCGGGGAGATGCGGACGTCGCTGACGACCGGCCCGCCCTTCTGCGCGAGCCCGGTCTGCTCCAGCCCGGCGGCGTGCAGGCCGTCGAGGTGGGCGGCCATCTGGAGGATCTGCGAGACGGTGACGACGCCGGTGCCGCCGATGCCGGGCATCCTGATCAGCACGGACCGGCCGGCGAACCGCGTCACGGGCTCGGGCAGCGTGGCGGGGGGCTGCGGCACCGGGCGTGCGCGCTTGGTTCCCGGCTTGACCAGCAGGAACGACGGGCAGTCGCCCTTGAGGCAGCTCAGGTCGGAGTTGCAGGACGGCTGGTGGATGCGCGTCTTGCGCCCGAACTCGGTCTCCACCGGCTGAACCGACAGGCAGGTGGACACCTCCCCGCAGTCGCCGCATCCTTCGCAGACGCGCTCGTTGACGACGACCTTCTCGACGGCGACGGGCAGTTTGCCGCGCTTGCGCAGCCGCCGTTCCTCGGCCGCGCACCGGTCGTCGTGGATCAGCACGGTCACCCCGTCGAGCGCGGCGAGCTCCCGTTCCACGTCCGGGAGGTCGTCGCGGTGCCTGACGGCGGCAATCGGGTCGAGCGTGATGTTCCTGTACGTCTCGGGCTCGGGGGTGGTGACGACGACGCGCCGTACCCCTTCGACGGCGAGCGCCCGCGTCAGCGCGGGCACGTCCAGGCGGCCCTCGGCGCGCTGGCCGCCGGTCATGGCGACGGCGTCGTTGTAGAGGAGTTTGTACGTGATCGTCACCCCGGCGGCGACGGCAGCCCTGATGGCGAGGGAGCCGGAGTGGTGGAAGGTGCCGTCGCCGAGGTTCTGGACGAAGTGGCGGTCCTCGGTGAAGGGGGCCAGGCCGATCCACTGGGCGCCCTCGCCGCCCATCTGGGTGATGCCGACCTGGTGGCCGCGCCCGTTGCCGTCCAGCGCGATCATCGCGTGGCAGCCGATGCCGACGCCGACCAGCGTGTCGTCGGAGGCGCGGGTGGAGGTGTTGTGCGGGCAGCCCGAGCAGAAGTACGGCGTCCGCGCCGCCACGACGGGCAGCAGGGGCCGCCGCTTGGGAGGAGCGGCGGCGGGGGCCGCGGTGGCCCGCGGCAGCCGGTCGGGGCCGAGGCACGCGGCGACGGCCGAGGCGACGGCCTCCGCGCCGAGGGTGCCGCGCGCGGTGAGCAGCTCGCGGCCCGTCTCGTCGGTGCGCCCGACGACGACCGGGGTGCGCTGGCCGCCGTACAGCGCCTGCTTGAGCTGGCCCTCGATGAACGGCACCTTGTCCTCGACCACGAGCACCCGCTCCAGGTCGGCGGTCATGGCGACGAGCTCGGCGGCCTCCAGCGGGTACGGCATCCCGAGCCGGACGAGCCGGACGCCGAGCGCTTCGAGGTCCTGCTCGCCCACGCCGAGGTCGGCCAGCGCGCGCAGCACCACCTGGTAGGAGGTGCCGGAGGCGACGATGCCGAGCGTGGCGCGCGAGGAGGAGGCGGTGACCCGGTTCAGCCCGGTCGCCTTGGCGTAGGCGCGGGCCAGGTCGAGCCGCCGGGTGAGCATGTCGTGCTCGGCGTCGAGCGAGGCGGGGCCGACGAGGATCGGCGGCGGCCCGGCGTCGGCGCGTCCGGGGGCGGGGATGCCGGCGCGCAGGCTGTCGAGGTCCACGGTGGCGGAGGCGTCGGCCACGTCGGCGAGGATCTTCAGGCCGGTCCACAGGCCGGTGGCCCGCGACAGCGCGACGGCGTGCAGGCCGAACTCGATGATCTCGGCGACGGTGCCGGGGGCGAGCAGCGGCATGGCGAGGCTCTGGCACATCGGCTCGCACGAGCTGGGCACGGTGGAGGACTTGCTGCCCGGGTCGTCGCCGATCCAGGCCACGGCTCCGCCGAGCGCGGCGGTGCCGGCCACGTTCCCGTGCCGGATGGCGTCGGCGGCCCGGTCCAGGCCGGGGTTCTTGCCGTACCAGAAGCCGGTGACCCCGGCGTGGCGGCGGCCGGGGAGCTCGCGCAGGAGCTGGGTGCCGGCGACGGCGGTGGCGGCCAGCTCCTCGTTGAGGCCCGGCTGGAACACCACGCCCGCCTCGTCGAGGAAGCGCCGGGCGCGGGCCATCTCCAGGTCGACCCCGGCGAGCGGGGAGCCCTGGTAGCCGGAGACGAAGACGCGGGTGTCGAGGCCGCGTCCGGTGTCGAGGCGGCGCTGCTCCAGGGTGAGGCGGACCAGGGCCTGGATGCCGGAGATCAGCACCCGGCCGCTCTCGGCGGCGTATCTGTCGTCGAGGGACACACTCACGCGTTCCTCCAGGCGGTCGTGCGGTGGGGGACCCCAAGCACAGCAACGCATCCCTGGTGAGCGCAAGTATCAGGGGAGAAACCCGCCCGAAGACGCAAATAGTTGGAGTGGAAGCCGCTGGATGCATATGTTCTTTGCGCACAGGAGGAGGTTGGCGCATGTCAGTCGTGGACGAGATCGATCACCAGGTGCTGCGGCTGCTGCGGGAGGACGGCCGGCGGACGTTCTCGGAGATGGCCGAGCGGATCGGCCTGTCGGTGGCCGCGGTGAAGCGGCGGGTGGACCGGCTGCGGGAGCTCGGCGTGATCACCGGGTTCAGCGTGCAGATCGACTACTCCAAGCTGGGCTGGGGCATCGAGGCGTTCACGGAGCTGCGGTATCCGGGGACGACGCCGGTCAGCGAGATCGTCCGCACGGCGACGGACGTGCCGGAGGTGCAGGCGGTGTTCACGATCGCGGGCGACCCCGACGCGCTGATCCACGTCCGGGTGCGCGACCTCGGCCATCTGCAGCAGGTCATCGACCGGTTGCGCCGGGCGGGGGACGTGACGGGCACCAAGACGCTCCTGGTGCTCGGCTCGTGGACGCGCGACGCGCTGGCCTGAGCGACCCTTGTCCAGGCGATTTCCGAATGCCATTCTGGAATCGCCGCCGAAGGAGCGTTCATGGACAAAGAGGCCATTCGCCGTAGGTATCTGGAGGAGCGCGACAAACGCCTCCGGCCCGACGGCAACGACCAGTACCTACGGCTCACCGGTCAGCTCAGCCACTACCTGGACGACCCGTACACCCCGATGACCGCGCGCGAGCCGCGACGCGACCACGTGACGGTCGCGTTCATCGGCGGCGGATTCGCCGGACTCGTCACCGGGGCGCGGCTGAAGGAGGCCGGCGTCGACGACGTCCGCATCGTCGAGAAGGGCGGCGACTTCGGCGGCACCTGGTACTGGAACCGCTACCCCGGCGCGCAGTGCGACACCGCCTCCTACGTCTACATGCCGCTGCTGGAGGAGACCGGCCACGTCCCCACCGAGAAGTACGCGCACGCGCCGGAGATCCTGGAGCACTGCCGGCGCATCGGCAAGCAGTACGGGCTGTACGACAACGCGCTGTTCCACACCGAGGTCACCGACCTGACCTGGGACGGGACGCGGTGGATCGTCTCGACGAACCGGGGCGACGCGTTCACCGCCCAGTTCGTGGCGATGGGCGTCGGGCCGCTGCACGTGCCGAAACTGCCCGGCATCCCCGGCATCGAGACGTTCCGCGGGCACTCGTTCCACACCAGCCGCTGGGACTACGCCTACACCGGCGGCGACGCGCTCGGCACGCCGATGGACCGGCTGGCCGGCAAGCGGGTGGCGATCATCGGCACCGGCGCGACCGCCGTGCAGTGCGTGCCGCACCTGGCCAGGGCGTGCGGCGAGCTGTACGTGTTCCAGCGGACGCCGTCGTCCGTCGACGTGCGCGGCAACCGGCCGACGGACCCCGAGTGGTTCGCCTCGATCGCCACGCCCGGCTGGCAGCAGCGCTGGCTGGAGAACTTCACCGCCAACCAGACCGGCGCCCTGGCGGAGGAGGACCTGGTGATGGACGGCTGGACCGACATCGCCCGCCGCGTCCGCGCCAGGATCGCCGAACTGCCCGCCGGGGAGCGCACGCTGGAGCGGATGCTGGAGGCGTTCGAGGACTCCGACTTCGAGAAGATGGCCGAGATCAGGGCCCGCGTCGACGCGATCGTGGCCGACCCGCAGACCGCCGACCGGCTGAAGGCCTGGTACCGCCAGCTCTGCAAACGGCCGTGCTTCCACGACGAGTACCTGCAGGCCTACAACGAGCCGGGCACCCACCTGGTCGACACCGACGGCAAGGGCGTCGAGCGCATCACCGAGACCGGGGTGGTCGCCAACGGCAGGGAGTACGAGGTCGACTGCGTCATCTACGCCTCCGGGTTCGAGGTCGGCACCGAGTTCTCCCGCCGCGCCGGCTACGACCTGACCGGGCGCGACGGCGTCCGGCTGTCGGAGCACTGGGCCGACGGCATGCGCACCCTGCACGGCATCCACGTGCACGGCTTCCCCAACGCCTTCATCGTCCAGCCCACCCAGGGCGCGAACCTGATCTCCAACATCCCGCACAACCTCACCGAGGCCGGCCGCACGATCGCCACGATCGTCAAGCACGCCCTCGACCACGGCCACACCCAGGTCGAGGCCACGGCCGAGGCCGAGGACGCCTGGGTGGAGCTGCTGCTGTCCGGGGCCGGCTCCCTGCTGGGCTCGCCCGACTGCACGCCCGGCTACTACAACAACGAGGGCGTGGACCCGGGCCGTGCCGGCCGGCTCATGGTCGGCCATCCGCAGGGAGCCGTGGCCTACTTCCGGTTCATCGACGAGTGGCGCTCCTCCGGCGACTTCGACGGGCTGGCGTTCCGCTGAGCCGAGCCGAGTTTCGGCACCGCCGCCACCAGCGCCCGCGTGTACGGGTGCGCGGGCCGGGTGAGCACCTGCCCGGCCTCGCCCTCCTCGACCGCCCGGCCGTCCTTCATGACCAGGACGCGGTGGCTGACATGGTGGACGACACCGAGGTCGTGCGAGATGAACAGCATGGCGGTGCCGTACTCGGCCTGGAGGTCGGCCAGCAGGTCGAGCACCTGGGCCTGGACCGACACGTCGAGCGCCGACACCGGCTCGTCGCAGATCAGCACGTCGGGGCGGGGGCCGAGGGCGCGGGCGATGGCGACGCGCTGGCGCTGGCCGCCGGACAGCTCCCTGGGGTGGCGGGCGGCCAGCTCCGGCGGCAGGCCGACGCGTTCCAGCAGGTCGAGCACCCGGTCCCGGCGTTCGCCGCGGGGCAGGCCGAGCGGTTCGGCGACGAGCCGGCCCACGGTGTGGCGCGGGTCGAACGAGCCGAGCGGGTCCTGGGAGACGAGCTGGACGCGTGACCGCAGCGGCCTCCTGGCCCGTTCCGGCATGCCGCTCCACGGCCGCCCGAGCAGCGTGACCCGGCCGTCGTCCGGTTCGAGCAGGCCGAGGGCCAGCCGGGCGAGCGTGGTCTTGCCGGACCCCGACTCGCCGACCACCCCCAGGGTCTCGCCCTCGCGCAGGCTGAACGACACGCCGTCCACGGCCTTACGGGGCCCGTACGCCCTGGTCAGGCCGGTGCCGGCGAGGACCTGGACGTCCGTGACCGGCCTGGGCGGCACCGGCGTGCCCGGGGCCGACAGGCGGGTGCCGCGCGAGGCGGCGGACGGGACGGCGGCCAGCAGCGTGCGCGTGTAGGGGTGCCGGGGGTCCGACAGCACCTCGTCCGCCGGACCCTCCTCGACGACCCGGCCGTCCTTCATCACGAGGATGCGGTCGGCGATCGAGGCGACGACGGCCAGGTCATGGCTGATCAGCAGCAGCGCGGTGCCCGCGGCCTTGCGGTCGGCGAGCAGGCGCAGGATCTGGGCCTGCACGGTGACGTCGAGCGCCGTGGTGGGCTCGTCGGCGATGATCAGCTCGGGGTCGGCGGCGATGGCGGAGGCGATCAGCACCCGCTGGCGCAGCCCGCCCGACAGCTCGTGCGGGCGCTGCCCGGCGCGGGCCTCCGGATCGGGCACCCCGGCCGAGGCGAGCAGCTCCAGCACCCGATCCCGGCGGCGGGCGCGCGGCACCACGTCGTGCACGGCCAGCACCTCGGCGATCTCGGCGGCCACCGTGCGCAGCGGGTCGAGCGAGACGAGCGCGTCCTGCAGCACCAGCCCGGCGAACCTGCCGCGCAGCCGCCGCCAGTCGGCCTGCCCGAACCGGAGCGCGTCCCGGCCGCCGATCCGGAACGAGCCGGCCGTGACGGTGGAGCCGGGTCCGGCCAGGCCGAGCAGCGACCGCGCCGTCACGCTCTTGCCCGAGCCGGACTCGCCCACCACCGCCACGCACTCCCCCGCCCGCACCGCCAGCGAGACCCCGCGCACCACCTCGGCCCGGCCGAAGCGCACCCGCAGGTCCTCCACCGCCACCAGCGTCCTGAGCAGCGGCGGCGCGGCGCTCACGGTCATGGCGTCCTCCCTTCGAAGCGGCGTTGCATGCGCCGGCCGGTGACGGTCAGGCAGATCACGGTCAGCGTGATGGCCGCGCCCGGGAAGAGCGCCTGCCACCAGGCCACCCGCAGGTAGTTGCGGGCCTCGGAGAGCATCGAGCCCCATTCGGCGGCGGGCGGCTGCGGCCCCATGCCGAGGAAGCTGAGCCCGGAGGTGGCGATGACCGCCGTGCCGAGCCCGATCGTGGCCAGCACCGGGATCGCGCCGAGCACGTTCGGCAGCACGTGACCGGCCACGATGGCCGCCCGGGAGCGGCCGAACGTGACGGCCTGCTCGACGTAGCCGGACCGGCGCACCACGAACGTCTGGGCGCGGACGACCCGGGCGTACGTGGGCACCTGGGCCACGGCGATCGCGAAGATCACGCTGCCGGTGCCCGGTCCGGCGATCGCCACCACGAGCAGGGCCAGCAGCAGCTCCGGCAGCGTCGAGAGCGTGTCGAAGGAGCGGGCCAGGGCCTCGTCCAGCCAGCGGGGCGAGAGCCCGGCGGCCAGGCCGAGCAGCACCCCGGCGGTGACCGCCAGGCCGGTGGCCGCCACGCCGATGCTGATCGAGTGACGGGCCCCGTACACCACCCTGGCCAGCACGTCGCGGCCGAGGTGGTCGCTGCCGAGCCAGTGCGCGCCGCCGGGCGGGGCCAGCGCGGCGGCCGGGTCGGCGGCGAGCGGGTCCACGGCGGTGAACAGGCCGGGCGCGGCCACGGCGGCCGCGAGCAGCACGAGGAACGCCAGCGGCGCGAGGACCCGCATGTCAGGCCCGCACCCTGGGATCGATGACCCGGTAGGCCAGGTCGAGCAGCGTGCTGATCGTCACGTACACGACCGCCGACAGCAGCACCACGGCCATCACCACCGGCAGGTCGCCGCCGGTGACGGCCTGCATGGCGACCTGCCCGAGCCCCGGCCTGCCGAACAGCACCTCGGTGATCACCGCGCCGCCGAGCAGGGTGCCGGTGAACCAGCCGGCCAGCGTCACCGCCGGGAGCAGCGCGTGCCTGAGCGCGTGCCGGGCGACCAGCGCCCGCTCGGTCAGCCCGCGAGCCCGCGCGGTCACCGCGAACGGCTGCTCCAGCGCCCGTTCCAGCCCGTCGCGCAGCACCTGGCCGAGCACGCCCGCGATCGGCAGCCCGAGCGCCAGCGCCGGCAGCACCAGCGCCTCCGGCCCCGCCGCGCCCGACACGGGGAACCAGCCGAGCGTGAACGAGAACACCGACAGCAGCACGATCCCGACGAGGAACGGCGGCACCGACACCGACACCAGCTCGGCGGCCGAGGCGGCGGTCCGCGACCAGCGGCCCCGCCCCGCGGTGACGAGCGCGATGACGGCCGCCAGCGCCACGCCCGTCGCGGCGGCGGCGAGCGTGAGCTGCGCGGTCGGCCACACCTGGCCCGCCAGGATCTCGCCGACGCCCCGCTGCGACTGGTACGAACGGCCCAGGTCGCCCCGGAGCAGGCGGCCCAGGTACGCCAGGTACTGGACGACCTCCGGCCGGTCCAGGCCCCACTCGGCGATGATCCCGGCCCGGATCTCCGGCGTGTCGGGGCCGTCGCCGACCAGGATGTCGACGGTGTCTCCCGGCGCGAGCAGCAGCGCGAGATAGGCCGCCGTGGCCGCCGCCCACATGACGGCGACCCCGGCGAGCAGCCTCCTGATCATGTGCCGATCCGCACGTCGTAGGCGCTGCGCGGCGTCCCCGAGCCGGGGTCGAACCCTAGCCCCTGCACGCCCGCCCGGGAGGCGATCTGGTCGGCGGGCACGTAGATCGGGAACACCACGGCCTTGTCCGCCACCACGACCCGCTGCACCCGGGCGTAGAGCTTCTTGCGCTCGGCCTGGTCGAGCGTGGCCGACGCGCGGTCGAGCCAGCCGTCCACGCGCGGATCGACGTACCCGGACCGGTTGATCGCGCCGTCACGCGGCAGGATCAGGTTGAGCGCCGCGCCCACGTCGGAGTCGCCGCGCGAGTTCTCGAAGATCTCGTACGCGCCGTCCGCCACCGCCTGCTGCGCGGTGCCCTGGTCGACGATCTTCACCTGGAAGTCGATCCCGGCGCTCTGCTTGACCTGGGCCTGGATCGCCTGCGCCAGGACGTCGCGGCGGTCCCTGACGAACGGGGCCGACGACACGCTGCGCACGCTCAGCCGCTTCCCGTCCTTGACCCGGTAGCCCTGGGCGTCGCGTTCCGTCCAGCCCGCCGCGTCGAGCAGCGCGTTGGCCCTGGCCGTGTCGCCGCCGAAGGAGCGTTCGAGCGAGGCGTCGTAGAACGGGCTCGCCGCGCCGACGACGCTCCACGCCCGCGTGGCGGTGCCCTGGTAGACGGCCTTGAGCACGGCGTCCACGTCCACCGCCTCCCGGAACGCCTCGCGGACGCGCTGGTCGTCGAAGGGCGGGTGGGTGACGTTGAAGTAGTAGGAGAACGACGTGCCGGAGTTGAGCGCGGTCTGGAGGGCCAGGCCGGGATCGCTCTTGATCAACTTCACCTCGGTGGCCGGGACCCCCTCGATGACCTGCACCTGGCCGGAGGTGAGCGCGCCGACCCGGACCGCCGCCTCGGGCAGGAACCGGTAGACGACCTCCGACAGGTACGCCGGCCCCTGGTGCCCGGCTCCGGGAGGCGCCCAGGCGTAGGCGGGGTTGCGCCGGTAGCGGATCTCCTGGCCCTGCACGTACCGCTCCAGGATGAACGGCCCGGTCCCGACCAGGTCGGGGCCGCCGAACTTCAGGTCCTTGGCGGTCTTCAGCGACCTGGGCGACACCTGGCCGCCGTACGGCGAGGCGAGGAAGTCCAGGAAGAGGCCGTCCGGCTCCTTCAGCTTCACCTTCAGCGTGTGCGAGGCCACCGCCTCCACCTCGTCCAGCGCGCCGAGCTGGATGGACGCCACGGCCGGGTTGTAGTCCGGCACGCGGAACTGGTCCAGGTTGGCCTTGACGGCCGCCGCGTCGAACGCCGTCCCGTCGTGGAACTTCACGTCGTCACGCAGCTCGAAGGTGTAGGTCAGGCCGTCGTCCGACACCTTCCACGACCTGGCCAGCCACGGCTGGAACGAGCCGTCCTTCCCGCGCGAGACGAGCGCGTCGAACTGGTTGAACACCAGCAGCCTGGCCTTGTTCTGCGACCACTGGTGCGGGTTGAGCGTGATCGGCTGGGTCTCGATCGCCCACGTCAGCGAGGCCGCCTGCTCGCCCTGCGGGGCCGTCTGCGTGCCGCAGGCGGCCAGCGCCAGCGCGAGCAGCAGGGGCGTCAGCCGCTTCACTGTCGCTCCCAGGCGTCGGCGAGCAGCTCGTAGGAGCGCACCCGGTCGGCGTGGTCGTGGGTGATGGTGGTGACCAGCAGCTCGTCGGCCCCGGTCACCCGCCGCAGCGTCCGCAGCCGCTCCGCGACCTCGCCCGGCGTGCCGGTGAACTGCGTGTCGGTACGGTCGCGGACCAGGTCACGGTCGGCCTCGCTCCACTCGTACGCGGCGGCCTCCCGCGGCGTCGCGTACGGCTGGGCGCCGGCCCCGGTCCTGATGCCGCGCACCCACAGCCCGTACGGGGCCGCCAGCTCGCGGGCCTTCTCCGTGGTCGGGGCCACGACGGCGTCGGCGGAGACGATCACGTACGGCTCCGCCAGCGTGGCCGACGGCTTGAACGCCTCCCGGTACGCCTGGACGGCCTCCAGCACGGTGGCCGGGCTGACGTGGTAGTTGGCGGCGAACGGCAGGCCGCGCTCACCGGCGACCCTGGCGCTCTGGCCGCCGCTGCTGCCGAGGATCCACACGGCCACGTCGGCCCCCTCCCCGGGCACCGCGCGAGCCTGGTGGGTGCCGCCGAGGAAGGCGAGCACGTCGTCGACCTGCTCGGCGAAGTCCGGCGTCTCGGCTCCGGGCTGGCGCAGCAGCGACTCGTGGAAGACGAGCCGGGGATGCCCGGCGAGCCGCGACCAGTCGAACGGCGCGGGGATCAGCAGCCCGTCGACCGTCCGGGGGCCCGGCGGGGGCTCGGGCGCCCGAGCCGGCGCCTGGCCTGGCGCGGGCCTGCCCGAGCGGCCGAGGCCCAGGTCGAGGCGGCCCGGGTGGAGGGCGTCGACGAGGCCGAACTCCTCGACGACCGACAGCGGCGTGCGGTGCCCGAGCTGGACCGCCCCCGAGCCCACCCGGATGGTCCGGGTGGCGGCGGCGATCAGCGCGATGAGCACGGAAGGCGCGGAGCTGGCCACGCCGGGGGCCAGGTGGTGCTCGGCCACCCAGTAGCGGCGGTAGCCGAGCTCCTCGGCCCGGCGGGCCAGGTCGAGCGTGTTGCCCAGCGCGTCGGCGGCGCTGTGGCCGGACGTGATGGGGGCGAGGTCGAGGATGGAGAGGGTCATGACGTCCTTCCGGGGAACGGCCGGCTGGGGACCGCCTCGCGCAGCGCGGGCGCGATCTCCGCCTGGAACAGCTCCAGCGCGTCCCGGTGCCGGCGGGGGGTGAGGCCGTCGGCGTCGGCGTGCAGGTGCATCACCTCGTGGCCGAACCGCTTGTGATAGCGCAGCACCTTGTCCACGATCTGCTGCGGGCTGCCGACCAGGATGGAGCCGCGCTCGATGGCGTCCTCCAGCGTCGGGAACACCGGCCGGACGCCGAGCTCCGCCAGCAGGGCGATCCTCGCGTCGTAGATCGGCCGGTAGGTGGCGATCGCCTCCTGCGAGGTGCGGGCCGTGTAGAAGCCCGCGGTGCCCGCGCCGACGAGCGCGTCCGCCGGGTCGTGCCCGTGGTGCGCCCACCGCTCGCGGTAGTGATCGATCAGCTCGGCGTACGGCTCGATGGGGTTGGTGACGTTGGCCGAGAACAGCGGGTCGCCGTAACGGGCGGCCAGCTCCACGGACTCCTTGCTGGTGGCGCTGCCGTGCCACACCCTGATCGGCCGCTGGAGCGGCCGGGGCAGCACCTCGGCGTCGGTGAGCGGCGGCCGGAACCGGCCCTCCCAGGTGACCTTGTCCTCCCGCCACAGGCGGCGGAACAGCTCGTAGCCCTCCCGGTTGCGCTCCCACTGGTCCTCGGGGGTGACGTGGAAGAGCTGCGCCTGCGCGGTCCCGTTGCCCTTGCCGATGATCAGCTCCAGCCTGCCGTCCGACAGGTGGTCGAGTGTGGCGTAGTCCTCGTACGCGCGGACGGGGTCGAGCAGGCTGAGCGTGGTCACCGCGGTGAACAGGCGGATCGTGGCCGTCCTGGCCGCGATGTTGGCCAGCACCACGGGCGGCGACGACGACAGGAACGGCCGCTCGTGCCGCTCGCCCACGCCGAACCCGTCGAAGCCCAGTTGCTCCGCCAGCACCGCGTTCTCGACGACCTCGCGGAGGCGATCGGTGGGTGAGCGGTCGTCGTGGTGCGCAATCAACGTGATAGCCAGAAATTTCATGATGCCTCCGCGTATCGGCTGGCCGGGCGGGGCAGCCCCAGCAGGCCGCGCAGCGTGCCCGCCTCGTACCCGGACCGGAACGCGCCCCGCGCACGCAGCTCGGCCGTCAGCCGCCGGGTGATCTGCTTCAGGTCGTCCGGCACCACCCCCGGGCGCAGCCGGAACCCCTCGATCCCGGCCCGCCGCCAGTCGAGCAGCAGGTCGGCCAGCTCCCCCGCGGTGCCGGTGAAGACCGCCGCGTCGGAGGTCAGCTCGGCCCCGGCCAGCTCGTCCAGCCGGGCCCTGCGCCCGGCGGCGTCGTCGCCGACGAACACGAGCAGATCGGCGAACACCTTGACCTCGCCCGACAGGCCCCTGATCTCCCGGACGACGTCCCGCGCCTGCTCGGTCGAGCGCGGCGTCACGTACACGACGTCGGCCGCCCGCGCCGCGAACTCGTACGGCAGCCGCGCGTGCGCCAGCGCGGTGACCACGGGCTGGCCCTGCGGCGGGCGCGGCGTGATCGACGGGCCCTTCACGGTGAAGAAGCGCCCGGTGAAGTCGATGTGGTGGAGTTTGTCGCGGTCGACGAACCGGCCGGTCGGCACGTCGCGGATCTCCGCGTCGTCCTCCCAGCTGTCCCACAGCCGGCGCGCCACCTCGACCGCGTCGGCGGCCTCGGCGAACAGGTCCCGGACGTGGGGCGAGTCCGCGTCCAGCCCGTCGAGCGGCGGGAACGCGCGGCGGCCGAAGTGCCGCGCGTCGCTGCCGCGCGCCGAGATCCGCGCCTGCCACCCGGCCCGGCCGCCGCTGACGTGATCGAGCGTGGCGATGCCGGTGGCCACGTGGAACGGCTCGGTGTGCGTGGTCGTGGCCGTGGGGACGAGCCCGATCCGCCTGGTCAGCGGCGCGATCCGGGCCGCCAGCAGGACGGCGTCGAACCTGCCCCGCACCTGCCCGGTCTCGTCGTCGTCCCCGTCGGCCAGCAGCGACTGCAGGCCCAGCGAGTCCTCGATGGTGACGAAGTCGAGCAGCCCGCGCTCGGCCTCGGCGACCTGCGCCGCCCAGTAGCGGGCCGAGAAGATCGTCTCCGGCCTGGCGGTGGGCTCCCGCCACGCGGCCGGATGCCAGCCCGCGCCGTCCAGGGCGACGGCCAGGTGCAACGTCATGACAGCTCCAGGTGTTCGCGCAGCGTGGCGCCGGTGTACTCGGTACGGAAGACGCCGCGCTCCTGAAGCAGCGGCACCACCCGGTCGACGAAGTCGTCCAGGCCCCCGGGCGTCAGGTGCGGCACCAGGATGAACCCGTCCGCCGCGCCCGCCTGCACGTGTTCGTCGATCTGCCTGGCCACGCTCGCCGGGGTGCCGACGAACGTCTGGCGGCCGGTCACCTCGATGACCAGCTCGCGGATGGTCAGCCCCTTCTCCTGGGCGAGCGCCCGCCACTTCGCGGCCACTGCGGCCCGGTCGGCCAGCCGCACGCGGCCCTGCGCCACCTCCCCCGTCAGGTCCGGCTCCACGTCCGGCAGCGGCCCGTCCGGGTCGTAGGCCGACATGTCGCGGCCCCACACCTGCTCCAGGAACGCGATCGCGGTCTGCGGGCCCACCTGCTGGCTGCGGATCACCGCCGCGTTCTCGGCGGCGTCCTCCTCGGTGTCGCCGAGCGCGTACGTGGCCGCCGGCATGATCTTCAGCTCGTGCGGCGCCCGGCCGTGGCGGGCCAGGCGGCCCTTGACGTCGGCGTAGAACGCCTTGCCGTCGTCCAGCGTGCCGTGCCTGCTGAAGATCACGTCCGCCGTGGCCGCGGCGAACTCCCGGCCCTGCTCCGAATCGCCCGCCTGGATGATCACCGGATGGCCCTGCGGGCTGCGCGGCAGCGTGAACCGGCCCGCCACGTCGAAGTGCTCGCCCCGGTGGGTGACCGTGCCGATGCCGCCCGGCCGGACGAAGCGCCCCGACTCCCGGTCGGCGACGAACGCGCCCGGCTGCCAGGAGTCCCACAGCGCCCGCGCCAGCCGGACGAACTCCGCGGCCCGCGCGTAACGGTCGGCGTGGTCGAGGTAGCCGCCCCGGCGGAAGTTCTCGCCGGTGAACGCGTCGGACGTGGTCACCACGTTCCACCCGGCCCGGCCCTCGCTCAGGTGGTCGAGCGTGGCCAGCCGCCTGGCCAGCTCGTACGGCTCGTTGAAGGTGGTGTTGACGGTGGCCGCCAGGCCGAGCCGGGACGTGGCCGCCGCCAGCGCACTGAGCACGGTCAGCGATTCGGGCCTGCCGACCACGTCCAGGTCATGGATGCGGCCCTTGAGCTCGCGCAGCCGTAACCCCTCCGCCAGGAAGAAGAAGTCGAACAGGCCGCGCTCGGCCGTCGCCGCCAGATGGGTGAAGGAGGAGAAGTCGATCTGGCTGCCCGAACGCGGATCGGACCAGACCGTGGTGTTGTTGACGCCGGGGAAGTGCGCGGCCAGGTGCACGCGGCGGCGCGGCCGGCTCACCGGTCCCGCCGGTGCGGCTGGTGCCAGGAGTCGGGCAGTCCCTCGATCGTCTCCGCGAACGCCGGACGCCGGTACAGGTCGCGGGCGTAACCCCACAGGTGTTCGAACTCGCTCAGGTCGAACACCTCCAGCCGGGCCAGCGACACCCACAGCCGCACGTCGGCCTCGGTGATCGTGTCGCCCGTCAGGAACCGGTGCTCGCCCAGCAGCGCGTCCAGCCGCTCCAGCGCGGCCCGGGAGGCGCCGGTGTTGACCTCCGCGTAGATCCAGGCGTTCAGCTCGTCGATGCGCGGACGCAGGTGCACCGGGTACAGGTCGGCCCCCGCGCGGGCCCAGGCGTCGAACTGCGTGCCGAGGTCGATCGTGATGTCGGGGAAGTGGTTGCTCACGATCCGGCCGGTCAGGCGGTCCCACAGGACCGGGACCGACAGGTGGCCGTCATAGCCGGGCCGCGTCGCCTCGTACGCCTGCCCGAGCAGCGTGAACCCGTTGACCGGGTCGGGGCCGCGGTGGGCGCGGAACGCCCAGCCCCGGCCGTCGCGCTCGTCGTCCACGTACGACAGGGTGACGACGTCCTCCAGGCCCTTGAGCTTGCGGACGATGGCGACGCGCTGGGCGTACGGGCAGGTCCAGGCGGCGTAGACGTGGTAGCGGCCGGGTTCGGCGCGGAAGCCGCTCGAACCGTCGGCGGTGACGCGCCCGCGGAAGGGGTAGGCGGGCGTGCGGGCGTAGTGGCCGTAGGTGGCGTGGTCGGCGGGGCTCGCGAAGGCCGGCGCTTGCGTGGTCACGGTGGCTCCTGGGGTGGGCACAACGGTGGGCACGGTGTGAGTGGGCACGGTGTCAGTGGTCACGGGGGCTTCCTCAGGGGTGGGCGGTGAAGCGGCCGAACCGGCCCTGGTGGTAGAGCAGGGGGCGGGCGGCGGACCGCACTCCGGCCTCCGCCACCAGGCCCACGACCAGCACGTGATCCCCCACGTCGCGGATCTCGTACGGCAGGCACACCAGATGGGCGGACACGTCGAGCAGCAGCGGCGCGCCCAGCGGGCCGGGCCGCCAGCGGGTGGGCTCGGCGAACCGGTCGACGCCCTTGCGGGCGAACCTGGACGCCACGTCGGCCTGGTCACCGGCCAGCACGTTGACGGCGAAGTGACCGGCCGCGCGCAGGGCGGGCCAGGTGGTCGAGGAACGGTCCACGTAGAAGGAGACGAGGGGTGGTTCGAGGCTGACGGAGGAGAAGGAGGTGGCGGTCAGGCCGACGGGGACGCCCGCGTTCTGCGCGGTGATCACCACGACGCCGGCGGCGTGCACGGCGAGGGCCTGGCGGAAGCGGTCGGCGTCGACGACGGGGCCGGGCAGCGTTTCCGTCATCGGTCCTCCTCCGGGTCCGCTTCGTCGTCGGGGAGGTCGTACCAGTGGATGTCGCCGGGAAAAGGGTCAAGATCGATCACGAGAATGTCCTCACGGGGAGAAAGGCGTGGCTGGGTCGTGATCAACGACACTGCGCGCTGGCGACGTGACCGAAGTCCACGTGCGGGCGCCTGGTCAGGTTGAGTCCCTGGCTCATACCGGAAACGTACGTCGCGGCGTCCGCTAAGTCAACATTTCCTACTCGTTTTATAGGAATTGAAGACGCGCAGGCGGGAACGGGTTGTCGGGCAGCAGGATCACCCGGCGTCCCTCCCTCGGACGCAGCGCCGCGTCCAGGTGCAGCAGGGCGGCGCCGATGCCCGCCGCGCCCACCATGTAGCCCGTGTCGGCCGTCAGCTCGCCCGGCCGCAGCCGCCGGTACGCCTGATACCAGCGCAGCCCCCGGCCACCCGACCCGTCGGCGGTCCCGATCAGATGCTCGGCGAGCGCCTGCGCGTGATCCAGGTACGCCTGCCGCCCCGAAGCCGCCCACAGCCCCACGAACAGCTCAAGCAGCCCGGCCGCCCCGCAGCACTGGCATGCCGCGTTCCAGAACCCCGGCGTACGCCGCTGCGGCACCTCGCTCTCGACCACGCCGTGCGCCAGCCGCTCCACCCAGTCGAGATCCCCCGGATCGCCCCCCACCCGGTGAAGCTCGTGGAACATCCGGGCCACCCCCGCCGAGCCCGAACAGAACCCCAGATAGTGCAGCTCCCTGGCCTGCGGCACGTGATGCGGCACCACCGCGCACCGCCCCGCCACCACGCTCACCTCCCGCACGAACCCGGCCCCCCGCCGCGCCGCCTCCAGGAACCGCATGTCCCCGGTCGCCCCGTACAGCCTGGCCAGCAAGAACGCCGTCCCCGCCGTCCCCGCCAGGAACCCGGGCGCCACCGCGTCCGCCGGCAACGCCGCCCGATCCCCGCCCTCGGACTCCCCCGTCCGATCGTCAACGGGCCTCCCCGCGGGCGGGGGCGCCTCACGGGGGTCGGCGCGCCCGGAGGAGGCCGGCGGCTCAGCGGGGTCGGCGCGCCTCAAGGGCTCGTCGGGCGTGTGGGCGTCGTGGGGCGTGGGGGCCTCGCCGGGGCGCCCTGGCGGCGTCCCTTCAGCGGACTGCGGCGGGCGGGGCGGCTCATGGTGCGGCGGGCGAGCGGGCGAAGGCGGAGGGGACGGAGGGGGTGGGGCGCCGAAGCGGTGACCGGGGACGGCGAGGCCGGCGATGCGGGCGCCCGCCTCCAGGGCCACGTCCTCGCACGCGCGCACGCCGAGCGCGGTGGCCGCGCGAAGCAGGGCGAGCACGATGCCGCCGTCACCCCGCTGCGCCGGGTCGCCGGTCCAGCCGGGCCCGCCGGGCAGCGGGCGGGCGGCGGCGGCGATGCGGGCGGCGGCAGCCGCGGCCTCCTCCTCGAACCCGCCGTCGCCCAGCGCCCAGCCTGCCTCGGCGAGCGCCACCACCGTGCCCGCCAGGCCGTGGTAGAGGGTCAGATCCGGCTGGTCACGCCACCCGGCCGCCAGGTAGCGGGCCCCGGCGCGAGCGTCTTCCAGGTACGTCTCGTCACCGGTGGCGTCGGCCAGTTCGAGGAAGAAGAGCACGATGCCCGCCGCCCCCGCGTAGAGGGACGCGGGCTCGGCGGGGACGGCCGCCCGGCCGCCCGGGTCGGGGTTGGCCGCCCAGTGCCGCCGCCCCCGGCCGTCGTCGACGGCGGCCGACCGGATCCACCGTGCCGCCTCGACGGCGGCGTCGAGGGGTGTGCGCGCGCGGGTCGTGTCCGAGCCCATGCGCTCAGTATCCCACAGAGACAGTAGGGAATTCCGCTACGTGTTACCGCTAACGCAACGCGCCGGGAAAGGACGCCTCTCCCGGCGCGTACCGGGAGCTATCTGTAGGTGATGTCGGAGGAGGAGTAGAGGCAGTTGACCCCGTCCGCACCGGAGCCGATCTTCTCGGGCTCACTCCCCTTCGGAACGCCCCGGTACTTCTCGCAGATCGTCGCGCTCCCGTACACCGTGATCCGGCTGAACCTGGCCGTGTCACCCCAGTTGGTGTTGATTCCGGCCAGCACCTTCGTGGACCGGGCGGTGACGCCGTCCATGACCACGTGCCGCTGGTAGGAGCTGGAGCAGTTGCCGCACGCCCGATAGAGCTTGCCCGAGCTGTGCACCTGGAAGTCGCGGATCGTCACCGTGCCCGCGCCGTTGTGCTGGAACACCTTGTCGGAGCCCGACTTCGCGCCGCCGCCCTCGACCAGGTAGCGCGCCGAGGAGCTGGAGCTCTTGAACGTGGCGGCGTCCTCGCCCACGTCGTTCCACCACACGTTGCGGATCGTGCACGAGCCCTCGCAGTGGATGCCGTCGCCGGCCGGGGCGTCGATGATCACGTTCTGGATGGTGCCGCCGTTCGCCACCACGAACATCGGGTCCTGGCTCTCGCCCTGCCCGCCGTCGCCGATGCCGTAGTAGCGCTTCATGCCGCCGTCGAAGAACGTGCCGACCTCGCGCGTCTCCGTCTGGTGGACGCTGCCGGTGTCGGACGGCCACGCGCCGCTGCCGTCGCCGCCTCCGCTGTCGCCGGAGCCGAGCTTGACCAGCCGCCACTGCTGGTTGGCGCCGTTCAGGTCGTCCCACTGGGAGACGCGGGCGCCGTCGCTGGTGGCCCACTCCCACGCCTCCAGGGCCTTGCCGCTGTGGCGGTTGATCAGGCGTACGTGCCCGCCGTCGGAGTCGGCCAGGCGGAACTGCTGGTTCCAGCCGTTCAGATCGGCCCACTGGACGATCTGCGCGCCGCCTTCGGCGTTCCACTCGTAGACGTCGAGCACCTTGCCGCTGTGCCGGGACTTGAGCCGGTAGTAGCCGTCGCCGGAGCTCACGAACCGCCACTGCTGCTGGTTGCCGTCGTTGCGCGCCCACTGCACGATCGGGGCGCCGTCGGCGGTGGCGAAGTCGTACAGGTCCAGGGCCTTGCCGCTGTGCCGGTTCACCAGGACGTACCAGGCGCCGGTGTCCACGGTGGCGGCCTGGACCGGCGGTGGCAGCACGGCCAGGGCGCCCGTCAGTGCCGTCACCACGGCGGTGGCGGCCACGGACAGGCGGCGCAAGAGTTGACGTAACACGTCCGCTCCCTTCGGGTAAGCGCTTTCCCTGATTGATCCCACGCCCCCGACCGGCCGTCAACCAACGAACGCGCCCGGGAAGGGTGACCTGCGGCGTTCCGCTGAAAATTTCAGCCCGGGAAGTCCAGGACCAGGTACTCGTACTCGCCCGCACCGGCCTGTTTGAAGACCTGGTCGCCGTCGTGGTCCACGAACACCGTCAGATACAGGTCACCCCGCTGCTCCGCGATCGGCTGCTGCGTGTCGCCCTGGAAGATCGACGAGACCAGCACCTTGTCCTGGGTGTCCGAATGGCGGGTCACCCGGTCGCCGATCAGATAGTTGTGACCCTCGTCGTTGAGGAACAGGGTGCCGGAGCCGTGCTCGAAGTCCGCCATGCCGGTGCCCGGGGCGAAACACCGGTGATCGGCCGTCTTGGCGCCGTCCGTGATGTCGAACACCGAATCGTCCATCCAGGCGCACACCTGCACCGCGCGCTCCTCGGGCACGCGGGGGAAGCGCAGCTCGAACGGGGCCGCCTGCAAGGAGACCCTGGTGACCGGGGCGGCCAGGTCGGTGAGCGCCAGCGGGGCGGCGGCGTTCCCCTGCCAGAACTCCAGGCCGAGCCTCGGCGACCGCACCACCGCGTTCCCCGTGGACGCGGACGGCGAGCTCGTCGTCGTCCCGGCGCCTCCGGTCAGATTGGTCACCACGACCACGACCCCGGCCAGCACCGCGACCGCCGCCGCCACCGCGCCCACCAGCAGCCCCCGGCGCCTCCTCCCCGGCCGCGTGACCGGCCCCACCGCCCCCCACGTCCCCGGCCCCGAAGCGCTGTGACCAGCCGGATAGGACGCCCCCTCCGACGGCCCACCCGCCCGAGGCCCGGCCCCGGCTGGGGTCGCCCCTCCCGAACCGGGCCCGGCCCCCGGCGGGGCGTATCCCCCTGACGGGACCTGGCCTCCCGAGCGACCGCCACCCCCTGGAAGGGACGCCCCTCCCACGGGAGCGGGCGTCCCCGAGGGCGGAGGAAGCGAGTACGGGGTACCGGCCGGCGTACGGGCATGACCGCCCGCAGGAGCGTGACCCCCTGCGGGAGCGTGACCTCCCGAAGGAGCGTGCGCGCCTGGAAGGGGTGCCGGTTCCGAAGGGGGTGCGGTGTTCCGGGGTGGGTTTGTGTCCCGTCGGGGTGGGAGGGCCGGGTGGCGGGGGCCGGCGGGGGTGTGGGTGAGGAGGGCGGTGAGGAGTTGGGCGGCCGTGGGGCGGTGGGCGGGGTCCTTGTGGAGGCAGGCGGCTACGTGGCCGCGCAGGGGGCCGGCGAGGCGGCCGAGGTCGGGGTCGGCGTTGAGGATCCGGTTGATCACCGCAGGGAGCGGCTCGTGCCCGAATGGCGGTTGCCCGTTGGCCGCGTACGCGATCGTGCACGCCCATGCGAACAGGTCCAGCTCGGGCCCGGCCGGGTGCCCGGAGAGCTGCTCGGGCGACATGTACGAGGGCGTGCCGACGACGCCGCTGGCCGGTCCGGCGGTGGCGTCGAACCGCCGGGCGATGACGAAGTCGATCACGCGGGGCCCGTCGGCGGCGAGCAGCACGTTGGCGGGTTTGAAGTCGCGGTGCACCACGCCCGCCGCGTGGATGGCGCCGAGCGCGGTGGCGGTGGCGACGGCGAGCCGGTCGAGGTCGGCCCCGGAGAGCACGCCGCGCTCGTGCACCGCCGCCTGCAGTGACGGCCCGTCGACGTACTCGCTGACCACGTACGGCGGGTCGGCGTCGGGGTCGGCTTCCAGGACGCGGGCGGTGCAGAACGGCGCCACCCGCTGGAGGGCGGCCAGTTCGCGGGTGAAGTAGCGCCGGGCCTCGGCGTCATGGTCGAAGCGGGCGTGCAGGAGCTTGACGGCCACCTCCTGGCCGTCGGGGCCCTCGCCCAGGTAGACGACGCCCTGCCCGCCTTCGCCGAGCCGTGCGCGCAGGGCGTATCCGGCGATCTCCCGCGGGTCGTTCTGCCGGAGGGGGCGCGTTCGACGCCGAGATGCGGGCATACGTCCGATTCTGGCGGGCCGGCCCGATGGGGCGGTAGCCGTCAAACGGGGTTATCCTGCGGGGTTCGTCTTGAGGATCTTGCCCTTGCGGTCGGCGACCAGGTAGCCGCCGTCGTACTCGTCGCTCAGGTAGACGAGCAGGACCTGCCGGGTGGCGCCGGTGAACGGGAAGTCGGTGTCGACGATGAGGTAGCGGGAGGTGGGTTTGGGGACGTTCAGGGCCTTCGGCGCCTTGCGGAACAGGGCGGGGAGGACGCTCCAGTCGAACGATTCCAGGTCCACGGCGGGGGACTTCGTGGTGTGGCCGAAGCCCTCCTGCTTGGTGACGACGCCGTCGCGGTAGAAGTAGCGGTCGTAGGCGCCCTTGCGGGCCTTCGCGGGGGCCTCGGCGGAGGCGTAGGTGGGGTAGACGGTGAGGCCGTAGACCTTGGTGCCGCCGATGACGGGCTTCATGGCCTTGATCAGGTCGCGCATGCCCGCCTCGGTGTGCAGGTTGACGGCGCGGGGGGTGGGGGTGGTGGTCTCCTCCTCCGGCTCCGGGTCCTCGGTGGGGGTGCGGTCGGGGGCGGCGAGGGTGGCGGCATCTTCGGGCCGCTGCTGGGGGTCGCCGGTCGAGGAGGGGAGTTGCGTCCAGACGACGGCGGCGACGGCCACGACGGCGGCGGCCGAGATCGCGCCGACGATCCTGCCGGTCTTCCGCTTCCCCGCGGTCCGTTCCTGGGTCGGCAGCCCGTAGGGCGCGGGGGCCGGCGGGCCGCCGTAGGGCCGGCCGGGGGGATGCGTCATCGCTCCCCGGGGAGGCGGGTACGGCGTGCCCCCGAAGGGCCCGGGCGGATGCGTCGGCGAGCTGCCTGCGGGCTGGTGGCCGTAAGGGCCGCCCGGGGGGTGGGTCGGCGCCTCGACCGGCGGGGCGCCGCCGAACGGCCGGTCCCCGGGGGCCGAGGGGGCGTCGGTGGCGACGGTCAGGAGGTGGTCGAGGGTCTCGGGGCCGGGGCGGGCCGACGGGTCGCGGTTGAGCAGCGCCATCAGGGCGGGCCCGAGCGCCCCGGCCCGTTCCGGCGGCGGCACCTCCTGGTTGAGCACCGCCGCGAGCGTCGCCAGCGTGGTGGCGCGGCGCAACGGATGCCGGCCCTCGACCGCCACGTACAGCATCATGCCGAGCGACCACAGGTCGGAGGCCGGGTCGCCCTCGTGCCCGTTGATGCGCTCGGGCGCCATGTATTCGGGCGAGCCGATGAACGACCCGGTAGCCGTCAGGCTGGGCGCCTCGCGTACGGCGGCGATGCCGAAGTCCGTCAGGACGGAGCGCCCGTCGGAGCGGAGCAGGACGTTGGCGGGCTTGACGTCGCGGTGCTGGATGCCGACGGCGTGGGCCGCGCGCAGCGCCGACAGCACCTCGCGGCCGAGCCGCGCGACCTCCGCGGGGGGCATCGGGCCGTGGGCGAGCCGGTCCTGGAGCGAGCCGCCGGTGACGAGCTCCATGACGAGCCACGGGTACGTGTCCGTGCCCTCGTCGACGATGTGGTGGATGGTGGCGACGTGCGGGTGGTTGAGCCGGGCCAGCGCGCGGGCCTCGCGCAGCACGCGGGCGCGCAGCTCGCGGGCCAGGGCCGGGTCGTGCTCGTCCATGGCCGGGTCGGGCGGCCGCACTTCCTTGAGCGCGACGTCGCGGTGCAGGGCGGTGTCCCAGGCCCGCCACACCAGACCCATGCCGCCGCCGCCGAGCCGTTCGCGCAGCTCGAAGCGGCCGTCGATGACCCGTTCACGCATGGGCAGCAGAGTACGCGTTCCGCTCGGACGACGGCAGTCCGGGTAAAGACGGCCAGATCCAACCATGGAGTAGTTGAAAGCTCACTATGGGTACTGACCACTGCGGATGATCAGATCACCACCCGCAGGGGGCACCCATGTACAAGCACGTCATCACCGCACTCGCAGCGACGGCCACCGGCGTCACGTTGATGGCCGCGCCTGCCGCTGCCGACGACTACGACGACCGGCTCAGGGAGTGGTGCGCGAACGCCACGTACCTGCCGCACTCGCCGCTGCGTGACGTGATCGGCGACGACGAGCTGGTCCAGTACCTGACCGACGACGAGTACGGCCGTGACGGCGTACGGATCAGCTACGACAGGCAGCCGACCGCCGAGGAGTGGGCCGAGATCAACGGCTACGTCCACGCGCTGATGGGCCAGGTCTTCGACTCGAACTCGAACGCGGACGCCACCGCCAGGCGCACCGGCCCGGTGGGCACGGTCAACGTGAACGGGCACGTCCGTGGGCTGATCACGGCGCCGTGGTGCGAGGAGTACAACCGCCGGTACGGCGCCTACCACCCGCACTGGGCCGACTCCTACCGTTCGAACTGGCCGCACTCCTACCGTCCGCAGTGGCAGCAGCCCTACGGCCCGTGGACCGGCCCGTGGACGGGCCCGTGGAACCGTCCGGCCTCGTCGGCGACGACGACCGCGCCGCGCTCGTCCTCGGCACCGGCGGCACCGTCGACGCCGTCGGCTTCGTCCTCGCTGCTGGACAACATCGGCGTCACCGGGCTGCTCAACAGCCTCGGGCTCTCCCGCTGAGCCCCGAGCCGCTTCAGGCGGATCCGGCTCTCCCGGCCGGCCGGCTCCAGCTCGATCACGCGTGCGTCCTGTGGCAGGTGACGCAGGTCGTGGGTGATGAGGATGGTGGTCCGGCCGGCCATGAGCCGCCGCAGCGGCTCCATGATGCGCGTGGCCGTGGCCTGGTCGAGGCCGGTCATCGGCTCGTCGAGGACGAGCACGGGGGCGTCGCGCAGGATCGCCCTGGCGATGGCCACGCGCTGCCGCTGCCCCCCGGACAGCAGTCTGCCCCGCTGCCCGACCTGGGAGTCGTACCCCCGGGGCAGGGTCCTGACGAAGTCGTGCACCCCGGCGAGCTCGGCGGCGCGGATGACCTCGTCGTGGGTGGCGTCCGGCCGGCCGTAGGCGATGTTGTCGCGTACGGTCCCCGAGAACAGCAGCATCTCCTGGTGCAGGATCGTGATGTTGTCGCGCAGCGACGCCCTGGTGAGCTCGCGGATGTCGTGGCCGTCGAGCAGCACGCGGCCGGTGTCGGGGTCGTAGAACCGCAGCAGCAGCTTGGCCAGCGTCGACTTGCCCGCGCCGCTGGGTCCGGTGAGCACGACGAGCTCGCCTGGTTCGGCGGTGAACGACAGGTTCTGGAGGGCGGGCCGTCTGCGGCCGGGATAGCGGAAGCCGACGTGCTCGAAGCCGACGCGGCCGGCGGCGCGGCCGGGCAGCGGCCGGGCGCCGGGGGCGTCCTCGACGGCGGGCCTGGTCCTGAGCACCTCCATGACGCGGTCGGAGCCGGCCGCAGCCTCCGACACGGTGAGCGCGATCTCGCCGAGGCTCTGCACGGCCGGGTAGAGCATGGCCAGGTACGCGGCGAAGGCCAGCAGGCCGCCCAGCGTGAGCCGTCCGGCGGCGATCTCCCACGCGCCGACGCCCAGGATGACGATGAGGCAGACGGTCTCCAGCACCTGGACGGCGGGACCGTACAGGCCGGCGAGCCACGCCTGCGACAGGTTGGCGCGCAGCCAGCCTCGGCCGGTCGCGTGCAGCCGGGCCGATTCGGCGGACTGGCGGTTGTAGGACTGGACGAGCGCCTGGTTGGCCAGCCCCTCCTCGATGACGCTGTTCATCTCGCCGTTGCTGGAGCGCTCGCGCGCCGAGGCCACCCTGAAGCGGGAGGCGAACATCTTCGACACCACGAGGAAGGCGGGGACCAGCGCCATCGTGATCAGGGCCAGGTCCCAGCGGACGTAGAAGGCGGCGCCGGCGAAGAAGACGACGCTGGCGGCCGTGGTGAACAGCTTGACCAGGCCCGATCCCATCAGCTCTTCGATGGCCTCGATGTCGTCCGTGAGCCTGGCCATGAGGTCGCCGAGGCGGCGGTTCTCCCCGTAATCAGGCGAGAGCGTCTGGATGTGGGTGAACACCCGGTCACGCAGGCTCAGCAGGAAACGTTCGGCGCCGACGGCGGTCGCGTACGTGCCGGTGAGCGAGGCGACGCCGGCGACGGCGGCGAGGCCGAGCCAGGTGAGCGCGGGCCCCCAGAACGCGCCGAGGTCGCGGGTGGTGAGCACTTCATCGGTGATCCGGCCGAACAGGCCGATCGCCGCGACTTCGCAGAGCGCGGCGACCGCGGCGAAAACGACGCCCGCGGCGAGCAACCAGCGCAGGCCGCGGGTGTTGGGCCAGAATTCACGGAAGGTGCGGCGGAGGGAGACCGCCGGCGCGAGCGCCGGACGGTCTCCCCGCCTAGGAAAAGAGAATGAGAGACGGCGGTCGGCCCGCCGACTCTCACGGCGTTCTCTTACCACCACCACCGCCTACGACGGCAGCCACCGTAGTAACGGCGGCGCCGACAGCAGCGGCGACGGTAGCAGTGGGACCGGTAACCACTCTGAATGAGAGTCATTTCTCCTCCCCCTGTTTCTAGTGCCCTAAAGGGACACTAGTCCTGATATACCCGTAAATCACCCCAATCACTTCGGCCAAAGAAGACTTGACCGGTCCCACCCGTTCCTTTTTGTTGCGGTAAATGGGCGGAAATGGGCTAGGTGATCAAATGCCCGGAGGGAAAATGCGGTGAATCCAGCCTTTGCGGGGAAACGGTCCGGCCTGCCGCCGCGACCTTGTGGAGCGCCTGAGCGTCACCGTGGAACCCGGCCCGCGGGCCCGTCAAGAACGTCAAGCACACGGAAGGGGCCGGGGAGGTGTTTCGCCTTGGTACGGCGAGCCCTCCCCGGCCCCAGGTGCATCGCGTGCCTCAGTGCTTGAGGCAGTGCCCCAGCGCTTGAGGCGGTGCTGTGCCTCAGTGCTTGAAGGCGTCCTTGACGTTGCGGGCGGCGTCCTTCGCCTTCTCGCCCGCCTGCTTGACCTTGCCCTTGCTGCGGTCGGCGCGGCCCTCGGCCTCGAGGCGTTCGTCGTCGGTCGCCCGGCCCACGCCCTCCTTGGCCCTGCCCTTCAGCTCTTCGGCCTTGTTCGAGATCTTGTCGTCGGCGCCCATGTCGGCCCCCTGTCTGTCGCTTGATCCGGGCCTGCCTCCTATCCGAGCCCGGTGCCGGAAAACCTCCCCACGGCATGGCGGACACGTACGGCTCCCGGGGTCAGGGGCATCATCCAGAGCATGGGACCGATCGAGATCCAGCGCGTCTACGACCACGAGCCGGCCGAGGGCGCGGTGTTCCTGGTGGACCGGATGTGGCCGCGCGGGGTGCGCAAGGATGACCTCCGGCTCGACGGCTGGGCGCGGGACGCGGCGCCCTCGACCGAGCTGCGCAAGTGGTTCGGGCACCGGCCCGAGCGGTTCGCCGAGTTCGCCGAGCGCTACCGCGAGGAGCTGGCCGGGCGCGACGACGCCGTCCGGCCGCTGCTCGACGCCGCCGCGAAGGGCCGGGTGACGCTGCTCTACGGCGCCAAGGACACCGAGCACAACCAGGCGGTCGTCCTGCGCGACTACCTCAAGGAGCGGGCGGGCTGAGCCGCGCCGGGAAGCCGCCGGTCGCGATCGGGCCCCAGCGTTCGATGCGCACGCGGATCAGCGACTTGTCCTGGCGGCGCATGGCCTCGCGGTACTCGTCCCAGTCGGGATGCTCGCCGGAGATGCACCTGAAGTACTCGACCAGGCCCTCCAGCGCCTCCGGCATGTCGAGCACCTCGGCCCGGCCGTCGACCTGCACGTACGGGCCGTCCCAGTCGTCCGACAGCACGCAGATCGACACGCGGTCGTCGCGGCGCGCGTTGACGGCCTTGGCGCGGTCCGGATAGGTGGAGATCACGATCCGGCCGTCACCGTCGACCCCGCAGGTGACGGGCGAGAGCTGCGGGCGGCCGTCGGCGCGGGTGGTCGACAGCAGGCCGTGGTGCCGGGGACGGAGGAAGTCGAGCAGCTCGGGCAGCTCCACCCGGCTGGCCGTCGCGATCCTTGGAGCCATTTCACCTACCTTTCCATAGCTTCAGACGACCTTCCAGTACTCGTACGAATGCGTTGCGTGATGTCCGTTGATCGGGTAAGCCAGTGACATGTCCTTGGAAGGGTGGTTACTGGGCGGGCGCTACCGGTTGCTCTCGAAGCTGGGAGAGGGCGGCATGGGCGCCGTGTGGCGGGCCCGCGACGAGCTCCTCGACCGTGAGGTCGCGATCAAGGAGGTGACGGCCGCCGGGCAGCGGGCGGCCGACACGATGCGGGAGGCGCGCATCGCCGCCAAGCTGACGCACCCGAACATCGCCGCCGTCCACGACGTGGTGCTGGCCGGCGAGCGGCCGTGGATCGTCATGCAGTACGTGCCGTCGAGCAGCCTGGCCCGGATGATCGCCGACCGGGGCCCGCTGGCCGTGCCGACCGTGACGCGCATCGGGCTGGAGGTGCTGGCCGCGCTCCGCTACGCGCACGCCTCGGGGGTGCTGCACCGGGACGTGAAGCCGGGCAACATCCTGCTCACCTCCGAGGGGCACGCCATCCTGACGGACTTCGGGCTGGCGACGACGCTGGACGGCGAGCCGTCGTCGGGCCGGCCCGGCGTGGTCGTGGGCACGCCGGCCTACATCGCGCCCGAGCGGGCCGGCGGCGGGCCGTCCACGGCGCTGAGCGACCTGTGGTCGCTGGGGGCGACGCTGTACGCGGCGGTGGAGGGCCGGGCGCCGTACCGGCACAGCAGCGAGCTGGCCACGCTGAGCGCGGTCGTGAGCACCCGCCCGGACCCGTTCGAGCGGGCCGGTGAGCTGGCGCCGCTGATCGGCGGGCTGCTGGAGAAGGACCCCGAACGCCGCACCGGCGCCGCCGAGGCGCACGCGCAGCTGACCGCCCTGCTGGGCAAGTCCGAGCCCGCGCCGCCCGACCGGCCGACGGGCGGGGCCGCCGCACAGCGGACGGGCCGCGGGCGGCGCTGGTGCGCCGGTGGGCGGCGGCGGGAGACGGCGGGGCTGCTGGCGCTGGCCGGGATCGTCGTGGCCGCCACGTCGTGGAGCGCCACCCCCGTGGCGGGCCCGCCCGTGCCCGCCCCGCACCCCACCACCACCGCGACCGCCACGGCCACCGCGACGGTCACCGCCACGGCCGAGCCGGCGCCGGAGACGACGCGCCCGCAGACGACCCCGTCGGACGCGCCCCCATCGGAACCGACCACTTCGGAACCGACCCCGTCGGAACCGACCCCGTCGGAACCGACCCCGTCGGAACCGGCCACCCCGTCGGAAGCGACGCCCCAGAGCAGGACCACGCAGTCGGACACGACGACCCAGGCCGGCGAGACGTCCCATGCGCGCCCCCGCCGGGCCGCGAACTCGTCCGACCGGCAACGGCCCGACCAGCCCCCCGGTCAGGCCAGGAAGAAGACCGACCACGGCAAGGGCCCCAAGCGCTAGTTACGTACATTTGCCGATGCGTTCCCATACCCGCCGTGCTTACTGTCTGCCGGTTCGAACGCCGTCCGTGAAGGTGGGTACATGCGTACGTTGACCGCGTTCCTCTCCACCGTCGTGCTGGCCACGGCGCTCACCGCGCCCACGGGCCAGGCCGTCGCCGCGGCGAAGCCCGCGGCGGGCCAAGCCGACGTCGTCTACCAGCGGGCCGACTTCGCCGGCGGCACCGCGGAGGGCACCACCGCCGGCGACGGGCTGTCGTTCGCGAGCGTCGCGGGCACCGCCTCCTACACCGACGCCCTCGGCACCCGGACCTGGGAGTACGCCCGCTGGACCGGGCCCGAACGGCAGACGGGCTTCGGCGCGACCGAGCTGATCGCCTCCTGGACGGCCGACATCCCGGCCGGGAGCTGGATGCAGGTCGAGGCACGCGCCCGGCACGCCGCCGGGCTGACGAAGTGGTACGTGCTGGGCCGCTGGGCCTACGGCGAGGGCGACATCCGCCGCACGTCGGTGCCCGGCCAGGGCGACGCCGACGCGAACGTGGCCGTCGACACGCTGGTGGCCGCCGACGGCCGGCTGATCGACGCCTACCAGCTCCGCGTCACCCTCTACCGGACGCCGGGCTCGGCGGTGACGCCACGGGTGCGCACGCTGGGCGCGATGGCCTCGCACGTCCCGGAGCGCAAGAGGGTCCCGGTGAGCCCCGGCGGCGGCGCGTGGGGCACGGAGCTGGACGTGCCGCGCCGCTCGCAGAGCATCCACTCGGGCCACTACCCGGAGTGGGACGGCGGCGGCCAGGCGTGGTGCAGCCCGTCCTCGACCACGATGGTGCTGGGCTACTGGGGCCGGTGGCCGAGCGCGCAGGACACCGCCTGGGTGGACCCGTCGGACCCGAACCCGGAGGTCGACCACGCGGCGCGCTACACCTACGACCACGCCTATCAGGGCGCGGGCAACTGGCCGTTCAACGTCGCCTACGCGGGCCGCTACGGCGTGGACGGGTTCGTGACGCGGCTGCGGACGCTGACGGAGCTGGAGAAGCTGGTCGGCGCGGGCATCCCGGTGATCACCTCGCAGTCGTTCAAGAAGGGCGAGCTGCCCGGCGCCGGGTACGGGACGGACGGGCACATCATGGTGGTCGTCGGCTTCACCGAGAACGGCGACGTGATCGCCAACGACCCGGCCTCGTCCAGCAACGACGCGGTGCGCCGGGTCTACCCGCGGGCCGACTTCGAGAACGTGTGGCTGCGCAGCTCCAGCAGCGGCGGCGTGGTGTACGTCATCCACCCGCCGGGCCACGCGCTGCCCGCCACGACGCCGGGGCTGCCGGCCAACTGGTGATCACAGCCGTGAGACGCCGCACGCCCGGCCGGGCGAGTCGGCGACGCGGTCCTCGTACACGCCGACCTTGAACGTGATGAGGTCCAGGCAGCGGGTGAGCTCCTCGATCTGGCCGCTCACCCGCTCCTGGTGGGCGCGCATCAGCTCCAGGCGCTCGTCCTCGGTGCCGGGGCCCTGGCGGACCAGCTCGGTGTAGCGGCGGATGTCGGGCAGCGGCATTCCGGAGGCGCGCAGGAGCACGCACATGCCGAGCCAGTCGACGTGGTCCTCGGTGTAGACGCGGCGGCCTCCGGCGTCACGCTCGACGGGGTGGGCCAGGATGCCCTCTTGCTCGTAGAAGCGCAGGGCGTGCACGCTCAGGCCGGTGCGCTCGGCGACCTGCGAGATGGTCAGCATGGTGTCCAGTTTGACCTAGAGCCGACTCTAACTCCTAGCGTGCGGACCACGTACCGGACTCTTGGAGGGACCATGCGTTACCGCGCTCTCGGCGGCACCGGCATCGAGGTGAGCACGCACTGCCTGGGGACGATGATGTTCGGCTTCGTGGCCAACCAGGACCACGACGAGTGCGCCAGGATCATCCACACGGCGCTCGACGCGGGCGTCAACTTCGTCGACACGGCCGACATGTACTCGGCGGGCGAGTCGGAGGAGATCGTCGGCAAGGCGCTGGCCGGGCGGCGCGACGAGGTGGTCCTGGCCACGAAGGTGCACTTCCCGATGGGCGAGGGGCGCAACCGGGGCGGCAACTCGCGGCGGTGGATCGTCATGGCGGTCGAGGACAGCCTGCGGCGGCTGCGCACCGACTGGATCGACCTGTACCAGGTGCACCGGCCGGACCGCACGACCGACGTCGAGGAGACGCTGGGCGTGCTCGGCGACCTGGTGCGGGAGGGGAAGATCCGGGCGTTCGGCTGCTCGACGTTCCCGGCGGAGCAGATCGCCGAGTCGCACCACGTGGCCGAGCGGCGCGGGCTGGCGCGCTTCCGCACCGAGCAACCGCCGTACTCGCTGCTGGCGCGCGGCGTGGAGGCGTCGGTGCTGCCGACGTGCCAGAGGTACGGGATGGGCGTGCTGACGTGGAGCCCGCTGGCGTCGGGGTTCCTGACGGGCCGGATCCGCAAGGGCGGGCCGATCGACCTGTCCAGCGGCCGGGCCCGCATCACCCCGGCCCGGTTCGACCCGGCGATCCCGGAGAACCAGGTCAAGCTGGACGCCGTCGAGCGGCTGATCGAGCTGGCCGGCGACCTCGGCTGCACGCTGCCGGAGCTGGCCACGGCGTTCCCGCTGGCGCATCCCGCCGTCACGTCCGTGATCATCGGGCCGCGCACGCCGGCCCAGCTCGAAGCGAGCCTGAAGGGCGCCTCGCTCGTCCTCGACGACGCGGCGCTGGACCGCATCGACGAGATCGTCCCGCCCGGCGTGAACCTGTACCAGCCGGACGGGGCGTGGCGCCCTCCGTCGCTCACGGACCCGGCTCTGCGCCGCCGTCCGCTCGGCGACCGGCCGGCCGCCTAGCGCGGCTCGATGACGCCCTCCCGCACCAGCCTGTCGAGCGTGGCGGCCATCGCCTTGGCGTCGTTGAGGTGCGGGAACGGCTCGTCGGGGACGTCACGGCGGAGGAAGCGGCACAGCGGCTCCCAGCCCTCGCGCACGTCGAAGACCAGCAGCCGGTCCGCCGGCAGGCTCGCCCTGGCCTTGTCCACGTGCCGCTCGAAGGCGGCCAGCGCGACCTTCTCCTCCGGCATGCCGTCGGTGAAGGTCCAGTCGTCGAGGCCGAACACGTCCCGCCCGATCTCGGTGAGGAGCGGAGTGATCAGGTCCATCCTGCCGAACACCGCCGCGGCGGCCTCGGGCAGGTCGGGCGGCAGCTCGCGGCCGGGGCCCTCGGCCATGAGCGTGCCCATGCTCACGTACCAGGCGTGCGGGTCGCGTACGGTCAGGACGACCTTGGCGTCGGGGAACGCCTCGGCCTGGGAGCGGTAGAAGTGGGAGGCCGGCCAGTCCTGGGAGGAGCGGTAGCCGTCGAACACCCGGGCCCAGTCGGGCTGGGCATCGCCGGCCAGCGGCGCCCAGCGCTCGGCGATGCCCGGCTTGGTCATGACGTCGAACATGTGGAAGCAGGGCCCGAACCCCAGCCGCTCCAGCGCGGCCTTCATCGAGCTCGTCCCGGTGCGCGGGAACCCCGCGCCGATCACCTCTAACATGTTGGGCCTCTCGCTCTCGGGAATGCCTACTCCCATTAGAGACACAAGAGGCCCGCAATGTGACAGGAAGTCAGCGAGTCGGGTCAAACGCCCGCAGCGCCTCGGGCTGCTTGCCCGTGGTGATCTGCTCGGCGAGCATGCGGCCGGTGGCCGGGCCGTGGGTCAGGCCCCACATGCCGTGGCCGCCCGCGACGTAGATGCCGGGCACCCGGGTGGCGCCGATCAGCGGCATGCCGTCGGGGGTGACGGGACGCGGGCCCACCCACGTGTCGGTGCGCTCCTCCCAGTGCACGCCGGTCAGCAGCGGCTTGGCGGAGGCGATGATCGCGTCCACGCGGCGCTGGAAGAGCGGGGCGTCCGGGTCGCGGAACTCCATCGTGCCCGCGACGCGCAGCTTGCCCTGGTACGGGGTGCAGGCGACACGCACGGCGGGCAGGTAGATCGGGCCGCGCACCGGCTCGTCCGTCGGCACGGTGAAGGAGTAGCCGCGCCCGGCGCGTACCTGGGTCCGCACGCCCCACTCCTTGGCGAGCCGGTTCAGCCAGGCGCCGGTGGCGAGCACGACGGCGTCGGCCTTGACGGTGTCGCCATTGGCGGCGCGCACGACCTGCTTGCCGCCCTCCTGGTCCACGCCGGTCACGGTGAAGCCGTCGCGGATGACGCCGCCGCGCGCGGTGACGGCGTCGGCCAGCGCGTGGGTGAACGCGCCCGGGTCGACGTAACGCTGCCCGTCGAGCCGGATGCCCGCCTCTGCCTGCACGGAGAGCTGCGGAGCCTGCTTGCGCAGCTCGGCGCCCTCGAAGGCGGCGTAGCGGATCTCCAGCCCGGAGTCGTTGATGCGGCGCAGCTCGTGCAGCAGCGAGACGGCCTGCTTCGGGGTGCGGAAGGCAGCCATGATCGGCGCCTCGACGGTGGGGGCCTCGACGCCGCTGGCGGTGAGGACGTCGAACGCCTCCAGGCACTCCTCGTTGAACGGGAGGTTGGCCCGGACGGCGCGGCCCCAGTCCTTCCAGTTGCAGTGCAGCGCGAACCGGGTCAGGAACGCCCACAGCCCCACGTCGGGCGTCGTCGGCACGTGCAGCGGCGCGTCCCGGTCGAGCAGGGAGCGCAGGCCGTAGCGGAGCACGCCGGGCTCGTTGAGCGGGATGGCCAGGCCGGGCGACAGCCAGCCCGCGTTGCCCCAGGAGGAACCGGCGGCGACCCCGTCACGGTCGACCACGGTCACCTCGACGCCGCGCTCCTGCAGGAACCAGGCGGTGGACAGGCCCACCACACCGGCGCCGATCACCACTGCCGTTCGCGGCCCGCCGTCGATACGCATTGCCACCCTCTCCGCTCTGTCGCGTTACACCTGCAGGATCGCCCGTAGGACGCGAGAACGGTTCATCTGCGTGCGACAACCGGGGGGCCGTCGTTTGTCCGGCCAGGACAACGCGGCCCGGCTAGGGCGACGCGGCGGCCAACGCGATGATCATCGCCAGTCGCTTCTCCGGCTGGTCGAGGCCCAGATCGGTGATCGCGGTCATCTTCCTGAACCGGTAGCGCACGGTGTTCGGGTGCACGCCGAGCCGGGTGGCGGCCACGGCCAGATCGCCCTGCGCCTCCAGCCAGGCGCGCAGCGTCTCGATGTAGCGGGTGCCGTGCTCGGCGTCGTGCCTGGTCAGCTCGGCGACGGGACCGCGCGCCGGGGTGCGGCCCGCCGACGCCGCCGCGCGCAGCCGCTGGAGCAGGATCGCGTCCCACGACTCGTCGTAGACCACGGCCAGGTCGCCGTCGGGCCGGGCGGCGCGCAGGGCCAGGCTCTCGTCCGCCTCCTGCCTGCTGGCGGGCAGCTGCGCGGGCACGGCCGGGCCGCCGACCCCGGCCATCAGCGTGACCCGGCGCGGCAGCACGTGCGCGATCGCGGCCACCCAGTCGCGGGCGGGCGTCGGCTCGCCGCCGCTGGGCAGCACCGTGTAGAGCGTGTTGCCGAACAGCGCGCTGCGCCCCGGCCGCGACCAGCCGAACCCGGTCGTGGCCCGCTCGAACGCCATCAGGATCGCGGCGTGCGCCTCCTCGCCGACGTGCGCCTGCAACGCGATCACCCGGAACTGGCCACCGGGCAGCCCCAGCCGGCTGATCAGCGCGGGGGCGTCGGCGGTGCCCTCCAGCAACTGGATGACCAGGTCGGACTCCACCTGCCGCTCCAGATCGGCGCTCACCCGCGAGCGCAGCAGGTGCAGCGCGACGGCCCGGGCGCCGTCGGCCAGCACGGTCAGCGGCGCGCCCTCCAGCGGACGCTCGCACTCCACCCAGATCGACCCCAGCAGCTCGCGCCCGGCCCGCACGGCCACCACCATCCGGCCGCGCAGCCCGTGCTCCGGCGACGGCGCCACGAACACCGGCTCGTCGGAGGTCGCCAGGTGGCGGAAGACCCCTTTGCGCGCCAGCAGCCGCCGCATCGAGTCGGGCACCCGGCGGCCCAGGATCGTCTCCAGCCGGACCGGGTCGGAGCTCTGCTGGGAGCCCGAGTAGGCCAGCACCCGCGACATCTGGTCCTCGATCGTCACCGGGTTGCCCAGCTCGCCGGCCAGCGTGTCGGCGAAGGCGAACAGGTCGGTCGGGCCGCGGCCCGCCTCGGTCTCGCGTCCCTCCAGGACCAGGCCGTACACCACGCCGAGGAGCTGGCTCCAGGACACCTCGGGGTCGACGGCGAGCACGGCCATCCCGGCGTCGCGGGCGCCGGTCAGCGCCTCGTCGTCGCCCGGGACGCCCTCGCGGACCAGCACCACGACGGCTCTGGCGGCGCGGGCCAGCCGGATCGCCTCGGCGGTCGACTCCACGCCCACCGCCAGGTACACGTCACCGCCGGCCGGCCGGTCGTCGGCCGGATCGTGGACGACGACGCTGCGCAGCTCGACGCCCCGGGAGGCGGGCGCCAGCCGCAGCCGCGCGCCGTAGCCTCCCAGCACGTTCACCAACCGGTCCAGCTTCAGCATCCGCGCAGCGTACACGCAGGATGCCCGCGGCGGAGGTCAGCCGCAGTTGGCGAGCCTGCCGCGCTTTCCGACGGCGGTGGCGTAGTTCCGCGTGCCGTTGGTCGTCCTGCCCTCGAAGTCGACGCACTGGCCCTTGCCGTAGCCGATGGCGGCGGCGTAGTACTTGTACGTCCTGGCCGTCAGCGTGCCCGGGTCACGGTACGCGCCGCCGCCCTGCACCTTGAGGATCGCCTGGGTGTAGGTGGACTTGCCGGCGTACCTGGTCTTGATCATGGCGACGCAGTTCTGCTGGCTGGCGCGGTTCCACATCAGATAGACGTAACCCCACGTCGAGCCGCGGTGCTTCACCGCACGCTTGTTGTCGCTCACATGCGTCCAGCCGCCCCGTCCGGACTGCTCGGCGCACGCGGCCTCAGGGGTGTAGGCGGCGGCCATCGCCGGCGCCGGGTGCAGGAGGACCGTGCCGGCGCCGAGCATGGCTGCCAGGGCGAGGGCCTTCTTACGCACGTGGTACGTCCTTTCATCGGGAACGAAGCGAGATCATGTTTGCATATGGATGATCCTCTTTGTGGGGTTTTGGGGTAGGGGAAAGTCCACCTGAAGGCTCCTCGTGCCCTCACTGACCGGAGATGTCCGTTCTCCATAGGCTGCACGACATGTCCAACGCCTGGTCCGCGCTCCGCGGCTCCCCCTTCAGGTTCCTGACGTCGCGCTGGCCGTGGCGTGGCCTGGTCTACACCCTCGTCCACGCCCTGCTGTGGGCGCCGGGGGTCGTGGCCGTCAGCCTGCCGCTGCTGTTCCCGTTCTGGGCCGCGTACATGGCCAGGATCGAACGCCGGATGGTGCGGCTGGCCGGGTTCGAGGCCATCCCCCGGCCGCCGGGCCCGGGCGGGCTCGCCAGGCTCCAGCAGCCGATGTTCTGGCGGGAGGTGGCCTTCGCGGTGGTGCAGCTCGCGACCGGGCTGCTGTCCGTCGTGTTCCTCGCCGTGGCGGCCGCCCTGTCGGTGCTCTGGGTGGTCGTGGCGCTCGTCGTGTTCACCGCGATCGAATGGCAGACGCGGCCCGAGCCGCTGGAGCTCACGCTCGCGCTCGCCGCCAGCCTCCTCGCCACCGTGGCGCTGCCGTACGTCTCGACCCTGCTCGCCTGCGGGCAGAGCTTCCTGGCCACGACGCTGCTCTCCCCCCGGATGGACGAGCTTCAGTCGCAGGTGACGTCGCTGGCCAGGGCCAACATCGCCGAGCTGGAGCGGTTCGAGGGCGAGCGGCAGCGCATCGAGCGCGACCTGCACGACGGCACCCAGCAGCACCTGGCCACCGCCGCGATGCGCCTCGGCATGCTCGAACTGGAGCTGCGCGAGTCCATCCCCGCCGGGCCCCGGCAGGACGCCGCGCTGGAGTCGCTGGAGGCCGTCAGGCGCGAGAACGAGCTGGCCCTCGACACCCTGCGCGACGTCGTGCACGGGCTGCGCCCCCGCACGCTGATCGACGACGGGCTCGGGGCCGCGCTGCGCGAGCTCGGGCACCGCATGCCGGTGCCCGCCACGGTCGAGGCCGACGGCGTCGGGCGGCTCCCGCTGCCGGTCGAGTCGTCGCTCTACTACATCGCCAGCGAGGCCGTCGCCAACGCCGTCAAGCACGCCATGCCCGACCGGATCCACGTCACGCTGGCCGCTCCCGGCGACCGCATCGTGCTGACCGTCACCGACGACGGCCTCGGCGGCGCCAGCTCGGCGCGCGGGACCGGGATCGTCGGCATGTACGAGCGGGCTGCGATGCTCTCCGGCGACCTCGTCGTGGACAGCCCGCCCGGCGGCCCCACGAGGATCGTCGCCGACATCCCCCGCCCTCGATGAGCGACAATGGGATCATGCGTGTGGTGATCGCCGAGGACGCGGCCCTGATGAGGGAAGGGCTGGTCGCCCTGCTCCAGCGCTTCGGCCACGAGGTCGTCAGCGCCGTCGAGGACGCCGACGAGCTGCTGCGGGCCGTCGCCGAGCACCGCCCCGACGTGGTGATCACCGACGTGCGGATGCCGCCGCGCAACCTCGACGACGGGCTGCGCGCCGCCCTGGAGATCCGCGCCGCCCATCCGGGCATCGGCGTCCTGGTTCTGTCGCAGTATCTCGGCGACGCCTACGCGGCCAAGCTCATCGCCGAGCCCCGGGGCGGCGTCGGCTACCTGCTGAAGGACCGCGTGGGGCGCGTGACCGACTTCATGCACTCGCTCGACGTCATCGCGGGCGGCGGGATCGTCATCGACCCCAAGGTCATCGGCCACCTGATGGCCGCCAACCGCCCGCGCGCCATCGACACGCTGAGCGAGCGCGAGCGCGAGGTGCTGGGCCGCATGGCCGCCGGGGAGAGCAACAGCCACATCGCCGCCGGGCTGCACGTCACCGAGGGCGCGGTGGTCAAGCACATCGGCAACATCTTCGCCAAGCTCGGACTCCAGGCGGAGGACGGCAACCGGCGGGTCCTGGCGGTGCTCACCTACCTCCAGGCGGCCGGCGAGCCGCGCATCTAGGCTGGTCCCCATGCGCACTGTGGTGATCGGCGCCAGCGGGCACATCGGCACCTACCTGATCCCCCGGCTCGTCGAGGCGGGACACGACGTGGTGGCCGTCAGCCGCGGCCGGCGCGGCCCCTACACCCCGCACGGCGCCTGGCGGAAGGTCACCACGGTGGTCGCCGACCGGGAGGCGGAGGAGGCGGCCGGCACGTTCGGCGAGCGGATCGCCGGCCTGGGCGGCGACGCGGTCATCGACCTGATCTGCTTCGAGCAGTCCAGCGCCCGGCAGCTCGCCGAGGCCCTGGCCGGGCGGGTGCGGCACTTCCTGCACTGCGGCACGATCTGGGTGCACGGCCCCAGCGAGCAGGTGCCGACGACGGAGGACCGCCCCCGGCGGCCGTTCGGCGACTACGGGATCAAGAAGGCGGCCGTCGAGTCCTACCTGCTGCACGAGAGCGGGCTGCCGGTCACCGTGCTGCACCCCGGGCACATCACCGGGCCCGGCTGGGTGCCGGTCACCCCGGCGGGCAACGTCGATCCCGCCGCCTTCCAGACGCTGGCCGACGGCGACGTGCTGACCCTGCCCAACCTGGGGCTGGAGACCGTCCAGCACGTGCACGCCGACGACGTGGCCCGGCAGTTCACGGCCGCGCTGGCCGCCCGCTCGGCCGCCGTCGGGGAGAGCTTCCACTGCGTGGCCGCCTCCGCGCTCACGCTGCGCGGCTACGCCGAGGCGGTGGCCGGCTGGTTCGGGCGGGAGGCGCGGCTGGCGTTCCTGCCGTGGGAGCGGTGGCGGGAGACCGTGCCGGAGTCGGACGCCGAGATCACCTACGACCACATCGCGCACAGCCCGCACTGCTCGATGGCCAAGGCCGAACGCCTGCTCGGCTTCCGCCCCCGCTACACGCCGCTGGAGGCGGTCGCCGAGGCCGTCGACCGGCTGGTCCGCGACGGGATCGTCCACGCGCCCGCCTAACGCAGCCGGGCCACCGTGACCAGGCCCATCACCAGGTGGACCACGGCCACCAGGAGCACGGCCGCGACCGCGACCGGCAGCGGCGGCAGGACCCAGGCCGCCGCCGCGCACGCGACGCCGACCAGCGTCGTCGCCAGTCCGCCCGGCCGTTGCGCCCGCTTCCACTCGCGGGCCGGCGCCCCCGGCAGGTCCGGGGTGACCCTCGGCAGCGCCCGGCCCAGCGCGACCAGCAGCAGGCCGAGGGAGGCGGCCATGATCTGCTCGACCGGGATCGCGTACCCGGCGGTCCAGACGAGCAGTCCCGTGTGGAGGACCAGCAGGAACGGCGGCAGCGTGCCGAGCACCACGCTCAGCGCGGCCCGCGACGGCGTGAGCGTGAACAGCGTGTTCAGGACCGCCGGGGCCCGCCGCCCCACCACGACGCCCGCGCCCAGGGCTGCCACGACGAGCACCAGCGCGGCCGGGAGCGCCCCGGCGGCCAGCAGTCGCGGCACCCGGACCCCGGCCCGGTCGGGCGTGGCCTCCCGGGTCGTGATCAGCTCCGGCAGCGCGTCCCACAGCGCCCAGCTCACGGCCAGCATGGCGGCCAAGGAGAGCGTGGCGATGACGGCTCCTGTCCTGGGGAAGTTCATGGCACCGACCGTAGGTTCGCGGCCTACGGGCGGAACATCCGCTTTTTGTCATGTGCCGGATGTCATCTGCCCGCCCCGCGCGGCCCGCCGTATGCTGCGAGCATGCGGGGCTGGACGGAGTTCGACGGCGACCGGGCCCCGGTGGCGCTGGAGATCACCTTCTGGGGCGCCGCGCTGCTCAGCGCGCTCGTCTACCTGGCGACCCTGCACCCCGACATCCGGCCCGGCCTGGCGGCACAGCCGCTGATCTCGGCGCTGTTCTGGATCGGTGCCGCCGCCCTGCTCGCCGCGTGCGTGCTGTGGTTCTTCCTGCCGTGGCGGGCCTCGGCGCCTGCCGGGCGCAAGGCCGTCACCGTGCTGTTCCTGGGCGCGAGCCTGCTCATGATGTCCGCGGGCAGCATCACCACGCTGCTCATCTCGTGCCTGGCCGTGGGCAACGCGCTCGTCGTGTTCGGCATGCGCGGCGCGGCGCTCTACCCGGTCCTGACCGGGCTGCTGCACTTCGGGGCCGGCCTGGTCAACCCGGCGCAGACGCTGTTCATGGCCGTGGTCAACGGGCTGCTCGCGATGTTCCTCTGCCTGGTGATCGTCCTGGTCATGATGGCGTTGCTGGAGGCGCACCGGCAGGCCGTACGGACCCGGCGCCTGCTGGTGGAGCTGGAGGAGGCGCACACCGCGCTGCGCCGCCACGCCGAGCAGTCGCGTGACCTGGCCGTCGCCGACGAGCGCGCCAGGATGGCCCGCGACATGCACGACAGCGTCGGCCACCACCTCACGGTGATCAACATGAGCTTGACCAACGCCCTGAGGTTCCGCACCGCCCGGCCCGCCTCGGCGTGGGACGAGGTGCGCCAGGCGCAGGAGCTGACCCTCGACGCGCTGAACGACACCCGCCGATGGGTCCGCGCGCTCAAGCCGCTGCGCATGGAGGGCCGCACCGGCGCGGCCGCGATGGAGCTGCTGGCCGCCTCGTTCCGGTCGGCCGACCTGGAGGTGGCGTTCACCGTGGACGGCGAGTGGCCCGCCGTGGCCGAGGGGCACGAGCTGGTCTGCTACCGGATACTGCAGGAGGGGCTGACGAACGTGCTGCGGCACGCGCGGGCCCGCCGCGTCGAGGTCGCGCTCGGCTGCGCGCCCCAGGAGATCACGGTGACGATCGCGGACGACGGCGACGGCGCCGACCCGGAGCGCGTGGCGGAGGGCTTCGGCCTGCGCGGGCTGCAGGAGCGGCTGGCCGGGATCGGCGGCGTCCTGCAGATCGACAACCGGCCCGGCGACGGATTCGCGCTGACCGCGACGGTGCCCGCGTGATCCGCGTCCTGCTGGTCGACGACCAGATCCTCATGCGCGAAGGGCTGCGCAAGCTGCTGGAGATCGAGCCCGGCATCGCCATCGCCGGAGCGGCCCGCAACGGCCTCGACGCCCTCGAACTGCTCGCCGGGACGGCCGCGGACGAGCGTCCGCACGTCGCGCTCGTCGACGCCCGGATGCCCGTGATGGACGGGGTCGAGCTGGTGGGGCGGCTGCGCACGGATTTCCCCGACATCGCGGCGATCATGCTGACCACGTTCGACGACGACGCGTACATCTTCGGCGGGCTGCGCGCCGGCGCCCGCGGCTACCTGCTCAAGGACACGCCGCCTGACGAGCTCGTCGGCGCCGTGCGGCGGGCCGCCGCCGGGGAGACCGTGCTCGGCGGGCCCGCGGCCGCGCGGCTGGTCGCCGCACTGCGGCAGGACGAGCCGCCCGCCGCGACGCCACTCACCGGGCCGCTCACCGGGCCACTCACCGGGCCACTCACCGGGCGCGAGCTGGAGGTGGCCCGGCTGGTCGGACTCGGCGCGACCAACCGGGAGATCGCCCGGCGGCTGGACATCTCGGAAGGCACGGCCAGGAACCACATCTCCAGCTGCCTGCGCAAACTCTCCCTGCGCGACCGCACCCAGCTCGCCGTTTGGGTGACCCGGGGCTACTGACCGGCCTGTTCCAGGGGCTTGGCCGCCGCCAGGGCGCGCAGGAGCTGCTGCCTGCGCTCGGCGAACGCGGCGCCGATACGTTTCAACCGCTTGTCGCCTGCCGTCCTGGCCAGCAGCGGCAGCATCGTCGTCTCCTCCTCCCGCATGTGCGGGACGATCGACTCGGCCAGCAGCTCCAGCGTCTCCACGAACCCGGCCGAGCCCGCCTCGGCGCGCCGCAGCGCGTCGAGCAGGACCTCGGCCTCCTTGTGCGCTTCCAGCCCGTGATGGGCGTCGATGCCGGGATAGACCCGATCCTCCTCGGCGCGAGCGTGCGCGGTGAGAAGGACGTGCAGCTCGGCCACGGTGTCCCGGCGCTCGCCCCGCTCCGCCTTGAGCCGGTCGAGCAGTGCTTCCACCCGCCGGTGATCAGCGGTGATGAGGGTGATGACGTCGGCAGCCATGGCAACGGGACTACCCCGGCCCCGGCCGCCCAACCTCAGCGGCCCAGGCGCAGGCTCTCCACCGGGTGCGGGCCCTCGGTCTCCAGCCGGTACTCCTCGCCCGACTTGCTGCGGTTCTCCTCGATGACCCGCTCCGACGGCGCCTTCTCACCGCCCATGATCGCGTCCTGCATCTTCTCGAACCGCTCGTGGGCCTCCTGCACGTAGCCGGTGCCCAGCGTCGTGTAGTCGATCTGCGTGGCGATCAGCTCGCGCAGGTACGCCTTGTTCGGCTCGAACGTGACCGGCGTCGGCAGCGCCGGGGCCAGCACCTGCTCGGGGTCGCGGCCGTCGTGCTTCTTGAACAGCTCGGCGGCCAGCCGCAGGTGCTCCAGCTCCATGTTCAGGTGCAGCTCCCAGATGGCCTTCACCTTGGGGTCGGACTCGGTCTCCATGAACGAGTGGTAGAGGTAGCACTCGTTGTACTCGTGGTTGAGCAGCATCTCCCACCAGCTCTCGCCCGGGTCGACCAGCGACTCGTAGTGGGTGACGTGCTCCTCCTCGATGAGCCCGATCTCCTGGTAGAGCTGGCGGGCGATCGGCTCCATGTAGGTGGGGCCGACGTTCATGTAGAAGTTCATGGTCTGCTGCTCGGCGGCCATGATGGTCAGCGCGTGCAGCTTGGAGATCGGCTCGGTGCTGCTCTTGTCGTACGGCTCGCGTACGTTGTCGACCGGGTCGCGGTGGTGCAGGTACGTGGGGCGGCCCGGCATCACCTCGGTGAGGTCGTCGACGATCTTCTCCGCCTTGCGGTGCTCGATCATCTCGTACAGGTTGGCGTACCGGTAGAGGTGGTCGAAGTCCTCCAGGACGCCGAACTGGTAGGCCTGCTTCAGATACGGGTCGGGCTCCATGCGGGCCACCCAGGCCGTCAGGTCGACGGCCACCTGCTCGTAGGCGAGCGTGGTCTCCAGCACCGAGGAGACGCCCGGCAGCAGCCAGTTGACCGCCTTCTGCTGCTGCGCCTCGATGTAGCGGACCCGGGCGAGCTGCTGCTTGAGCTCCAGGTCGGGGCAGTGCCGGGCGAGCTGGTGGCTGAAGAGGATCGCCTCCACCTCGATCCCGTTCATCGCGATGATCCGGCACCGGGTGTACGGGTCGGCGTGGTCGGGGTCGATGGGCATGACGTTCAGCTCGCGCCAGTTGCGTAGCTGCTTGTCGAGCGGGATGCCCCGCTCTTGGAGTGGGTCGAAGGTCATGGGCGCGACCTACCCGGGGGCACTTCGGACAATCTCCTCGCCACGCCTGGGGACGGCCTGCGGTTGGCAAGGCGAGGCGTGACCAGCGCGTCCGAGGGTAGGCAGCCGCCGTATTCGAGAGGAGATCCACCCATGGCGACCGATACCGAGACCGACGTCATCGAACTGCTGCTGGCGCAGCACGGGATGATCAGAAACCTGTTCGACGAGGTCGAGCAGGCTCCCGCCGGGCAGCGTGGCGAGGCGTTCACGCGCCTGGTGCGGCTGCTGGCCGTGCACGAGACGGCCGAGGAGGAGATCGTCCACCCGTACGCCCGCCGCAAGATCGACGGGGGTGACGGCATCGTCGACGACCGCCTGGCCGAGGAGAACCAGGCCAAGAAGCTCCTCCAGCAGATGGACAAGGCCGGGCCGGACGCGCCCGACTTCATGGAGAACCTGCTGGTGCTGCGCGCCGCCGTCGAGGCGCACGCGCGCAGCGAGGAGCGCTACGAGTTCGCCGAGTTCCGCGCGCGCACCAGCGAGGCCGAGCGGCGTGCCCTGGGCGCCGGGCTCCGGGCCGCCGAGGCGATGGCGCCGACGCACCCGCACCCCGGCACCGAGTCGGCGACCAAGAACCTGCTCATGGGCACGCCGGTCGCGATGATGGACCGGGCGCGCGACGTCATCCGCCAGGCGATGGGCAAGCGCCCCTGACCGCGGTCACGGCTTGCGCGCCACCGCGCCGACGAAGGTGTGGTACGTGATGCCGAGCTCGGCCTGTTCGTCCCCCCTGTCCGGCCGCCATTCCGGCAGCGGGACCAGGCCGGGCTCCAGCAGTTCGAGGCCGTCGAAGTAGGCGAGGATCTCCTCCCTGGTGCGCCACCGGCCGGTGCCGAGCGTCTCGTTGAAGATCTTCTCGGCCGAGCGCGCCTGCTCCGCCACCTCGGGGTGGGCCCGGCCCGGATTGTGGAAGTGGGAGATCGCGAGGTGGCTGCCCGGCGCCAGGGCCGCCATCAGCCGGGCGACGATGCCGCCCGGGTCCTCGTCGTCGGCCAGATGGTGCAGGATGCCGAACAGCAGCAGCCCCACCGGCCGGGTGAAGTCGATCAGCCCCCGGACGTCGGGGTGCGCCAAGATGGCCTCGGGCTCACGGATGTCGGCCTCGATCACGGTCGTGCTGGCGTCCACGGCCAGCAGCGCCCGGCCGTGCACGAGCACGATCGGGTCGTGGTCCACGTAGACGACGCGGGCGCCGGGCGTGATCGCCTGGGCGACCTCGTGCACGTTGCCCTGAGTCGGCAGCCCGGAGCCGATGTCGAGAAACTGGCGGATGCCGGCCTCGCCCGCCAGATGGCGGACCGTGCGCCGCAGGAACTGCCGGTTGGACCGGGCGGCCTCGGGGGCGTCGGGCGCGACCTTCAGCGCCAGTTGCGCCACGTGGCGGTCGATCTCGTAGTTGTCCTTGCCGCCGAGCATGAAATCGTAGACGCGGGAGACGCTCGGTCTGGTGATGTCGATCCCTTGTGGCGCGCGCTCCTGCTCGTTCTCGGGCACTGGCGGGCTCCTTCGGAGGTCCAGGGGGCGATGTGCGTGATCATAACCTTTTGCCTGGCCCGCCTCGACGGGCTAATCCCGGCCGGGCACGACCAGCCCGGTCTCGTACGCGATCACCACGAGCTGCGACCGGTCGCGGGCCGCGAGCTTGCCCAGCAGGCGGCTGACGTGCGTCCGGGCGGTGGCCGGGCTCATCGACAGCACCCGGGCGATGTCGTCGTTGGAGCGGCCCCGGCCCACCTCGGCCAGCACCTCGCGCTCCCGCTCGGTGAGCGCGTCCAGGCGGCCGGTCTTCAGCGGCGGGCTGCCGGCCGCCGCCGCGCGCATCACCCTCCGGGTCACGCCCGGCGACAGCAGCGCCTCACCCGCCGCGACCACCCGCACCGCCTCGCGCAACTGCTCCGGCGTGCTGTCCTTCAGCAGGAACCCGGCCGCGCCCGCGCGCACGGCGTCGAGCACGTTCTCGTCGGTGTCGAACGTGGTCAGCACGATCACCTGGACCCGGCGCAGCTCAGGGTCGGCGATGATGCGCCTGGTCGCCTCCAGCCCGTCGCCGCCGGGCATGCGGACGTCCATGAGCACCACGTCCGGCTTCTCCCGGACGGTCACCGCGACGCCCTCGGGCCCGGTGCTGGCGTGACCGACCACGGTGATGTCGCCCGCCCGGTCGAGCAGGGCACGCAGCCCCTCGCGCACCAGGTGCTGGTCGTCGACCAGGACGACGCGGATCACGTCCGGTCCCCGTACGGCACGCGCGCCTCCACCTCGAACCCCTCCGACGGCCGCGAGCTCACCCGCAGGGTGCCGCCCAGCAGCCCCACCCGCTCGCGCATCCCCATGATCCCCCACCCGCCGTCCAGCCCCTCGCCCTCGCCTGGCGCCCCTTTGCCGTCGCCGAATCCCCCCTTGCCCTCGCCGGGGCCGCCCTTGCCCTCGCCGGGGCCGCCCTTGCCGTCGTCGGTCACCCGGACGACCAGGGCCTCCTCCCCGTACGCGAGCTCGATCTCCACCCGGTGGGCCTCGGCGTGCTTGAGCACGTTGACCAGCGCCTCCTGGACCACGCGGTAGGCGGTCGCGTCGGCGACGGCGGGCAGCGGCACCGGCGTGCCGCGCACGCTGACCCCGACCTCCAGCCCGGCCTCGCGCGCCGGCCGCGCCAGCTCGTCCAGCCGGTCGAGCCCCGGCACCGGAGCCAGCCGGCCCTGGTCAGCGAGCCCCCGCATCGGAGCCACCCGGCCCTGGTCGGCGAGCCCCCGCGTCGGAGCCAGCCGGCCCTGGTCGGCGAGCGGCGGCTCGCGCAGCGCCCGCAGCGAGGCGCGCAGCTCGGCGACCACGTCGCCGCAGGCGTCGCGGACCACCGCCAGCGAGCGTTCGGCGGCGTCGGGGTCGTCGCGCAGCGCCTCGCGGGCCACGTCGGTGTGCAGCGAGATGACGGAGATCGTGTGGCCCAGCAGGTCGTGCAGGTCGCGGGCGATCCGCAGCCGCTCCTCGCCGACCCGGCGGGCGGCCTCCCGCTCGCGTTCGGCCCGCGCCGCGCGGGCCTGCTTGTCGAGCTCGGCCCGCCAGCCGCGCCGTGACCGCACGGTGTCGCCCAGCGCGATCACCGCGGCCATCAGGCCCACCGACGTGGCGAGCTCGAACCCGTACAGATAGGCGGGGTCGTCGCCGTGGGCGGTGCGCGCGGTCGTGGAGATGACCAGCAGCGCGACGGCCGTGCCGACGGCCCACCGGAGCTTGCCCTGCTCGGCCGCCGAATAGAGGGCCGCCGCCACCGGCACGGCCAGCCCGACCGGCGGATAGGACAGCAGGTAGTAGACCAGCAGGGCGGCGGCCGTGACGACGAGCGTCGCCACCGGCCAGCGGCGGCGCACGAACATCAGCCCGCTCAGCAGCAGCCCGAACCCGTAGGCGGCCACGGGCGGCTCCGCCCCCGCCGAGCCCACGTTGGCGCTGATCGCGGTGCCGACCACGACGAGCACCACCATGGCCAGCCCCAGGTCGGCCGCCTGCTGCCGTCGCTCGCCCCGGATCGTCACCGCCTCCTCCGCCCTAGTCGTCACCCGGCCGCAGCCCCGGCACCAGCCGCGACAGCACCCAGCCGACCGCGCCCACCGCGGCGCCGACCGCCAGCCCGGTCATCAGGCTGCTGCCGAACGCGAACGCCCGCAGCAGCAGCCCCTCGACCGCCGGTGACAGCGCACCAGCCAGGTTGCCGCCGAGCGAGGGCGGATCACCGCCGAACGACTCGGCCCACAGCACCTGGTGGGTGAGTCCCAGCAGCACACCATAGGCCGCGCCGATCGCCAGCAGCGTCATGAACGCGTTGGGCACGCGTTTCCACAGCACGACCGCCAGCCAGACGGCGATCGGCACGAACACCAGCAGCGCGTTGACGGACGGGCCGACCAGCCGCAGGTCGTGCGCGACCACCCGGGGCACGCCGAGCGCGGCCAGCCCGACGACGGCGACCAGCGGAAGCCCCAGACCCTTGGCACTCATCTCGACCGGATCCTTCCTGGTAGGAGGCTTCGAGGCTAGGTCCGGCGCGGGGTCCGGGACATCGGTCTCGCGACCCCTTTCGCCTACGCGTCTGTACGTATCCGTCCCGCTTCGCCGTACGTCGCGGGTCGGTCGAAGGATGTACGCCCGGGTCGGTCGGGCGCAGGATGTGGCCGGTCGCGCCAGGCGGGAGGATCGGGGGATGACGATCGGACTGATGCTGACCCTGGCCGCGCTGGCGCTGGTCGACAGCACCAGCTTCGGCACCCTGGGCATCCCGGTCTACCTGCTGCTGACCACGCGGACGTCACGGCTGCTGATCTACCTGGTGACCGTGGTCGGCTTCTACTTCCTGGTGGGCGTCGGGCTCATGCTCGGCCTGTCCACAGTTGTGGACAACTTCGGGCAGGCGCTGGAGAGCCAGGCGGCCCACTGGGTGCAGTTCGCGCTCGGGGTGGGGCTGTTCGCGCTGAGCTTCCGGTTCGACCCGAAACGCCGGGCCAAGCTCGGCAAGCCGGAGCGCCGCTTCGAGCCCCGGGCCGGCGGGCCGCGCACGATGGTGATGCTGGCGCTGACCGCCGGGCTGCTGGAGGTGGCCACCATGCTGCCCTACCTCGCCGCCGTCGGGATCATGACCACCGCCGAGTTGCCGCCGGGCGTGTGGGTGCCGCTGCTCGGCGCGTACGTGCTGGTCATGATCGTGCCGACGCTGGTGCTGCTCGCCCTGCGTACGGCGGCCGGGGAGTGGCTGGAGCCGAAGCTGGAGCGGCTGAGGGCGTGGCTGGCCAAGCACTCGGCCTCGATGGTGAGCTGGACCCTGGCCATCGCCGGCTTCCTGCTAGCCAGGGACGCCGCCGTTCCGCTGTTCTTCGCCTAGGCGAGGCGTCCTTCTCCTGGTCAGGCGCTCGCGCCGCCGTCGGCGACCAGGTCGTGGCCCAGCACGAAGGCCGACTCGGGCGCGGCCAGCCACAGCACCGCCGCGGCGATCTCCTCCGTCCGGCCGACCCGGCCGATCGGGAGCTGCGCGGCCATCCTGGCGTCGCGGTCCTCGGCGGTCTCGCCCGGCCGCATGCTCATCGGGGTGTCGATCGGGCCGGGGCTGATCGCGTTGACCCGGACGCCGTCGGCGGCGTGGTCCAGCGCGGCGGCCCGGCTGAGCGCGCTCACGGCGGCCTTCGACACGGCGTACGCGCCCAGGCCGGGCAGCCTGCGGTGGGCGCCGATGTTGGAGGCCATGTTGACGATCGCGCCGCCGCCGTGCGCCCGCATGTGCGCGATCTCGGCCTTCATCGACAGGAACACGCCGGTCACGTTGGCGTCCATGAGCGACGACCACGCGGCGGGGTCCACGTCGGCGAGCGGGCCCACCGCGCCGAGCACGCCCGCGTTGTTGAAGGCCACGTCCAGGCCGCCGTGACGCTCGACGGTGGTGGCGACCATGCGGGCGGCCTCGTCGGCGCTGGTCACGTCGGCGGTCACCCAGTCGGCCCGGCCGCCCTCGGCCTGGACGCGCTTGGCCGCCTCGGTCAGCCTGGCCGCGTCACGCCCGGCGAGCACCACCGTGGCGCCCTCCGCCGCGAACGCCCGCGCCGTGACTCCGGCGATGGCCCCGGCGCCGCCGGTGATGAGAACGATCTTGCCGTCGAATCGCGTCATGATGTAAATTCCTATCAGAATGATCGGTTTTTAAAGAAGGCATGGGTTCATCACCCGAGCAGGACCAGAGCCTGGCGGGCCGCGTCACGCAACCGGTCACCGTTGCCCTCGGTGCGGCCCAGCACCCGCATCCCCTGCAGAAGCACCAGCAGCAGCCTGGCCAGCGCCTGCGGGTCCCGGTCGGCCGGCAGCTCGCCCTGCGCCCTGGCCCGCACCAGCGCCGACGTCAGCGTCGACTCCAGGTGCCGCCAGCTCGACTCCACGAACCGCCCCGCCTCCGGATCGCGCGCCGCCAGCTCCACAGCCGTGTTGACCACCATGCAGCCCAGGTGCCCCTCGGCCGAGTCCTCCGCGTACGACCAGATCAGCTCCCGCAGCGCCGGCAGCACCGGGCCGGGCTGCGACAGGGCGTCGGTGATGTTCGGGTCCTGCGTCCGCAGATAGCGGCCCAGGGCCTTGAGGTAGAGCTCGTGCTTGCCGCCGAACGTGGCGTAGATGCTCGCCCGCGCGACACCCAGGTGCTCGACCAGATCCGCCATCGACGTCGCCTCGTAGCCGCGCTCCCAGAACAGCTCCTGCGCGCGCCGCAACGCGACCTCCGGATCGAACTCCTTCGCCCTCGCCATGCCCAGACCCTATGCCGTTCGAGAACGATCGGTCAACATAACGCTCATCGCGGTCAGCTCGTCCCTGCCTTCGGCCTCCCGGCCCGGCACCAGAAGCAGCGTCCGCGCCCGCTCGTACCGCGCCCCGACACCTTCCCAACCAGCCACCGCCCGCTCCAACGTCTCCAACCCCGCCCCAGCCCCACCGGGCGCACCCTGACCACCGGATCCGGCCGACCGGGCCGCCAGCCGGCCCTCGGCCCGCGCCAGGCAGGCCGCCGCCCAGGCGTTCTCCCGCCCCACCGGCTCCGCGGCCGCCAGCCACTCCGCCGCGTCCGCCCGGCCCGCCACCACGGCCAGCTCCGCCCGCGCCGCCACGGCGTACCCGGCGAACATCCCCCCGGCCCGCCCGCCGAGATCCACCTCAGCCAGCGCCCCACCCACCCGATCAGCGCCCTCGCCGTCGGCGATCCGATCCGTGGCCGTACGCGCGTCGATGAACGCGAACAACGCCACCAGCCTCCTCCCGCCGACCGCCTCCGCCCGGCCACGCCACCCCCGCGCCCCCGCCGAGTCCCCCAGCAGATCGCAGGCCAGCCCCATCCACGCCAACGCCGGAGCCATCCACCGCCCCGGCGGCGTCTCCATCCGCGCCTGGCTCTCCCACATCTCCACGCCCAGGGCCAGCGCCTCCCGGAACGCCCCGGTCAACACCAGCGGCGCGATGAGCCGGCTCCTCGCCAACGCCGGATGACCGCCGGTGACGTCATCCCGCATCGCCTCCCCCGCGATCTCCAACGCCCCAGGCAGATCGCCCACGGCCACGGCGTAGACCGAGGCCGTGTGCAGGGAGTCGACGATCTCGATGCCCGAACGCGGATCGTACGGGTCCATCGCCGCCCGCAGCACGAGCCGCTCCCTGGCCGTCCCGTACGCCTCCCGCAGCCGCCCCTCCCCGGCCGCCTCGAGCACCACCCCGTCCATCGCCCCGCTCACCAGCACCGCATCCCCGACAGCCTCAGCCGCCCCCAACGCCCACCGCGCCAACGACCCACCCTCCCCCAACCGCTGCTCCCAAGGCGCGACGGAGACGGCAGGCTGCTCGGCCTCCGCCGGAGGGGCGGTGGAGGGGACGGGCTGCTCGGACTCCACCCGGGGAGCGTCGGAACCTGCGACCCCCGCCGAAGGCGTGGTGGAGCTGCCGGGCCGCGCCTGATCCACCGGAGGCGCGGCAGAAGCGGCGGGCCGCGCCACCCCCGCCGGAGGGGTGGGGGAACTGTCCGGCTGCGCCTGGCCCACCGGAGGGGTGGGGGAACCGCCCGGGTGGGTCTGGCCTGCTGGAGGGGTGGGCTGTGTCGGTCCCGTTGAAGGGGGGTGGGGGGTCAGGGGGTGGGTGGTCCAGGCGTAGGCGGCTGCGACGTGGGCCGTCACGTAGGGGTTGGCCGGGTCGCCGGCGGTGGCGGCTTCCTCGGCGAGGGCGTGGAGCTGGGCGGGGGTGACGGTGAGGCCGGTGCCGAAGCCCGGGTGGCGGCTCGCGATCACTGCGGCCCTGGCCAGCGCGATCGCCCGGGCGTCGCCGTCACCCGCCTGACGGGCGTGCTCGGCGGCGGCCAGGTGCAGCTCGTACGCCAGCGCCGAGTCGGCGAAGGCCAGTGCGCACTCGGCGGCGGCACTCAGGTCGGCCGCCGCGTCCCGGGCGTTCGCCGCGGCCTGCTCCGGCGTGGGCTGCGGTTCTGCGGGATCGTGCCGGGTCAAGGCCAGCGTGGCGGCGTGGCGGAAGTGGGCGATGGCCTCCCGCAGGAAGCGCCGCCCGTACGCGAGCCGTCCCAGCGCCCTGGCCAGCCGGTGCGCCATCTGGCCAGGCTGGGCCCTGGCCAGCGCCGCCCGCAGGTCGTCGGCCACGGCGTCGAACTCCGCCCACCACGCCACCCCCGCACGAGCCACCCCGGCGCGCCCGCCTTCCACGGGAACGGCGGCCCACGCGGGAGTCTCCCCCCGAAGGGAGCCCGTGGGCGAACCACCGGCCGTCCCGGCGGGGGCATCCTCCCGAAGGGAGCGCGCAGGCGCGCCACCGGCCGCCCCGACCGGGGCGTCCCCCCGAAGGGAGCCCGTAGGCGCGCCGCCGACCGTCCCGGCGGGGGCCTCTCCCAGGTGGGGTGATGGCCGGACCGCCTCTCCCGGATGGGAGCTCGCACTGCCGGTCATCCAGGCGGGGATGGGGGCGGGGATGGGGGTGGGGGCGGGGGCGGGGGGCAGGAGGCGGGCGGTGAGGGATTCGGCGGTGGTGGCGGCCCAGGTGAGATGGCGGGCGTGGGTGGCGGGGGTTTCGCCGGCGGCGGCGAGGTGTTCGGCGGCGAAGGCGCGGACGGTCTCCAGGAGCCACCAGCGGCCGGCCCCGCGCTGGAGGAGGCTCTTGTCCACGAGGCGGCCGAGGAGGTCGGCGACGTGGATGCGGTCCTCGCCGGTGACCGCGACGGCGGCGGGGAGGTCGAAGGCGCCGGTGAAGGCGGACAGGCGGCGCAGGAGGGCGCGTTCGGGGTCCGCGAGGAGGTTGTGGCTCCAGGCGAGGACGGCGCGGAGTGACCGGTGCCGCTGGTCGGCTCCGCGTCCGCCGGCGAGCAGGCGGAGGTGGTCGTCGAGGGCGGCGAGCAGTCCTTCGGCGCCGAGGGCGGCGCTGCGGGCGGCGGCGAGTTCGACGGCGAGGGGCAGTCCGTCGAGCCGGGCGCAGATGGTCTCGACGGTGGCCGGGTCGAGGGCGTCCTGTCCGGCGGCGGCGGCGCGGTCGTGGAAGAGGGTGACCGCGTCGGTGCTCGCGGGGAGGGGTTCGACGGCGATGACGCGTTCGCCGGGCATGCCGAGGCGTTCGCGGCTGGTGGTGAGGACGCGGACGCCGGGGCAGCGGGCGAGGAGCCGGTCGACGAAGCCGGCGACCTCGTCGAGCAGGTGTTCGCAGTTGTCGAGGACGAGCAGGGCGGGTGTGGTGCCGAGCCGGTCGGTGACGGCGTCGGCCAGGGGCTGTTGCGGCTGCTCAGAGACGCCGAGGGCGGCGGCGACGGCTTCGGTGACGAAGCCGTCGCGGACGGGGACGAGGTCGGTGTAGGCGCCGCCGTGGCCGAGGGCGCCGGCCACGGCGACGGCGAGGCGGGTCTTGCCGACGCCGCCTGGCCCGGCGAGGGTCACGAGGCGGGAGGTGGCGAACGCGGCGCTGATCGCCTCCTGCTCGGCCTGCCTGCCGACGAACGAGGTGCGGGTGACGGGCAGCCCGGCCAGCTCGCCGGCGGGGACGGCGAGCGCGGCCAGCTCCTGCCGGTCGGTGACGCCGTACTTGCGCAGCAGCGACGAGACGTGGCTTTCGACGGTGCGGATGGAGATGTGGAGGCGGCCGGCGATCTGCGCGTTCGTGAGCCGCGCGCCGAGCGCCTCGAGGACTTCCGCCTCGCGCCTCGACACCCCGCCCGGACCTGACACCGTCACGTCCACATCATCGCCTATCAGGACTTTCCGTGGTGAATCCGTGGTGACCACGGATGTGTCCGGGGGGTGCCCGGCGGGAGGCTGGAGGCAGTCGGGAAACAGGAGGTCAGGGACATGGTGCAGCAGCTCGCGGACAGGACGTACGGGATCGCCGGCTTCCGTGGAGCCGTGCACCGGCCGGGTGGCGAGGGGTACGAGCGGGGGCGCGCGGCGCTCAGCCCGGCCGTCGACGCGCGGCCGGTGCTGGTCGCGGAGGCGTCGGGGCGGGAGGACGTGCGGGCGGCGGTGGCGGCGGCGGGCGAGCTGGGCCTGCCGCTGGCGGTGCAGGCGACGGGTCACGGCACGCACGTCCCGTCGGACGGCGGCATCCTGCTGCGGACGACGGCGCTGGACCGGGTGGAGATCGATCCGGTCAGGCGGGTGGCGCGGGTCGGGCCGGGCGCCCGCTGGGGTCAGGTCCTGGCGGCTGCCGCGCCGTACGGGCTGGCGCCGCTGTCGGGCTCGTCGCCGGACGTCGGCGTCACGGGCTTCACGCTCGGGGGCGGCGTCGGGTGGCTGTCGCGCCGGTACGGGTTCGCGGCCGACAGTGTGCTGAGCGCCGAGGTGGTCACGGCCGACGCCCGGATCGTCACGGCGGACGCGCACCGGGACGCCGACCTGTTCTGGGCGCTGCGGGGCGGCGGCGGCAACTTCGGAATGGTGACGTCGCTGGAGTTCCGCCTGTACCCGGTGGCTGAGGTGTTCGCGGGCATCGCGTTCTTCCCGTACGAGCGGGCCGGGGAGACGCTGGCCCGTTACCGCGACTGGGCGGCGTCGGCGCCGGACGAGGTGAGCACGGCGATCATGCTCACCAAGGGGCCCGACGGCGGCCGGGCGGTCGGGATCAAGGCCATGTACGCGGGCCCGGCGGAGCGGGGGCGGCAGGTGCTGCGCCCGCTGTGGGAGGCGGCCGGTCCGGCGCTGGCGGACGGCGTGCGGCCGGTGCCGTACGCGCGGGCGGCGATGGGCGGGACGCCCGCGCGCTACCTGGACCTGTTCCCGTCGCTGCCGGACGAGCTGATCGGCGCGCTGGTGGAGACGGGCCGGGAGGCGACGGTGGAGCTGCGGCACTGGGGCGGCGCGATGGCCGAGGCGGGGCCGGACGCGGGGCCGGTCGGCCATCGCGGGCTGCCGTTCTCGATCATCGTGGACCAGGCGCTGCCGGGTCTCGGTGAGACGCTGGGGCAGCACGGCATCGGCGGGACGTTCCTGAACTTCCTGGCCGACAGCAGCCGGGTGCGGGACGCGTACACGGAAACGGACTATCGGCGGCTGGCGGCCGTGAAGCGGTGTTACGACCCGGGCAATGTGTTCCGGCTCAACCACAACATCGTTCCGCAGGGCTGAACACGCTCAGCCGGGGCAGAGGACGGGTCCCGCCCTAGGAGATCCCCTCGTGACGAACCCCACGCAAGAGCACGCGCAGCCCGACGGACGCGCGGTGCGGGTCGAGGGCTTCGCGCCGCGCGTCCCGGCCGCGCGGCGCGGTGAGAAGGCCCCGTTCGGCAAGCCGGGCCGGCCGGTGAGCGGGAGCCCGTTCATGTTCGGGTTCACGGCGGCGCTGGGCGTGCTGTCGGCCTGGCTGCTGGTGCAGGCGCTGACCGTGACGGCGTCGGCGCTGATCCTGATCGTGGTGTCGCTGTTCCTGGCCGTCGGGCTGAAACCGGCGGTGCGCCGGCTGGAGGAGCGCGGGCTGCGGCGGGGCGCGGCGATCGGGATGGTGTTCGCGGCGGTGATCGGGTTCTTCGTGCTGTTCGGCGTGGCGGTGGTGCCCGCGCTGTCGCAGCAGACGGGCCAGTTCGTCGAGCAGTTGCCCGCCTACATCGAGCAGCTTCTCGCCAATCCGGGCGTCCGTGAGCTGGACCAGCGGTTCGGGCTGCTGGAGCGGGCGCAGGACTACCTGCTCAGCGGCAACATGGGCACGCAGGTGTTCAGCGGGCTGCTGGGCGCGGCGGGCGTCGTGGTGAGCGTCCTGTTCTCGGCGCTCACGGTGCTGATCCTGACCCTGTACTTCCTGGCGTCGCTGCGCTCGATCACCGGGCTCAGCTACCGGCTGGTGCCGAAGAGCCGCCGCGAGCGGGTGCGGCTGCTGGGCGACGAGGTGCTGCGGCGGGTCGGCGGGTACGTCGCGGGCAACCTGATCATCTCGCTGATCGCGGGCGTCACGTCGTTCCTGTTCCTGTCGATCGCCGGGGTGCCGTACGCGCTGCCGCTGGCGATCATCGTGGCCGTGACGGACCTGGTCCCGCTGATCGGCGCGGCCATCGGCGCCGGGGTCGCCTCGATCGTCGGCTTCTTCGTGTCGATGCCGGTGGGGATCGCCTGTCTGGTGTTCTTCATCGCCTACCAACAGGTGGAGAACTACCTGATCGCGCCGCGCGTGATGAAGACGTCCGTGGACGTCCCGGCGGCCGCCACGATCGTGGCGGCGCTGATCGGCGGCGCGCTGCTCGGCATCGTCGGCGCGCTGCTCGCCATCCCGGTGGCCGCCGCCATCCAGCTCATCCTGGCCGAGGTGGTGCTCCCCCGGCAGGAGAGCCACTAGCCCTTGGCCTGCACCACCGGCGGGCCCTCGCTCGCCTGGACCAGGACGAACCCCGGTCCCTGGAAGGCGAGCTGCATGGCCTCGCCGCTGCCCCGGCCGATCAGCGCGCCGGCCTTGAACGTGCGGTTGACGCCCACCTTGAGCGACGTGCTCCAGCACACGGCCGACTGCCCGTCGGCGTACGTCGGCATGGCGGCGGCGTCGAGCACGACCGGCGTGCCGTGGGTGGTGACGGCGACCCAGCCGGTGCCGTTGAGCGTGGTGTTGAACAGGCCGCCGGCCGCCATGCCGGCCCCCTGCACCCGCTGGATGTCCCAGGCGAGCTGCGGCTGGAAGGCGAGCAGGTTGCGGCCGTTGACGGTCAGGCCCTCGTTCTCCAGGAAGAACAGGTGGATGTCGTCGGCGTTGTCGGCCAGGTAGAGGTTGCCCTGCCCGCGCACCCGCATGAGCGAGGCGCCCTCACCCGTCATGGCCTTCTTGAACAGCTTGCCGAGGCTGCCGGACCCTTCGTAGTCGAAGTCCATCTGCCCTTGGAAGGCGACCATCGAGCCCTGCTTGGCCAGCACTTCGGGAAGCTGGACGCGCAGCATCTTGGAGTTCTGCAGGGCGAAGCCCGGTGGGAGCTGCTGGGGGTCCATGTTGCCGAAGAATGCGCTGCGCACGCTCGCCCCTTTCGAGATGGATGTCCGTTGAGTCCCACGATATGGGGTCAGGACACGCCCACGTGGGCGGCGTGCCGGAGGCCGGAGCGGGGGGCGTAGGCGGGACGGGTGAGCATCGCCTGGGCGAGCGTGGCCTTGACCAGCGCGGCGCCGCGCAGCACCGGGACCAGCGTCAGCGCGAACAGCACGCCCACGATGACGTTGAAGGTGATGTGGGTCGCCATGTCGGCGCCGAAGCCGAGCAGCGCGGGCAGCCCGCCCTCGTGGAAGCCGGGCACACCGGTCAGGAGCCAGCCGTAGACCGGGAACGTCAGGCCCGCGATCGCCCCGGCCCACCACACGACGGCGAACACGAACGAGACGATGGCGATCGGGAAGGACAGGATGGCGTACAGCAGGTCCATCGGGGCCTGCGCGTTGAGCACCGGGTTCATCGTGCGGCGGAACCAGCCGGCCCACGCCGGGGCCTCGCGGTATTCGGGGCGGGCGAGCGGGCGGCCGAGCACTTCCGGCAGCGCGGCCCGCTCCACGTCGGCGAAGCGCCGCGCCATCGTGGCCGTGGCGGCCAGGATCGGCAGGCCGACGAAGGCGACGGCGCTGCCCAGCCCGGCCGCGATCCCGGTCACGATCAGGCAGAAGCCGATGACGGCGAGGGGGAAACCGGTGAGGACGTAGCGGGTGTCGACGGCGATGCGGCGGCGGAGGTTCGTCATGTACCTCAACGTACGGTTCGGACCCCGGCCGCCACTCTCCCGCTCGCTGGCCTCTTGGGGTAGGGCTGTCCCTACCCCTTACCGGCCGCGCACAGCACGCCTGCCAGCGCGTCCGCCGCCGACGGATGCCGGGCCAGGAGCGCGGCCACCTCGGGGGCCGCCCCGGGCACGGCGTCGCCGGAGCCGAGCGGCGCCCAGCCGCCCTCGCAGCCGAGCAGCGCCGCCACGGCGTCGCTGGGAGCCGGGTGCGCCGCCAGCAGCTCGGCGACCGGCCCGCCCGTGACGGCGGCGGGAGCCGCCCGCACGCCCGGCCCGTCGCCGGGCGCCCGCTCCCACGGGGCCACCCAGGCGTCCACGGCCGCGAGCGTCGCCGGGAACGTGCGCCCGGCCTCCCGGATCAGGATCGGGACCAGCTCCGGGGCCTCCTTGCGCAGCGTCTCGATGAGCGTCGGCAGCCACGGCAGGAGCACCCGGTCCGGCAGCTTGGCGAACGCCCCGGAGATCACCTCCACCACGAACGGCGTCAGCGCCGGAGCCGCCTCCAGCGCCTGCACGAACCCGCTCAGGTACTGCGGGAACGACGGCACCACCAGCGGGTTGTCCAGCAGCTCGGCACACCGCTCCCGCAGGTCGGCGATCGCCAGCACGCCGAGCTGGAACTGGGCCGCCCACAGCAGCGCGATCTTGCCGGGCGTCTCCGGGTGCGACTGGCGCACGGCCAGTTCGAGCTGCGCCCGGTCGCAGCCCAGCGACAGCGCCAGGCTCTCCATCGACGACAGGAACCCGAGCATGGCGGCCACCTGCCGCACCCCGACGTCCTCGGCCACGAACGCCGTGGGCAGCAGCGTGCAGTACTGCGCGTAGCCGGTGGTCACGAACCGCTCGCACCACTCGGGCAGCGCCGGCTCGGTGGCCCGGTAGTGGGCCAGCAGCCGCCGAATGCGCCGCAGCACGTCCGGCGCGTCGTCGACGCTCCGCTCGGCGGCGAGCAGGTCCACGGCCCGCGCCCCGAGCTCGTCGGCGACGCGCCGGCCGCCCAGGAACAGGATGGCCTCCTCGACCGCCTGCAACGCGTCGGCGGCGGTCGCCTTCGGCTCCCACACGCTGCGCCGCAGCCGCTGCTCCAGCACCTGCTCGACGGTGACGCCCTCGTAGCCGAGCTCGATGAGCGCGCGCTGGTGGTGGCCGAGCGCGACGTCCCAGCTCTCCTGGATGGAGCGCTCGCCGAGCTGCCTGCTGCCCATGATGGGCCGCACGGCGTGGTCGTCGGGCATCAGCCGCCGCAGCACCCACAGCAGTTGCGAGCAGGGCCGCAGCTCGGGGGTGGCGTTCAGGTCGAGCAGCACCCGGTGCACGGCCCGCTTCTTCATGTCGAAGCCGAGCGGCTCCAGGCGTTCGAACACGTCCTGGGCGAGCGGCGGCAGCGACTGGTAGCCGACCTCGCCGATCCGGTCGCCGCCGAGCAGGATCTCGCACAGCCGCCGCACGTCCCGGCGGCCGGGCACGGTGTCCTTCTCGATGCAGGTGACGGCCGCGTCCTGGAAGTCGTACGGCGTCGGCCTGGCCCTGCCCCGGATCCCGGCGAGCAGGATGGACGTCTCGTACACGGCGATGGCGTCGGCCGTGCTGGACAGGTAGCCGTTGCGCCGGGCCAGCCGGACGATGTCGACGCACCAGCCGAGCAGTTCGGCCTCGTCGAGCGGGTCGCGCTCGGGCGGCCGGGACAGGAACCCGGTGAGCTGGTCGGCGGGCACCAGGGGCGCGGCGGGCTTCGCCTTGGCGGGCCGCTTGCTCGACGGCTGCCCCTTGAGCGCGTATGGCTTGACTCCGCCGCGCGTGACGGCCTTGGCGTACGTGGCGGCGGCGATCGACACCGACCCGGGGGCCAGCCCGAACTGGGCCTCGATGGCCGAGTGGCTGGACGGGATGAGGCCGTACAGCCAGTTCGTGGCGGTCCGCGGGGAGATGTCGAAGTCCGTACGCGTCGCGTCCAGGCCGAACTCCTCCACCCGGCTGGCCGCGTGGAAGGCGCCGCACACGTACAGGCAGCGCTCGGGGGCGGCGCCGGTCGCGGCCAGGTGCTCGCGCATGCGCGTCCACATGTACCGCTCGCGGTCCTCGTCCCGGTCGAGCTTGGCCGAGTCGTGCGGGCGCAGCCGCCTGAACAGGCTGCCGATCAGCACCATGACCTGGCGGTAGGTGTCGTAGTCCGCGCCGGACAGCGGCTGCTCCACGTACTGGTCCCACCACTCGGACCAGTGGCGGACCTTGCCGTGATGCAGCAGGTGCTCCTCCAGCTCGGCGAAGCGGGGCCGCAGGTCGCCGATCTCGACGCCGACCGCGTCGCCGTGCAGGCCGGCCTCCTCGGCGGGCCTGCCGGGCTCCTCCCGGGGATGCCACTGGAAGACGTGGTCGGAGGACCGGTCGACCAGCACCAGCTCCACGCCGGGCGTGTCGAGCGCGTAGGCGATGGCCTGATACTCGGCGGACGCCTCGGTGATGGGGGCGACCACGCTGAGCGGCCCCCAGCTCTCCGGGAAGCCGTCGAGGTCGGTGGCGAACGCCTGGAGCGCCACCGGCAGCTTGCAGGTCCGCAGCTCGTCGAGGAGCGGACGCAGGTCCTCGCACAGCTCCAGGTAGATGACCTGCGGCTGCTTCTCGCGCAGCCGCCTGGCCATGGCCAGGGCCGAGGCCGGCGAGTGGTGGCACACCGGGAAGATCTCCAGCCGCTCGCCCAGCGCCCGGTCGACGTCGTCGACCATGCCCGTGAGAATCTCGGACAGGGCGCCGGGCGACCCGGCGAAGATCTCGGCGGCATCGTTGAGCTGCTCGCGCAGCGCGCCGAAGAGGCTCATGACAGGGTGGCGATGGCCTGGCGGCCGCCTTCGAGGAAGCCCTGCCACTCGCCGCCGTCCTTCTTGCTGCGCGGCTCGATGACCCCGTGCCAGTACTTGTTGAGGATGGCCAGGTCCTCGGGGGTGCGCCGGGCCAGCGACCCGACGAGCGAGCCGGCCAGCGTCTCGGCCCTGAGCGTGCGGTCGCCGAAGAAGTTGCTGTGCAGGATCGCGTCCTCCAGCACGCCGATCTGCTCGGCCGTGGACAGCGCCGACTCCAGCTTGCCGTCGTCGCTCTGCGCGGACGCGGCGGCGGCCCGCAGGTCGGCGAAGCTCTGCAGCAGGATGTCGAGCAGCGTGGGCGGCAGCTCCAGGTCGATGTTGTGGCGGCGCAGCAGCTCGGTGGTGCGGAAGCGGACGATCTCCGCCTCGCTCTTCTTGTTCGTCACGACGGGGATGCGGACGAAGTTGAAGCGCCGCTTGAGCGCGGACGACAGGTCGTTGACGCCCCGGTCGCGGCTGTTGGCGGTGGCGATGATGGAGAAGCCGGGCTGGGCGAAGACGATGTTGTCGTCGTCGAGCTCGGGGATGGACACGTACTTCTCCGACAGGATGGAGATGAGCGCGTCCTGGACGTCGCTGGTGGAGCGGGTCAGCTCCTCGAAGCGACCGATCACGCCCTGCTCCATCGCCGTCATGATCGGCGAGGGGATCATCGACTCGCGCGACTGCCCCTTGGCGATCACCATGGAGACGTTCCACGAGTACTTGATGTGGTCCTCGGTGGTGCCCGCGGTGCCCTGCACGACCAGCGTGGAGTTGCGGGAGATGGCGGCGGCGAGCAGTTCGGCGAGCCAGCTCTTGCCGGTGCCGGGGTCGCCGATCAGGAGCAGGCCGCGGTCGGAGGCCAGCGTGACGATGGCACGCTCGACGAAGCTCCGGTCGCCGAACCACTTCTGCGCGATCTCCCGGTCCAGGCCGTCGGAGCGCTCGGAGCCGAGCACGAACAGGCGGACCATGCGCGGGCTGAGCCGCCAGGAGAACGGCTTGGGGCCGTCGTCGATCGACTCCAGCCAGTCGAGCTCCTCTGCGTACTTGACCTCGGCGGGGGCGCGCAGCATCTCGTCGGTCATTCGGGGATTCTCCTAGTTGAGGAAGTTCTTGAGCTCGAACACGAGTTTGCGGATGTGGCCGGAGATCACCGGCGTGCCCAGGTCCTTCAGCTTCTGCTTGAACCAGGAGTCGACGCTCTGATGTCCGGAGCTGCTGACGGACCCGACGGGGATCAGCTTCACGCCGGAGCGGTGCAGCGACTCGAACTCGGTCTGCACGTCCCGGTTGTCGTAGAAGTCGGAGATCCACACCAGCGCGGTGTTGCGCGGGTCCATGATCTTGGGGCGGGCCAGGCTCATCGCGACCATGCCGTTGGTGCCGCCGCCGAGCTGGGTGCGCAGCAGCACCTCGAACGGGTCGTGCACCCACGGCGTCAGGTCGAGCGCCCGGTGGTCGTAGGCGATCAGGTGCACGTCGACCTTGGGCAGCCCGGCGAAGATGGAGGCCAGGATGGTGCAGTTGACCATCGCGTCCACCATCGAGCCCGACTGGTCGACGACCACGATCATGCGGGCCGGGACCGTGCGCTTGGCGGTGTGCTTGTAGAAGAGCCGGTCCACGTAGAGCCGCTCGTCGTCGGGGCTCCAGTTGGTGAGGTTCTTCCAGATCGTCCGTTCGATGTCCAGGTTGCGGAACACCCGCTTGGGCGGCACCGACCGGTCGATGGTGCCGGCGCTGGTCTGCTGCACCTGGGTGCGCAGCACCTGGGCGACCTCGTCGACGTAGCGGCGGATCAGCGCCTTGGCGTTGGCCAGGGCGACGCCCGACAGGTTGTCCTTGTCGCGCAGCAGTTGCTCGATGAGCGACATGCTGGGCGTGAGCTGCCGCGACAGCGCCGGGTCGGCGAGCACCTCGCGCAGCCGCATGCGCTTGACCAGGTCGCCTTCGAGGCCGGCGAGCACTCCGCCGAGCCCGTTGCGGCCGGGCTGGGCGCGCAGCTCGCCGGGCTCGCAGCCGAGCGCCTGCTCGAACCAGCCGGCGTCCTGCTGCCAGGCGGCCAGTTTGGTGGCGGAGACGTCGCCGCTGCCGGTGGCGAACAGGTTGAGCAGCAGCTTGGACGCCAGCGCGGCGGTGCGGGCCCGGTCGCGCGGCTCCTCGTCGTCCTCGCCGGGCGCCATCAGGCCGCGGAACTCCTCGGCCAGCTCGGGGAAGCGCTGCACCAGCGTGTCGACGGACACCGACGGGTCGAGCAGCGCGGGCGGCAGCCCGAGCGCGTCGACGGCGGCCACGCTGGCCGCTTCGAGCGCCGGCTGCTCGTCGGTCTCGAACACGCGGGCCAGCAGCCGCCACAGCAGCACCTGGCGCCGGTTCTCCTCGGCGCGGGTATCGGTCATTTCCTCAGCAGCCGTCCTGCTCGTTCGCGGAGTACGGCCACCGCGTCGCCCGATCTGGCCAGCGACTTGACGACCTTGGGGTCGGTGGGCCCGAGCGCCCAGTCGCCGTTGTGCACGGCGACCTGCTGGCGCTTGACCGTCGACTGGACGGCGAGCGGCTGGAGCAGCCAGCGGCCGTCCCAGCGCAGCAGGCCGATGCAGGCGGTGGAGGTGGCCAGGAGCTGGGGCGTGAGCGGGCCGCAGCCGGGCAGCCGGTCGGTGGTGACGGCGATCGCCTGGTCGCCGAGCCGGAACTCGATCCCTTCGTCCACCTTGACGGCCTTGTAGCCCTCGACGAACACCGGCTCGGCGATGGCCACGGGGTGCCGGTCGATCGGCGGCCCGGCGGGCGCGAGCGCCCCGGCGAGTTGGACGCGGGCGACGGCGAACGGGGCGGCGAGCTCGCCCGCGGCGGCCTTGGCGTCGTCCCACAGCAGGTCGCCGCTGGCCAGCAGGGGCATGTCGGTGAGGTCGAGCGACAGATGCCTGGCCAGCGCGCCGAGCAGCGCCGGGTAGTCCTGGAGGACGCCCCACACGGCGGGGCCGACGACGGTGTCGACCTTGGTGGCGGAGATCGCGGTGCGCACCAGCCGGGGCGTGCCGCCGTCCTTCGGCTCCAGCAGTCCGTGCACCTGAACCTGGACGGCGGTGGCGTGCTCGTGCACGTCGGCGCCGAGGATGAGCAGCCGCCCGGACACCGGGACGCCGGGGTCGGCGCCGGCGCGGCCGGGCTGGGTGAGCATCAGGGCGCGGGTCCACAGGTCGGCCCAGCGGCGTTCCGGCAGCCTCTCCATCGTGGCGACGGGGCTGGAGGCGCGCAGCTCGGCGGCGAGCCCGTCGAGCAGCACGGCGGCCCGGCGCAGCGCGGGCTCGCCGAACATGGCCTCGATCGCCTGGTCGGAGGCGGCGACGAGGTCGTGGCCGACGCCGCGCCAGCCGGTGATGGCCACCTCGTGCAGCCAGGACCGGCAGCCGACGAGCAGGTTCTCCGGAGCTTCGACCGGACCGGCTGCGGGCTCCTCCCAGGAGGCCCGGGTCCGGCCGAGCGCCTCGTCGAAGCGGGCCAGCAGGGCGTCGGCGACGGCGCCGAGCAGCGCGGCACGCGCCCCGGCGAGCATCGTCAGGTGGTCGCCCGCGACCGAGCCGGTGGCGATCTTGTCGGCGGCCTCGACGGCCCGGTCGCCGAGCGGGGTCGCGGCCACGGCGGCGGCCAGGCCGGTGATCGCCTGGGCGCCCTGCTCGCTGAGCCGCCCGAGCCCGGTGCCCAGCGTCTCGTCGAAGGCGGCGACCAGGTCGAGGGCTTCCTCGACGCCCGGGGGCAGGCCGGCGTCGAGCGCGCCGAGTTGCACGTCCAGCATCAGCGCACCGCCCCGGTCGAGGGGAACCAGTGCATCTCGGCGAGCGGCGCGGTGCCGGCCGGCAGCTCCAGGTAGCCGAGGTGGCGCAGGAACCGGCTGAACACGACGGCGGCCGAGCCCGGCTCGTGCCCGCCGGTCAGGCGCCTGATCAGGTCGTGGCTGGTCTCGACGGTCTCGGCGCCGTCGACGCGCAGGTAGCGGGCGACGCGGCCGGCGCCGTACTGCACGATCGCCTCGGCCACCAGCGAGTTCAGGTGCTTGCACGGCGAGCTGTAGAGGCCGCCGCAGGGCCGGTTGTTGTTGGTGCTGCAGTTGAAGTCGTGGGTTCCGGCGGCGATGAAGGACACGTACACCCGCCCGATGTCCGATCCGCTCGACACGACGCCCTGCAGGCGTCCGTCAGCCAGCTCGACGAAGGGCACCTTCGCCAGCTTGCGCGGCTGGACGGGCGGCACCACGAGGGTGACGCTGCGCCGCTCCCACGCGGTTGGGTCCGCGTTCACGATCCTCTGACCTCCAGGGCTCTTGATCAACGAACCGGAAATGTAGCGGAGGCCACCGACAAGAGTGGGCGGTTCACGCAGAATGATTAGGCTTTGGCGGTGATCCTCTGGTTCGACCGACCTGCTGCGACCTGGGAGAGCGAGGCGCTGCCCATCGGCAACGGCGCGCTCGGCGCGACCGTCCACGGCACCGTGGCGACCGAGCGGTTGCGGCTCAACGAGAAGACGCTGTGGACCGGCGGCCCCGGCGAGGACGGCTACCTGTCGGGCAACTGGCCGCACCCCCGGCCCGGCGCCGTCGAGAGGATCCAGCGGGACATCGACGAGCGCGGCAGCCTGCCGCCCGAGGAGGTCGCGGCCGAGCTCGGCGCGCCGCCCACCGGGTTCGGCGCGTACCAGACCTTCGGCGAGCTGCTGCTCGACGTGCCGGGCGCGCCCGCCGAGCCGGCCGGCTACCGGCGCGCGCTCGACCTCGGCGACGCCGTCGCCACCGTGACCTACCGGGACGCCGCCGGGGTCACGTTCACGCGCGAGTACCTGGCCAGCCATCCGGCCGGGGTGATCGCCGGGCGGATCACCGCCGACCGGCCGGGCCGCGTGAGCTTCACGCTGCGTTTCGCCGGCGCGCACCCCGGCTGCGAGCGGGTCACGGCACGCGACGGGCGGCTGGTCGTGCGGGGCGCGCTCCCGGGCAACGGGCTGCGTTACGAGGGCCAGGTCCAGGTCCTCGCCGACGGCGGCGCCCGTACCGACGGGGACGGGTGCGTGACGGTCAGCGGGGCCGACGGCGCGACGTTCGTGTTCTCGGCCGGCACCGACTACGCGCCCGCGTACCCGCACTACCGGGGGCCGGACCCGCACGCGCGGGTGACGGCGGCCGTGGACGGCGCGCCACCGTGGGAGGAACTGCGGCGGGCGCACGTCGCCGACCACCGGGAGCTGTTCGACCGCGTACGGCTCGACCTCGGCGAACCGCTGCCCGACGTGCCCACGGACCAGGCGCTCGCCGGGCGGTGCCGGGGGCTGCAGGCGCTCTACTTCCAGTACGGGCGCTACCTGCTCATCGCCTCGTCGCGGCCCGGCTCGCTGCCCGCCAACCTCCAGGGCGTCTGGAACGAGTCCAACACGCCGCCGTGGGACTGCGACTACCACACCAACATCAACCTCCAGATGAACTACTGGCCCGCCCAGGTCACCGGCCTGGCCGAGACCGCGGAGCCGTACCACGCCTTCGTCGAGGCGCTGCGCGAGCCCGGCAGGCGGACCGCGAAGGAGCTGTTCGGCACCGAGGGCTGGGTGGTGAACCAGAACACCAACCCGTTCGGCTTCACCGGCGTGCAGGACTGGGCCACCTCGTTCTGGATGCCGGACGCGGCCGGCTGGCTGGTGCGCGAGCTGTACGAGCACTACCTGTTCGGCGGCGACGTGGACTTCCTGCGCGAGCGGGCCTACCCGGCGATGCGCGAGGCGGCCCTGTTCTGGCTGGCCAACCTGCGGACGGACCCGCGTGACGGGCTGCTCGTCGTCTCCCCCAGCTACTCGCCCGAGCACGGCGGCTTCACCGCCGGGGCCGCGATGCCGCAGCAGATCGTGTGGGACCTGTTCACCTCCACGCTGGAGGCGGCGGACGTGCTCGGCGCGGACGGCGAGCTGCGCGAACGGCTGCGGGCGGCGCTGGACCGGCTCGACCCGGGCGTGCGCGTCGGCTCGTGGGGCCAGCTCCAGGAGTGGAAGGCCGACCTCGACGACCCGGACGACGAGCACCGGCACGTCTCCCATCTGTACGCGCTGCACCCGGGACGTCAGCTCACCGAGCCCGCGCACCTGGAGGCCGCCCGGGTCACGCTCGGCGCCCGCGGCGACGGCGGCACCGGCTGGAGCAAGGCCTGGAAGATCAGCTTCTGGGCTCGGCTGCGTGACGGCGACCACGCGCTGCGGATGCTGACCGAGCAGCTCAAGGACAGCACGCTGGCCAACCTGTGGGACACGCATCCGCCGTTCCAGATCGACGGCAACTTCGGCGCCACCGCCGGGATGGCCGAGATGTTGCTGCAGAGCCACGCGGGCGTCATCGACGTGCTGCCCGCGCTGCCGTCCGCCTGGCCGGACGGGTCGGTGGACGGCCTGCGGGCGCGTGGCGGCTTCACCGTCGGCGTCACCTGGGCCGGCGGCCGGCCGACGGAGATCCGCCTGACCTCCAACCTCGGCGGCACCGCCAGGCTCCGGTATCCAGGGTCCGGGATCCTGACGGTGCCCACCGAGGCGGGCGGCTCCTACCGCGTCGCGTAGGCCCTGATCACCTCCTGCGTGACGCCGTTGCCGTGGACGTCGGCGGCGGTCAGCCGCAGCGAGACGAACCCGGACCGGTGCCGCTCCACCTTGGCCTCGTACCGCTTGTCGCCCTTGTTCTTCAGCTTGGCCGGCTTCCAGGTGGCGCCGTCGTCGTAGGAGACCTCCAGGGTCACGTCCTTGACGTCGCTCTGCTCGGCCCCTTCCTGGTGGAACAGCCGCACGCCGAGCTTGGTGGACGTGGCCCGGTTCTTCAGGTCGACCGGGGCGTCGAAGCTCGCCATGAGCAGCGGGATCACGGTCGTGTCCGCCGTGTGCGCCGAGCCGAACGTCCACACGCCCTTCGTCCGGGTGGACAGCCTGGCCCACTCCGCCTCGTTGCGCACGTCGTACTCGATCCGGTAGGACGCCTGCTCGGCGGGCAGGTCGACGGTGCCCGTCGGCAGGTAGTTCGTCTGCGTGACGAGCGTCTCGCCCTGGTAGAGCCGGAAGTCGGTCTTCATGCCGCGCTCGAAGTCACTCGTGTACGTGTCGCCGAAGTTGCCGTCGGCGTCCACGAAGCCCTGCATCGAGATCGACAGCCGGTCGCCGTCGCGGCGCAACGGGTTGCGCGGGTTGGTGCCGGGCAGCAGCGGATGCCGGAACCAGCTCCGGCTGACCTTCTGGCCCGCCTCGAAGGTGGCGAAACCGGGCAGCGTCAGCGTGACGTACGGGGTGTCGGGGTGCGGCCACATGCTGTTGTAGTGCCGCTCCGGCGTCCCGGCGCTGGTGGTCCAGCGCAGGTCGGCGCCCGGGCTGACGTAGTCGACGCGGGTGCGCGGCGCCTTGGCCAGCGGGCGGTTGGTGGTGATGGCGAAGGTGTCCCACGGCTCGAAGACGTAGCGGGCCTCGTTGACCGTCACGTCGTCGGCGAGCTGGCTGCGGAAGTCGGTCTCCACCCTGGCCAGCGACTTGGCGCGCACCACGTAGTCCAGCGAGCCGGGCACCCGGCCGACCTCGCGCAGATACAGGTCGTAGGCGTACGGGCTGGCGACGATGCCCTTGGCCAGCACCGGCACGGGCAGCCGCTTGAGCCGTTCGACCAGCTTGAGCCCTTCCTCGTGGCTGAGCCGGACGGTCGGGACGGCGAGCTTGACGCCGTTGCCGCCGGAGCTGACGTCGGAGCCGGGCGTGTCGCTGTAGATGGCGACCAGTTTGGCCCCGGCCGCGGCGGCGGCGTTCGACTGGGTGGACACGGGCACGCCGGGGGTGCGGCGGATGACGGCGAGCTTGCCGCGCAGGCGGGCCCGGGCGATCTCCTCGGCGCTGCCCCGGCCGGCGTCGGCCGCCATCAGCAGGGCGGTGCCGTCGAGGCGCGGGTAGTCGGTGGAGAAGTCGCTGAAGTGGACCGGGTCGTAGTAGAAGGGCTCCAGGTCGAGGCCGGGGGCGCTCAGCGTGATCGCAGGAGCCTCCAGCCGCCACCGGGTGGCCACGGCGAACGTGCCCTTGGTGACCTTCTTCGTCGGCTGCACGAACAGCCGCTCCTCGATCTGGCCGCCGGGCGAGATGTGGGTGCCGCCGCGCAGCGCCGTGCCCTTGTCCGCGGCGCGGTACCACATGAGCTGGGCCGCGGCCCCGACGTTGCGCTTGGTGCGGTGGTCAGGGGTCTTGATATTGACCTCGACGGCCTTGCGGGCGTCGAGCACGACCTCGGTGTTCTCGGTGATCTCCATCTCGGGGTCGCCGACGAGGCTCTCGTGCAGCGGCTTGCCGCCCGACGTGCTGTCCTGGCCGGCGGGCATGGTCCAGATGTGGCCGAGAACGGAGTACGTGCCGGGCGTCACCAGCAGGCAGGTGCCCTGGCCGTACTTCTGCTCGGTGCACGGCTGGGCCGGGTCGCCGGGCAGCACGCGCCCGGCGAGCGTGCCCTCGTCCAGGTTGAGCACGGTGAAGCCGCCGCGCCCGTCGCGCCCGTCGCGGGCGATGCCGCGTACCCGCAGCTCGACGCGCTTGGGCTCGACGCTCGCCGCCAGCAGCGTGCGCACGGTCGCGCCGCCGGCGGCGGTCGCGGTGAGGTGCTCGCGCAGCAGGGCGGGGGTGTCGCCCTTCAGCGTCACCGTGGCCTCCGCCGTCCCGGCGGCGGGCACGGTGAGCTTGGCCGGCTCCACGGTGAAGGGGCCGCTGACCGCCAGGTCCAGCTCCACGGGCGTCTGCCCGAGGTTGCGGTAGGCGACGGTGGCGGTCTTCGTCTCGCCCGGCTTGACCTTGCCGAACCCGGCCGAGCCGGTCGAGGCCAGGACCGTGCCCTTGATCGCCGCGGCCACGTCGATCCGGCCGTTGCCCTGCGCGTCGGCCGCGATGTCCTGGCCCGGCTTCGCCGTGCCCATCAGCAGCGCCTTCAGCTCGGCGCCGGTGATGCCGGGCCGGGCCTGCCGCAACAGCGCCGCCGCCCCTGCCACGTGCGGCGTCGCCATCGAGGTGCCCGACATGGGGGTGTACGGCCGGTCCTGGGCGGTACCGCCGGTCCGGGCCGCGACGATGCCGACGCCCGGCGCGGTCACGTCCGGCTTGACCGCGAGCGTCGCCGCGATCGGGCCCCGGCTGGAGAAGCCGGCGAGCTTGTCCTCGCGGTCGACCGCGCCGACGGTCAGCGCCTCGGGGGCGTCTCCGGGCGTGCCGACGCAGCCGTCACAGCCGTCGTTGCCCGCCGCGACCACGAACAGCGTGCCGTACTGGCGCGTCAGCGCGCCGACGGCCTCGGTGAGCGGGCCGCCCGGCTCCGGGCTGCCGAGGCTCATGTTGACGATGCCGGCGCGCTTCTCGCCCGCCGCCCACTCCATGCCGTCGATGATCCACGAGAGCTGGCCACTGCCCTCGCCGTCGAGCACCCGGCCGTCGACCACCGTCGCGCCCGGCGCCACGCCCTTGCCCCGGCCCTCGGAGGCCGCGCCGCTGCCCGCGATCGTGCTCGCCACGTGGGTGCCGTGGCCGTGCGGGTCGCCGGTGGCGTTCTCGCCGGTGAAGTCGCGCCGGTCGGCGACCTTGCCGGCCAGGTCGGGGTGCCGGCCGTCCACGCCGGTGTCGAGCACGGCCACGGTCGTGCCCGTGCCGTCGAAGCCCGCCGCCCACGCCTCGGGCGCGGCGATCTGCGGCACGCTGTGCTCCAGCGACGGCTCCACCTTGCGGTCGAGCCAGATCTTCTCCACCGCCGCCAGCGGTCCCGCCCCGCGGGCCGCGGGACCGGCCCCGGCGAGCTTGACCAGCTCGGCGCCGAGCCTGGCCGCCTCCGAGGCGGCCAGCTCCACGCCGGCGCCGCCGATGCTCTCCAGCGTGCGGGCCTGCTTGACGGCCGGGAGCGCCGCCTTCGGCACGCTGTCGCGGTAGGTGAGGATCAGCGGGATCGTCGCCCCGTATCCGTCCCTGGCCAGGTCGGTGACGTTGAACAGCGCCGGGTCCAGCCGGTCCGGCACCAGGGCCGCCACGTCGTCCGGGATCACGGTCAGCTCGCCGTCCGACTCCAGCGTCCGGAACGCCGGGACGTGCCCGTCCGCGCGCGGCGCCGGGGTGACCGCCACCGTCCGGTGGCCGCCGTCGACCGCCCGCACCCGCACCCGGTCACCGGTGATCAAGGTGATCTCGTCGGCGGCGCCTAACGCGGTGGCCGCCGGGACACTCTCGGCTCGCGCGCCCGGCGCGCTGAGCGCCGACACGGCCAGAACCGCCGAGACGCCCACCACCGCCCCTCGGCGCCATCGCCCCAAACCAGACATTCGACCGTCCTCCAACGCATGTGGTAAGCCCAACTACCGAATAATTCCTAAGGGGCGCGATCTGCCGGTGTCCATGAGATCGGCGTGGCTGGAACCGGACTTGTCATGAATCCGCCACCCATTCCGGCCCGCGCGGCGGTCGTTCTCGGTGTTCATTTGGGGATTGCGATGGAATAGTCGGAAGGAGGCGAGGCAATACCTGCGGCATTCGGCTGCTTAGGGGTATGTGATGGTCTCTGCACGGCGAGTTCTCGGCCGGCTGGCGTACGGCACCCGCTACGACCGCGTCCCTTGGGGACAGCGCGTCTACGTCCGGCCCGGCGAACGCCTCGTCCGCGAGGCGCAGTGGCGCTGGCGACTGCGCCGGGCGCCCGTCCTGCCGCTGGAGGACTACCAGGCCGACCTGCCGCTGGGCGAGATCGAGGAGTTCCTCGCCTGCATGATGTGCGGCGACGAACGCCAGCAGCCGCTCTTCCGGCCCGCCGGCGAGAAGTGGCGCTACCGCGTCGTCCGCTGCCCCTCCTGCGGCTTCCTCTACCGCAACCCGAACATCCGCCCCGAACGCCTCGGCGACCTGTACGCCACCGGCTACAGCAAGTTCCTGACCGGCAAGTACGCCGCCAACCGGCAACGCCGCTACACCCTCACCATGCAGGCGTTCTCCCCCATCCTGGACGCGGGCGAAGGCAGGCGGCTGCTCGACTTCGGCTGCGGCGCCGGCCTCTTCCTGGAGCTCGCCGAACAGCGCGGCTTCGACGCCTACGGCGTGGACCTCTCACCCGACTCCGTCGCCCAGGCCAACGAACGCCTCACCAAGGCCCGCGCGTTCTACGGCGCGCCCGAGGACGTGCCCGAGATCGCCGAGGGCGGCTTCGACGTCATCACCCTCTGGTCGGTGCTCGCCCACCTGCCCCGCCCGCTGGACGACTTCACCCGCTTCCGCAGCCTGCTCGCTCCCGGCGGGGTGCTGCTCATCCTCACCGTCAACGCCCGCTCCCTGCTCCTGAAGGCGTACGGGTCGGCGTGGAGCGGCTTCACCAAGAACCACCTGATGTTCTACTCGTCCGACACGCTGCCCACGCTGCTGAGGCGCACCGGGTTCGCCGGGGTCGGCTACGCCCCGCACTACGGCGACACCGTCGAGGCCGGCACGTCCCGCCTGCCCGGCCCGCTCCGCGCCCGCCTGCGCCGCGCCGTCGAGGCCACGGACGGGGGCAACATGATGCGGGCGATGGCGTTCGCCGACGACGAGGCGATCTCCCGGTGGGGCGGCGCCCTCAAGGTCCGGCGGCTGCGCGAGTCCCCCGCCTCGGCCCCGCTGGAGTCGGCGGGCCACTGACCTCCGGGCCCGCTCCCGGGCCGGCCGCGGCGGCGGCGTAGCGGCGGGCCAGCCGGGCGAACGCGTCCCTGAGCTCGGCGGGCCCCACCACCTCGATGTCGGCGTCGAACCTGCCGAGCGCCGCCGCCAGCCCCGGCCACGACCACGAACCCAGCACGACCCGGCAGCGGTCCGGCCCGAGCTCCTCCACGAGCGCCTCACCGGCGAACCGCGACACCTCGGCGGCCGGCAGGCCGAGGATCACCTCGCCCCGGCAGGGCCAGTCACCCGGCCCGCCGGCCCCCCGGAACCTGCCCGCCACGAACGCCGCCGCGTCACCCCCGGGCAACGCGCGCGGCGTGAACCGGGGCCCCGCCGCCGGGACGCGCGGCGTGATCCGGTCCGCCCGGAACGTACGCCAGTCGCCCCGGTCGAGATCCCAGGCGACGAGATACCAGCGCCCGCCCCAGGTGACGAGATGATGCGGCTCCACGCGCCGCGCCGGCCCAGGATCGCGCTCGCCGGTCCGCCTCCTGTAGTCGAACCGCAGCACCTCGCGGGCGTGCACGGCCGCGCTGAGCGTCATGAGCACCCCGCTGTCCACCCGCGTCTCCGGCCGGACCGCGTCGGCGGCCGTGACCTGGAACGTGTCGATCCGGTGCCGCAACCGAGCGGGCATCACCTGCCGGACCGTGTGCAGCGCCCGCGCCGCCGCCTCCTCGATCCCCGCCCCCGACCTGGCGGCCCCCTGAAGCGCGATCGCCAGCGCCACGGCCTGCTCGTCGTCGAACAGCAACGGCGGCAGCTCGCTCCCCGCGTCGAGCCGGTAACCGCCGTCCGGCCCCTTGATCGCGAGAATCGGATAGCCGAGCTCCCGCAACCGGTCGACGTCCCGCCGTACGGTCCGCGGGCTGATGTCCAGCCGCTCGGCCAGCAGCGCCCCCGGCCAGTCGCGGCGCGCCTGCAGCAGCGAGAGCAACGCCAGCAGTCGCGCTGAAGTCTTCGGCATGTTCTCCATGGTGCCCCAAATAGCGGCCACACCCTGGCCTGTACTGCTGCGACTGTTGACCCCGTACCGAGAACCACCCACCGAAAGGCCGGTCCACCACCATGCCCACTCCCGCGACCCCCACTCTTGACGCCGAGCGCGCCGACCTCCTCGCCGAGCTCGCCGCCGCCCGCTCCGCCCTGACCGCCACCGTCCGCGGCCTGACCGACGAGCAGCTCGCCGAACGCCCCACGGTCAGCGCCCTGTGCCTCGGCGGCGTGATCAAGCACGTCGCCGCCATGGAGGAGCAGTGGCTGCGCTTCGCGACCGACGGCCCGTCGGCCATGAGCTACGACCTGCCCGACGGCGTCACCTGGGCCGACATCGCCGCCGGCACCGCCCGCGAGTTCCCGCAGTGGATGATCGACCACCAGAACGACTTCCGGATGCTGCCCGGCGACACGCTCGCGAGCATCCTGGCCCGCTACGAGGAGGTCGCCGCCCGCACCGAGGAGATCGTCGCCGCCGTCCCCTCGCTGTCGGCCACCCACCCGCTGCCCGAAGCCCCCTGGCACCAGCCGGGCGCCGTGCGCAGCGTCCGCCTGGTCCTCCTGCACGTCATCGCCGAAACCGCCCAGCACGCCGGCCACGCCGACATCCTCCGCGAATCCCTCGACGGCCAGAAGTCCACCTGACCCGGACTTCGACATGAGTACAGTTATGATAATTGCACTTATCATAACTGCGAGGAGATGGCACGGTGTCGCTGCCGAAGCCCGCCGAGATGTTCGACCGTGAGCGCGAGTGGGCCGCCCTCACGACCTTCGCGACGGACGACTCGCCCGGGGCGTCACTCGGCGTGGTGTCCGGACGGCGCCGTCAGGGCAAGACCTTCCTGCTCAGAGCCCTGTGTCAGGCCACCGGCGGCTTCTACCACGCGGCCGAGGAAGCCACGGACGGCGAATCACTCCACCGCATCGGAGCGGCACTTTCCCAGCATCTCGGAGCTCCGGCGCCGCTGGCCTTCCAGGACTGGGGCGACGTCGTCGACGCGCTTCTCGCGCTGGGGCGCGACAGGGTCGTCCCCGTCGTCATCGACGAGTTCCCCTACCTCGCCAGAGCCAATCCCCGGCTGCCCTCCATCATCCAGAACGCCCTCGCTCCGCTACGGGGCGAACGCGACGCGAGCCGCACGAGGCTGCTGCTGTGCGGCTCCGCCATGTCGTTCATGGGACGGCTGCTGAGCGGCAGCGCCCCGCTGCGGGGCCGAGCCGCCCTGGAGCTCGTCGTCCCGCCTCTGGACCATCAGCTCGCCGCCGAGTTCTGGGGCGCGACCGACGCGCGCACCGCGCTCAAGCTGAACGCCATCGTCGGCGGCACCCCCGCCTACCGCCGGGAGTTCGCCAGGGACGACACGCCCGCCGGGCCGGACGACTTCGACGCCTGGGTGGTGCGTACCGTCCTGTCCCCCACCAGCCCGCTCTTCCGCGAGGCCCGCTACCTCCTGGCCGACGAGCCCGACCTGCGCGACACGGCGCTCTACCACTCCGTCCTCGCCGCGATCGCGGCAGGCAACACCACCCGCGGCGGCATCGCCTCGTTCATGGGCCGCAAGTCCGGCGACCTCGCGCACCCGCTCACCGTGCTGGAGGACTGCGGCCTGGTCAGCCGCGAACCCGACGTCTTCAAGGACAACCGCTCGAGCTTCCGCATCGCCGAGCCTCTGATCACCTTCCACCACGCCGTGATGCGCCCGATCTGGTCCGACCTGGAACACACCAGGGACGCCTCCCGCCTGTGGCAGCGCTCGCAACGGCGCTTCACCGCGAACGTGCTCGGCCCGCACTTCGAGCACCTGTGCCGCCACTGGACACGCCACTACGCGCCCGAGAGCCTGCTGGGCGACTTCCCGCACCGGGTCGGATCCGGCACCGTCAACGACCCCTCCGCCCGCACCAGCCACGAACTCGACGTCGTCGCCCACGGCCTCGACGAGGACGACCGGCAACCCCTGCTCGGCATCGGCGAGGTCAAATGGGGCGACGTCATGGGCCTCGGCCACCTTGACCGGCTCACCCGCATCCGCGCCCTGCTCACCGCCCAGAACCGGCCCGGCGCCGCGACCGCCCGCCTCCTGCTCTACAGCGCCACGGGCTTCACCACCGAACTCCGGGCCCGCGCCGCCTCCGATCCGGGCATCGTCCTGGTGGGAGCCGAAGACCTCTACCCGTCACCCGCCAAGAACTGAGACGCTCGGACACTCCCCCGCCTTGTTACCTTCCGGCGCCCCTCCCCGTCATACGGGCAACGGCCGCGGACGCGGGCCGACGACGAGATGGGACACCGGAATGCTGACGAACATCATGTACGTGACGATCCCCGTCACCGACCAGGACCGGGCGCTGACGTTCTACACCGAAGGGCTCGGCCTGGAGAAGCGCATCGACTTCCCGGGGCCGGAGGGGCGCTTCCTCACCGTGGCCGTGGCCGACAGCCCGGTGCAGCTCCTCCTCTGGCCGCACGCCGGGCAGCCGGTCGAGAAGCAGCCGGACGCCGAGGCGGGCCTGCTCATCCTCGAGTCGGACGATCTGCGGAAGGATTTCGAGGTGTTCCGCCGGCGGGGCGTGACATTCGACCAGCCCGAGCCGGAGGATTATCCGTTCGGCGTGCGCATCGAGGCGGTGGACCCGGACGGCAACCGGATCTCCCTCCGCCAGCAGCGCCGCCCATGACCCACCAGCAAGCCGACCCGAGGAACGCCACAGGATGACTGACACCAGCCGGACGGACCTGCTGGCCGCGGCCTTCGAGGCCGAGCGCGACCGGCTGGGCGCGGTCGCGTACCGCGTGCTCGGCTCGCACGCCGACGCCGAGGACGTGGTCCAGGAGGCGTGGATGCGGCTGGCCCGCCAGGACACGACGGCCATCGCGAACCTGCCTGGCTGGCTCACCACCGTGGTCGGCCGGATCAGCCTGGACGTCCTGCGGTCCCGCCGGACCCGCCCCGAGGCGACCTACGGGGACGGGCTGTCCGAGCTCGTGATCACCGTCGACGACGGCGACGAGCCCGGCGAGACCGTGTCGGTCGCCGACTCGGTGGGGCTCGCGCTGCTCGTCGTCCTGGACGTGCTCGGGCCCGGCGAGCGGTTGACGTTCGTGCTGCACGACCTGTTCGCGGTGCCGTTCGCCGAGATCGGGCAGATCCTGGGCAAGTCGGCCGACGCCACCAAGATGATCGCCAGCCGCGCCCGCAGGAAGGTACGGGCCGCCGAACGGCCGATGCTCGCCCGGCGCGAGCAGCGGCGGGTGATCAAGGCCTTCCGTGAGGCCGTCACGGACGGCGACTTCGAGGCGCTGCTGCGCGTGCTCGACCCGGACGTGAGGCTGACGGTCGACACCCCCGGCGGCGAGGTCGTCACCCTCGGCGCCACCGCCGTCGCCTCCGGCGCCCGGCTGTTCTCCGGCGCCGTCGCCCGCCACCGGGCGGTCCTCGTCAACGGCCTCCCCGGGTACGTCTCGTGGCGCGAGGACGGGACGCCGCTCTCGATCATCTCCTTCGCGGTCACCGACGACCGCATCACCGCCATCGCCATCGTGGCCGACCCGCCCCGGCTAGCATCCATCCCCCTCCCCGCCCCCGACCCCGCCCCCGCCTCCGACCCCGACCCCGCCTGAGCCGGTACCGGCCTCCAGGTCGACCGGCCCTCGGGGCGGCCCCCTTGGGAGGCGGCCAGCCTTGGGGGCGGCCAATCCATCCGGACCGCGCCCGCCCGTCTCCGCCGGTGCTTCAAAGGCCGCGGTGCACTGTGCCAGCGGCTCTCCGCCCAGGCGGTGTGCCATGCGGCGGTCGCGCGGCGCTCGGGGGTGCAGGGGGCCGGAGGCCCCTTGCCAAGGGGGTGTGGGGGAGCTCGGCTCCCCCACTGGACACAGCCCGAACCCGTCGGGCGCGAAGCGCCCCCCGGTGAGGGCCGCGCTGTTCCCGGCCCGGTGAGGGCCGCGCCGTCCCGCCCGAAGCGCCTCCCGGTGAGGGCCGCGCCGTCAGGGGAGGCGGTCGAAGACGAAGCCGAGGGAGCCGTTCATGCGCACCAGTGAGGCGCGCACCCCGAACACCTCCTCGATGAGCTCCGCCGTGAGCACCTCGCCCGGCGGCCCGCCGGCGACGATACGGCCGGCCGACATCACGTACAGCCGGTCGCAGTACGCCGCCGCCTGGTTGAGGTCGTGGAGCACGGCCAGGGTGCTGACGTCGAGTTCGCGTACGAGGTGGAGGACTTCGAGCTGGTGCCGGATGTCGAGGTGTGAGGTGGGCTCGTCGAGGAGGAGCAGCCCGCTGCGCTGGGCGAGGGCGCGGGCGATGAGGACGCGCTGTTTCTCGCCGCCGGACAGGACGGCATAGCGCCGGTCGGCGGCGTGGGCCATGCCGGTGCGGGCGAGGGCGTCGGCGCAGATGCGGTCGTCGTCGCGGGTGGTGCGGTCGAGGGCGCGTTTGTGTGGGGTTCGGCCCATGTGGACGACTTCGGAGACGGTGAAGTCGAGGTCGTCGGGGGTTTCCTGGGGGACGACGGCGACGCGGCGGGCGGCTTCGCGGGAGGGGAGGCGGGTGAGTTCGTCGCCGTCGACGGCGATGAGGCCGGCGGTGGGGCGCAGGGCGCGGTAGACGGATCGCAGGAGGGTGGATTTGCCGCAGCCGTTGGGCCCGATGAGGCCGACGAGTTCGCGTTCGCCTACTTCGAGGTCGGCGCCTTGGACGATGGGGCGGCCGTCGAGGGCGACGCGGACGCCGGAGACGGTGAGTTTCATGCGCGCCTCCGCAGCAGCCAGAGGAAGAACGGCACGCCGAGCACGGCGGTGACGATGCTGAGGGCGAGTTCCTGGGGTGCGCTGATGGTGCGGGCGGCGAGGTCGACGAGCTGGAGGAAGACGGCGCCGAGCAGGGCGGTGACCGGGAGCATGCGCCGGTGGTCGGCGCCGACGAGCATGCGGGCGACGTGCGGCACGATGAGGCCGACGAACGCGATGGCGCCGGTGGCGGCGACCATGACGCCGACGAGCAGTGAGGTGATGACGAAGAGCTGGGCTCTGAAGAGGTGTACGGGGATGCCGAGGGAGAGGGCGGTCTCTTCGCCGGCGGTGAGCGCGTTGAGGCCGCGGTGCTGCACGAGGAGCAGGGCGAGGCCGATGATCATGACGGCGGCGGGGAGGGGCAGGTTCTCCCAGCGGGCGCCGCCGAGGCTGCCCATGAGCCAGAAGAGCACCTGCTGGGCGGCGCGTCCGCTCTGGGCCTGCTGGAGGACGAAGCTGTAGAGCGCCTGGAACAGGTAGGCGAGCGCGACTCCGGCCAGCACGAGCCGGGCGGGGGTGAGGCGTCCGCTGCGCTGGGCCAGCGCGTACACGAGGGCGAGGGCGAGCAGCGCGCCGAGGAAGGCGGCGGTCGGCAGGGAGAGGCCGCCGAGCACGGTGGGCCCGGCGATGAGCACGACGACGGCGCCGAAGGAGGCGCCGGAGGAGACGCCGAGCAGGAACGGGTCGGCGAGCGGGTTGCGCACGACGGCCTGGAGGACGGCGCCGACGACGGCGAGTCCGGCGCCGACGAGCAGGGCGAGGAGGGCGCGCGGGAGCCGGTAGGTCCAGACGATCTGTTCCTGGGCGGCGGTCCAGGTCTGCTCGACGGCGCCGGGGATCAGCCGGTTCACGATGATTCCCCAGCATTCGGCCACGCCGACGGGGACGGCGCCGATGCCGACTGACAGCAGTGTGGCCACCACGATGGCGGCGACGAGGCCGAGGACGAGCAGGGAGAATCCGGTACGCCGCCGGCCGGTGGGCGGGGCGGCGGTCAACGCCTCGGTGCTCACTCCTTGAACGCCTCGGGGTGCAGGTGCCGGGCGATGTCGAAGACGGCCAGGACGTTGCGGTAGCCGGGGTGCGCGGCGGCGGCGGGGACGGGCAGGAACTCCTTCTTCGCGGCGAGCGGGCTGCCCTTGGTCATGCCGTACGCGAGGTCGGCCTTGGCCTTGGCGGCGGGCATGTTCTCGCCGCGCAGGTTGGCGTAGTCGAGGACGAGCAGCGCCTCGGGGTCGGAGGTGGCGACCTTCTCGACGCTGACCTCGGTGTAGTCGGCCTTGACGTCGGCGAGGACGTTGACGCCGCCGGCCAGGGTGATGAGCTGGTTCATGATGCCGGCGCCGCCGAAGGCGTTGACCGGGCCCTCGCCGCCGTCGGTGGCGAGCACGCGCTTGGGCGGCAGGTCCTTGACCCGGTCGCGGACGTCGTCGAGCCGGGCCTGGAGGTCGGCGACGACGGCTTCGGCCCGCTCCTCGACGCCGAAGATCTTGCCGAGGTTGCGCAGGTCGGTGAGCGTGTCCTCGACGGTGAACTCGAGCTGTTCCTGCGGGCTGCACCAGCCGCCCATGATGTAGACGGGCGCGCCGGCGGCGTCGAGCTCCTCGACGGTGGCGTAGCCGCCGGCGGCGTCGAAGCTGGCCATGCTGTTGTCGAGGACGAAGTCGGCGCCCTGCGACAGCATGATCTCCTTCTGCGGCAGCATGATCGTGCTGGAGATCTCGGGGATGGCGTCGTAGTGCTGCTTCTGGCCGGGCAGGAAGCCGTCGGGGCCGAGCTCGGTGAAGTTGGTGCGGGCGGCGACCTTGTCCTGGAGCCCGAGGGCGAGCAGCGTCTCCAGGGCGGGGTGGTAGCCGGTGACGACCTTGCTCGGCGGTTTGTCGAAGGTGAGGGTGCGGCCGCAGTTCTCGATGGTGACGTGCTTGCCGGCGGCTTGGGGTTGCGGGGCGGGCGCCGCCGCGCAGCCCGTCGCCAGGAGCAGCAGACCGGCGAGCCAGTAGCGCATGCGAGGACCTTCCAGAGTGGTACGGCGCGGCAGGGCGGACGGGTCCGCCCTGCCGCATAGCTCGCACCAATCTAGCAATTGCGAACTATTCGCAGCTATCGGGGCGTGATCTCCGCCGCCGACAGGTACTGGCCGTTGTGCCCGCGCGTCCCTTCCAGCCGTACGTAACGGGCGGTCACGGCGGGGAAGTCGGCCGTCTTGAGCCGGGCGTCCAGTGCCCACGACCCGCTCGCGACCTTGGTGAACTCCCTGCCGTCGGCGCTGACGTAGACGTGGTAGTCGAGGATGGTGCCGTTCAGGTTGCCGTCGAAGCGCGGCTGGTAGTCCAGCGCGCTCACCTGCCTGGTCTCGCCCAGGTTGAGCGTGATCGACTGCGGCAGCGGGGTGAGCGGCTGATACTCCGAGTGCCAGAACGTCGCGATGTCGCCGTCCACGGCCAGCTCGGGCCCGTTGCCCGCGTGGAAGCTGGTGGCGTACACGGCGGGCTCGGAGCAGGTCTCGGTGACGGTGACGGGCACCTCGGTGGTCTCGGAGCCGGCCCGGACCGTCAGCCGGTGCTCGCCGGGCGGCGTGTCGCGGGGCGCGGTGACCTTGACCACGACGCCGCCGCCCTGCCCGGCGGGCACGTCGAGCGCGGCCGGGGCGGTGGCCGCGAGCGGCGCCGGGGCGTCGACGGTGACGGGCAGCGACACCGGCTCGCCGGTGTTGTTGACGGCCCGCACCACCACGTCGGCGACGCGGACGGCCAGCTCGCAGTGGTCGAGCGCGATGCGGGCGGGCGTCACCGCCTGCTGGACGTCCCGCCCGGCCGCGAGCAGCGCCCAGCTGAACGGCGCGTCGGCGTAGTAGTCGGACCGGCACGCGGGCGGCGCGGTCCCGGACCGCCCGGCGTCGAAGGCCGCCTTGCAGGCGGCCACGTCCGGCAGGTCGCGGTCGTAGCCCGCCGCCAGCACGTCGCCGCGGGCGAACAGGTAGCCGGTGAGCGGCCGCGCGTGCGCGTCGCCCTTGTCGAAGAGCGCGTCACTGTACGCCCCGGGCCCGGTCAGGCTCGACCAGAACGCCTGGGGCGCGCAGCCGGCCGCCTGGTCCTTGCTCGGCGTGGCGCAGCGGCCCGCCCGGAAGTCGCCGCCGAGCACCGTGATCTGGCCTCGGGCGCGCGGGAAGCGGTCGGCGAGCTGGGGCACGGCGGTGGCCGGGTCGCCGCCGGGGTGGGCGGCGAGCAGCGGCACCCGCAGCGTCCCGTCACGCCGGGCGGCGGCCACGTACGCCTGGTCCTCGTCCTGGACGCGGTGGAAGCCGCCGGGCTGTTCGGCGAGCATGGTGTCGGTGTTGAGGATGACGGCGTTCTCGCGGACGGCGCCGTCCGGCAGGAAGGCCGTGCGCTCCCCGGCGGCCATGACGCGGTAGCGGTAGCCGGTGGCCTGGCTGAGCTTGGTGGCCAGGCGGCGGGCGCCGGGGCCGAGCACCTCGGTGAGCACCAGGGCGTCGGGCGCGGCGGGGACCTTCCCGGCCAGGCGGCGGGCGAAGGTGTCGAGGTCCCGGGTGTCACGGGCGTCGGCGGGCCGTACCGAGTCCTGAAGGCCGGCCTGGACGACCAGCACCTGGCCGGCGGGGGTGGCGGGCAGGCGCGGGGCGCCGGTGGCGGGGACGGCGAGCGCGCCGAGGGCGAGGGCGGTCGCGGCGGCGATCCGTAGGTGTCTCATCGGGGCCTCACACGTCCTGGAGGGCCGGGCGGCCGGACTCGACGGCGAACGACCTGCGGACCGAGGCGCCGCCGCCGGGCGTGGTGACCCGGTCGACGACCACGAAGTCCGTCCGCAGGAGGTCGCGGGACAGGGTGCAGCGCACGTATCCGCGCTGGCTGTTGAAGAACTTCAGGTGCGGGTTGGCGGCCAGCCACTCCTGGCCTCCGGCGGTCATGTCGGCGCCGTTGCCGCCGGAGCTGATGGAGGTGCCCATGAACTCGACGCCGACGGTCGCGGAGTCGGGGTTCGCCCAGTCGGCCTTGAGCTCGGCGGCGCAGTTGACGTGCGCGTCGCCGGTGATGACCACCGGGTTGGAGACGCGGCGGCGGGCGATCTCGGCCCAGAGGCGGTCGCGGCCGGCGGCGTAGCCGTCCCAGGTGTCGGGGTTGAGCTGCTGGAGCCCGGGGTCGGTGAGCCGGTCGAGCTGGAACATCTGGACCTGGTTGGCGATGAGGTTCCAGGTGCTGCGGGAGGAGGCCAGGCCGTCGGCGAGCCAGCGTTCCTGCTCGTGGCCGAGCATGGTGCGGTTCGGGTCGAGGCGCTGGGTGATGTTGGCGGGGCTGCGGAACTGCCGCTCGTCGAGGATGTGGAAGGTGGCCAGCCGGCCGTAGCGGAGCCGGTGGTGCAGCGACATGTCGGGGCCCTCGGGCAGGGTCGAGGGGCGCACCGGCTGGTTCTCGAAGTAGGCGCGGAAGGCGGCGGCGCGGCGGCGCAGGAAGTTCTCCGGCACCATGCGGGTGGGCGACAGGTCGGCGCCCCAGTTGTCCTCGACGTCGTGGTCGTCGACCATGAAGAACCAGGGCGCGACCGCGCGGGCGGCCTGGAGGTCGGGGTCGGAGTTGGTGAGCGCGTAGCGCAGCCGATACTGCGAGAGCGTCATCACGGCGGCGTTGTGCGCGGCCGACAGCGGCGTCCTGCGCTGGCCGCCGGTGGCGCCGATGCCGTACTCGTAGATGTAGTCGCCCATGTGGCCGACCAGGTCGAGGTCCTGGGCCGCCAGGTCCTTGTAGGCGGTGTAGAAGCCGGCCTCCCACTGCTGGCAGGAGGCGAAGGCGAAGCGGATCTCGGGGGCGCTGCGCGGGTCGGGCGCGGTCTTGGTGCGGCCGACGGCGCTGGTGTCGCCGCCGACGGCGAACCGGTACCAGTATTCGCGGCCCGGCCGCAGCCCGTTCACCTCGACGTGCACGGAGTGGGCGAGGTCGGGGTGGGCGGTGGCGGTGCCCTTGCGGATCACCCGGCGCATGCCGTCGTCCTCGGCGAGCTCCCAGCGGACCGGCACCCGCTCGCGTGGCATGCCGCCGAAGCCGTCGTCGGCCAGCGGCTCGGGGGCCAGCCTGGTCCACAGCACCACGCTGTCCGGGCGCGGGTCGCCGGAGGCGACGCCGAGCGTGAACGGGTTGGCGGGCAGCGCGGGCGCGGAGTCGGTCCAGCCGCTGGGCGCCTGGCTCAGGGCGGCGAGCCCGGCGAGGCCGGCGGCGTAGGAGAGGAGTTGTCTTCGGGAGGCGGGGGTCATCCGGTGTGCCTTTTCGTCGTTCCTGGGCCGTTCGGGGGCTGGGAAGGCGAAACCTCTCATGCGGTGATCAAACACCGAGGAACGCCGACACACCACAGGCGAGACGACAGGTGAACGAATGACCCCTAAGGGCTAGAAACGCCCCTTCTTGAACCTGCGCACGAAGATGTGCGTGTGCGAGCGGCTGAGCACCTCGACCTTCCGGCGGCGCGGATGCTCGTACATCGTGACCTTGAGGCACTTCAGCGTGACCCGGCGCGGCCCGCGCAGCGCGTCGAACGCGATCGTCTCGGTGTCGAAGCCGCGCCCGTCGTCGATGCCGATGCCGAGCTCGCGGCGGAACTTGAAGGAGCCCGGCGGGTTGAACGGCTTGGTCGCCACGATGGCCCGGTTGGCCTCGAACGGGCAGCGGACCAGCACCCGCACGTCGCTGTCCTGCCGGGGCCGCCGCGGCCTGATCTTCACCCCGGTCCACTCGTCGGTCCAGCGCAGCGGGCCGTGGTCGGCACGGGCCGGGGCCGGGGCGGTGACCTCGGCCGTCAGGCCGCCGGCCAGGCCGAGCGCCATGACGATTCCGATCCCAACGAACAGCCTCATGTTCTCCCCCATCGTCGGCGTTTCGGGGGGAGCTGATCAAGTATCGGTTACTGTGAGTAGTGAAGCAATCACTCTTCGAGAGGAGTCGCGGTGAACGACGGAAATGTGCTCCGCAGGTGTGCCGAGCGTAACTTCAAGGATCTCGACACCGATGGCGACGGCGCCCTGACCAGGGACGACTACGTGGCGCTGGCCGAGCGCCGGTGCGCCGCGGCCGGCGTCGCCCCCGACAGCCCCCAGGGCCGGTCCGTCGTCGAGGCGTACGCGGCCACCTGGGCGTCGCACGCCAGGGCCATGGACCTCGACCACGACGAGCAGATCTCGCTGGACGAGTACGTCCGGTCCTTCGAGTCGATGGTGCGCAGCGGCACGATGTCGCAGGTGCTCGCGCCGATGTTCCGGGCCACGTTCGAGCTGGCCGACCGCGACGGCGACGGCGCCCTGGCGGCCGAGGAGTTCAGGGCGCTGTGGAGCCGTCCCGCCGACGGCCTGGCGGCGGCCTTCCAGGAGGCCGACGCCGACGGCGACGGCCGCATCAGCTACGAGGAGTACGCGGACGTGCGGCACCGGCTGCTCGTCGGCGAGGCCTGACGCGCGCGGCGGTCAGCCGCGGGGCAGGGCGAACCAGGTGGCCTTGCCCGTCCGGTCGGGGCTCGTGACGTAGCGCTGCGGATGGCAGCCGTAGAAGCCGTCGGACAGCGCCGCCACGATGTGCAGGCCGCGCCCCCGCTCGGCGTCCAGGTCAGGCGGACGCTGGGCGGGCAGCGGCCTGCCGCTGTCGACCACCACGCAGACGATCTCCTTACGCCCGGCGTTCACGGCCAGCTCGTACGGCGCGTCGCCGTACAGCAGGGCGTTGGTGACCAGCTCGCTGGTCATCAGCACCGCGTCGTCGACGAGGTCGGCGGGCAGGCCGAGCCCGGTCAGCAGGTCCCGGATGGTGGTGCGGGCGTGGCGCACGGCCAAGGCGTCGCCGGGCAGCGGCCATGCGTACTGGATTCGGCTCTGCGGAGCGGATCGCAGCATGTCGTCCCTTTCCTCAACCGGGCGGAGGGTGCCGTCCCCAACCTGTACGAACACAGGAGGTTGCCAGGTTGAACCCCCGGCTGTCCCGGGGAAGTGACAACTTCGCTACTGTCCGGCCAGGCCCGTGTAAGGAACGACGCCGTCAGGGCGTCCCTGCAACCGCTTTCCGCACCCTTGACCCCATCTGCTGATAACGCTAACAATCGGGGGACCCGGTATTGAGGAGCAGCCACGTGCAGACGGCACACCTGACGATCGACCCCGCGTTCCGGGTGGCCCCCGTGCGCCGCCGCACCTTCGGCGCCTTCGTCGAGCACCTGGGCCGATGCGTCTACGAGGGCATCTACGAGCCTGGCCACCCCCGCGCCGACGACGACGGGTTCCGGCGCGACGTCCTCGACCTGACCCGCGAACTGGGCGTCACCACCGTCCGCTACCCCGGCGGCAACTTCGTCTCCGGCTACCGCTGGGAGGACGGCATCGGCCCCAGGTCCCGGCGCCCGCGCCGGCTCGACCTGGCCTGGCACAGCACCGAGACGAACGAGGTCGGCGTCGACGAGTTCATGCGCTGGTGCCGCAAGGCCGGCGTCGAGCCGATGATGGCCGTCAACCTCGGCACGCGCGGCATCGCCGAGGCGCTCGACCTGCTCGAATACTGCAACCACCCGTCCGGCACCGCCCTGTCGGACCTGCGCGTCGCTAACGGCGCCAAGGAGCCGCACGACATCCGCATGTGGTGCCTGGGCAACGAGATGGACGGCCCCTGGCAGACCGGGCACAAGACCGCCCGCGAGTACGGCAGGCTCGCCGCCGAGACCGGCCGCGCCATGCGCGTGCTGGACCGCGACCTGGAGCTCGTCGCCTGCGGCAGCTCCGGCTCGGGGATGCCCACGTTCGGCGCGTGGGAGGCGACCGTGCTGGAGGAGACGTACGACGTGGTCGACTACGTCTCCTGCCACGCCTACTACGAGGAGAAGAACGGCGACCTGGGCAGCTTCCTGGCCTGCTCGACCGACATGGAGCACTTCATCCGCTCGGTCGTCGCCACCGCCGACCACGTCGGGGCCCGGCTCAAGTCGCGCAAGCGCATCGACATCTCCTTCGACGAGTGGAACATCTGGTACATGTCGCGCTTCCAGGCCGCCGAGCCGCCCGCCGACTGGCCGGTGGCGCCGCCGCTGCTGGAGGACCACCACCACCTGGCCGACGCGGTGGCCCTCGGCGGGCTGCTGATCACGCTGCTGCGCAACAGCGACCGGGTGACGGCCGCCTCGCTGGCCCAACTCGTCAACGTGATCGCGCCGATCATGACCGAGCCGGGCGGCCGGGCCTGGCGGCAGACCACCTTCCACCCGTTCGCCCAGGCGTCGCGGCACGCGGCCGGCGACGTGCTGCGCGTCGAGCCGGTCTCACCGAGCTACGAGACCGCCGAGTACGGCGAGGTGCCGCTGCTGCACGCGGTGGCCACCCGCACCGACGCGGGCGTGACGGTGTTCGCGGTCAACCGCTCGACGGACGCGCCGCTCTCGCTGGAGATCGACGCCCGCGCGCTGGACGGCGCCCGCATCACGGCCGCGACCACGCTGACCGACGACGACGTGTACGCGCGCAACACCGCCGACGACCCTGACCGGATCGCCCCCCGCGCCAACCCGGACGTCGAGCACGACCCGATGCGGGTGCTGCTGCCGCCGGTGTCGTGGAACGTGATCCACCTGGCCTAGCGGGGCGGGGGCGCGGTGCTCTCGCGGACCACGAGCTGCGGCTCGACCAGCCGCCGCGCCCCTTCGCCCTTGCCCGCCATGCGGTCCAGCAGCAGGTGGAAGGCGTGCCTGCCGACCTCGCCGAAGTCCTGGCGCACGGTGGTGAGCGGGGGCGAGTAGTAGGCCGACTCGGGCACGTCGTCGAAGCCCACGACGCTCACGTCCTCGGGCACCCGGCGGCCGGCCTCGCGCAGGGCGCGCAGCATGCCGAGCGCCATCTGGTCGTTGCCCACGAACACGGCGGTCACCGCCGGGTCGGCGGCCAGCCGCCTGCCCAGCTCGTAGCCGGAGCGCGGGGACCAGTCGCCGCGCAGCGGCTCGTGCACCGGCCGGTCGTGGTCCTCCAGCACCGCCCGCCAGCCGTCGATCCGGTAGTTGGCGTCGAGCCAGTCGACCGGCCCGCCCAGGTGCCACACGCTCTCGTGGCCGAGGTCGAGCAGGTGGCGGGTGACGTGCTCGGCGCCGGCCCGCTGGTCGACGGTGACCACCGGGACCGGGATGTCCTCCCCCGCGTCGACCGCCACCACGGGCAGGTCGGGCGGCAGGTGGCGCAGGCCGTCGGCGGCCGACTCGTGCGGGGCGAGGATGACGACGCCGTCGACCGACTGGGAGCGCAGCCGGTGCACGGCCTCCTCGATGGAGTGCCGGCTCAGCAGGCTCAGGCTGGCGATGCTCACGCTGTAGCCGCTGAGCCTGGCGGTCTGCTCGATGCAGTAGAGCGTGGACGCCGGGCCGTACAGGGTGGTGTCGATGCTGACCACGCCGAGCACGCCGGAGCGGCCGGTGACGAGCTGGCGCGCGGCCGAGTTGGGCCAGTAGTCGAGCTCGCGCACGGCGGCGAGGACGCGCTCGCGCGTCTCGGCGCGCACCCGGTCGGGCTTGTTGAGCACCCGGGAGACCGTCATCGCCGAGACCCCCGCCAGTGCGGCGACGTCCCCCAGCACCGCCGGCCTGGTGCGCGGGCTGCGTTCGTCGGACTTCCCGGCCATGGCCGCTCACCCCCTTGCCGATAACGCTAACAGGACAGGGCCGGATTCAGCGCCCTGTTATCTCCATCAATCGATTGATAAGTTCGGGCCATGACCACCCCAGCGGAGACGATCCTCAAGGTCGCGACGGAGCTGTTCGCGGCGCACGGCTACGCGGGCACCTCCACCAGGCGGATCGCCGAGGCCGCCGGGCTCAACATCGCCACCGTCAACTACCACGTGGGCGGCAAGCGGGAGCTCTACCTGGCGGTGATGGAGCACGCCCACCGGGCCGAACGCGAGGCGCTGGAGGCGGCGCTGGCCGAGCTGCCCGGCGACGACCCGGTGGCCGCCATCCACGACCTGATCGACGCCTACCTCGACTTCTGCGTGGCCCGCCCCGAGGTGCCCGCGCTGTGGATGCACCGGTGGCTGTCCGACGCCGGCGACGTCAACGAGCTGGAGCGGCGCTACGTCCTGCCGCTGGTCGGCGCAGTCGCCTCCGCGCTGCGGCCCTCGGTCGAGTCGCGGCTCATCGACCCCGGCCTCGACCTGGAGTACGCGGTGTGGTCGGTGGTCTGGTGCGTCCACGGGTTCGCCAAGGGCGGCGTGCTCGACGCCGACGGCCGCCGCCGGGGCGCGGGCGACCGCGAGGCGCTGCGCCGCTTCCGCGCCCACCTGCACCTGTCGCTGCACCGCACGCTCGGCCTGCCTGGCCAGGCGCCGTGACGACCGCCGGACGCCTCGGGCGCGGGCGGCTGCTCGGCTACGGCGCGGGCTCGGTCGGCACCGGCGTCTTCTCCGCCGTGCCGGGACTGCTGCTGCTCTACTACCTGACCGACATGCTCGGCGTGCCCGCCGCCGTGGCCGGCGCCGTGCTGGTGACGCCGAAGATCTGGGACGTGCTGCTCAACCCGCTCGTCGGCGCGGCCAGCGACCGCGAGGCCGTGCGCACCGGGCGGCGGACCCGGCTGCTGCTGGCGGGCTCGGCGGCGCTGCCGGTGACGTTCGCGCTGATGTTCGCCGTGCCCGGCGACGTACCCGGCTGGCTGTGGGCGGGCGGCGCGTTCCTGCTGGCGGCCTCCGCGTTCGCCTGCTTCCAGGTGCCGTACGTGGCGCTGCCCACCGAGATGTCGGCCTCCCCCGCCGAACGCACCCGGATCATGTCCTGGCGGGTGGTCTGCCTGACCGTCGGCATCCTCGTCGCGGGCGGGCTGGCCCCGGCCGTGGTCGACCTGGCCGGCGGCGGCCGGGGCGGCTACGCGGTCATGGGCGTCACCGTGGCCGCGGTGATGGCGGTCGCGCTGGTCACCGCGACGCTGTCCACCCGCTGGGTCGACTCGCGGCCCGGCCCGCGCCCGCTCGGCGTCGTGGCCGCCTTCCGGCTGGCGCGCGGCAACGCCGCCTTCTTCGCGCTGCTCGCCGCGTTCGTCACGCAGGCGCTCGGCGTGGCCGTCATGCTCGCGGGCGCGCCGTACGTGGCCTCCTACCGGCTGGGCGACTACGGGCTGACGACCGTGCTGTTCGTCTGCCTCGTCGCCCCCAGCACGGCCGCCGTGCCGGTGTGGGCCCGGCTGTCCCGGCGGCACGGCCCGGTGCGCTGCTACCTGGTGGCCACGGTCGGCTTCGGGCTGGTCACGCTCGCGCTCGTGCCCGCCGTCCAGGCCCGCTCGCTCACCGCCACGCTGGCGCTCGTCGCGGTCGCCGGCGTCTGCTACGCCGCGCTGCAGCTCCTGCCGCTCGCCATGCTGCCCGACACCGTGCACGCCGACAGCGCCCGTACGGGACACGCGCAGGCGGGCGCGTTCACCGGGCTGTGGACGGCGGGCGAGACCGCCGGGCTGGCGCTCGGCCCCGGGCTGTTCGCGCTCGTGCTCACGCTGTCCGGGTTCGCCTCCGCGCCCGCCGAGACGCCCGTCGCCCAGGAGCCGGCCGCGCTGACCGGGCTGCTGCTCGGCTTCACCGCGCTGCCCGCCGTGCTCATGCTGCTCAGCCTGCCGTTCATCGCCCGCTACGGGCGGCTCGCCCGAATCAAGGAGACCCTGTGAACCTGCCCGCGACCGGACGCACGCCCGAGGACCTGCTGGCCGAGCTCGCCACGCTCAGGGAGCACGACCTGCCGGTGCGCGGCGGCCAGGTGACGTCGTACGTGTACGACACCGGGCGGCCCGAGGTGCACGAGGCGGCGGCCCGCGGCTACCTGGAGATGCTGGAGGTCAACAGCCTCGACCCGACCGCCTTCCCGAGCATCGTGGAGATGGAGAAGCAGGTCGTCGGCGCCGTCGCCGACCTGCTCGGCGGCGGCCACGGCATCTTCACCAGCGGCGGCACCGAATCGATCATGCTGGCGGTCAAGGCCGCCCGCGACGCCGCCGGGCGGGCCCGGCCCAACCTGGTGGCGCCCGTCACCGCGCACCCCGCCTTCCACAAGGCCGCCCACTACCTGGGGCTGGAGGTCAGGGCGGTGCCCGTGGACCTCGGCACGTACAAGGTGCCCGTCCAGGCCGTCGCCGACGCGATCGACGAGGACACCGTGCTGGTCGTCGTGTCCGCGCCCGCCTACCCGCAGGGGGTGATCGACCCGGTCGAGGAGGTCGCCGCCGTCGCCGCCTCGGCCGGGGTGCGCTGCCACGTCGACGCCTGCGTGGGCGGATGGCTGCTGCCGTGGCTGCGCGAGGCCGGGGCGGACGTGCCGCCGTTCGACCTGTCGGTGCCGGGGGTGACGTCGATCTCGTGCGATCTGCACAAGTTCGGGTACGCGCCGAAGGGGGCGTCGGTGGTGCTGTTCGCCGACCCGGCGCTGCGGCGCAAGGCCTACTTCGCATCCGCCGCCTGGCCCGGCTACACGATCATCAACGCCACCGTGCAGAGCTCGCGCACCGCCGGGCCGCTCGGCGGCGCCTGGGCCACCCTCCAGGCGCTCGGCCGTGACGGCTACCTGGAGCTCGGCCGGACCACGCTGGAGGCCGCCGCCCGGCTGCGCAAGGGGCTCGCCGGGATCGACGGGCTGCGGGTGCTCGGCGAGCCGGAGTCCACGCTGATCGCCTTCACCGGAGACGACGTGGACGTGTTCGTCCTGGCCGACGAGGCGCGGGCGCGCGGCTGGTTCCTGCAACCGCAGCTCTCCTACGCGGGCATCCCGGCGAACCTGCACATCACGGTCACCGGCGTGACGCTCGCCGGGGTGGACGCCATGCTGGAGGTCATCGCCGAATCGGCCGCCGCCGCCCGGCGCATCGGCCCCGCCACCCTGCCCGACGGCCTCGTCGACCTGATCGCCGGCCTCGACCTGGACGCCCTGGACGACGCCGCCTTCGCCGAACTGGCCGCCTCCGTCGGCGTCGACCTGCGCCCCGGCACCGGGCAGCCCCGCATGGCCGTGGTCAACACCGTCCTGGACGCCCTCCCGGCCCCGGTCCGCGAGTCCGTCCTGGTCCGCTTCCTGTCGGTGATCTACGGCTGACGCCGCCGCGCTCACTAGCATGCTCAGCGACGAGACCTGATCCACCTGCGAGGAGTGGCGGCATGTTCGAGAAGTTCACCGGACGGGCGCGGCGCGTCCTCATCCTGGCCCAGGAAGAGGCCAGGATGCTCAGCCACGACTCCATCGGCGGCGAGCATCTCCTGCTCGGCCTGATCCATGAGAACGAGGGCCTGGGCGCCCATGTCCTCAAGAGCCTGGGCCTCACCCTTGAGGGTCTGCGCTCCCAGGTCGCGGAGAGCAGGGGCCGGGGCGGGCAGCCCGCGCAGGGCTACCTGCCATTCACCCCGCCGGCCGAGCAGGCGCTCAAGGCGGCGCACGAGGAGGCCGTGCGGCGCGGCCTCGACTACGTCGGCACCGAGCACCTCCTGCTCGGCCTCGTCCGCGACGGTGCGAGCCCGGGCGCCCAGGTGCTGGTCAAGCTCGGCGTCGACCTCGGCCGGGTCGAGCGCACCGTGGACGAGTTCGTCCAGCGGACGCTCGGGTCAGCGGTCGTTGACGCAGCGCAGGACCGGGGGTGAGGTCAGGGCGTCCGCGTCCAGCGATTCGCCCGACGTCACGTGGAAGGTCGCCGTCTCGCCCGGCAGGAGGGTGACGAGCAGATCGTCCACTGAGGCCGCCGGGTCGAGGCGGTCGGGGAAGAGCGCCAGGTCGCGCAGGACCGTGCGGGCGGTGACCGTGACCCGGTAGCCGCCGTCCACCGGCTCGGCGCTCGCGTCGTAGGCCGCCGGGGGGAACGCCACGGCCGGGTCCTCGGCGAAGAACGCCACGGTGCGCCGGTCGCCGAGCGAGACCGTGAGCAGCTCGCCCGACGGATCGTCCGGCGCCGACAGCGCGGGCGGCAGCGGCACCCGGACGACCGAGCGCGGCCCGGCCTCGACCGGGACCGACTCCTTGGCCAGCGGTTCGCCGGCGAGGGTCCGGCGGACCAGCAGCAGCTCACCGCGCCACGCCGCGCCGCCGCCGTTGACCACCGCCACCTCGTCCCCCTGCACGCTGAGCAGCCGGTCGGCGTAGACGCGGCGGAGCGCGTACCAGAGGGGCTTGCGGCGGCCATCGCCGTCGACGGCGGCCCACGAGGTGACCGGCCAGCAGTCGTTGAGCTGCCACACGATCGTGCCCATGCAGTGCGGCGCGAGCGCGCGGAACCGCTCGATGCCGAACGTCATGGCCCTGGCCTGGTTGAGCTGGGTCAGGTAGTGCCAGTCGTCGAACGAGCCGGGCCGGGGCAGGTGGTCGCCGAGTCCGCGCAGCAGCTTGGCGTTGCCGTCGTCGGCCTTCTGGTGGTGCAGCACCAGCGGCGCGTCGGCGGCCAGCTCGCCGGAGACGGCGCGGCGCAGCGTGGCGTACGCGGGCGGGCCCTGGAAGCCGAACTCGGCGACGAACCGGGGCGTGTAGGCGGCGTAGCGGGTGTAGTCCTCGCGGTTCCACACGTCCCAGATGTGGATGGTGCCGCTCGACGGGTCCTGCGGGTGCCTGCCCGGGTCGGCGGAGAACGGGCTGCCCGGGATGTACGGGCGGGTGGGGTCCAGCTCGGCGACGATCGACGGCAGCAGGTCGTGGTAGAAGCCGCCGCCCCAGCTCCGGCCCTCCAGCGGCTCCTGCCAGGACCAGTCGGCGTACCCCTCCAGGTTCTCGTTGTTGCCGCACCACAGCACCAGGCCGGGGTGCGGGGCCAGGCGGGTGACCTGTTCGCGGGCCTCGGCGGTCACCTCGGCGCGGAACGGCTCCTCCTCCGGGTAGGCGGCGCAGGCGAACGGGAAGTCCTGCCACACCATCAGCCCCAGCTCGCCGGCCAGGTCGTAGAAGTCCTCGCTCTCGTACAGCCCGCCGCCCCACACCCGCAGCAGATTGACCCCGGCGTCCACGGCCTGGGCGAACCGGGCGGCCAGGCGTTCGCGGGTGACGCGGCTGGGGAAGCAGTCGTCGGGGATCCAGTTGACGCCCTTGACGAACACCGGCTCCCCGTTGACCGACAGCCGGAACGCGTCCCGGTCCAGCTCGACGCTCCGGAAGCCGATCTTCCGCTGCCAGCGGGACCCGCCGAGCCGCACGGTCAGCTCGTACCGGTGCGGCTCGCCGTACCCGCGCGGCGACCAGAGCAGCGGGTCGGGCACGGACAGGGAGACGACGGCGGTGCGCTGCCCGGCGGCGAGCGGCACCTCGGCGCTGACCCCGGCCACGTCGGCGGTGAGCGTGAGCGGCGCCTCGGTGGCGCGCTCGACGCGCACGTGCACGTCCACCACGCCGGCCGGGCCGTCCAGCCGCACCTGCGGGCGGACCTCGGCCAGCCGGGCGCCGCTCCAGCTCTCCAGCCCGATCGGCCGCCAGATCCCGGCCGTGACCAGCGCGGGCCCCCAGTCCCAGCCGAAGTTGCAGGCCATCTTGCGCACGAACGAGTACGGGGCCGCGTAGGCGCCGGGCCGGAAGCCGAGCCGTTCGCGCAGCGCCTCGGCGTGGGCGACGGCCGGCTCGAACGTCACGGTGAGCGTGTTGGCGCCCTCGCGCAGCAGGTGGCGCACCGGGAACCGGTAGGAGCGGTGCTGGTTGGCGGTGCTGCCCACGGTGACGCCGTTGAGCGTGACCGTGGCGACCGTGTCGAGGCCGTCGCACACCAGATCGGTGCGCTCGTGCTCGTCGCCCTGCCAGGTGAAGACCGTCGTGTACGCCCAGCGGGTGTCGCCGATCCAGGCCAGCCGGTTCTCGTTGTCGTCCAGGTAGGGGTCGTCGATGAGGCCGGCGGCCAGCAGGTCGGTGTGCACGCAGCCGGGCACGCTCGCGGGCACGTCCGTCGGTCCGGCGTCCCGCGGGACGGCCGACAGGGTCCAGCCGTCGTGCAACGGTCGGTACGCGCTCAAGTAGGTCTCCTTAGCAGTCGCTGAGCTGGGCACATGCCACGAAGTGCCCGGGGTCGGCCTCCAGCAGCCCGCCGGTGGCGCCGCGCTCGTGGTAGAGGCAGGTGGTGACCGGCGCGGCCTCCTCCCAGGGCGCGTGCAGCCGGGGGACGGCCGACAGGAGTTGCCTGGTGTAGGGGTGCAACGGGTCGTCGAACACCTTCGCCGTCACGCCCATCTCCACCACCGTGCCGCGCCGCAGCACGACGGTACGCTCGGCCAGGTAGTGCCCGAGCGACAGGTCGTGCGTCACGTACAGCACGCCGAGACCCCGGCCCTTGAGCTCGGCCAGCAGGTTGAGCACGTCGATGCGGGTGGAGGCGTCGAGCATGCTGGTGATCTCGTCGGCGATCAGCAGCTTGAGGTCGAGCAGCAGCGCCCGCGCGATGAGCAGCCGCTGCAACTGGCCGCCGCTGAGCTGGTGGGGGAACTTGCCCAGCACCTCGTCCGGGTTGAGCCGCACGTCGCGGACGGCCGAGCGGACCCGTTCGGCCCACTCGGCCTCGGGGACCGCCGGGTAGTAGCTCTCCTTGATGAGCCGGAACACCCGGTCGGCCTTGAAGACGGGGTTGTAGCAGCTGAACGGGTCCTGGAAGACGCCCTGGACGGACCGGTAGTACTCCTTGCCCGGCCGGACCGCGACGCCGTCCACGGTGATGGAACCGCTGGTGATCGGGACGAGGCCGAGGATCATCTTGCCGAGCGTGCTCTTGCCGCTGCCGCTCTCGCCGATGAGCGAGACGACCTCGCCGGGCCGCACGTCGAAGCTCACCGCGTCCACGGCCGTCATGGTCCTGCCGCCGAAGGTGCCGACCTTGTACACCTTCGTGACGTTGTCGACTTTCAGCATCAGGCCTTCCAGCACGCGACGAAGTGGTTGGGCTCGATCTCGACCGGCGGCGGGTCCTCGGCGCACTCCTCGCCCGCCATCGGGCACCGGTCGCGGAACCGGCAGCCCTTGGGCGGGTCGAGCAGCGACGGCGGGCTGCCCGGGATGCCGGTCAGCTTGCGGTCCTGGTGGCGCACGCCGATCTCCGGCAGCGAGTTGATCAGCAGCCGGGTGTACGGGTGCCGCGGGGCCCTGGTGAGCCGGTCGGAGGGCGCCTTCTCGGCCAGCCGGCCCGCGTACATCACCATGATCGTGTCGGCGATGTGCGAGGTCAGCGCCAGGTCGTGGGTGATGAAGATCATGCTCTTGACGTAGCCGCTCTCCCGGAAGCCGAGCAGCGCCTTGGCCACCGCCTGCTGCGTCGACACGTCCAGCGCGGAGGTGATCTCGTCGGCGATCAGCAGCGACGGGTCGAGCAGCGTGGAGATGACCATCACCATGCGCTGCTTCATGCCGCCGGACAGCTCGATCGGATAGCGGTCGAGCACGTCACGCGGCAGGCCCACCAGGTCGAGGCGGCTCTCCAGCTCCTTGACGTCGAGCGTGACCCCGCGCGAGCGCAGCAGCTCGCCGACCATCCTGCCGATCCTGCGGGTCGGGTTCATGGCGCTCATCGAATACTGCGGGATGAGCGACACCTCGTGGAAGCGGAAGGCGACCATCGCCCTGTCGTCGCCGACGGGCAGCTCGCGGCCGTCGAGCTCGACCGTGCCCCCCGCGTGGCGCATCCGGCCGTCCATCCGGATCAGGCTCTTGCCCAGCGTCGTCTTGCCGCAGCCGGACTCGCCCGCCAGGCCCAGGATCTCGCCGTCCGCCATGCCGAAGGAGACCCCGTCGAGCGCCTTCACCTCACCCCTGAGCGTGCGGTAGTGCACCCTCAGATCGTTGACCCGCAGACTCATGTCTCCCTCAGCTTCGGGTTGAAGACCTCGTCGAGGCCCACGTTGGCCACGTACAGGGCGCCCACGACGGCGGTGATGGCCGCGCCCGGCGGGACGAACCACCACCACAGGCCGAGCTGGAGCGCGCTCCACTGGGTCGCGTTCTGCAGCATCAGGCCGAGCGAGACGCCCTCGGTCGGCCCGAGGCCGATGAAGTCGAGCGAGGCCGCGATCAGGATGGAGCCGCCGAACAGCAGGATGAAGGTCATGAACAGGTACGAGCTCATGTTGGGCGCGATCTCCCGCATGATGATCCTGCGGGTGCTCACGCCGCTCAGCCTGGCCAGGTCCACGAACTCGCGGCTGCGCAGCGAGAACGTCTGCGCCCGGATCGCCCGCGCCGCCCACGGCCACGAGGTCAGGCCGATGAACAGCGCCTGGAGGCCGACGCTCCTGATGCCCAGGTAGGCGTTGATGATGAGCAGCACGGCCAGCGTCGGGATGACCAGCACGACGTTCGTCAGCATGTTGAGCACCTCGTCGACCAGGCCGCCCCGGTAGCCGGCGACGAACCCGATCGCCATCGCGATCACCGCCGCGATCCCGCCGCCCATCGCCCCGGCCAGGAACGTCGTGCGCAGCCCGTACACGAACTGGGTGAACACGTCCTGGCCGAACGTCGTCGTGCCGAACCAGTGCTCGGCCGAGGGCGGCAGCATGGGCCCGGCCACGTACTCGTTGGGCGGGGCCGAGCCGAGCAGCAGCGGCCCGAGCAGTCCGACGAGCAGCAGCACGAGCACGATGCCGAAGCCGATGAGCAGCTTGGTGTTGCGCACCGCGAAGTACAGCGCCTCGCGGCGCACCACCCGCTCTTCCGCGGGCAGGGTGGTGGTCGTGGTCATGCGGCACCCGCCATTCCCGCTCGTGTCCGGGGATCGACGATCACGTACACGATGTCGATGATGAAGTTGGCCAGCAGCACCCCGATCACGATGAACATGAACGTGCCCTGGAGCAGGAAGAAGTCCTGGTTCTGGATGGCCTTGAGGATCAGGCTGCCGAGCCCCGGGTAGGAGAACACGATCTCGGTCACCAGCGCCCCCGCGACGAGCACGCCGAGCTGCAGCGCCAGGCCGGTGATCTGGGGCAGGATCGCGTTCCTGAAGGCGTAGCGGCGGATCAGCCGGGTCGGCGCGCCGAGCGCCGCCAGGTAGTTGGAGTAGTCCGACTCCAGCTCGTAGATGATCATGTTGCGCATGCCGATCGCCCAGCCGCCCAGCGCCACGACGAACAGCGACAGGAACGGCAGCGTCCAGTGGTGCAGCAGGTTGACCAGGAAGGCCCAGCTCCAGCTCGGCTGCAGCGCGAAGCTGTAGCCGCCGGCCACCGGGAACCAGCCCGCCGTCACGCCCAGCCCCCACGCCAGGATCACGGCCAGCCACATGTACGGCATCGCCGTCAGGACGTAGCCGACCGGCAGGACCGTGTTGTCCAGCAGCTTGCGCCGCGCCGCGAACGCGCCCAGCCGGTTGCCGATCCAGTAGCTGAGCAGCACCGCCGGGATCATCAACCCCAGCGTGTACGGGACCGCGCCGAGGATGACGTCGGCCACCGGGGTCGGGAAGACCCAGATGCTGATGCCGAAGTCACCCTGGAACAGGGCGCCCCAGAAGTTCAGGTACTGCTGCCAGATCGGCTGGTCGAAGCCGAACAGGTTCGTGTAGTAGGTCCGCATCGCCTCGACGGCCGCCGGCTGCGACACGCGGGCCCTGGCCAGCATGCTCGCGACGGGGTCGCCGGGCATGAAGCGCGGGATCATCCAGTTGACGGTGACGGCGACCACGAAGGTCAGCCCGTAGATGAGCAGTTTCCTGCCGAAGTATTGGCGCACGTGAGGTCTCCCAAGCGGCCCCCTCCGCCCGGCGGGCGAGCGGAGGGGGCACCCGTCATCCGGTCAGCCGGCCGCCGGCTGGAGCTGGGTGAGCGTCTCGAACCCGCCCAGCTCAAGCCAGTTGCGCCACATCACGGGAGCCGACTTGGGCGTCCCGGCGGCCGACGACGGCCAGTTCTTCCACACGCTGGTGCTGGACTGGGACCACAGGCCGTTGTACCAGAGCGGGATGATCGGCATCTCCTGGAGGTGGATCTTCTGGATCTCGGAGATGACCTTCTTCATGCCCTCGATGTCGTCGGTCTTGACCCGGTCGAGCTGCTGGACGAGCTCCCAGGCCTTCTTGTTCTCGTACCGCCCGAAGTTGACGGTGTTCTGCTGCTTCCTGATCGGGAGCTGGAAGATGTAGTCGTAGTAGGTCCACGGGCTGCTGGAGAGCTGCCGCTCGTTGTTGACCACCAGGTCGAACTTGCCCTCGCCGCGCTTCTGCACGAGCGCGTTGAAGTCGGGGAACTCGGGGTTGACGTCGATCCCGGCCGCCTTGGCACTGCTGGAGATGACGCGGGCCGCCTCCATCCAGTCGGTCCAGCCGGCGGGCACCTCGATGGTCAGGCTGATCTTGGAGCCGTCCTTGTTCTCCACCAGCCCGTCGCCGTCGGTGTCCTTGTAGCCGGCGTCGGCCAGCGCCTTCTTGGCGGCGGCGGTGTCGAAGGTGAACCCGTCGGAGGCCACCACGCCCTGGTCGACGAACTGGTCCCACTGCGGCAGCAGGCCGGTCGGGCTGGCCGCCTTGACCAGGTTGCCGTAGACGCCCTCGACGATCTTCTTGACGTCCACGGACGCGGCCAGCGCCTTGCGGAAGGCCGGGTCGTCCATCGGCTTCTTCGTGGTGTTGGGCACCAGCCAGGCGGTGTTGGCCGACAGCATGTACGGCGGCTCGTTGTAGAACGTCGTGATGCCGAAGTTGCCCTTGACCAGGTTGGCGACGCCGGGCAGGAAGTTGTTGCTCATGTCCATGCCCTTCTGCAGGAGCATGCCCATGGCCACCTCGTTGCTGGGGGTGGCGACGTCGACGATGTACCGGGGCTTGGGCTCCATGCCGAGCGCCGTCTTGCCCCACCAGTCGTCGCGCTTGACCCAGACCACGCGGTCCTGGTCGTGGCTCTGATACATGTACGCGCCGCTGCCCACCGGGTTCTCGTTGACGCCGTTGAGCACGTCCTCCTCGGAGCGGTCCTTCCAGACGTGCTCCGGCACGATGACGCGGCTGTAGAGGTTGAAGTCCCATTCCTGGTAGTTGGCCTGGGAGAACGTGAAGCGCACGGTCTGGTCGTCGACCGCCTCGACGCTCTTCAGCCAGTCCCAGATGTTGTGGTACGGGATCGTCTCCATCTTGCCGAGGCTGTAGGAGAACGCCACGTCCTTGGCCGTCAGCGGCTTCCCGTCGGACCAGGTGACCCCGGTGCGGATCTTGGCCTCGTACGTGGTGTCGTCCACCCAGCTTCCGCTCTCGGCGATCCACGGGGTGAGCTTGGCCGCGTTCGGGTCGTAGTGGAACAGGCTCTCGTAGACCAGGCCCTTGGTGCCGGTGGCGGAGTCCCATTCGCGGATCGGGTTGAAGTTGGCCGGCGGGCCCCACTGGGTGCCGGTGGTGTAGAGGGTCTCGTTGCGCGGCAGCTCGCCCGTGGCGCCCTGGCCGGTGGCGGCGGGGGCGGCTTGGGTGTTCTGGGTGGCCGCCGGTGTGGCGCCGCCGCCCGTACAGGCGGTGGCCGTCAGGCCAGCCGCGAGGAGCGGTATCAGGATCCGCGCCCGGGTCTGCATCTGTTTCTCCTTCCCCCACCGAAGCGGAGGTCGACCGTCCTGTCCAACCCCGAGATCGGCGGCCCGGGACGTGTGACGCCGCCGCTTCCCCGGGCCCGGCGAAAGCCCGCTGACCTGCACAGGAGCCTCTTGGGAGCGCTCCCGCGACCGGCCGTGCCGAGCGCTGTCGCTGAACCGGTGAAGTACCGTGACGGTAAATACGGCGTGACGACGGCGTCAAGAGTCGTGATGCGTTTGAGACGATGGGGCCGCCGAAGTGCGGTTGGGGAGGGCGGTAGTAAAGTTCGGGTGCACTGACTAACCGGTTCACAAGTGGAGGCTCGGTGAAGCGACCGACGATCGCCGACATCGCCCGGCGAGCGGGCGTCTCCAAAGTGGCCGTCTCCTACGCCCTCAACGACCGCCCCGGCGTCTCCCCCGCCAAACGCGCCGCCATCAAGGCCATCGCCGAGGAGATCGGCTGGCGCCCCAACTCCGCCGCCCGCGCGCTCAACGGCGCCCGCGCCCGCTCCGTCGGCCTCACCGTGTGCCGCCCCGCCCGCATCCTCGGCGTCGAGCCGTTCTTCATGGAGCTGATCAGCGGCATCGAGAGCGAGCTGGCCAGCCACTCCTACGCGCTGATGCTCCAGGTCGCCGCCTCACCCGACCAGGAGATGGACATCTACCGCCGCTGGTGGGGCGAAGGCCGCGTCGACGGCGCCATCCTCGTCGACCTGCGCTTCTCCGACGCCCGCGTCACCGCGCTCAAGGAGCTCGGCCTGCCCGCCGTCGTCATCGGCCACCCGTCGGAGGCCGGCACCCTGACCCCCGTCTGGTCCGACGACGCCGTCGCCATCCGGGAGACCGTCGAATACCTGGCGGCACTCGGCCACCGCCGCATCGCCCGCGTCGCCGGCCTGCCCGAGCTCGTCCACACCGTGCTGCGCGACCAGGCGTTCACCGCCGCCTGCGACGACCTGGGCCTCGACCGGCCCGCCATCATGCACACCGACTACACCGGCGAGGAGGGCGCCCGCGCCACCCGCCGCCTCGTCAGCGCCGCCACCCGGCCCACGGCCGTCGTCTACGACAACGACATCATGGCCGTGGCGGGCATGTCGGCCGCCCACGAGATGCGCCTCGACGTCCCCGGCGACCTGTCGATCGTCGCCTGGGACGACTCGGCGCTCTCCCAGGTCGTCCGCCCCGCCCTCAGCGCCCTGACCCGCGACATCCCCGCCTACGGCGCCCACGCCGCCCGCGCCCTGCTCGCCCTCATCGCCGGCGAGGAGGTCACCGGCATCCAGGACGAATCCGCCCGCCTCGTCCCCCGAGGCAGCACCGCCCCACCCCGCCCCGCCTGACCGGCTCAGCCCGCCAGGGGGGTCCAGCCGGTGGTGGCGTGCCAGGTGTTGCCGGCGCGGAGGTGGTCGCCGACGGCGCGTTCCAGGTTGGTGCGGCGGGGCAGGTCCGGGGCGAGCCGCGCGTCGGCGCCGAAGACGAACGGGACGATGCCGCCGTCGTCGTCCGAGCGGTACGCGGGCCGGAAGCGGCGCTGGAAGCGGATGATGTTGGACTTCTCCGGCAGGTAACCGGCGAGCTGCTCGTCGAGCAGCCACGAGCCGCAGAAGGCGTAGCGCGGCCGCTCCTCGGGGAAGTGACGCGGGAAGAACGCGGCGGCTTCGGCGAAGGCCGCGTCACACGCCTCGGGCGTCATCGGGCCGAGGAAGTCGGGGATGTGCACGGAGAGCGCCGGTTCGCCCGGCTCGCACGGCAGCCCGGCGGCCTTGATCGACTCGGCCAGGCGCTCGTCGAGCGTGGCGCGCTCGAACTGCAGCCGCCCCAGCTCGTAGATCATGCCGCGGAAGTGCAGCATGAGCCAGAACGGCGCGTTGAGCCCGCCGGTGCCGAGCCTCTTGCGGTAGACGGCCATGTTGCGGCCCAGGTCGGCCAGCGTGCGCGAGGAGACGTCGTCCGGGATGCCGCGGGAGCGGTGGTATTCGCGGACGTGCGGCGCGGCGGCCATGAACACGTGCACGTAGAAGTACGGGTCGGGCAGGTCGGGGAAGCGCGGCGGGTCGTCCAGGTCGCCCATGGCCGACACCAGGGTGTGCACGTTGCTTTCCAGCAGCCGCCACGCCTCGGTGCCCGGCCGGGGACGGGCCGCGAGGACGCCGGCCACGTCCTCGTGGGGCACCGTCAGGCGCAGGAGTTCGGGGACCGGGTCGGGCGGGAGGAGGTCTTTCATGTGCCCGAACGCTAGAGGGTGCCGCGCCGCGACTCAAGCCACGGACCCGGTGCGGGGCTTGCCCTCCCACGCGTAGGTCACGTACAGGACTCCGGCGCCCGTGGTGGTGGAGCCGGTGAGCTTCAGCCCGGCCGGCATGGTGCCCGGGGCGAACAGGCGCTTGCCCTCGCCGAGGACGACGGGGAAGACGAGCAGCCGGTACTCGTCGACCAGTTCGGCCCGCTGGAGGGTGTGGATGAGGTCGGTGCTGCCCTGGGTCATGATCTCGCCGTCGGTGGTCCGCTTGAGCTCGGCGACGGTCTCGGCGGCCTCGCCCGCCAGGACCGTCGTGTTGCGCCAGTCGGCGGTCCTGGGCGTGCGGGTGACGACGTACTTGGGCATGCTGTTGATCCGGGCGCCGCCCTCCTCGTCGGGCACGCCGGGCCAGTAGGAGGAGAGGATGTCGTAGGACCTGCGGCCCAGCAGCATGCCGGACGCCTGCTCCAGCTGGTCGCCCATGATCTGGCCGAACACCTCGTCGACGTGCGGGGCCAGCCAGCCGCCGTGGGTGAAGCCGTTGGAGTCGTCCTCGCCCGGCCCGCCGGGGCCCTGCATGACCCCGTCGAGCGACACGAACGCCGACACCACCAGTTTGCTCGCCATGTTCCTGCTCCTTCTCGCTTTCGATGTGCCTTCAGCATCGCGGGGGCCGTTTACGGAATCCTTACGGCTTTCCTTCTCCGCTCCTGAAGGCGCGCCGTTCAGCCGGCGAGGCCGAGCGCCAGGGAGGCGATCACCGGGGCGGCGTAGATCATCGGGAACGGCAGGTGCGAGAACCAGCGGGCGCGGGCCACGGTGACGACGGCGCCGGTGAAGTACAGCACCAGGCCGATCGCCGCCGCGACGCCGACGGCCGGGACGAGCAGCCCGGCGGCCAGGCCGAGCGCGCCCGCCGCCTTGGCCGCGCCGAGCCACGGCCACCAGCCGCGCGGGATGCCGTAGGCGGCCAGCGGCTCCACGACCCACTTGGCGCGCATGAAGACGGAGACGGCCGAGAAGCCGGTGGTGGCGGCGGCCAGCAGGGTGATGATCACGTAGGTGGTGGACATGGGTGACGCTCCTCTGTGTGTTTCTGCCTTCATCACCCCGACCCGCCCCGGCGGGGAGGTGTGACAGAGGGAGGAGAGATTTTTTCTAGGCGAACAGCCGCTCCGGGTGCATGCCGTCGACCAGGCCGGTGTCGGGCGGGTGGACGCTGTAGCCGAGCATGCGGCGGACCCGCCCGGTGAGCTGGCGGGCGACCTCGCGGCCCGGTGAGAGCGTGAACGCCTCGCGGGTGCGCAGCCAGGGCTCGCAGTAGTGGGCGGTGACCGTCAGCCGGGGCGCGGCCAGGTCGGGGAGCGGCGGGCGGGCGTGCCAGAGGGTGCCGAGGAGCAGCACGCACGAGCCGGCCTCGACGGGCAGCGGGACGCCGGAGCCGATCGGGGTGCGGTCGTCGGGCCAGCGGTGGCTGCCCGGCCAGACGGTGATCGCGGCGTCGTCGAGGGGCCACAGGGCGGCCACCGACAGGGCGGGGCGCGGGCGGGGCAGCGGGTAGTGCCGGTCGTCCGGCGCGGGCGGGCGGGCCGGGGCGCCGGGGCGCACCTCGATCACTTCGAGCTGGGACAGCAGGAAGTTCGGCAGCAGGAGGCGGTCCAGGAAGGCGAGGGCCGCCGGGTGGTCGAGCAGGGGGTCGACGGCCCGGGTGTTGGTCAGGACGCCGAAGACCTGCCGGAGGTGGCCGGTGCGGAAGGGGTCGCGGCCGGCGGGGCCGAGCAGCGGGGTGAGGTCGGCGCGGATGCGCCGGCAGGCGGCCGGGGCGAGCACGCCGGGCAGCACGAGGAAGCCGTCGCGGTGCAGCGCGGACAGGGCGCCGGCGGCCATCAGCCGTCCCCTCGCGGGCGGGCGCCGAGCGCGGCGGTGCTGAACTCCCACAGCTCGCGCAGCACCGTCGCCCGCTCGGGCCGGGGGTCCTGGTCGAGGACGACGGTGAAGACGGCGCGCATGCCGCCCACCACGGCCGTGGCCAGCAGCTCGGGGTCGCGGCCCGCGACGACGGCGCCTTCGGCCTGGCCCGCGGCGACGTGTTTGGCGCCGAGCGTGATGACGAGCTTGAAGCAGCGCGCCTCCATGGCCGCCACCTCGGCGTCGCCGACCATGCGGCCGAGGACGACGGGGGCCAGCGGGTCGTCGTAGACGCGGTCGACCCAGGTGGTGAGCTGGGCCCGCCACCGGTCGAGCCAGGTGTCGCCGTCGAAGCTGACCAGGACGGTGTCGGCCACCAGCCGCTCGTAGAAGTCCTCCAGTAGCGCGCTCATCAGGCCGCTGCGGGTGCCGAAGTAGCGGTAAGGCAGGCCGACGCTGAGGCCGGCGCGCCGGGCGACGGCCGCCACCTCGACGTCACCGGTGGCGATGAGCTCGTCGGCAGCGGCTTCGAGCAGGCGGCGGCGGCTGGCGGCGGCGCGTTCGGACAACGGTTCCACGCCTCCATGTTGGTTGAGCTCAACTCAACTTGCAAGATAGGGCCTCCCGCAATGGGCTTTCGTGTGTTAAACGATTAACCACTATGACGCAGCACACACTCGTCGTTCCGGCCGAGCATCACGTCGCTCCACAAAGGGCCCGGATAAAAACCTACTTTACATGCAGGAAATACTATGTTATTCGTATAACATGAGACCTACCGCCAAACAGGTGGCAGAGCTCGCCGGAGTGTCGATCGCCACCGTGTCGTACGTGCTGGGCGGCCGGGACAGGCGGGTGGCCGCCGAGACCAGGCAGCGCGTGATCGACGCCGCCGCCCAGCTCGGCTACACCCCCAACCAGGCCGCCAGGAGCCTGCGGCGGCGGCGCACCCAGCGGGTGTGCCTGGTGCAGTCGTCGTTCGGCGGCGTGCCGACCGACGAGCGGCTGGCCCGCGACCTGCACGAGATGGCCGACGGCCACGGCTACTCGGTCGTCACGCTCACCGTCTACTCCGAGGCGCGCGCCGTCGCGGCGGTCGACGTCCTGCGCGGCGGCATCGCCGACGGCGTGCTGATCCACGCCGTCGGCGACCACCTCACCGAGGACCTGCTGTCATCGGTCGTCGCCACCCGCATGCCGACCGTGGTCATCGGCCAGGAGAACGTGCCTCCGGGCTGCGACGTCGTACGGACGCCGGAGGCCGAGGCGTGCGCCGAGGCGGTCGAGCACCTGATCGCGCAGGGCCGGCGGCGCATCGCGTTCCTGGCCCAGCGCTACGAGCTCTACCGCGAGCGGCCCGCCGGCCGGCTGCTCGGCTACACCACCGCGCTCGACCGGCACGGCGTCGACCCGGCGCGCCGGATCGTGGTGCCCGGCGCGGACGACCGCGTCGGCGCCTACCAGGCGGCCACCGCGCTGCTGCGCGGCCCGGAGCCGCCCGACGCGATCTTCGCGGCCAGCGACCGGGCCGCGATCAGCACGATCTGGGCCGCCAGGGACGCCGGGCTGCGCGTGCCCGACGACGTCGCCGTGGTCGGCGTCGGCAACATCGACGAAGGACTCATCGCCAACCCGCAGCTCAGCACCGTTGGCCCGCTCAGGCACGACTACACCGACGTCGTGCGCCTGCTCTTCGACCGCCTCCAGGCCGACGAGCCACTGCCCGACCGCGAGATCGTCCGCTCCTGGGCGTTCCTGCGCCGGGGCTCTTCCTAGAAGGGAACCGATGAGATGTCCCCCGCCCTCTCCCGCCGCGACCTGCTCCGCCTGGCGTCGGCCGCCGCCGCCGTCCCTCTCCTGAACGCCTGCGCCGGCGCCCCGCCCGTTCCGTCCGCCGAGCCCGGCACGTTCACCGTCTACTGGAACGCCGGCCACGACTACCAGGCCTACCGCAAGGTGATCGCCGAGTTCGAGCAGGCCCACCAGGTCAAGGTCAACTTCCAGAAGTACCAGTGGCCCGACCTGCGCACCCGCCTGCTGGCCGACTTCGCCTCCGGCAGCGTGCCCGACGTGGTCGAGGAGCCCGGCGGCTGGGTCCAGGACTTCGCGATCTCCGGCAACGCCCTGTCGCTGCAGGAGTACGTCGACCGTGACGGCCAGGCGATGGGCTTCCCGTCCGACTGGCGTCCCGTCACCGTCGAGCGGAACTCGTACCAGGGCCAGGTGTACGGCGTGCAGCTCCACCTGACGTGCACGCTGCTGCTCTACAACAAGGGCATGCTGGACGCGGCCGGCGTCGAGCCGCCCACCACCTGGGAGGAGCTGCTGGAGGCGGCCGGAAAGCTCACCAAGGGCGACGTGTACGGCATCGCGCTCAACCAGGACCACGGCTACGCAGGGCCGTGGCTGATGCAGAACGGCGTGCGCTACTACGACCCGGCGACCAAGGGCGTGCTGGTGCCGCACGACGCGGCCGTGGAGGCGATGCGCTTCCAGGCCGAGCTGGTGCACAAGCACAAGGTCGCGCCGGTGCCGGTGTCGGGCACCGACTACTCGGGGCCGCAGAAGCTGTTCTCCGCCAAGCGGGCCGCGATGATCATCACCGGGCCGTGGGACCTGGGGCCGATCAAGCAGACCAGCCCCGACATCGAGGTCGGCTACGCGGCCCCGCTCAAGGGCCGCGAGCAGGCCACGAACGCGGCGGGGACCAGCGTGTTCGTCCCCGCCAAGGCACGCAGGCCCGACCTGTCGTGGGACTTCGTCAAGCGGATCACCGCGCTGGAGGTCGAGCGGGCCGCCACCAAGGAGGTCGGCATGCTGATGCCGCGCCTCTCCTGGGCGGAGCTGCCCGAGGTGCAGGCCGACCCGGGGATCAAGGCGTTCGCCGACGCGCTCGGCATGGCGCGCGACGCCAGCCAGGAGATCCGGCTGACCGGCCAGTTCGGGCGCTTCGACGACGAGCTGAAGAAGATGTACCAGTCGGTGCTCATCCAGAACGAGCCCGCCGACGCGGCCGTCGAGAAGTTCGCCGAGGCGGCCCGGGGTTACCTGAAATGAGCGTGCTCCGCCCGCGTACGCTCTCCGCCCGGTATGCCCGCACCGCCTATCTGTTCCTGCTGCCCGCGATCCTGTTCTTCGCCGCCTTCTTCTACCTGCCGATCGGGAACGTGGTCTCCACGAGCCTGATGACAGGGCCGTCCGCGGACCGGTTCGCCGGGCTGGGCAACTACACCCAGGCGCTGGCCGATCCGGCGGTGCGGCACTCGTTCCTGGTCACCGGCGGGTTCGCGCTGATCGTGGTGGCCGGGTCGATCGTGCTCGGGCTGGGCCTGGCGATGGCGCTGGACCAGCCGCTCAGGGGGCGGGTGGCGTTCCGGGTGATGCTGCTCGTGCCCTACCTGACGTCGGTGGCGATCGTCGGGCTGCTCTGGCGCAACATCCTCGACCCGGAGCTCGGCGTGCTCAACCGGACGCTGGCCGCCCTCGGGCTGCCGGAGCAGCAGTGGCTCAACACCAGCCCGCTGCTGACCATCGCCGCCGTCACGCTGTGGCAGAGCGTCGGCTACACGATGGTGCTGTTCCTGGCCGGGTTGCAGGGCATCCCCGAGACGTTCCACGAGGCGGCGAAGATCGACGGGGCCGACGCGTGGCACCGGTTCTGGCGGATCACGCTGCCGCTGCTCGCGCCGACGACGCTGTTCGTGTCGGTGATGGCGGTGATCTCCGGGCTCCAGGCGTTCGGGCAGGCGTACATCATCACCAACGGCGGGCCGGGCGACGCCACCGACCTGTCGGTGTTCCACATCTTCAACGTCGCCTTCCGGGCCCGCGACTTCGGTTACGCCTCGGCGCAGTCGGTGCTGCTGCTGATCGTGATCGTCGCCTTCACGCTCGTCCAGCTCCGGGCCGGGCGGCGCGGGGAGGTGCAGTACTGATGCGGCGCGCGCTGCTCTACACGCTGCTGACCGTGGCCTCGCTGGTGATGGTGCTGCCGCTGCTCTACATGCTCTCGCTGTCGCTGCAGACCGAGGCCGAGACGCTGTCGGCCGAGGCCGTGGTGTGGCCGGAGTCGCCGCAGTGGGGCAACTACGCCGAGCTGTTCGCCCGGGCGCCGTTCGGCGACTTCATCGTCAACAGCCTGGTCGTGGCCGGCGGGATCACGCTGGCGCACCTGCTGTTCGACCCGCTGGTCGGCTACGTGTTCGCCAAGTTCCGCTTCCCGCTGCGCAACACGCTGTTCGTGGCGTTGCTGGCGACGCTGATGGTGCCGTTCTTCGTGCGGATGATCCCGCTCTACGTGCTGATGGCGCACCTCGGGTGGATCAACACGTACCAGGGGCTGATCACGCCGTTCCTGATGGACGCGTTCGGGATCTTCCTCATGCGGCAGTTCATCCAGCCGATCCCGGACGACCTCATCCACGCCGCGCGCATCGACGGGGCGTCGGAGTTCGCCATCTACCGGCGGATCATCCTGCCGCAGACGCGCCCGGCGCTGGCCGTGCTCGGCCTGTTCACGTTCGTCTTCCAGTGGAACGAGTTCCTGTGGCCGCTGGTGGCGACCACGACGCCCGAGATGCGGACGATCCCCGTCGGGCTCACGCTGTTCAACCAGGAGTACTTCACGCTCTGGCACCTGACGGCCGCGGGCTCGGTGATCCTGTTCGTGCCCATCGCCGTCCTGTTCATCGTCACCCAGCGCTACTTCGTCCGCGGCATCGCGCTGACCGGCCTTCGTTAGGAGCTTCTTCTTGGCACGCCCGAACGTGATCGTGATCCTGACCGACCAGCAGCGGTGGGACACCGTCGGCCCCTTCACCCCCAACCTCGACAGGATGGCCAGGCACGGCACCCAGGCCACGGTGGCGCTCACGCCGCAGCCGGTGTGCGCGCCCGCCCGCGCCGCGCTGCAGACCGGGCGCTACCCGACGACGGTCGGGGTGCACCGCAACGGGCTCACGCTGCCGGCGGAGGAGCGCACGCTGGCCCACCGGTTCGGCGAGGCCGGCTACGCCACCGGGTACATCGGCAAATGGCACCTGGCCCAGGGCGACCCGGTGCCGGAGGACCAGCGCGGCGGCTACCGGAGCTGGCTGGCGGCCAACACGCTGGAGTTCACCTCCGACGCCTACCGGACGATCGTCTACGACGAGGCCGAGGAGCCCGTCTTCCTGCCCGGCTACCGCTCCGACGCGCTGGTGGACGCCGCCGTCCGGTTCGTCGCCGACCACCACGAGGAGCCGTTCTTCCTGTTCCTGTCGTTCCTGGAGCCGCACCACCAGAACGAGGTCGACAACTACCCGGCGCCCGACGGCTACGAGGAGCGCTATCAGGGCCGCTGGCTGCCGCCCGACCTGGCGGCGCTCGGCGGCACCGCGCATCGGCATCTCGGCGGCTACCTCGGCCAGGTCAAACGGCTGGACGAGGGGCTGGGGCGGCTGCTCGACGCGCTGCGCAGCATGGACCTGCTCGACGACACGATCGTGGCCTACACCTCCGACCACGGCAGCCACTTCAAGACGCGCAACGACGAGTACAAGCGGTCCTGCCACGACGCCTCGCTGCGGGTGCCGCTGGCCGTACGCGGTCCGGGCTTCGACGGCGGGGGCGCGATCGCGCGGCCGGTCAGCACCCTCGACCTGCCGCCGACGCTGCTGGAGGCCGCCGGGCTGCCGGTGCCGGGCGACATGCAGGGGCGCTCGTTCCTGCCGCTGCTGCGCGACTCCCGCGCCGAGTGGCCCGGCGAGGTGTTCTTCCAGGTGAGCGAGTCGGAGGTGGGGCGCGGCATCCGCACGTCCCGGTGGAAGTACTACGCGGTGGCCGAGGACGCCGACCCGTGGCACGACGCCGGCTCGCCGCGCTACCGCGAGCAGGCCCTGTACGACCTCGACAGCGACCCGCACGAGCTGGTCAACCTGGCCGGGCTGCGCTCGCACCTGGAGGTGTCGGCGGAGCTGCGCGAGCGGCTGCTGCGCCGGATCGCCGAGGCGGGCGAGGCCGAACCGGTCATCGACCCGGCTCCGGAACGCGACTCCGACGTGCTCGCCGATCCCGTCGTCCGCCTCGGCGGTCCCGCTCCGGCCCGATTCGGCCACCAAGCTCGCTAGGTTGGGGGGACGTGCGTCTGAGGGTTCGTGGGAAGGTGAGCGGTTTTGTCCATCTCTGTGCCCGCTGCCCGGGAGACGTCCCTGCACTTCCCCGCCGGATCGCTGGTGATCCTCACCGGCCTGCCCGGCGCGGGCAAGACCACGCTGCTGCGCCGCCTGTACGGCCTGACCGGGACCGAGAGCGGCCCGGTCACGGCGGGCGGCGCGGCGGTGATCGACTCCATGCAGTCACGCCTGCACTGGGCCGGCGGGCTGCGCTGGGCCCCGAAGCCGGTGCGGACGTTCGTGGTGTTCTGCACGCACCTGTGGCGGATTCGCGCGGCGGTGCGGGCCGGGCGGTCCGTGGTCGCCCACAACCGGGGCTGCGGCGCGTTCGTGCTGCGCGCGTTCGCCTGGATGGGCCGGCGGGGCGGCTTCCACCTGGTGTTGCTGGACGTCACGCCGGAGGTGGCGAAGGCGGGCCAGCACGCCAGGGGCCGCGTCGTGCCGGACCGGACGTTCGCCCGGCACCACCGCCGCTGCCACGCTCTGCTGGCGCGCGCCCGAGCGGGCCGGCCGGCGCCCGCTCACAGCGCCAGAATCCTGGACCGGGCGGAGGCCGACCTGCTGGAGAGCATCCGCTTCGGCCGGCCGTGAGCTGGTGGCTGCTTAGTGGCGGCGGGAGCGGAACCGGTCCAGGAACCGGCGTGCCTTGTGCTGGTTGCGGGGGTCTCGGGCCATCCGTTTGGCCTTCTCGATCGTCTGCCTGCCCTGGGGGCTGCGGAGGTAGGCGCGCACGCGGTCTATGAGGGTCATGCGCGCCCCCTACCCAGAACCGCGGGTCACACGCGGGTTATGCGCACGGCGTCGGCGATGACGTAACCGGGCGCGGAGGTCCAGCGGCTCACCCCCACCACGTTGTACGTGCCCGCGGCCAGCGAGAACGTGCCGAGCACGCGCCAGGCGCCGCCGCCCGAGCGCTGGTCCACGGTGACGGTCTGGTTGCCGCCCGCCGCGGCCACGATGTGCGGCGCGGCGCTGCTGTAGCCGGCGTTGGCCGGGTGCCACACCTCGACGCGGTAGCTGCCCGCGGCGGGGATCGCGGCCCGGAACCAGGCCGGGTCGCTGGCCGAGACCGGGTCGGCGAAGCGGTAGTCGGTGCCGTGGAGCTGCGGGGAGTAGGTGGAGGTGCCCCAGGCGGCGCTCGCGGTGAAGGCGGCGTCGGCGTTGTCGACGGTGACGCTGAAGGTCTCGCCGGAGCCGGTCACGGACCTGCCGGCGCTGGGGGCGCTCTCCTGGTGGGTGCGGGTGAGCGCGGTCGCGTAATAGGTGTAGGCGGTGCCGGGCGCGGCCGTGGTGTCGGTGTAGGCGGTCTTCGTCGTGGTGGCGACCAGGTTGCGGGCGTCGGCGAACGCGCACTCGCCGGCGGCTCCGGTGGTGCGGTAGATCGCGTAGTAGCGGGCGCCGGAGCCCTGGAAGGCCAGCGAGACGCCGTTCGTGACGCGGGTGGCCGAGGTGATCGACGGCGCGGCGGGCGCGGCGGCGGACCCGCGGGCGGGCAGCAGCGCCGGCTTGCCGTAGTGGGCGGCGGCCAGCGTGGAGAACGAGCCGATGCGGTCGGCCCTGACGTCCTTGGCGCTGAAGTACACGTCGCCGGCGACCTCGGGGTGCTGCCGGTTGACGTGCAGGTGGTCGCTCAGCTCGTTGCGGTCCTGCCAGGCGGCGTCCTGGCCGGTGGCGCCCGCGCGGTAGGCGGCCTGGCCGATGACGAGCTGGGTGCCGGTGCCCCGGACGACCTCGGCCCACCAGGCGGTCAGCACCTCGTACGCGGCCGTGCTGAAGCCGATGTGCCAGTAGATCTGCGGCGAGATGTAGTCCACCCAGCCCTGCTTGACCCAGCGGCGGCTGTCGGCGTAGATCGCGTCGTACGACTGGAGTCCGGAGGTGCGCGAGCCGAGCGGGTCGGCGGAGGCGTTGCGCCAGATGCCGAACGGGCTGATGCCGAACGTCACGTGCGGCTTGGCGGCGTGGATGCGCTGGTCGAGCTCGCGTACGAGGAGGTTGACGTTCTCGCGGCGCCAGTCGTGGACGTTCATCCCGCCGCCGTGCTGGGAGTACGCGGCCGAGTCCGGGATGGTCTGGCCGCTGACGGGATAGGGGTAGAAGTAGTCGTCGAGGTGGACGCCGTCGATGTCGTAGCGGCTGACCGCGTCCATGATCACGTCTTCGATGAAGTCGCGGACCTCGGGCAGGCCGGGGTTGTAGTAGAGCTTGCCGCCGTAGGCGAAGCGCCAGGCGGGGTTGCGGCGCGCCGGGTGGGTGGAGATGAGGCGGCTGGGGTCGTCGTGGTTGGCCACGCGGTAGGGGTTGAACCAGGCGTGCAGCTCCAGGTTGCGGGCGTGCGCCTCGGCGACCATGAAGGCGAGCGGGTCGTAGCCGGGGTCGCGTCCCTGGGTGCCGGTGAGCCACTGCGACCACGGTTCGAGGCTGGAGGGCCAGAACGTGTCGGCGGTCGGCCGCACCTGGACGACCACGGCGTTCATCCGGCGCTGTACGGCCAGGTCGAGCCAGGAGCGGAACTCGGCCTGCTGGGCGGCCACGCTCAGTCCGGTGCGGCTGGGCCAGTCGATGTTGGCGACGCTGGAGATCCACATGGCCCTGAGCTGACGCTTGGGCGTGGCGGGGTCGACGGTGCAGGCGGAGGAGGCCGCCGCGGGTGCGGTCGCGGGCGCCACGGCGCCGGCTAAGACGGCCAGCAGGGTCGTCAGGACGAGACGCAGAAGCGTGGTCACGAAGGGAAGTTTCAGCCGACTTCCCGTAGAGCGCAATAGTTTTCACCACATTGGCGGGGGCCCAACCTAGCCCGCCATCCCCTTCGCGCGGGCGGAAAGTTTCCTTTAATACCTAAGTAATGTCAATTATCGACATCTGTCATGGAACGGCCTTACTGTGCGACCGATACCCCCCAACGAGGAGCGCCCATGACTCTCGCCCGAACGCGATTAGTGGCCCTCACGGCCGCGGTCATCACCTCCCTCATGGTCCTCGCAGGTCAGCCGGCCCTGGCCCAGCACACCGCCAACCCCCTGTCCGAAGCCTTCGACCGGGCAGCCGCCGCCCACGACGTCCCCCGGGACCTGCTCGTCGCGCTCGGATACGCCGAAACCCACCTTGACGGCCACAACGGCGAGCCCAGCGCCAGCGGCGGGTACGGCGTGATGCACCTGGTGAGCAACCCCACCAACAAGAGCCTCGAACAGGCCGCCGAACTCACCGGCCAGCCCGTCGCCAAGCTCCGCAAGGACGACGCGGCCAACATCCTCGGCGGCGCCGCCGTGCTCCGCGCCCACGCCGACAAGCTCGGCCTCGACGAGGCCGCCCGCGACGACATCGGCCGCTGGTACCAGGCCGTCGCCGCGTACGGCAACGCCACCTCGCCCGAGCTGTCCCGCCTGTACGCCGACGCCGTCTACGAGAGCCTCGGCCTGGGCCTCCAGGCGCGCGGCGTGACCGTCGCCCCGCAGGAGGTCACCGCCGACCGAGGCGCGCTGGCCGACGCCCGCGACCTGAACGCGCAGGCCACCGTGGCCAGCGCCGACTACCCGCCCGCCGCCTGGGTCGCGGCCAACTCCGGCAACTACACCGCCTCCAGCCGCGAGTCCAGCTACAACATCGACCGGGTGATCATCCACGTCACCCAGGGCTCGTACGCCGGCACCATCTCCTGGTTCCAGAACCCGAGCGCCAACGTCTCGGCCCACTACGTGATCAAGTCCTCCAACGGCGCCGTCACCCAGATGGTCCGCGACAAGGACATCGCCTGGCACGCGGGCAACTGGACGTACAACACCCGGTCCATCGGCATCGAGCACGAGGGCTGGGTCGACGACGCCTCCTGGTTCACCGACGCCATGTACCGCGCCTCGGCCGCCCTGACCAAGCACCTGTGCGACAAGTACGGCATCCCGAAGACCCGTACCGGCATCATCGGCCACAACGAGGTCCCCGGCGCCACGCACACCGACCCGGGCCGGCACTGGAACTGGACCACGTTCATGAACTACGTCAACGGCGGAGGCGGCACTCCGACGTGGACCACGACCGTGGACAACTCCAGCTCCGGCTTCACCGCCAGCGCCAACTGGGGCACCTCGGCCTACTCCAGCCAGCGGCACGGCACCGACTACCGCTTCGCCGAACCGGTCGCCGCCAGCGACCCGGCCTGGTACTCGGCCGCCATCCCGAGCGCCGGCACGTACCGGGTGGAGGTCTGGTATCCCAGCGATCCGGGATACAACAGCTCGGCCCCGTACATCGTGGCCGCGGCGGGCGGCAACCAGACCGTGTACGTCGACCAGAGATCCGGAGGAGGCGCCTGGCGCAGCATCGGCACCTTCTCGCTCAACGCGGGAACGCAGAACGTGGTGGGCGTCAGCAGATGGACGTCCGGCACCGGGCTGGTGATCGCGGACGCGGTCCGCATCTCGCGCGTCTGACTCCTGACGGGAAGTCCCCGGCCCGTGCGCGGGCCGGGGGCTTCACCGCTCCCACCTGCGGGTTTGACGTCGGCGGGGGCGGAAAGGTCCCTCTGGGTGAGCGAGGCGATACTCCGGGCGGAAGGGCTGACCAAGTCCTTCCCCGGCGTGCGCGCGCTGGACGGGGTCGATCTGAGCCTGCGCGCGGGCGAGGTGCACGTGCTGCTCGGCGAGAACGGCGCCGGGAAGAGCACGCTGATCAAGATCCTGTCCGGCGCGTACCGGCCGGACGAGGGCCGCGTGCTGATGGACGGGCGGCCGGTGGAGATCCGCGACGCCGGTGACGCGCGCCGGCTCGGCATCTCGACCATCTACCAGGAGTTCAACCTGGTGCCGGACCTGTCGGTGGCGGAGAACCTGTCGCTGGGCAGGCTGCCGCGCCGGTTCGGGCTCGTCGACACGGCCGCGATGCAGCGCCGGGCCCGCGAGCTGCTTGAGCGCGTGGACGTGCGGGTCGATCCGCGCACGCCGGTCCGCAGGCTGGGCATCGCCCGCATGCAGATGGTGGAGATCGCCAAGGCGCTGTCGCTGGACGCCCGGGTGCTGATCATGGACGAGCCGACGGCGGTGCTCACCACAGGCGAGGTCGGCAAGCTGTTCGCGATCGTCCGGCGGCTGCGCGACGAGGGCGTGGCGATCGTGTTCATCACCCACCACCTGGAGGAGATCGCCGAGATCGGCGACCGGGTGACGGTGCTGCGCGACGGCCGCTCGGTGGCCGAGGTGCCCGCCGACACGCCGCAGGACGAGCTGGTCAGGCTCATGGTGGGCCGGCCGGTCGACCAGCAGTTCCCGCGCCGCCCGGCCGAGCTGGGCGAGCCGCTGCTCAGCGTGCGCGGGCTGACCCGCAGGGGAGCCTTCGACGACGTCTCGTTCGAGGTGCGCGCGGGCGAGGTGGTGGGGCTGGCCGGGCTGGTGGGCGCGGGCCGCACCGAGGTCGCCAGGGCGGTGTTCGGCGCCGACCGCTACGACGCCGGCGAGGTGTTCGTGCGCGGGCGCCGGCTGCCGCCGCACGACGTGCACGCCGCGATGGAGGCCGGGCTCGGGCTGGTGCCGGAGGACCGCAAGGGGCAGGGCCTGGTGCTGGGCGCCGGCATCGGCGAGAACCTGGGGCTGGTCACGCTGCGCGACGCCACCAGGGCCGGGTTCGTGGACCTGAAGGGCCGGCGCACCGCGGCGGCCCGGGTCGCCGAGCAGCTCGGCATCCGCATGACCGGCCTCGACCAGGAGGTCCGCACGCTGTCCGGCGGCAACCAGCAGAAGGTCGTCATCGGCAAGTGGCTCGCCGCCCAGGCGGGCGTGCTCATCCTGGACGAGCCGACACGCGGCGTCGACGTGGCCGCCAAGGTCGAGATCTACCAGCTCGTCAACGCCCTCACCGACTCGGGGCACGCGGTGCTGATGATCTCCAGCGATCTGCCGGAGGTGCTCGGGATGAGCGACCGCATCCTCGTCATGGCGCGCGGCCGGCTCGTCGGCGAGCTGCGCGCCGACGAGGCCACCCAGGACGGCGTGATGGCGCTGGCCGTCGCCGACGTGGCGGGCTCCCGTGCGGAGTAAACAGGGCGGGACCGACAGCCGGTCGTCGGCCTGGCTCGCCGAGAACGGCGCGATCGCCGCGCTGGTCGTGCTCGTCATCGCGCTGTCGCTGCTGTCGTCCGACTTCCTCAGCCTGACGAACCTGCTCAACGTGGGCGTGCAGGCGGCCGTGACCGCCATCCTGGCGTTCGGCTCCACGTTCGTCATCGTCACCGGCGGCATCGACCTGTCGGTCGGCTCGGTCGCGGCGCTGTCGGCGATCACGCTGGCGTGGACGGCCACCGAGGGCGGCCTGCCGTGGCCGGCCGCCGTCGTGCTCTCGCTCGCCACCGGCGTGGCGTGCGGGCTGGTCAACGCCGTCCTGATCGCGTACGGGAAGCTGCCCCCGTTCATCGCCACGCTGGCCATGCTCGGCATCGCCCGCGGCCTGGCCCTGGTCATCTCCCAGGGCAGCCCGATCTCCATGCCGGAGGCGGTCTCCCACCTGGGCGACACCGTCGGCCGGTTCCTGCCGATACCGGTCCTGGTGATGCTCGTCATGGGCGTCGTCGCCGCGATCATCCTCAACCGGACCTTTCCCGGCCGGGCCATGTACGCGATCGGCGGCAACGAGGAGGCCGCCCGGCTGTCCGGGATCAAGGTCAGCCGGATCAAGCTCATCACCTACGCGCTGTCCGGCGCGTTCGCGGCGGTCGCCGGCGTCGTGCTGGCCAGCCGGCTGGCCTCGGCGCAGCCGCAGGCGGCGGCCGGCTACGAGCTCGACGCCATCGCGGCCGTCGTCATCGGCGGCGCGAGCCTGTCGGGCGGCAAGGGCCGGGCGCTCGGCACGCTCGTCGGCGCGCTCATCCTGGCCGTGCTGCGCAACGGGCTCAACCTGCTGTCGGTCTCGGCGTTCTGGCAGCAGGTGGTGATCGGCGTGGTCATCGCGCTGGCCGTCCTCGTCGACACCCTGCGCCGCCGGGGAACGAACTAGAAAGGCACGATCATGCGGATTCCCGCGATAGTCATGGCGCTCGCGCTCGGCCTGGCCGCGTGCGGCGGCGGGGGCGGCGACGGGCTGGAGCTCGGCATGTCCGTCTCGACGCTGAACAACCCGTACTTCGTCCAGCTCCGCGACGGCGCCCAGGAGCAGGCCGACAAGCTCGGCGCGACGCTCACCGTCACCGACGCCCAGAACGACGCCTCCCAGCAGGTGAACCAGGTCCAGAACTTCACCAGCCAGAACATGAAGGCGATCATCCTCAACCCGGTCGACTCCGACGCGGCGGCGCCCGCCGTCACCGCGGCCGAGCGCGTCAACGTGCCGGTGATCGCGGTGGACCGCGGCGTCAACGGCGTCGAGGTGGCGCAGACCGTCGCCTCCGACAACGTGGCCGGCGGCAAGCTGGCCGCCCAGGAGCTCGCCAAGCAGATGGGCGAGCAGGGCCAGGCCGTCGTCCTCCAGGGCACCCCGGGCACCTCCGCCTCCCGCGACCGCGGCCGGGGCTTCGAGGAGGGCATCAAGGCGTTCCCGAACATCCAGGTCGTGGCCCGGCAGCCGGCCGACTTCGACCGGGCCAAGGGCCTGGACGTGATGACGAACCTGCTCCAGTCCCACCCGGACGTCACCGGCGTGTTCGCCGAGAACGACGAGATGGCGCTGGGCGCGATCCGGGCGCTCGGCAGCCGGGCCGGCAAGCAGGTCAAGGTCGTCGGCTTCGACGGCACCCCGCACGGCCTGACCGCGGTCAAGGACGGCACGCTCGCCGCCACCATCGCCCAGCAGCCGAGGCTGCTCGGCCAGCAGGCGGTGGAGGCGGCGGTCAAGCTCGCCAGGGGAGAGCAGGTGGAGAAGACGGTGGCCGTCCCGGTCAAGGTGGCGACCAAGGCGAACGTCGGGGAGTTCGAGACGTCCTGACCCCGGTCAGGTGCGGCGGTAGCGCGACTCGCCGAAGCAGTAGCCGGCGAACAGCATCAGCCCCACGGCCACCAGCACCAGCAGCCACGGCCCGACGGGGGTGTCGGCGAACGCGCGGAGCGTCGCGTCGATGCCGCCCGCCTTGTCCGGGTCGTGGGTGAGGGCCGCCTGGACGACGAAGATCCCGGCCAGCCCGGCGATGGCGCCGCGCGCCAGGTAGCCGGCCACGCCGAGCTTCTCCATCACCGAACGGGTGCGCGGCGACATGCGGCCCAGTTCGAGCTCCTCCCGGAACTTCTTGGTCACGCCCTGCCGGATCCAGTAGACGCCCAGCCCGACGATGCCCAGGCCGATCACGCCGACGAGCAGCTGCCCGGCGGGCAGGTCGAGCAGCTTGCCGGTGACATCCTGCGACTTCTGGTCCTCCGAGGCGGCGCGGCCCACCGTCAGCACGCTCCACAACGTGAAGACGATCAGCGCGTACACGACCGTCTTGCAGGCCGCCTCGGCCCGGTCCAGCGGGCGCAGGTGGCCGAACAGCACCTCGGACGCCTGCCACAGAGCCAGCGCGGCGAAGCCCGCCACCATCACCCACAGCAGCACGGAGCCGAACGGCAGCTCCGCCACCGTGGTGATCGCGCCGCCCTTGTCGGCCTGCTCTCCCCCGCTGCCGAACGCGATCTGGATCGCGAGCACGCCGATCAGGGCGTACAGCACGCCCCGGCAGGCCAGCCCCACACGGGCGAGCCTGTCGAGCGCGGGGGTGTCCGCGGCCCTTCTGGCCGCGGCCCTGGCGTTCTGCGCGGTAGTCAAGGGGTCCTCCTCGGGGGTCGGGGGACCTCCACCTGCCCGCGAACGCGTCATCTAGGCGTGAGCACCCACTGCCAGCCCTCCTCCTCGGCCCGCGCGTCGTGGTCGCCGGTGAGCCGCACCACGTCCCGGCCGTCCACGCTGACCAGGGCGAGAGCGGCGCGGAACTCGTTCTCGCAGGCGCCGGCGCAGGCGAGGGCGAGCGCGTGCCCGTCGTCGGCCCAGGCGAGGAGCTGGAGGACCCGCTGCCGGCCGACGACCGCGCCCGTCCGCCTGTCGGTGATCGAGGTCGGCAGGCCGGGGTCGCCCAGCACCAGCCTGCCGTCCGGTGACACCTTCGACAGCCCGCCCTGGCTGACCAGGTCGGGCGGCGCGGCCTGCGGCGTGCCGTCCGGGCTGTGGTAGAGCCTGCCGGGGCTGGTGCTGATCGGCGCCCAGATCAGCGAGCCGTCGAGGCTCCAGCCCAGGTCCTGGCGCGTGTTGCCGTTGCCGGGCTGCGCGCCTCGCTCCAGCGGCGGCATGGCGTGGAACTCGACCGTGCCCGCGGGCACGTCGGCGATGACGTAGCCGGTGCGGGTGCTGGGAGGAAGCAGCCGGCTGTTCGGCCCGTTCCGCTGCCAGGTGTCCGGGTAGTCGGCGTAGCTCGTCGCCAGCAGCCGCGTGCCGTCGGGCGACCAGGAGAGCGACGCGATGTCCCGGCCCAGGTCGATCCAGGTGATGAACTGCCGCGTCTCCATGTCGAGGATGCCGGCCCGCCGGCCCATCACGTCCCCTTCGAGCACCGCCGCCACCCGCAGGCCCGGCGCCACGTCGAGCCAGGCGTACGACGTCCGCTCGTAGCCGCCGGTACGCGGGTCGTACAGCCACCAGGTGCGCCGCAGCCGCTCCCGGTCGCCGCCGAGCTTCTCCACCCGGTGCGTGGAGTACGCCGAGACCGCCACCCGGCCGGCGGCCACCAGCTTCGTCGGCCGCATGTTGCCCGGGTCGCCGCGCACGTCCGTGGGCGCAGGTGAGGGCCGGGGCGGCAGCGTGACCCCGTCGGCGGGCCGCACGGTCGCCGGCCGGCCCGTCAGCACGACCGCGAACACCGCGACCGCCACCGCGAAGGCCAGCACCGCAGCCGCGACGGCGGGCTTCCTGGAGCGCTTGCGCAGCGCCCGGTCGACCAGGTCGTGCGGCACCCGGGCCTGCCCGGCCCACTCCCGCATCGTCTCCCTCAGCAGCCTGCTCATACGGCGGCCTCCAGTTCCTGTGCGAGCTCCGGGGCGAGCTGCCGCAGCCGGGCCAGCGAGCGGTGCGCGGTGCTCCTGACCGTGCCGACCGAGCAGCCGAGCAGCCGCGCCACCTCGTGGTCCGGCAGGTCCTCGAAGTAGCGCAGCACCAGGACCGCGCGCTGCCGGGCGGTGAGCCTCGCCAGCGCGTCCCGCAGCACCATGCGCAGCTCGCTCTGATGGGTGCGGTCGAGTCCCGGCACGTCGGGCACCGCGTCCCGGACGACCTCGCCGCGCCGCACCGCCGTACGCCACCAGCTGATGTTCTGCCGGTACATGGTCTGCCGGGCGTAGGCCTCCGGCGCCGCCACCCGCCGCCACCGGCCCGCCAGCTTCGCCAGCGCCGCCTGCACCAGGTCCTCCGCCGCGTGCTGGTCCCCGCCGGTGAGCAGGAAGCCGAGCCGCATCAGCGCGGGCGAGCGCGCCGCGACGAACTCGCGGAAGACCGTTTCGTCCTCGGCGTCCACGTCACCTCCCAGAGATCGTCCTTCGTCCCTGAGACGCTCCCGAACGCGCCCCACTATGCCTCTTGTGGGATTTTCGTGGGCCTAGCGTGGCATTACCCCGGGTAGTCACGCACGTACGGCCCGTGTACTAGGGGGAACCAGGTGACGATCCACAAGCCGTCCAGCGGCGAGCCGCTGACCTCGCCGCTCGCCCCGGTCAAGAGCCACCGCACCGGGGCGGTGCTGGTCAGGTGGATGACGACGACGGACCACAAGGTCATCGGGTACCTGTATCTGATCACCTCGTTCGGGTTCTTCCTGGCGGCCGGGGTCATGGCGCTGCTCATCCGGGCCGAGCTCATGCACCCGGGCCTGCAACTGGTGAACACGGTCCAGTACAACCAGCTGTTCACCATGCACGGCGCGATCATGCTGCTGCTGTTCGCCACGCCGCTGTTCGCCGGGTTCGCCAACGTGATCATGCCGTTGCAGATCGGCTCGCCCGACGTGGCCTTCCCCCGGCTGAACATGGTCAGCTACTGGCTGTTCCTGTTCGGCGGGCTGATCGCCGTGGCCGGGTTCTTCACGCCGGGCGGGGCGGCCGACTTCGGCTGGTTCGCCTACACGCCGCTGTCGACGTCGGAGTACACGCCGACCGTCGGCGGCGACTACTGGATCATGGGCCTGGTGCTCAGCGGCCTCGGCACCATCCTCGGGTCGGTGAACTTCTTCACCACCATCGTGTGCATGCGGGCGCCGGGCATGACGATGTTCCGGATGCCGATCTTCACCTGGAACGTGCTGCTGACCAGCATGCTCGTGCTCATGGCGTTCCCGGTGCTGGCCGCCGCGCTGCTGGCGCTGGAGGCCGACCGGCGGCTCGGCACGCACATCTACGACCCGGAGAACGGCGGGCCGATCCTCTGGCAGCACCTGTTCTGGTTCTTCGGCCATCCCGAGGTGTACATCATCGCGCTGCCGTTCTTCGGCATCGTGACCGAGGTGCTGCCCGTGTTCAGCCGCAAGCCGATCTTCGGCTACATCGGGCTGGTGGCCGCGACCATCGCGATCGCCGGGCTGTCGATGACGGTGTGGGCGCACCACATGTTCCCCACCGGGCAGGTGCTGCTGCCGTTCTTCTCGTTCATGACGTTCCTGATCGCGGTGCCGACAGGTGTGAAGTTCTTCAACTGGATCGGCACCATGTGGCGGGGGCATCTGACGTTCGAGACTCCGATGCTGTTCGCGATCGGGTTCCTGGTGACGTTCCTGCTCGGCGGGCTGACCGGCGTCATCCTGGCCTCGCCGCCGCTCGACTTCCACATCAGCGACACGTACTTCGTCGTCGCGCACTTCCACTACGTGGTCTTCGGCACCGTCGTGTTCGCCATGTTCGCCGGGTTCTACTTCTGGTGGCCCAAGATGACCGGCCGGATGCTCAACGACCCGCTCGGCAAGGTCCACTTCTGGATGCTGTTCATCGGCTTCCACACCACGTTCCTCGTGCAGCACTGGCTCGGCATGGCCGGGTTCCCGCGCCGCTACGCCGACTACAGCGCCGTCGACGGGTTCACCGACCTCAACCTCATCTCCTCGCTGGGCGCGTTCCTGCTCGGGCTGTCGACGCTGCCCTTCATCTACAACGTGTGGATCACCGCGCGGCGGGCGCCCCGGGTGACCGTGGACGACCCGTGGGGCTACGGCGGCTCGCTCGAATGGGCGACCTCCTGCCCGCCGCCCCGGCACAACTTCACCTTCATGCCCGCGATCCGCTCCGAACGGCCCGCCTTCGACCTGCACTACCCGCACACCTCCGGGCGCGACGACTGACCCCTACTTTGGTCACCCCGGCCGATACGGATGACCGATCGTCCGCCGGGGCCCGCGTGCCTAGCGTTGCCGGCATGCGGAAAACCATCCAGGTCGTGGGGCTCGTCCTCGCGCTCCAGGGCGCCAGCGGGGCCATCGACCACCTCGCCGTGCAGCCGTTCTTCGGCGTCTTCCTGAACTTCTTCAACCGGGTGATCATCCCCCGGGTCGACTTCCTGACCGGGTACGAGCTCTTCGCCAACCTCGCCCTGGCCGCGATCGGGGTCGTGCTCGTCATCGCGGCCGAGCGCACCCCCGCCTGACCCCCCGCCGCATCAGGTCGGCCGTGTCGGCGTAATCCGTCCAGGTGCCCGCGCCGCATCAGGTCGGCCGTGTCGGCGTGGTCCGTCCAGGTGCCCGCGCCCAGGAACGGTGGCAGCCCGTTCGACGGCAGCGGCGCCGGCGGGTTCGCGGCCGGGGCCGGCCAGCCCGCGCAGCCGAGGTGGTGCCACACGCCTATGTCCAGCAGGTTCGGCGAGAGCCGCCGGCCGATCGCCAGCGCCGCGCGATAGCCGGCGCAGCCCGCGTGACGCAGACCGTGGGCGCAGTGGGTGGCGTTCATGCCCGTGCAGGACGGCACCCCCGAGGCCGCGCCCTGGGGCTACCGGGCGACCGGCGCCCGTTCCGCCAGCACCACCGGCGCCGACAGCACCGAGTGACGCTCACCCTCCCGGCCCGCCAGCACCGACACGAACGCGTGCTTGCCACACTCCGTCGTGCACCCCACCAGCACCGAAAGCTGGAACACCCCCGCCCGCAACGGCTCCGCCCGAACCTCCGCCCGGCCGTACAACGCCTCCCAGCCGCGCAACACCGCGCCCGCCCTGCCGCTCACGTCGATCAGCCACACGGCCTCCTGATCGGCGGGGACGTCCACCTCCATCACGCTCGGCGCCGCCGCCAGCTCACCCAGCGTCACCCCGGACACGGCCACCTCACGCTCCCGCGACTCCTGCCCCGCCAGATAGCGGACACCGTCGACGGTCAACTCCGGCGCAGGCTCCAGCTCGTCACCCCGAGCACGAGCCACCTCACGGGTCACCACCTGCAGGAACCGTACGCGCACGTCCACGGTGTCGGCCGGGCCGGCCTCGATCAGGCACTGGGTCCGCGTCTGCCACGGATGGTCGTCCATCGTCAGCCCCGTCCGATACATCACTGTGTGTAACCGACATACCGCACAACGTTCCCCGGCAAACCCGGTCACGTCACCGCGACGATCTTCGCCTCCACCAGCTCCCCGCCGTCCACCTCCAACACCCCCACCGTCCCGTACGGCTGCCGCCGCCGATCCGTCGGCGACCCGGGATTGAAGATCCGGAACCCACCGGCCGACTCGTCCAACGGAATGTGCGAATGCCCGAACACCACCAGATCCGCCGCCGGGAACCGCCTCCGCATCCGCCCCAGCCTGCCCTTCGCCGGGCCGCTGTCGTGGATCATCCCCACCCGCAACCCGGCCAGCTCCAGCTCCAGCGTCTCCGGCGCCACCACGTCCGGGCCGTCGTTGTTCCCCTTGACCACGTGCACGGGCGCGTACTCGGCCAGCTCGTCAAGCACCGGCCGCACGCACACGTCCCCGGCGTGCAGGATCACCTCCGCGCCGCGCAACTGCTCGGCCACGCGCGGCGGACACGACCGCCAACGCCGCGGACCGTGCGTGTCGGCCAGCACCACCACCCTCATCCCCTGCCCTTACCCCCAACGGCACGGTCCTCGCCCGCGGCGCTCCGCGCTCCCCTGCTCGGGCTCCCTCCAGTGGGGGGCCCAGCCCCCCACACCCCCGGCAAGGGGCCTCCCGGCCCCCTGCACCCCCGGCGTGGGCCGGGGCGCTCGGTCCAGAGGGACCGGCCACCCGGCAGCACCCGCTCACCGGAGTCCCGGAGGCCCGCAGGCCGGGCCCTCGACCCAAGGCGGACCGAGACGGGCCCTCGCCCCAAGGCGGACCGGCCACCCGGCCGCGCCCGCCCACGCGGAATCCCGGAGCCCCGCAGGAAGGGACTGACGCTCGGGCCCGGGGCCCGGCCGCCGGCCGGGCCGGGCGCTCGGTGCAGAGGGACCCGGCCACCCGGCTGCGCCCACCCGCCGGGGTCACGGAGCCAGGGGGCCGGAGCGGCCCTCGGCTCAAGGCGCGCCGACCGCCGGACTGCGCCCCGGCTTGCCGGACTTCCGAAGGCCAGCCGGCCGGGCCGGGCGCTCGGTGCAGAGGGGACCGGCCACCCGGCCGCGCCCGTTCGCCGGGTTCCCGGAGTCAGCGGGCGGGCCGGGCGTTCGGCTCGGAGGGGAGCAGGTCGCAGAACCCGGTCGCCTGGGTTCGCGGGCTGCCCCTGGTGGTCATGGCCCTGGTCGGGCGGTGCGGTTTCGGTGGGTCAGCTGCTCGCGGGGGAAGGCCGGCCGGGGTGGTCGGCATCGTCCCAGAGCGGGTCGTCGACGACCACGCAGGGCTTGACCGGGCCTTCGACCACGTAGGCCGCGAGCTGCCACTGGACCGCCGGCTTCGCCGCCTCGGCGGCCCCGTCGTTCCTCTCGGTGAACGCCATCACCAGGGTCTGCCCGGTGCCGACGTGCCGGGGGTCGATGGTGAGCCCCTTACCGGGCCGCAGGCGTACGGCCTTGTCCGATGCGGAGCCCTCCCACTCCTCCGGGGACGCGCCTCCGACGATCTTGCCTCGGTTCCCCTCGCAGGACTTGCCGGGCTTGAGGTACGTGATGTCGGCGGGGACCTTCATCCTTTCCAGGTCCCGTTCCAGCTTGTCGGCGTCCCTGAACTCGTTGAGCTGGACGTTGATCGTGCCGTCGGCGTTCTCGGCCACGGCGTACGCGGGCTGCTCCGACCCGGTCAGCAGCGGCACCGCGATCGCCGTCACCGCGGCCAGGCCGGCCACCGCCGCCCCCGTGAACAGGCGGCGACGGGTGCGGTGACGCCGTTCGGCACGGGCGGTCATCTCGGCTTTGAGCTCCATCAGTATCTGCTCCTCGAATCTCATCCTGGTGCTCCCTCCATGACCAAGGGCAGTGCCTGCAGCTTGCGGCGGGCGCGGTGCAACCGCACCTTGGCGGTCCCCGGCCGGATGCCGAGGGCGATCGCCGCTTCGGTGACCGTGAGCTGGTCGACGACCACCAGTTCCAGCACGGTGCGTTCGCGTTCGGACAGGTCGGCCAGGGCCTTGAAGACCTCCCTGGCCGATCTCTCGGCGTCGATGCGTTCTTCGAGCCTGGCGAGGTCGTCGGCGTCCAGGACGCGGCGTCCGCCCACGCGGTTCGTCAGCCGCGACTCCTTGAACGCCCGGCGCCGCTCGCTCGACAGCGTGTTGCGTGCCACGCCGTACAGCCATGCCAGTTCGGGTCCGAGCCCGGGCTGGTAGGTGCGGGGGGAGTCGAGCACCGCCAGGAACACCTCGGCCACGAGATCGGCGACCGTGTGGGGATCGTCGACCCGCCGAGCGAGGAAAAGGGTGATCGCGTCGACGTGCCGCCGGTAGAAGGCTTCGAACGCCACCTGATCTGTAGCGATCTCCGCCCGTTTGCGATGCACCGGCATGCCCCCTTCGTCATCTGACATCCCCTTTTGGGCAGAACCGGGCGAAGGGTTACACCGCGAAGGGCGACGAAGGCGGCGCTTCTCTCGTCACCTCCCGAGCGTCCGGGTGCGCGTCCGGGGCCTCATGGGATGACCCTGCTGTCGAACCCGGCGCGCAGCAGCGACTCGTAGGCGTCGCGTACGGCAGGCGGGACTTCCTGCTCGACGCTGTAGCCGCGGGCCGGGTACTCGATGACCCGCTGGAGGTCGCCCACCAGCATGTCGACGACCAGTTCGCCGTCGCCGATCGCCCGGACGTACGCGTCGAGGCGCTGGGCTCCCGAGGCGCACACCACCTCGACCTCGGGCCACACCTTGCGGGTCGTGGCGTAGGCCCGGCGTTCCATGTACGGCTTGGAGATGAGCATCACCGAGCGGGGGCGGATGCCGGCCTCGTGCAGGACCTGGCGGGACAGGACGATGTTCTCGCTGGTGTTGGTGGCTCGCGGTTCGAGGAGGATGGCCTCGTCGGGCACGCCGAGCCCGATCGCGTGCTCCCGGTAGTGGACGGCCTCGCCCCGGGGGAAGCGGGCGGCGGTGGTCGGCGTGGTGGCGCCCGAGAAGACCAGGCGCGGGAACCAGCCTGCGTGGTGGAGCGCCGCCGCGGTGGACGCGACGCCCAGGTCGTGGCTGCCCAGGCCGATCGCGGCATCGCAGTGGCGCAGCGGGTGGTGCATCTGGAGGTAGTCCCAGAGCGAGCCGGCCTGCCTCCACTGCTCGTCGGTGATGCCCGCCAAGGCTGCTCCCGGTCCTCGTGGTCAGGTTCCTTCCATGGGCTCGTTGCCGTGTCCATGATGGCACTAACGATCTACGGAGCCCCGTGAGCGGCCCGCTTCCACGGCGACCGGATCCCATCTTGAGCGACCGCTCAGGATGCGTAGGCTCCACCTCAGAACGTTCAGCGCGATTCGGAGCGGCGGAAGCACGTGGGCATCTCGGTCGAGGACGTCGAGGACAAGGAGGCCGGCGGGGCGCCGCCGCGCCGGCGTCGGCGCAGGCGCTGGCTGTCGTGGACGGTCGTGGCGGGCCTGGCCGGGTGGGCGGTGGTGCGCGTGGGCGGGCTGGAGGCGGGCTCGTTCCTGACGCAGCTCGTGACCGTGACCCCGCTCGGCGCGGTGCTGGCGCTGCTGGTGGCGCTGCTGGTGGTGCGGCGCAACCGGCCGGCGGCGCTGGTGGCTCTGGTGGCGTGCGTGCTGATGGCGGCCGTGGTGGCGCCGAGGGCGTTCGCCGTGGGCGAGCGCCCGGTGGGCGGCGTGCCGTTCAGGGTGCTGACGATCAACCTGTTCGGACGGGCGGACCCGCAGACGGTGGTGGAGCTGGTGCGGCGGCTGCGGCCGGACGTGTTCAGCGCGCTGGAGCTCACGCCGCGCGCGGTGGCGGCGCTGGACGCGGCGGGCCTGGCGGAGCTGATGCCGCACCGGGTGCTGGAGGCGGACCACGGCGCCACGGGCAGCGGGCTGTACGCGCGGCATCCGCTGACGGCGTTGCCCGATCTGTTCACGCCGATCGGGCACAACATGCCGGCCGCCGCACTGACGCTGCCGTCAGGCGGCAGGGTGGAGGTGGTGGCCGTCCATCCGAACCCGCCGCTGGGCCGGAAGACGGCGGGCTGGTACGCGTCGCTGGCCGCCCTGCCCGGGCCGTCGCCGGACGCGGTCCGGGTGCTGGCGGGCGACTTCAACGCGAGCCTGGACCACCGCGCCTTCCGTGAGCTGCTCGACCGTGGCTACGTGGACGCCGCCCGGCAGGTGGGCATGGGGCTGACGCCGACGTGGCCGAACCGGGCCGTGCCACCGTTCATCACGATCGATCACGTGCTGGTCGACGAGCGGGCCGGGGTGCGCGAGGTCGAGGTGGTGGACGTGCCGCGTACGGACCACCGGGGGGTTTACGCGGAGCTTAGGCTGCCCGGCTAGACTCGCCCGCATGAAGTGGCGACATTGATTCGTTGACGGAAGCCCGTCCCGGCTGGCGGGCACGCTTTATCTTTACTCGTTCCTGGATGAGTTCGTCCTGCTCTATCCGGTCTATGCGCTGCTGTTCAGCGAGACCGGGTTGTCCGTGGCCGAGACCACCTCGCTGTTCGTGATCTGGTCGGTCACCGGGCTGCTGCTGGAGGTGCCCTCCGGCGCGCTGGCCGACGTGCTCTCCAGACGGTTGCTGCTGTGCGTGGGGCCGCTGCTGGCCGCCGCGGGCTTCGCGCTGTGGGTGATCTTCCCGTCCTACTGGGTGTTCGCCGCCGGGTTCGTGCTGTGGGGGGTGCGTGGCGCGCTCACGTCCGGCTCGCTGGAAGCCCTGGTGTACGAGGAGCTGGAGCGCGCCGGCGAGGCCGAGCGCTATGCCGGGCTGATGGGCCGGGCCTCCTCGGTGGGGCTGGCGGCGACGGCTTCGGCGATCGGGCTGGCGATCCCGGTGTTCGCCGTGGGCGGTTATCCGGTGGTGGGCGCGGCCAGCGTCGTGGCCTGCCTGCTGTGCTCGCTCGCCGCCCTGGCGTTCCCGGAGCATCGCACGGCCGCGGCCGCCGATGACGACGACGAGCCCGGCTACTGGGCGGTGCTCAAGAGCGGGCTGTCGGAGGCGCGCGGCAATCGTCACGTGTCGAGGTGGCTGGTCCTGTCGGCGGTGGCGGGGGCGATCTGGGGCGCGCTGGAGGAGTACGTCCCGTATCTCGGCAAGGAGCTCGGGACACCGGTCGCCTGGGTGCCGGCGCTCGTCCTGCTGGTGTGGGCCGCGGCCACGGCCGGCGGGCTGCTGGCGGGCCGGGCCGAGCGGGTGGCGGAGCGGCCGTTCGCGGTGATGCTGCTGGCCGCGGCGCTGGCGCTGGCGGGCGGCGCGCTGAGCGGGGAGCTCGCCGGGTTCGCGCTGATCGCGCTGGCCTTCGGGGCGTTCCAGCTCGCCGACGTGGTGGCCGACGCGCGGCTCCAGGAGAGCATCGACGGGCCGAGCCGCGCCACCGTGACGTCCGTCGCGGGGCTCGGCAAGGAGGCGGTCACGCTGCTCGTCTACGCGTCGTACGGCGCCGCGTCGACGATGGCGGGCCACGGCCTGACGTTCGCCCTGTTCGCGGTGCCGTACGTGGTCGTCGCGCTGGTGTGGGGACGCAGGAGCCCGCGCCCCTGATGGAGGGCAGGGGCGCGGGCGGTCAGGCGGGCGGCGTCAGCAGCCGCGGACGGCGAAGGCGAGGAACTGCGTCACCTCGCGCTCGTCGAAGTTGTCGTCGGAGCCGGCGACGAGCGTGCACTCGCCGGTGCGCAGCCGGGGACCCCAGGCCAGGCCCTCCAGGTTCTGCACCGGTCCGCGCAGGTCGCTGAAGTCGTAGACCAGCCGCTTGCGGACCGGGCGGTACGACCGGCCGTCCGCGAGGCTCCGCCGGGGCAGCACGTCGGTCGCGCCGCGCAGGTCGATCTCGTACAGCTTGACCCGGTAGTCCACGCCCTCGATCCAGGAGCGTTCCAACGCCAGGTAGCGGTGGTCGTCGATGGCGAGGAGCTCGGAGACGCCGCTGTCGGTCGCGCCGGTCGGCGGCACGGGCGCGGCCGGGAGCGGGTCGATCGGGTAGGCGTACTGGCCGAGCAGGCGGCCGTCGCGGTTCCAGACGGTGATCCTGGCCGGGGCGCCGCGCTCGACGGTGGGCGGCTGCCCGTCCTCGTAACGCGGCCCTTCGGCCACGGCGGCGATCGTGCGCGGGCCGAGCGCCAGGCCCTCGAAGCCGAAGTTGCGCCGGGGGCCGCTGTCGGTGGTGGTCAGCCGGAGGTTGCGCGGGATCGGCAGGGAGCCGAGGTGGCGGCCCTGGCGGTCCATCCGGCGCACGAAGAGCTGGGAGACGGGGATGTCCGGGTTGCGCGTGTCGGGCCGGTCGCCTTCGTGTCCCCAGACCAGGTGGCGGGTGCGCCGGTCGAAGCGGATCGTCTCGGGGTCGGCCGAGCGCGGCTTGCCGTAGCCGGGGTAGGGCTCGCCGTCGGGGCCGATGAGCGTCTTGACGCCGGAGAGGTGGGCTCCGGTGAACCTGCCGGTGCGCCGGTCGAAGTCCAGCCTGCCGGTGTAGAAGCGGGCCGGGTTGTAGCGCCACCGGTCGTCGGAGATGAAGTACCAGGTGCCGGTGCGCGGGTCACGGTCCAGCCCGGAGAAGCCGCCGACGACCGTGCCCGCGAACTCCATCTTGTGCGGCAGCCGCTGCTCGCCGAGGAAGCGGGTGACGCGCACCCGCTCGGCCGCCATCACCGGCTGCGCGAATCCGATGGCCAGCGCGAAGGCGACCGTGACTTGCGCTATCCGCCGTGGATACAGCATGTGTTCCCCTGTCCGTGTAGGGCCTGCGAACCGGGGGACATGAGATCGCGGGTGAGGGCGGATTTCCAGGTAGCGGGGCAGGCGAAAGTTCGCGCACCGGCGAAGGCCGCGTTTCCCCTGAAAACGCGGGGCGAAGTGTCAGCGTCACGCGGGATACGTGAGAGAACCGCCGCAGATCTGCGGCTTTCCCGCTTCGCCCGGAGCGGGTCGTGCGACCGTTTCCACTCGTCCGTACGGGGTGATCCAGATTTCGCCGGGGTCTCGGGGGTACGTGCGCGACATGAGGTATCACGTGCTCGCCTGCGACTACGACGACACGCTGGCCAGGCACGGACGGGTCCATGAGCACACCGTCCGGGTCCTGGAGCGCGTCTCCCGCTCGGGCAGGAAGCTGCTGCTGGTGACCGGGCGGGAGCTCGACGACCTGCTGTCCGTGTTCCCGCACGCCGACCTGTTCGACCTGGTGGTGGCCGAGAACGGCGGGCTGCTCTACGACCCCGGCAGGCGCAGCGCCGAGGCGCTGGCCGAGGCGCCGCCGCCGGAGCTGGCCGACCGGCTGCGCGCGGCGGGCGTCACGCCGCTGGGCGTCGGCTCGGTGGTGGTGGCCACGCGCGAGCCGTACGACGCGCAGGTGCACGAGGTCATCCGGGACCTGGGCCTGGAGCTGCAGGTGATCAGGAACAAGGGCGCGGTCATGGTGCTGCCGCCCGGCGTGAACAAGGCCACCGGCCTGGCCGCCGCGCTCGACCGGCTGCGCCTGTCGCGGCACAACGTGGTGGCCGTCGGCGACGCGGAGAACGACCACGCGTTCCTGAACGCGGCCGAGTGCGGCGCGGCTGTGGCCAACGCGGTGCCGGCGCTGCTGCGCCAGTGCGACCTGCCGCTGGGCCGGCAGGCGGGCCACGGCGTCGTCGAGCTCGCCGAGCTGCTGCTCACGGGCGAGCTGGACCAGATCGAGATCCCGCGTCACGACGTGCTGCTGGGCCACGGTGACGGCGGCGAGGCACGGCTCAAGCCGTACGGGACGGGGCTGGCCGTGGCGGGGCCGTCGGGCAGCGGCAAGTCCACGGTCACCACGGCGCTGCTGGAGCGGCTGGTGGAGAGCGAGCACCAGTGCGTGGTGATCGACCCGGAGGGCGACTACGCCGAGTTCCCGGGGGTGGCCGTGCTGGGCGAGCCGGACCGGCCGCCCGCGGTGGAGGAGGTGCTGCGGCTGCTGGAGTCGCCCCAGCACAGCGCCGTGGTGAACATGATCGGGATGCCGCTGCGCGACCGGCCCGCGTTCTTCGCCGAGCTGGTGCCGCGCCTGGTCGCCATGCGGGCCAAGCTGGGGCACCCGCACTGGGTGGTCGTGGACGAGGCGCACCACCTGATGCCGGCCGAGCTGCAGGAGGTGCCGCTCAAGGACCCCGGCGACCTGGGGTCGATCATGCTGATCACCGTGCATCCCGAGGCGCTCAGCCCGGCCGCGCTCGACCTGCTGAACGGCGTGATCGCGGTCGGGCCTGAGCCCGCCGACACGCTGGGCGCGTTCGCCGACGCCCTCGGCCGGCCCCTGCCGGCCGTCGAGGGCGAGGGCGGTGACGGCAGCGTCGTGCTGTGGCACATCGCGCTGGACGCCGCCACGCGGATCCAGCCCTCGGAGGCCCGCGCCGAGCGCACCCGCCATCGCCGCAAGTACGCCGCCGGCACCATGTCCAAGGACAAGAGCTTCTACTTCACCGGCCCCGACGAGCGGCTGCACCTGCGGGCGCGCAATTTGCACACGTTCGTGGAGCTGGCCGAGGGCGTGGACCAGGAGACGTGGACGTACCACCTGAAGCGGGGCGACTACTCGGCCTGGATCCGCGACCGGCTCGGCGACGACGAGCTGGCCGGCGAGGTCGAGGCGGTGGAGCGGGAGGAGCCCGACGACAGCCTGAGCCAGGTGGTCGGCCTCATCGACCGGCGCTATACGCTGCCGGCCGAGCCCACCCGCTACGACCCGGACCACGACGACTGATCACGCGGGGACCGTGAAGGGGAAGGGGACGATCGGTGGAGTAGGGGTGTAAGCAACAGAAGGGACACCCCGAATGACCGCGCCCCCCGAGGTGAGCGACCCTCCGGTCGCGGCCGACGACGCGGCCGTGATCAAGGAGTCCGTCCGGGAGCCGGAACGCTTCGCGGTCCTCTACGACCGGTACGTCGAGGAGATCTACCGCTACCTGGCGGCCCGCCTCGGCCCGGAGGCGGCCGACGACCTGACGGCGGAGACGTTCCTGGCGGCCTTCCGCAAGCGGCACACGTTCGACCCGGCACGCGGCGGCGTCCGGCCCTGGCTGTACGGCATCGCCACCAACGTGGCCGCCCAGCACCGCAGGGGGCTGTCGCGGATGTTCGCGGCCTTCCGCCGGGCCCCGGCGGCCGAGCGGAGCGAGGCGGGCCCCGAGGAGCGGGTGCCCACGCGGCTGGACGCCGCGGGCGCGCGGGGCCGCTCGCGGCGGCGCTGGCCGCGCTGCCCTCGGGCGACCGCGACGTGCTGCTGCTCGTCGCCGTTGCCGGGCTCAGCTACGAGGAGGTCGCGGCCTCGCTCGGCATCCCCTACGGAACGGTCGGCTCCCGGCTGCACCGCGCCCGCAAGAAGGTGCGGAAGGCGCTCGGCGCGGTCAACCCGGTGATCGGAGACATAGATGGATGACCTGTCCGCGGTGCGGGAGCTGCTGGCCCCGCCCGGCCCGTCCCGGGAGACGGTGGCGCGCGGGCGCGACCGGCTCCTGACGGAGATCGCCCGCGACCGCCCCCCGAGGGGCGCGCACGACAGGCCCGCGCGCAAGCGGGTGCGGGCGGCACGGTGGGCGACGTTCGGGCTGGGCCTGGCGTCGGCGGGGGCGGCGGTGGCCGTCGTGCTCTCGTCGGCGCCGCCGGTCGAGGCCCCGCCGCCCGACGCCCGCACGGTCCTGCTGGCCGCCGCCACGTCCGCCGCCCGGCAGCCCGCCGAGGGCGCCTGGTGGGGCAACAAGCTGATCAGGGGCGTACGGTTCCGCGACCCGGGCGACCGCTACACCCTGGAGCAGACGGCCGCCGAGGAGACCTGGCTGCCCACGGGCAAGATGACCGACCCGCACTGGCTCGTCCTGCGCTACCTGGGCGTCAAGCCGGCCACGCCGGAGGACGAGGCGGCCTGGCGGGCCGACGGCTCCCCCACCCACTGGTCCTACCCGTACGGCACCGGCGGCGGTCTCGGCGGCGACTCCTACGAGGTGGAGGCGGCGCCCGGCGAGGCCAGGTCGTTCGAGCAGGAGGACGTCGACTGGCGGCTGCTGGCCGCCGGCAGGCCGCTGACCAGGATGGCCGAGCTGCCCGCCACGCCGGAGGGCCTGCGCGCCCTGCTCGGGCCCGGTGACAGGGAGCTGATGACCAACCTGGGCTCGTTCGTCCTGGAGATGCCGGTGCCCGCCGGAACCAGGGCCGCCGCGTACCGGCTCATGGCCTCGCTGCCCGGCGTCACCGCGCAGGGCCGGGTGACCGACGCGCTCGGCAGGACCGGGGAGGCGATCGCCTACCGCGACCCGGCCGACGGCTCCGCCAGACGGCTCATCGTCGACGACGCGACCGGGGCGCCGCTCGCGCTGGAGACGCTGGCGCCCTCGGGCGAGCTGACGGGGTTCACGGCCGTCGCGGAGAGCGTCTGGGCCGACCGGCGGCCCGACCTGCCCAACCCCGAACCCGCATCCTGACCCCCGAACCGGAAGGTGACTGCACACAATGCGTAAGACGATCATGATGGTCGCGGTCCTGACCCTGACGGCGACCGCCACCCCGGCCCAGGCCGCCGAGGCCGACCCCGGGGCCGGCGGCAAGTTCTGGCAGACCCGGACGACGTTCACCATGACCCACCCGCGCAAGGTCGGCGCCGCGCCGAACACGTACTGGGTGGTGCAGCGGCGGATCAGCGAGTCGACGTCGGCGTCGACCGGTGACCGGTGGATGGGCTTCCGCGAGCTGGGCGTCAAGCCGAAGAGCGCGGCCGACCGGGCCGCCTGGAAGCGTGACGGCTCGCCCGCCTCGTGGCGCTACCGGACCGAGGGCATGCTGGTGAAGCTGTCCACGGAGCCGGGCAGGGCGAGGCTGACCAAGATCAGGCCGAGCGGGTTCATCCTGGCCGGGCGGAAGATGTCCTACGAGGAGCTTCAGGCGCTGCCGTCGGAGCCCGCCGCGCTCAAGGAGCGGCTCGTCGAGATCCGCCTGGCCGCCCCCGAGCCGCCGCGCCGCGAGCACATCAAGCTCGGGCACACGTACGAGGAGCTTCTGCACGAACTGCCCGTGCCGCAGCAGGTGCGCGCGGCCGCGTTCGCGCTGCTGTCGGCGGAGCCCGGCACCGAGGTGACCGGCGACGGCGCGAACCGCAAGCAGCTCACCGTGACCGACGGCAAGGGCGACTGGCGGATGCGGCGCAGCGTGACCGTCGACACCTCGGCCATGCTGCTGGTCGCCGAGAAGCTGGACACCTGGATGGGCGGCAAGCCGTTCCCGAACAAGACCTGGACGAAGGTCATCAAGTCCGGCTGGACCGACCAGGCGCCCACCGCGCCGGCGGGCTGACTCAGGCCAGCTCCGCGGCCGGGACGCGGCGGAAGGCGATCGACTCGTACGGCCCGAAGTCGCCGGTCTCGTAGAGCAGGCCCACCGTGGCGGCGTCGAGCGCCGTCAGGTCGGAGTAGGCGGCGGGCAGCCCCGACACGGTGTGGGCGACCCGCCAGGTGACGCCGAAATCGTCGCTGGCCCGCACGGTCATGAGCGCGCGGGCGTCGGGCGCGGCCGGGCCGGAGAACAGCAGCGTCCCCGTCGGCTCCCAGAACAGGACGCTGCCCTCCACCACCGGCCCGCTCAGCCCGGCCTGCGGGCGGAAGGGCAGCTCCAGGCTCTGCCCGCCGTCGGCCGAGTAGGCGTCGGCGCGGGTGCCGGGGGCGGCCGAGTCGGTGCGGGTGTTGAGGTAGAGGCGGCCGCCGGGCAGCTCGGCGGCCGTGGTCTCGTTGACGTTGACGTAGCCGTCGGGGTTGTCGTCGACGTAGCCGATCCGCCAGGTCGCGCCGCCGTCGTCGCTGAGCAGGCAGTGGCCGCCGTTGTAGGCGCCCTCGGTGCCGTCGTGGCCGGCGGCCGGCGGCAGCGAGTGGTTGGCGGGCACCACGATCCGGCCCGCGTGGGGGCCGTGCCGGAGCTGGAGCGCGTGGCCGGGAGTGGTGGCGTACCAGCGCCATTCCGGCCGTTTCACGCTCGCGGTGATCTCGCGCGGGGCCGTCCAGGTGACGCCGTCGTCGGCGCTCTCCTGGACGAACACCCGGCGGCCGTCGGCGGCGGGCACCTGGCCGCGCCGGATCTTCGCCTCGGTCGCCGCCGGGCCCTGCCGCACCGACACCAGGACGATCCGGCCGTCGGAGGTCACCACCGGGGCCGGGTTGCCCACGGTGCCCCCGCGCGGCTCCTCGGCCACCACGCGGGCCTCGCTCCAGGTGTCACCGCCGTCGGCCGAGCGCTTGACCACCAGGTCGATGTGGCCGGAGTCGCCGGCCGAGCCGCGCCGCCCCTCGGCGAACGCCAGCACGGTCCCCGCCCGGGTGACCACGACGGCGGGGATGCGGAACGTGTGGAAGCCCTCGGTGCCCGCCCGGTAGGGCACGGACGTCGCGTACGCCATCCGGCCACGGTAGGAGGGACGGGTGAACGGCGGGTGTCCGTCAGCTGAGCTCCGAGAAGCGCTCGATCTGGTCGGTGCGGCCGGACACCAGGATGATGTCGCCGTAGGACAGCTCGGTCTCGGCCGTGGCGTACGTGAACGCCTCGCCCTCCTTCTTGACCGCGACGACCGTGACGCCGTACTTGCGCCGCAGGCCCGACTCTCCCAGCGGGGTGCCCACGTACTCCTTGGGCGGGTGGGTCTTGATCAGCGCGAAGTTCTCGTCGACCTCCATGTAGTCCAGCAGCCGGCCGCTCACCAGGTGCGCCACCCGCTCGCCCATGTCGAACTCGGGCAGCACGACGTGGTGCACGCCGACCCGGCTCAGGATGCGCCGGTGCTGCTGGCTGACGGCCTTGGCCCAGATGTCGTCGATCTCCAGCTCCACCAGCAGCGAGGCGGACAGGATGCTCGCCTCCAGGTCGCCGATCGCCACTACGGCCCGGTAGAAGTCGGGCACGCCGAGCTGCTGGAGCGCGTCCAGGTCGGTGGCGTCGGCGGTGGCGAGGTGGGTGATGTGGCCCGCCAGCGCCTGCACGATCTTCGGCCGGTGGTCGATGGCCAGCACCTCGGTGCCCCGGCGGGTCAGCTCCAGGGCGAGCGAGCTGCCGAACCGGCCCAGCCCGATGACCACCACGGGGTCATTGCTCTTCTCAACCAACGATCATCCGCTCCTCAGGTAGTTCGTAATGCCGGGTCCGCTCCTTCAACGCCAGCGCGGAGCCGATCGTCAGCGGGCCTATCCTGCCGACGAACATCAGCAGGACCATCAGCACCTGGCCCGGGACCGTCACGTCGGCGGTGATGCCCGTCGACAGCCCCGCGGTGCTGAACGTGGCCACGACCTCGAACAGCACCCGGTCGAGGCTGTGCGGGGTGAGGACGAGCAGCACGTAGGTGCAGACGGCGACCAGGCCGGCGCTCATCATCGTGATCGTGACGGCCTGGCGCTGGGCCGACTCGGAGATCTGGCGGTGGCCGATGTTCACCTTGGACTCGCCGCGCAGCTCGGCCCACATGACGAAGGCCAGCAGCCCGAGCGTGGTCACCTTGATGCCGCCGGCGGTGCCCGCGCTGCCGCCGCCGATGAACATCATCAGGTCGGTGAACAGCCAGCTCGACGGGTAGAGCTCGCCGATGTTGACGCTGTTGAACCCGGCGGTGCGCGCCATGGACGACAGGAAGAACGCGGCCAGCAGCTTGCCCGAGTCGTCCAGCGCGCCCAGGGTGCCGGGGTTGCGCCATTCGGTGGCCAGGTAGACCAGGGTGCCGAGGATCAGCAGCACGATGGTGGCCACGACGGTGATCCTGGTCAGCACGCTCCACCTGCTCGGGTGCCGCCAGGACTTCAGCAGCTCGAACACGACGGGGAAGCCGAGCCCGCCCACGGTGACGGCGGCGGCGATCGTCAGGCAGATCCACGGGTCGGTGACGAACCCGATGACGTTGTCGGACCAGAGCGTGAAGCCCGAGTTGTTGAAGGCGGAGATGCCGTGGAAGACGCCCAGGTAGAGCGCCTCACCGATCGGCTCGTCGTAGCCGATCAGGAAGCGCAGCGTGAAGACCACGGCCGCGATCGCCTCGCACACCAGGCTGAAGACGACGACCTTGCGCACCACCTTGCGCATGTCGGCCATGGTCGGCGTCTTGGTCTCGGCCTGGGCGAACAGCCGGGCGCGCAGGCCCAGCCGGCCCGACACCAGCACGGTGAACACCGTGGCCAGCGTCATGATCCCGAGGCCGCCGATCTGCACCAGGCCGATGATGACCACCTCGCCGAACGTCGACCAGTGCGTGGGCGTGTCGACGACGACGAGCCCGGTCAGGCAGACGGCCGAGGTGGCCGTGAACACCGCGGTGAGCCAGCCCGGGGACACCCCTTCGGTCGTCGCGAAAGGGAGCATCAGCAGCAGCGTGCCGATCAGCGCGGCCGTGCTGAATCCCGTCGCGATGACCTGCGCGGGGTGGCTGTAGCCGCCGAGTGAGAAAGAGGCGGCTCGAACACGTCTCATCAGGTGCGAGGCTCCAGCAGGAAGCAATGAGATGGTCGAGGATATACGGCGCCGTCACGGTTCCGTATCGACCCCCGATTCCCAGGGAACTACCAGGAAGGATGAGTAGTCTCCCTCTGCATGAGCTGGCAGCGTAAGATCAACAAGGCGCTGGTCAGGTTCACCGGATTCCAGGTCAATCGAGTAGGGAACCAGGGTATTACGAAGGCGGCGGCCCCCGCGCCCGCCAAGCCGGCCGAGGTCGAGATCCGGCCGCCGGCGGACCCGGCGGCGGACCGGCTCCTCACCGCCCCCGTCTTCATCATCTCGCCGGTGCGGTCCGGCTCCACCCTGCTTCGTTCGATCCTCAACGCTCATTCGGCACTGCACGCCCCGCACGAGCTCCACGTGCGGCGCCTCAGAGTGGAGTTCGGCACGACCCTGGCCAGCAAGGCGATGGCGGCGCTCGGCCACAACCAGGCCGATCTGGAGCACCTGCTCTGGGACCGGGTCCTGCACCGCGAGCTGGTCCGCAGCGGCAAGCGCTACATCGTGGACAAGACCCCGGCGAACGCCTTCGCCTACGAGCGGCTCGCCACCTGCTGGCCGGACGCGCGGTTCGTCTTCCTGCTGCGCCACCCCGCCTCCATCGCGACCTCCTGGCACGAGGCCAGCCCCGACAAGCGCACCCCCGAGGAGGCCGCGCTCGACGCGCTGCGCTACATGAAGGCCGTGCAGCGGGCCAAGTCCGCGCTCCCCGGCCTCACCGTGCGCTACGAGGACCTCAGCGCCGAGCCGGAGAAGGTCACCCGGGAGATCTGCGAGTTCCTGGGCGTGGAGTGGGAGGCCGGGATGCTCTCCTACGGCGAGCAGACGGTCATCCAGAAGGGCCTCGGCGACTGGCGGGACAAGATCCGCACCGGCACCGTCCAGCCGGGCCGCGATCTCCCGCCCGAGGAGTCCGTCCCCGAATCGCTCAAGCCGATGTGCCGGAGCTGGGGGTACCTCCCGTGAAGATCCGCTACCTGATGCTGCACGCCTACGGCATGGGCGGCACCATCCGCACCGTGATCAACCAGGCCAACGCGATGGCCGAGTACGGGCACGACGTGGAGATCATCAGTGTGGTGCGGCGGCGGGAGAAGGCTCAGTTCGCCATCCACCCGGGCGTCCGGGTCAGCACGCTCGTCGACCAGCGGCAGGGCAGGCAGGCCGACTCGCTGCCGCGCAAGGCGTGGCGCCGGGTGCGCGGCAAGATCGTGCCGCGCGGCGAGTTCGCCGCCGACTACTTCACCGAACGGGTGGAGAAGGCGGTCATGGACTACGTCGCCGGGCTCGACCACGGCATCCTGGTCACCACCAGGCCCGCGCTCAACCTGATCGCCGCCCGCCGGGCCGGCAAGGGCGTGGTCAAGGTGGCCCAGGAGCACATGAACCTGACCGCCTACCCCGAGACGATCCGGCGCGACATCGCCCGCTACTACGGCAGGTTCGACGCCGTCGCCGTGCTCACCAAGACGAACCAGCGCGAATACCAGCAACTGCTGCCGGGCGCCCGGATCGTGCAGATCCCCAACGCCGTGCACAAGGTCGACCAGGAACGTTCCCGCCAGGAGAACCCGGTCGTCCTCGCCGCCGGGCGGCTCGTGCCCCAGAAGGGGTTCGACATGCTCATCCCGGCCTTCGCCGAGGTCGTCAGGGAGCACCCGGAGTGGCGGCTGCGCATCTTCGGCACCGGCCCGCGCAAGCCCCAGCTCGCCGCCCGCATCGAGGAGCTCGGCATGACCGGGCACATCTCGCTCATGGGCCGCACCGACCGGCTCGACGCTGAGCTGGCCGACGCCTCCGTCTACGTGCTCAGCTCCCGGTTCGAGGGGCTGCCGATGGTGATGATCGAGGCCATGACGCACGCGCTGCCGGTCGTGGCCTTCGACTGCCCGACCGGGCCGCGCGACGTGCTGACCGACGGGGTCGACGGGGTGCTGGTGCCGCCGCGCGACACCGAGGCGCTCGCCGCCGCGCTCAAGGAGGTCGTCGCCGACCGCAGGAAGCGCCTGGAGATGGGCGAGGCCGCCGTGGTGACCTCGCGCGCCTACGGCCCCGACGTGGTGATGCCCCAGTGGGCGGACCTGTTCGCCGAGCTGCTCGGCGAACCGGCCCGCCGCTGACGGTGACGGCGGCTACCAGTCGCCGTCACCCTCCTCCTCGCCGCCCTCGAGCGCCTCCTCGATGAGCTCGCCGGCGACCATGCCGCCGACCACGCCCATCGCCCCGGCGGCGACCATCCCGCCGAGCCCGCCGCCCCCGTGGTGGTGGCGCTCCTCGTGGTAGTGGTGGCCCTGGTGGTGGTGGCCGCCGCCGTAGGCGCTCAGCCCGGCCAGCCAGCCGCCGATCTCGGCCGCCCAGTCCATGCGCAGGGCCTCGTCGTGCCCGACGCGGAAGCGGCCGATGGCGTCGCCGTAGCCGCCGGAGCGCTTGTCGGCCTCGATGACGACGTGCATCCCCTCGGCGTCGGCGACGAAGGTGAGCTCCGCCTCCTTGACCTGCCCGGGCGGCCCGTAGAACTCGATCTCCTGGTAGACCGGCAGCTCCTGGTGGATGCCGTGGATGCGGCCCACCTCCACGTCCGCCGACTTGAACGCGAACCCGAGCTGCAGGAACGCCTCCATGACCCGCTGCTGCGACGGCAGCGGCTCCACGCTCAGCGGGTCGAGGTCGCCCTTGTCGACGGCCTTGGCGATGGCCAGCTCGGTGCGGACGCCGAGCCCCATCCCGGTCAGCGGCTGCCCGCCGACCTCGCTCACCGGCGTCTCCCACGGCACGGCGACCTCGAACGGGATCGTCCGCTCCTCCCCCTTGGCCAGCGTGAACGGCCCCGAGACCCGCATCCGGTGCAGCTCGGCGAGCCCGTGGGCCTCGCCGTCGCCGATCTCCGCCTCGGCCCGGGCGACCAGGCCGAGCGTGACGTGCTCGATTTCGGCGTCGAAGTCGCCGCCCTTCAGCCGCACCTCACCCGCCAGGAGCCCACCGGGCCGCACCCGCGGGGTGGTGAGGACGGTGTCGACCGAGGGGGCTCCGACGCCGAAGGCGCCCAGCATCCGCTTGAAAACCACGTGATTACTCTCCGTTCCGGTACGGCTGGCGTACCGGAGAACGATCACCGGTGCGGCGCGGTTCCCGTCATTCCCTGGCGGTCTTGAGCATCAGCTCGGCCACGGCGACGTCGACGCTCTGGCTCAGCGACACGTGGCCGAGCAGGTCGGTCTGCCGCAGCACGTTGACCAGGTGGGGGGTGGGCCGGGCCAGGATGACCTCGCCGCTGCCCTCGGCCCGCATGCGTTGCAGCACCGCGGCCAGCACGCCGATGACGGAGGAGTCGTAGAACATCAGGTCGGCCAGGTCGAACACGAGCACCGGGCCGGGCGACCAGTCCCACACCGCGTCGACGTGGGCGCTGAACCGTTCGCGCCCGGCATGGTCCAGCTCGCCGGCCGCCACCAGGACCGTGCACTCCCGGTGCCGGACCGTCTCGATGCGCAAAGCGGCCACGCACTACGCCTTCCCCGGGGTCCTGCCGTTAGTCCGGTGACTCGGGGGTAGGACGTAGGCCGTGACCGCCCCCTCAGTCGCCCCCCGGATCGCCGGTGAACTCGCCCGTGAGGTCCCGCAGCATCGAGCGCAGGACGCGGTCGAGCGCGGCGCTCTCGCCGGTCGGCACCAGGGCGGCCAGCCGGTGCAGGTTGGCGGCGTGGTCGGTGAGCGTGGCGTCGATCACCCGCCGGCCTTCGCCGGTGAGCGCGATGCGGAAGCTGCGCCGGTCGTCGGGGTCGAGGCTGCGCTCGACGAACCCGGCGGCCTCCAGCCGGTCGAGCCGGTTGGTCATCCCGGCGCGCGAGAGCCGCAGCACCGCCGACAGCTCCGACGGGATCATCGTGTACGGGCTTCCGGCGCGGCGCAGCGCGGCCAGCACGTCGAACTCGCCGGGGCGCAGCCCGTGGCGGGCGAAGACGCGCTCGACGTCCGCCTCCAGCAGCCTGGTGACCTGGACCAGCCGGGCGAACAGGCCGAGCGGCTCCAGGTCGAGATCGGGCCGTTCCCGGCGCCACTGTCGCAGGACGGCGTCCATGGGGTCGGGTTCGGCGGTCATGGTCAACGATTCTACGGAGGTGAGACCACGATCACATCGATCCGGATACGCGGCATTCGTGAGGCCTATATGGTTTGGGACGGGGTTGAATTGGCTATCGGGGAGGTTCCTGCACCATGAGCCGGGGTACGAGCATCCTTCGTCTGACCGGAGCCGCCGCCGCGGCGGGCGTGCTGGCCGCGGCCATCGCCCTGCCGGCCATCGGCGGCGCCGGCGCGATGTTCGTCAGCGCCTCGGAGGACCTCAACCTCAAGCCCGAGGACCTCAAGGAGCCGCCGCTGGCGGAGAAGACCACGGTCCAGGACGCCAAGGGCAACGAGATCGCCACCTTCTACGAGGAGTACCGCGAGGTCATCCCGCTCTCCCAGGTGGCCGAGGTGATGAAGACCGCGATCATCTCCATCGAGGACTTCCGCTTCTACGAGCACGGCGCCATCGACATCGAGGGCACCATCCGCGCCCTCGCCAAGAACCTCAGCTCCGGCGGCATCGCCCAGGGCGGCTCCAGCATCACCCAGCAGTACGTCAAGCAGGTGCTGGTCAACTCCGCCGTCACCGACGAGCAGAAGGCCGCGGCCACGGAGGCCAGCTACGCCCGCAAGCTCAACGAGCTGCGCTACGCGATGGCGATCGAGGAGAAGTACACCAAGGACCAGATCCTGGAGAAGTACCTCAACATCGCCTACTTCGGCGCGAGCGCCAACGGCGTGGAGGCGGCGGCGAAGCGGTTCTTCGGCGTCTCGGCCTCCGAGCTGGACCTGGCCCAGGCCGCCACGCTGGCCGGAGCCGTGCAGAACCCCAACAGGACCGACCCCAACCTCGGCAGGAAGCAGCGCGCCGCCCTGCTGGAGCGCCGCAACATCGTGCTCAACCGGATGGCGGAGCTCGGCAAGATCACGCCGCAGCAGGCCGAGGAGGCCAAGGCCAAGAAGCTCGGCTACAAGGGCACCCCGCTGCCCGGCGGCTGCGAGACCAGCAAGTACCCGTACTACTGCATGTACGTGCGCGCCGAGGTGCTCGGCAACCCGATCTTCGGCAAGTCCAAGACCGAGCGCGCCCAGCTGCTCAGCCGGGGCGGCCTGACGATCCGGACCACGCTCGACCCCAAGATGCAGAAGGCCGCCGAGGCCGCGATCAAGAAGCACGTGCACGCCTCCGACCGCCCGGTGGCCTCCGAGGCGCTGGTCGAGCCGGGCACCGGCCAGATCAAGGCGATGGCGGCCAGCCGCAAGTACGGCAACAACAAGCGCAAGAACGAGATGTCGTACAACGTGGTCGCCAACGCGGCGCACGGCGGCGGTGTGGGCTTCCAGCCGGGGTCGACGTTCAAGACGTTCACGCTGCTCACCGCCCTCAAGGAGGGCATGAAGATCAACGATGGCCTCTCGGTGGGCGCCGGCTACCGGGCGCCCGGCTATTCGACGTTCAAGAACTGCAAGGGCGAGAGCATCGGCGACCCGTCGCACACCGTCACCAACGACGAGGGCTCGGGCGGCTTCAAGACGCTGCAGACCGGCACCTGGGGCTCGGTCAACACGTTCTTCATGAAGCTGGAGGAGAAGGTCGGCCTCTGCGACACGATCAAGACCGCCAAGTCGCTGGGCATCGAGCGGGCCGACGGGCTGCCGCTGCTGGAGTTCTCCACGTTCACGCTCGGCACGAACGAGATGGACCCGGTCACCGTGGCCAACGCCTACGCGGCGATCGGCGCCCGGGGCAAGTTCTGCGAGCCGATGGTGATCACGCAGATCACCGACCGCTACGGCAAGGTCAAGAAGTACGACCCGAAGTGCAAGCAGGTGCTGGACCCCGAGGTGGCCGACGCGGCGGCGAACGTGCTGCAGGGCGTGTTCACCCACGGCACGATGCGGGGCGTGGGCGGGATCGGCCGTCCGGTGGCGGGCAAGACCGGCACCTCCGACGCGCAGGCGACGGCCTGGTTCGCCGGGTTCACGCCGGACCTGGCGGGCGCGGTGAGCATCGGCGACCCGCGCGGGGCGCAGAAGTACAAGCTGAACGGCGTCACCATCGGCGGCAAGTACTACGGCTCCGTGTTCGGCGCGAGCGTGCCGGGGCCGATCTTCAAGGACACCATGATGGCGGCGCTCAAGGGCACCAAGGCGACGCCGTTCCACCCGATCAACACCGCGCGCTTCGGCGGCTGCGGCTCCAGCTGCGCGCCGGTGCAGCGGGACCGGGACGAGGCCGGCCAGCGGGAGGACATCGAGCTGGGTGACGGCACCGTGCGCTTCGACGACGGGATCGGCCGCTGAGCTCACCGTCTTCCTTACTCGCTGCCAATGGCCCAGTACAGAGGGCCTGTTAACGGCGGCGAAACATTGATAACGTGGGAGCGCTCCCAGGGATCTTCGGCGCGAGGTGCTGAGAATGTCCGAGCAGCCCACTTTGGCACAGGTCGCGGCGGCCGCTGGGGTTTCCCCGGCAACCGCCTCCCGAGTTCTCACCGGCTCCGTCCGGGTCAGCACGTCGACCCGCAGGCAGGTCTACGAAGCGGTGTCCCGGATGGGTTACGTGCGCCAACGAGCCCCCAGGGGATCGGTGTCGAGAGCCGCCGCGACAGGCGTGACCGCGGTCGTCTGCGATCATCTGCCGCGATTATTCTCCGAACCGTACTACGCGCGGCTCCTGTCGGCCACCGGCGCCGTCGTCGCCGAGCACGGCACCCATCTGATGGTGACGACCGTCAACCCCGCCTCGTCCACGCTGCCCACGCTGTCCGGCGCGGTGCTGCTCATCGGCGCCCGTGAGCGCCATCCCCTGGCCATCAAGCTGTGCACCTCCGGCATCGCGGTGCGCAACATCGGCCGCCCGCCCCACGACCTCAAGCTCCCGTTCGCCGACGTCGACAACCAGGACGGCGGCCGGCAGGCGGCCGAGCACCTGCTGCTCACCGGCCGCCGCGCCGTGGCGGCCATCGGCGGCCCGCCGTCGCTGCCCGCCGCCCGCGACCGGCTCGACGGGCTCGTCCGCACCCTGCGCGAGGCCGGCATGGCCGAGGTGCCCGTCGCCTACGGCGACTTCACCGCGGCCTCCGGCACCCACGCCATGCAGTGGCTGCTGCGCCACGCCCCCGGCCTGGACGCGGTCTTCGCCGCCTCCGACCTGATGGCCGCCGGCGCGATCCAGGCGCTGCGGCGGGCCGGCCGCCGGGTGCCCGCCGACGTCGCGGTGATCGGGTTCGACGACGCGCCCGTCGCCAGGCACACCAATCCGACGCTGACCACGGTCCGCCAGCCCGTTGAGGAGGTCGCCACCATCGCCACCCGGCTCCTGCTGTCAGGAACGACGGGCATCGACCCGATCCTCCCCACGGAACTGGTCATCCGTGACTCGGCATGAGCCCGGGGACATCCTCGCCCGCAGGTACCTGCTGCTGGACCCGCTGGCCACCGGCGGCATGTCCGTCATCTGGCGGGCCTTCGACCAGTCGCTGCAGCGGGTCGTCGCCGTCAAGGTGCTGACCTCGTCCCTGCAGACCGGTCTTGTCGACCGGATGCGCGCGCGGAGCGAGGCCAGGGCCGCCGCCCGGTTCATCCATCCGGACGCGATCGAGATCTACGACTACGGGGAGGCCGTGACCGCCAACGGGGAGGTCGCGGCCTACGTCGTGATGCCGCTGCTCGACGGCACGCCGCTGGCCGAGCGGGTGGCCGGCGGGCCGCTGCCGTGGCCGCGCGCGGCGGCCATCGGCGTGCGGCTGGCCCGCGTGCTGGCCGCCGGGCACGCGCGCGGGCTCGTGCACCGCGACGTCACCGGCGAGAACGTGCTGCTGACCGCCGACGGGCCGAAGCTGCTCGACTTCGGCATCGCGGCCTGGGCCGGCGACCCCGACGACGACCGCGGCACCCCGCCGTACGTCGCCCCGGAGCGGCTCGACGGCGCCCCCACGCATCCGGCCGTGGACGTGTACGCGCTGGGCGTGCTGCTCTTCACCATGATCACCGGGCGGACCCCGTACCCGGAGACCACGTGGGAGGAGATCGAGGCGGCGCGCCGTACCTCGCCGGCGCCGCGCCCGGCGGGGGCGCCGCACGCGGTCGCCACGCTCTGCCAGCGCTGCCTGGACCCGGACCCGGCCCGCAGGCCCACGGCCGACGAGGTGGCCACGGCGCTGGCCGCCGCGCTCACGCTGCCCAGGCGGCTGCGCAAGGGCCTGGCGGTCGTGGGCGCGGCGGCGGTCATGTCGGTCGCCGCGTCGCTGGCCATGTCCGTGCTCGTGTGGTTCCAGCCCCCCGCCGAACGGGCCGGGCCGGAGGCGGGCCCCTCGCCCACGGCCGCGGCGTCGTTCCCGGAGTCCGAGCTGTTCACGCAGTCTGAGCCGATCCCGCAGGCCGAGCCGTTCCCCGGGTCCGAGAGCCCGCCGGTCGAGGCGCAGACCATGCGGCAGGCGGTCGACGGGTTCCACAGCGCACTGGAGACCGCCGTGTGCGGGGCCACCGACGGTGACGTGGCGCTCGACCTGAAGCAGGTGCTGCGCGGCGTGCTGGTGACGCCGGGCCAGGAGGAGACCGGGCTGGCCTCCCTGCGCCGCAAGCTCACCGACCGCGAGCGCGAAGGGAGGCTGACCCCGGGGTGCCGGTCGGCGCTGGAGGTGTCGCTCAACGAGATCACCGCCGCCCGGCGGGCGCCCTAGAAGGCGCAGGTGTAGCCGGAGGGGAGCTGGGTGCTCGACGCCGGGCGGGTGGCCTGGAAGCCGAACGTGGTGCTCGCGCCGGGCGCCAGCGTGCCGTTGTAGGGCAGGCTGGTGGCCGTCACGGTCTGGCCGCTCGTGGTGAGCGTCGCGCCCCAGGAGCCCGCGATCGCGTGGCCCGCGGGCAGCGTGAACGTGACCGACCAGCGGCTCGCGCCGGACGAGCTGCCGTTGGTGACGGTCACCGGCTGGATGACGTAACCGGTCGACCAGCTCGTCTGGGTGGTGGGGGTGACCTCGCAGTCGCCGCCGCCGCTGCCCGGCAGAGTGGTGGCCGTGACCGCCGCCGACTCCGGCGAGGTGTTGCCGGCGCCGTCCCTGGCGCGGACCCGGTAGCTGTAGGTCGTGGCCGGGGTCAGGCCGGTGTTCGTGAACGACGTGGAGGCGGTGGTGCCGACCTGGGTGTAGGCGCCGCCGCCGGTCGAGCGCAGGATGTCGTAGCCGGCCAGGCCGCTGCCGCCCGAGTCGGTGGCGGCGTTCCACGACAGGGTGGTGGCCGTGGCGGTGGTGTTCGCGGTCCGCAGGCCCGACGGGGTGGTCGGCGGGGTGGTGTCGGTGCCGCCGCCCGTGGTGGTGAACGAGAAGTCGTCCACGGCCAGGCCCGCGCCGCCGATCCACGGCTCGAAGCCCGCCTGGACGCTCGTCAGATACCAGGAGCGCTGCCCGTAGCCTCGGCTGACCACGTCCGCGTAGAACGTGTCGATCGCGAAGTCGATCGAGGTCGCCGGGGAGGTGCGGACGTAGGAGATGACGTTCCAGCCGATGTTGCCGAACCAGACCTCCCAGGAGGACCCGGCCAGGTTGACGGTGCCGACGCGGTTGCCGATCGGCTGGATGGAGCCCTGCCGGTTGAGCCAGATCATCAGCTCGGCGCCGGTGTTCTGCCCGTCGGTGCGCGGCGTCGGATCGAACCACAGGTCGTAGGAGGCGTTGTACGTGCCGCTGCCCGGATAGGTCATGCGCACGCTGGAGCGCAGGTTGCCGAAGCCGCTCGCGCTCGCCTGCATCGGCAGGCCGCTGCCGGTGGTGCAGTTGGCGTAGTGGCACCCCGCGTAGATCGACGGGTAGCCGGCCGGGGCCCCGCTGGTGGAGTTGTTGTGCGCGGACTGGGTGACGGTGAAGCCGCCGCTCTGGTCCACGTCGATGCACTGGGCCGTGTCGGCGCCCCAGACGTTGTTCTGGACGATGTAGCGCCCGCTCTGGACGCTCGTGGAGCCGTACTTCTCGCAGATCACCGGCGCGGCCTCGGCCGGGACGGCGACGATGAAGGTGGCGAGCAGGAAGCCGACGAACAGGTATAAGCGCCTCATGGCACGCAGGATTCGCCAGCGTCCGGACGCCCGGCAACCGGCCGGGGGCGGCGGGCCTGGCCGTCACAGCGCGCACCAGGGGAAACCTGCACGGTGATCGGCTGAAAGTTTCACGCCACGTTGTCGAACGAAGTGAAGACGTGTTGTAATGCGGCCACGCGAGTGCTGCCGGGCGGGCGGGTCGTGGCGGGTTCCTTCGTCATGCGAGCAAAGGAATCACCCATGAGAGTCTTCCGTTCGGCGGCCGTGGCGGTCGCCGCGGCCCTGGCCTTGATCACCGCGGCCTTGGTCGTCCCGGCCCAGGCGCACGGCGTCACCATGTTCCCCGGCAGTCGCACGTTCCTGTGCTGGCAGGACGGCCTGCGCGAGAACGGCGCCATCCAGCCCTACAACCCGGCCTGCGCGGCAGCCGTCGCGCAGAGCGGCACCACGCCGCTCTACAACTGGTTCGCGGTGCTGCGCTCCGACGCCGGGGGCCGGACCACCGGCTTCATCCCCGACGGCCAGATCTGCAGCGCCGGCACCGGCGGCCCGTACGACTTCACCGCCTACAACGCCGTGCGCAACGACTGGCCGCTGACGCACCTGACGTCGGGCGCCAGCATCACCATGCGGCACAGCAACTGGGCCGCGCACCCGGGCTCGTTCGTCTACTACGTCACCAAGAACGGCTGGAACCCGAACGCCCCGCTGAAGTGGTCCGACCTGGAGCAGTTCGGCAGCGTCAGCAACCCGCCGCAGTCGGGCGGGCCGGGCGGGCTCAGCTACTACTACTGGAACGTGCAGCTGCCCTCCGGCAAGAGCGGCCGGCACATGATCTTCGTCCACTGGATCAGGTCGGACAGCAACGAGAACTTCTACAGCTGCTCCGACGTCACCTTCGACGGCGGCAACGGCGAGGTCACCGGGGTCGGCCCCGGCGGCAGCACGTCCAGCCCCAGCCCCGACCCGACCATCACCCCGACCGACCCGCCGCCTCCCGGGGGCTGCACGGCCACGCTGCGCGCCACCGACACCGGCTGGGCCGGCCACTTCCAGGGTGAGGTGACCGTCCGCAACACCGGCACGACCGCGATCAACGGCTGGAAGGTCAACTGGACCTTCAGCGGCGGCCAGGGCTTCGAAGGCTCGCCCTGGAACGGCGTGCTGAGCGGCCAGCCGCCGTCGGTCGAGGTGAAGAACGCCTCCTACAACGGGCAGATCGCGCCGAACGGCTCCACCACGTTCGGCTTCAACGGCACGGGCAGCGTGCCGAGTCCCGTGCCCGCGCTGACCTGCACGCCCGCGTAGGTCATCGGGATGCTGGAAGACGTGCGGAGGCCGCGGGCGCGGCGGGGACGGGTCATCGCCGTCACCGCCGTGGTCGTGGCCTCCGTCGCCGGGGCGGCGCTGGCGGCGAACCTGTGGCGGCCGGGGCTGCCGTCGCAGCTCAGGGAGCCGCTCGCCGCCCGGGTGACGGAGATCCTGGAGAAGTCGTCCCCGGCCGAGCACCACGAGCACGGCCACGAGTTCGGTGAGGACGCGGGGCGGGTCGTGTGCGCCGTCGAGCCGTTCGGCGTCGCGCCGGAGAACGCCGCCACCGTGTCCGAGGTGCGGTGGGTCTACGCCCGCCACATGTGCGCGATCACCGGCGCGGGCGCCGAGTGGGCGATGTCGGTGCGCGTGTCGGGCCCGCTGGCCGTGCGCCTGCACGACCCGGTCGAGGTGCGGGTGCCGGAGCCCGGCGCCGGCTATCCGGAGCGGGTCAGGCTGGTCATCCCGCCGCGCCTGCACGAGGAGGCGTTCGCCGAGTTCGCCGATGACGAGGTGATCGAGGCGGCACGCCGGCGGTTCACCGAGGCGCGTTAGCGGGCAGGTCGAACGCGGCCGGCGAGAGGGGGAGGACTCTCCGGGCCGGCCGCGTTCACGCCATCCGGGCGGGATGGTGTCGTAGGGGCGGTTCACAGCAGGGGGACGGGCCTCACCTCCTCAGGGGGCGTGGTGCGGGGGTTCAGCCGGCGCAGGCGTAGCCGGAGGCCACGCTGGTCGAGCCGCTGGGCCGGCTGGCCTGGAAGCCGAACGAGGCCGGCAGCGAGGCGTTGTAGCCGAGGTTCCTGGCCGTCACCTTCTGCCCGTCGACCGTGACGGCGGCGTTCCAGGAGCCGACGATCGTGTGCCCGGCGGGCAGGGTGAACGTGACGGTCCAGCCGGAGCCGGTGCCGGTCACCGACACGGGCGAGACCACGTACCCGTTGCCCCACTGGCTGCCGACGGTCGCGGTGACCTCGCAGTCGCCCTCGCCGCCGCCGGGGAGCGTGCTGAACGTGGTGGTGGGTGAGGGCGCCGACTGGTTGCCCGCCGCGTCCCTGGCCCGCACGTACACCGTGTAACCGGTGCCGGGGGTGAGCCCGGTCAGGCTGATCGACGGGGTGGCCGAGCTGCCGAGCAGGGCGCCGCCGCTGTCGTGGACGTCGTAGCGGGTGACGCCCACGTTGTCGGTGGAGGCGGTCCAGGTCAGCGTGGCGCCGGTGGTGGTGATGCCGGAGGCCGCCGGGGCGCCCGGGGCGGTGGGCGGGGTGGTGTCGTCCGGGCCGCCGCCGCCGTAGATCGCGGCCTCGCGGGCGGTGGCGGCGATGCCGTCGGCGCCGTTGAACAGCCGCTGGCCCCACGGGGTGAGCTGGTCGACGTCGAAGTTCGTCACCTGGTCGAGGTACTCGACGCCGCCGCCGTTGCCGCTCCACGACCAGCCGAGGTAGCCGAGGCCGCGGCTGACGGCCTGGGCCATGATCGTGTCCTCGTCGGGGTTGCCGTCGGAGTGGTTGTGCCCGAACTCGCCGACGACCAGCGGCAGCCCGGCGGTGCGGAAGGCGTCCATGTAGGAGGTGATCTCCGCTGCGGTGTCGAAGACGCCGTACATGTGGACGGAGAAGATCGTGTTCTTGTCCGGGTCGCTGTCGAAGACGGCCCGGGCGTTGTCGCGCATGGTGAACTGCCAGTCCTGGCCCCAGTTGGGGGCGTCCACCATGAGCGCGTGGTCGAAGCCGTTGGCGCGCAGCTTCTGGATGGCGGCCGTGGTGGCGGCGGCCCAGCCGGGGGTGACGGCGTTGTTGCCGACGGGCTCGTTGCCGATGTTGACGATGACGTGGTCTTCCTGGCCGGTCAGCGCGCTCTTGACGCTGATCCAGTAGTCGGCGGCGGCGTCGAGGGTGACGGCGCCGCTCTGCTCGCCGTAGCCCGTCGTGTCGTGATTTTCCAGGATGCAGATGAGCTTGTTCTGCTTGCACAGGGACACGACGTTGGCCACGTCGGCGACGCCGTTGGCGGTCCAGCGCCCGCCGCTGAGCACCACGCGGACGGCGTTGGCGCCGAGCGACTTGATGTCGGCGAACGCCCGGGTCTGCGAGGTGTACCAGGTGTGGGCGTGGCTGGTGCCACGGATGACGAACTCCTGGCCGCCCTTCTCGACGATCTTCGTGCCGCTGACGTGCAGGCCGGTCGCGGCGTGGGCGGGAGAGGCGATCAGGACGACGGGGAGGAGCAGGAGTGCCGCCAGCGCGGCGAGCCGGGATCTCATGTGGTGCCTTTCGCTGGGAGGTCCCGCCCCCCACCGGGGAGGGCGGGACCCGTGTTCTCAGGCGGTGGTGCAGGTGATCGGGTCAGGGGTCGCCCCGCTGCCCGACGCGATGAAGCCGAACGAGGCGGTCCCGCCGGGAGCGAGCGCGCCGTTCCAGGCCTCGTTGCCGACGGTGAGCGTGCCGCCGGACTGGCTGTGCTTGCCGCCCCAGAGCTGGCTGACGGTGCCGGACTGCGCCCAGGAGACCGTCCAGCCGCCGATCGCCGACGTGCCGGCGTTCTTCACCGTCACCTCGGCCTGATAGCCGCCGCTCCAGGAGTTGACCAGCTTGTACGTCGCCGTGCAACCGCCGGTGGGCGGCGGCGTGTCGGTGGTGGCGAAGGACGTGCTCGCCGACGGCTCGGAGCTGTTGCCTGCGGCGTCCCTGGCCACCACGTGGACCGTGTACTCGGTGTCGGCGTCGAGCCCGGTCAGCTCGAAGGTCGTGCCCGGCGCGGTGCCCGCCTTCTCGCCGTCCAGGTAGACGTCGTAGCCGCTGACGCCGACGTTGTCGGTGGCCGCGGTCCACGACAGCCTGGCCGTGGAGCCGGTGATCGCGGAGACCGCCGGCTTGCCCGGGGTGCCGGGCGGGGTGTCGTCCTCCTCCTCGGGTCCCGGCGGGTTGCCCCAGATCTTGGTGGCGCCGCTGTAGAGCGTGATGTTGGAGGTACGGGCCGGCGTCGTGCCCGGCGTGGTCGGGATGCCCCGGTACGACCAGTCGTTGGCCGGGTCCCAGGTGCCCGCGCTGGCGATGCGGAACTGCACCTCACGGCGGTGCTGCGACTGCCCGGCGGGCGCGATGTCCTGCCCGGAGCAGTCGATGGCCGCGTAGTAGGTGCTGCCGCCCGCCGCGTGCAGGGTCGGCGCCGCGCACTGGGTGTACGCCGACGACACCGTGATCTGCGACGCGGTGGTCGACCCGTCGAGCGTGAAGTAGTAGCGGAACGACCCGTCGGACAGCACCCGGGCGGGCCAGCCCGACTGGTTGCGCACGATGGCCTTGATCTCGGTGAAGTTCGTGCCGGAGGCGTTGACCCCGGCCTCCACGAAGATCTCCGGCCCGTCGGGCGTCTCGGCGACCGGGAAGCCCGCCGCCGGCGCGCCGCCGTACTCCTTGTAGAGCCGGGCGAGCGCGCTGGTGAAGCCCGCGTTGTAGTCGGTGGCGACCTCGTTCATCACGTAGTCGTCCCGCTTGTCGGTGTAGGCGTCGTCCGGGTCGGGCGGCCCGCCGACGAGCGCGCCGTACAGCGTGTGACGGCTTTCCACAGGTGTGGATATCTGGTCCGTCCACGAGCCGTGCGCGGTCCGGTGGTGCGGCGCCTTCGGCGGGTTGGTGCCGAAACCGACCACGTACGAGGAGTTGCGTGGGTTGTCGCCGAGCGCGTAGTTGATCTGCCGCACCGCGAAGTCGTGGTAGCGGGCCTTGCGCGTGGCGTCGCTGATCGAGTCGCTGTGCACGAGCGCCGCGAACGCCGTGTTGGCCGCGTACCGCAGCGACCCCCACCGGTCCAGCACCGCCTGGCCGCCGGGCGAGTAGCGCACCTTCGAGCCGTTCACGCCGACCGTCCACCAGTCGAGCCAGCGGTTGGCGTCGTCGAGGTACTTCTGCTTGCCGGTCAGCTTGTGCAGCAGCACGTAGGCGCCGTAGGACTTGTCGTCCCAGGCGATGGTCCACTTGTACGACTTGATGGAGGTCTGGGGCTCGGTGCCGAGGCTGTCGTAGGTCGACTCGGCCTTGGTCAGGAAAGCCGGGTCGTCGGTGGCCCTGTACAGCCAGATCGCGCCCCAGACCAGCTCATCGGTGAACCCGCTCCAGGAGTTGTAGTAACCCTGGGCGTCGGTGATGCACTCGCTGTACTTCTTCCTGACCGTGTCGGCGAAGGAGTACAGCTGCTTGGCATGCGTCACCAGCTTGTCCGCGTACGCGGGGTCGGTCGGCCGGAAGACGATCGAGGAGGCGGCCATCGCCGCCGCCGTCTCGCCCGCCAGGTCCGACCCGCCGCACGACGCGTCGATCTTGTACGCCGGCCGGTCCATCGCCATGGCCTCGGCCGGGCCCCACCAGGCGTGGTCCCTGCCGCCGTGGCCGACCTGGCCGTAGAGCGTGTTGGGCGACGGGTGCGCCTTGACGAAGTAGTCGTTGACGAACCTGAGGTTGTTGAGCAGATGGGTGAGCTGGCCGGAGGCGGCGTAGGCGTCGCGGTACTCGACCGCGCCCCAGGCCAGCATGGTGGCGGAGAACGCCATCGGGAAGCCGAACTTCACGTGGTCGCCGGCGTCGTACCAGCCACCGGTGAGGTCCAGGCCGACGTCCGCGCCGTCGTCGAGGCCCGAGTCGCCGCGCCAGTTGACGCGGTTCCAGTCGGGCAGCTCGCCCGACTGCTGGGCCTCGTAGAACCAGAGCGACTTCTGCAGCGCCTCGCCGTACGCGAACGCCGGGGCGGCGGAGGCGGGCGGCGCGGCGACGATCAGGGGCACGGCGAGGGCCGCCGCCGCGACGGCGGCGACCCTCTTCACGAGCGGGTTGTTCACGGGAAGAGCCGTCCGAACTCCGCCAGGGCGACGGCCACGTCGACCTGCGCCCAGAAGCGGTGGTAGTTGAACGTGGGAGCCGGCCCGGTGCCGTCCAGGTAGGCCTTGACCTCGGGCCAGTCGGGGTCGTTCTCGTAGAAGGACCTGATCGACAGGAACGTCGAGTCCGAGTTGATCGGGTCGCCGTTCGGCATCGTGCCGGTCCAGCCCGCGGGCACGTGGACCGGGTCGTCGATGCGCTGGTAGTCGGTCTTGGTCTCCTCGACCGAGACGCCCTTGTCGTCGCGGTTCTCCCACACGGCGTCGAGCAGCGCCTTGGCCGTGTCACGGGCCTCGGCGTGGTTCGCCCGGGCCGCGTAGTACATCAGCACCTTGGCGTAGGAGCCGGCCACGCCGACGTCCTGGGTGTGGTTGACGACCTCGACGTGCAGGCCGGGGTTGGCCGGCGGCATGCCGGACGTGGCGTTGAAGTTGCCCGCCGGCTGGCCGGTCCAGCGCAGCGTGGACGGGATCTGGTAGTCGCCGCCGGCGCCGACCGTGGTGTTGTCGAGCGCCCAGGCCACCCACTTGTCGAGCAGGGCCTTGGCGTCGGCGTTGCCGGTGACGTTGTACAGCTCGGCCACCCGCTCCATGGTCCACGCTTGGAAGCCGAACCACTGGTTCGACGGCGGGTCATGGTAGACCGGCTGCCAGTCGTAGGCCATGCCGTGGAACTTGGGCAGGTTCGCCGGAGGCGTGGCGTAGTGTCCGTTCCAGCTGTTGGTCGCGCCGCCGGCGATGGCGCCCTCGGCCGACTGCAGCCAGGTGTAGAACTGGAGCTGCCGGGTGAGGCTGGTGCTCCAGTCGGTGGCGCCGGTCGCGCTCTCCGGCCGCAGCTCGGCCACGTTCGACAGCGCCCAGGCCGCGAACGGGTTCTGATAGCCGGAGTGGTTGTGGCTGGAGCCGATCCGCCAGGCCCAGCCGGCGTTGGAGTCGGTCGCGCCGCCCCAGGCGTAGTACCAGGACAGCAGGTAGCTGGCGGAGTTCTTGCCGCTGCCGGCCGGGCACGACGGGCTGGTGCAGCCCGGCTGCTTGAAGTACTTGTCGTACATGGCGTAACGCAGGTAGTCGCCCATCTTGGCGGCCTTCTCCACGGTCGCGGAGATCTGGTCCGCCTTGCCCTGCGCCTTGGCCCAGGTCAGCGCCCAGTACGCCACCTGCACCGCGCGCGCGTCGGCGTCCGGGGCGTTGGTGTACTTCCACTGCTTGGCGTAGGAGGAGTCCTTGATGAACAGGTCCAGGTAGCCGTTGGTGCCGCCGTGCGCGAACGTGTCGCAGGACGGCTGCGGGATCGTCTCGAAGACCGACTCCTCCGGGCCGCGCTGGTAGGTGTTGATGTAGGCGGGCTTGGTGGTGCCGTCGCCGCAGCGGCCGAAGCCGTAGGTGTTGTCCACGTCGAGCAGCCAGTGCATGCCGTAGACGTCACGGGTGCCGTACGCGGTCTGCAGCTCGTTGGCGATCGGGTCGGAGCCCACGCTGACGCCCTGGTCGATCTGCGACGGGTAGTTGCTGATCTCCAGGTGCTCGGCCGCGTACGTGGCCGGCTTGGCCGGGTTGTAGAAGGAGTTCGTCGGCTGGTCCCTGGTCGCCGGGATGATGTACGTCTCCATCGACTCCCAGGCGTCGTTGAACTTCGTCCAGTCGCCGGTCACCTGGCCGTAGACCGCCTCCAGCCACAGGTAGTAGCTGTAGGCCTCGGAGGTGGTCTCGTGCCCGTGGTCGGGCGCCTCGACCATGAACGTCTCCACCGAGTGGTACGGCACGCCCTCGGGCGAGAAGTAGCCGTTGGCGGGGTCGTGCAGGTCGTTGTACATCTCGGTGAAGCGCTGGATGTACTCGTTGTCGCCGCCGGGCAGGTCGTCGTCCGCCTCGGTGGCGGTGACGTCGACCGGGTCGTAGCCGGTGGCGCTCACCCTGAACACCGCGGTGCCGGCGGAGGTGTCGGCGTCGTCGGCGGCCGACAGCGTGACGTTCTGGGCGGTGTTCCAGTTGGCCGTGGTGAAGGTGCGGCTGGCGCCGGCGCTGACGGTCAGGTCGGCGTCACCGCTGGCCCGCGCGGTGTTCACGGTCACGCTCGCGGCCGGCTGGCGCGAGAGCTTGACGGAGAACGTGGCGGTGCCGGTCTCCGGTACGGCCACGGACTGCGGGCTCACGACGAGCGCCGGCGTGCTGTCGGAGCCGACGGTGATGCCGACGGGCGCGGAGTTCGTGGTGGCGCCGTCGTTGTCGGTGGCCCTGGCGGTGATCGAATAGCTGCCGGCGGCCACGTTCTGCCAGTTGTAGGTGTAGGGCGCGCTGGTGTCGGTGCCCAGCAGGGTGGAGCCCTGGTAGAAGTCGACCTTGGAGACCGTGCCGTCGGAGTCGGCGGCGGTCGCCGCGATCGGCACGGTGGCCGGGGCGGTGAACGTCTGGCCGGCCGTGGGCGAGGTCAGGGAGACCGTGGGCGCCTCGTTGTCGTCCTCGCCGCCGCAGGTGGTGCCGTTGATCGCGAACGAGGTGGGGGCCGGGTTGCTGCCGGTCCAGGAGCCGTTGAAGCCGATGGAGGTGCTGGCCCCGGTGGCGAGGGCGCCGTTCCACGGCATGTTCTTGGCGGTCACCCGGGTGCCCGACTGGCTCCAGGTGGCGCTCCAGCCCTGGTCGTACTTCTGTCCCGTGGTCGGGAAGTCGAAGGTCAGCGTCCAGTTCGTGAGCGGGTCGCCGAGGTTCTTGATGGCCACGCTGGCGGTGAAGCCGCCCTGGTTCGAGCCGCTGTTCCACTGGTTGGCGGTGTAGGTCACCTCACAGGCGACGGCCGCGCTGGCGGGGGTCTGGGCGAGCACCGTGGTGGTGCTCGCCACCAGGACCAGCGCCGCGGCCGCGGATAACCGCCTGGCCAGGCGCGTGAGGAAGGGGCGGGGTCTGTGACTCACGGTTTCTCCATGGGAGTAGGGGGTGGGAGCGCTCCCATGCCGCATTGTGCGCTTCGGCGAGGAGGAGATGTCAACGAAATGGCGTCCGGGTGACGGCCGGATTTCCTCTCACCTGCCTGCGTGGCATGAAAGTTTCACGGTGCTTGCCTGGCATCGCGCGAGCGTGTGGCCCGCCGGGGCCTCGGCGGGCCACCGGTCGCTGTACACATTTGTGAATGGCCGCCCACTATGGGAGCGCTCCCACTCACCACAGGAGATGATGATCCGTGAAACTCCTACGCGGCCTTCGGAGATGGGCCGTCACCGCGACAGCCACCTGTGTCGCGGCCGCCGGTCTCGTCGCCGGGCAGACGACCGCCGCCCACGCCGCGGTCTCCTGCGACGTCGTGTACACCCCCAACTCGTGGACATCCAGCCCTGGTCAGGGAGGTTTCACCGCGAACCTCACGCTGAAGAACCTGGGCGACCCCCTCAACGGCTGGACGCTGGCCTTCGACTTCCCCACCACCACCCAGAAGTACACCCCCAGCGGGTGGGGCGCGGAGATCAGCCAGTCGGGCACCCGGGTCACCGCCAAGAACATGCCGTGGAACGGCGCCCTCGCCACCGGGGCCAGCACCACCATCGGCTTCAACGGCACCTGGTCCGGCACCAACCCCAACCCGACCACGTTCACCGTGAACGGCACCACCTGCGGCGGCCCCGGCGGTGAGACCCCCGCGGTCGTCACCTCCGCCAGCTCCGTCGCCGTCAACGAGGGCGGCACCGCCACCTTCACCGCCAGGCTGTCGGCCGCCCCCTCCTCGAACGTGACCGTCAGCACCTCGCGGACCAGCGGCGACGCCGACCTGAGCGTCACCTCCGGCGCCTCGCTCACCTTCACCCCGTCGAACTGGAACACCGCGCAGACGGTCACCCTGGCCGCCGCGCAGGACGCCGACACGACGGCGGGCACCGCGGTCTTCACCGTCGGCGGCACCGGCGTCACCTCGACCACGGTCAACGCCACCGAGGTCGACGACGACAGCACCCAGGAGCAGTCGCTCATCGTCACCCCGACGTCCGTGACCGTCCCCGAGGGCGCCACCGGCGCCTACACCGTCCGCCTGGCCACCCAGCCGTCCTCCGGCGTCACCGTCACCACGACGGCCGGCAGCGGCGACGCCGACCTCACCGTGAGCTCCGGCGCCTCCCTGTCGTTCAGCACGGCCAACTGGAACACGCCGCAGACCGTGACCCTGGCCGCCGCCCAGGACTCCGACGAGGTCAACGGCACCCGGACGTTCACCGTCGCCTCCACCGGCCTGACCTCCCGCACGGTCACCGCCACCGAGGCCGACGACGACGGCGACACCACCCCCGTCCACGTCGAGAACCCGTACGCCGGAGCCACCGGCTACGTCAACCCGAGCTGGTCGACGAAGGCCGCCGCCGAGCCGGGCGGCGCCGCCATCGCCAACACCTCGACCGCCGTGTGGATGGACCGCATCGCCGCCATCGAGGGCCCCGGCGACGCCCTGGGCCTGCGTGAGCACATGGACGAGGCCGTGCGGCAGGACGCCGCCAACGGCGCCACGCCGCTGACCATCCAGGTCGTCGTCTACAACCTGCCCAACCGCGACTGCTCCGCCCTGGCCTCCAACGGCGAGCTGCGCATCTCCGAGAACGGCTTCAACCGCTACAAGGCCGAGTACATCGACCCGATCGCCGACATCCTCGACGACCCGCAGTACGCCAACCTGCGCATCGTCACGATCATCGAGCCCGACTCACTGCCCAACCTGGTGACCAACATCAACACCTTCGCCGACTGCCGCGAGGCCAACGGCCCCGGCGGCTACGTCGACGGCGTCCGCTACGCGCTCGACAAGCTGCACGCGATCACCAACGTCTACACCTACGTCGACGCCGCCCACCACGCCTGGCTGGGCTGGGACTCGAACTTCCAGCCGTCGGTCGACCTGTTCCACCGCACCGTCACCGGCACCGCGGCGGGCGTGGACAGCGTGGACGGCTTCATCGTCAACACCGCCAACTACTCCGCGCTCAAGGAGCCGCACTTCACCATCAACACGACGGTGAACGGCACCACGGTCCGCCAGTCCAAGTGGGTCGACTGGAACTACTACGTCGACGAGCACACCTTCGCCACCGCCCTGCGCAACGCCCTGATCGCCAAGGGCTTCCGCTCCGGGCTCGGCATGCTCGTCGACACCTCGCGCAACGGCTGGGGCGGCAGCGCCCGCCCGTCCGGCCCGAGCACCGCGACCAACGTGGACACCTTCGTCAACGAGTCGCGCGTCGACCGCCGCCTGCACGCCGGCAACTGGTGCAACCAGAGCGGCGCGGGCATCGGAATGCGGCCGACGGCCAACCCCGAGCCGGGCTTCGACGCCTACGTGTGGATCAAGCCTCCGGGCGAGTCGGACGGCTCCAGCAAGGAGATCCCGAACACCGAGGGCAAGAGGTTCGACCGGATGTGCGACCCGACCTACACCGGCAACGACCTCAACGGTCACAACATGTCCGGCGCGCTCGCTGACGCGCCGATCTCCGGCCAGTGGTTCTCGGCCCAGTTCCGCCAGCTCGTGCAGAACGCCTACCCGCCGCTGTCCTAACCCCTGATCACAGGGCCCAGGCCGCCGGATCAACCCCCGGCCTGGGCCCTGTAACCATGTGTCAGCCCCTGCTGCGCCACTCCGACACGATCCGCTCGACGTCGTACGGGACAAGGTTGTGCGGCGGGCCGGACAGCCCGGTCCTGATGGCCTCGCGGATCCGGTCGTTGATCTCGTTGACGATCAGCCGGACCTCCCCCTCGGACCTGGCCTCGGCTGCGGCCGCGAGCGCCTGCTCGGCGTCCTTGCGCAGTTGCAGGCTCGGCGGGAGCGGCATCGACAGCCCCTCGCTCTCCAGCTTCTACTTGATCCACCAGTGCTCGTCGTACGGCTTGTCGGCCCCGGGGAGCGGCTTGCCCGCGCCCGGCAGGTCGTCGAACTCGCCGCGTTCCTGGGCTTCCCTGATCTGCCGGTCCACCCAGCTCTCGAACTGCATCCCGCCCGGCTTGCGCTCGGTCACCCCTGGTCCCTTCTCCCTACGCGAGGTTGTGGTGCGGGGCGGCGGGCGGCCGCCAGCCCAGCATCGCCTCGGTCATCCGCACGGACGCCACGGTCGCGGGCACGTCGTGCACCCGGACGATCCGCGCCCCGCGCAGGATCGCCATCACGTTGGCGGCGATGGTGCCCTCGGTCCGCTCCCCCTGCGGGCGGCCGATGCTCTCCCCGATGAAGTCCTTGTTGGACAGCGCCACCAGCAGCGGGTAGCCGACGGCGGCGACCTCGTCCAGCCGGCGCATCAGCTCCAGCGAGTGGTAGGTGTTCTTGTTGAGGTCGTGGCCCGGGTCGATGACGATGCGGTCGGGGGCGATCCCGGCCGCCAGCGCGGCCTCCACCCGCTCGCGCAGGTAGGCGGTGACGTCGGCGACGATGTCGGCGTAGTCGGGCCTGAACACCCGGCGCCCCGGCCCGCCCAGGCTGTGGGTGACGACCACGGTGACGCCGGTGCGGGCGGCGACCTCGGCGATGCCGGGCTCGCGCAGCCCGTTGGTGTCGTTGAGCACGTCGGCGCCCGCGGCGATCGCGGCCTCGGCGACGGCCGCGCGGTGGGTGTCGACGCTGATCACCGCGTCGGTGACGCGCCGCACCTCGGAGATCACCGGCACGACGCGGTCGATCTCCTCCTCGACGCCGATCTCGGCCTGGGCGGCGCTGAAGGCGAACCCGCCGATGTCGACCCAGTCGGCGCCCTGCTCGACCGCTCGCGACGCCGCCTCGACGGCCCGTTCGAGGGCGAAGGTCCGGCCCTGGTCGTGGAAGGAGTTGGGGGTGCGGTTGACGATCGCCATGATCGCCACCTGTCGCCGGAAGTCGAACTCGCGCCGCCCGATCCGCCGCACGGGGTGGGACATCTCGGACGGGGCAGTGCTCACTCCACCGGTCACGACACCATCCCCTTACGAGCTCGGGCCACCTGCTTGGCAGCCTACCTTCCGGGGAGCCCGGGGTCCCGGCCGTGTCAGGCGGTACGGGGTCAGGCGGTGAAGCGCATGCGGTGGGGGCACCCCGTGGCGACGCGGATGCGCCGCATCCGGGGACGGGACGCGCACGGGCGCCGGGGCAGGCGCATGGCGAGCTCCACGACGGTCCCGTCGGGGCCGGTGTGGAAGTCGGCGTCGTCGCACAGCCGCTTGATCAGGAAGATGCCCCGGCCGCCGGCCGAGGTGTCGGGCGGACGCTGACGGTTCTCGACGTAGTCGTGGGGGATGCCGGAGCCCCGGTCGGCGGTCTCGGCGCGCAGGACGCCGTCGGCCGTCCACAGCTTGAGCGTGCCGTGCCCGCCGGCGTGCGTCACGACGTTGATGACGCTCTCGTGCACGGCGAGGACGAAGTCCTCGAGCCTCGGGCCGGCCAGTCCGGCCCCGGACGCGTGCCGGGCGACGGCCTGACGGATCCGGGTGACCTCCCGGCGGGTGAAGGGCTGGGTCATGAGCGTGCGCATGGCAGCTTTCCTCGCGCTGTTCCTCGTCGTCGGCGGGCCGCGCTGCTGGACCTCACAGGGTTTCCCCACTGCCCTGACAGCCGGGCTTCACACCTTCGACCGCCCGCCGATCCCGGTGGCGAACTCGCGCAGCCGCCTCGGCGCGCTGTCGGGGGCGAGCGGCGCGGTGTCCATGCCGGCGCCGTCGTGCAGGCCCTCCAGCAGCGCCTTGATCGCGTCGGGCGCCGAGTGCCTGGGCGTCCACCCGAGCACGTGGCGGGCGCGGTCCACGTTCATCAGCGGGATGCGCAGCGCCAGCTCCAGCAGGCCGGGCGCGGCGGGGATGAGCCGCAGGTGCCAGCCGGCGGCGACGGCGGCCCGCGCGACCCCGGCCGGGATCGGCACGGTCCTGGCGCCGAGCAGCTCGGCGAGCTCGGCCGGGCCGAGCACCGGCTCGGCGGCCAGGTTGAACGCGCCGGTAACGGGCTTGGTGACGGCCAGGCGGTAGGCCTCGGCGGCGTCGTCAGCGTGCAGAATCTGCATCTTGAGCCCGGGGATGTCGGGCACGAACGGGATCCGGCCCGCCCTGACCAGCCTGCGCGGCAGCAGCGGCCCGGCGAACAGCCTGCGCTGCTCGGTCGCCGCCTGCCGCTGGAAGATGAAGCCCGGCCGCATCCGCACCACCCGGACGCCCGGGTTGTCGTGCTCGAACACGTCCAGCACCCGCTCCACGTACGCCTTCTCGCGCCCGTACGCGGCCCCCGGGTAGCCGTGGGTGGGCCAGGTCTCGTCGACCCGCACCTCCTTCGGGCCGGGCGAGTACGCGCCGACGGAGGAGGCGTGGACCAGCGCGGGCACGCCCGCCTGGGCGACGGCCTGGAAGACCCGCATGCTGCCGAGCACGTTGGCCCGCCAGGTCGCGGTGGCGTCGCGGGTCGGCTGGAACAGCCAGGCCAGGTGCACGACCGCGGCGGCGCCGTCGAAGATCTGCGCGAGATCGCTGGTGACGACGTCCGCCTTGACCCATTCGGTGCGGCCGGGACGCCAGCCGGGCAGCCTGCGGGCGACGCCGACGATGGACGTCACGCTCTCGTCGGCTTCCAGGGCCCGGATCACGCTCGTGCCGACGTTGCCCGTCGCACCCACCACCACGACTCTCATGGCGCACCGCCTGCCCCGTCAGAAAGGGACGAAACGCGCTGGTCAGGGTTCGATCAGCACCTTGATCGCGCCGTCCCGCTTCTTCTGGAACATCTCGTACGCCTCCGGCGCCCGCTGCAACGGGACCCGGTGCGTGGCCAGGTCCATCACGCCGAGCGGATCGGCGTCGTCGGTGACCAGCGGCATCAGCGCGCCGACCCACCGCCTGACGTGCGCCTGGCCCATCCGCAGCGAGATGCCCTTGTCGAACATGCGCAGCATCGGCATCGGGTCGGTCATGCCGCCGTAGACGCCGATGACGGAGATCACGCCGCCGCGCCGTACGGTGTCGATGGCCTGGTTGAGCGCGGCGAGGCGGTCCACGCCCGCGTGGCTCATGAGCTGGGCGGCCAGCGCGTCGGGCAGCGCGCCCGTCATCGTCTGGGCCAGCTTGGCGGCGGGCGAGCCGTGCGCCTCCATGCCGACGGCGTCGATCACCGAGTCGGTGCCGCGTCCGGAGGTGAGCTGCCTGACCGCCTCCGGCACGTCGGTGGTCTCGCTCGCGTCGACGACCTCGACGCCGTGGCGGCGGGCCATCTCCAGCCGCTCGGGCACGCCGTCGACGCCGATGACCCGGTGGCCGAGGTGGCGGGCGATGCGGGCGCACATCTGGCCGATGGGGCCGAGCCCGAAGACCGTGAGGCTGCCCCCGTCGGGCAGGTGCGCGTACTGGACGGCCTGCCAGGCGGTGGGCAGCACGTCCGACAGGTAGACGAACCGCTCGTCGGGCGGCCCGTTCGGCACCTTGATCGGGCCGAACTGGGCCTGCGGCACCCGCAGGTACTCGGCCTGGCCGCCCGGCACCTGGCCGTACAGCTTGGTGTAGCCGAACAGCGCGGCGCCCATGCCGTGCTCGCGGACCTGGGTGGTCTCGCACTGGGCGTACAGCTCCATGCCGCACATGTGGCAGTGGCCGCAGGAGATGTTGAACGGGATCACCACCCGGTCGCCCGGCCTGAGCGTGGTGACCTGCGAGCCGACCTCCTCGACGATGCCCATCGGCTCGTGGCCGAGGATGTCGCCCTGGGTCATGAACGGCCCGAGCACCTCGTACAGGTGCAGGTCGGAGCCGCACAGGCCGGTCGTGGTGACCTTGATGACGGCGTCGTTCGGTTCCTTGATCTGCGGGTCGGGGACGTCCTCGACCCGGACGTCGCGCTTGCCGTGCCAGGTGACGGCCTTCATGGCAACTCCTCAGGATCGGCTTCACGAGCCGCATACCCCCACAAAGCACCCCTAGGCCGGGGGGCGCGAATCGCCTCCATGTGTCATGACAAACCCTCGGACCAGGCGTTCTTCAGTCCGGAAAAACTCCATCCGGTAAACATGCTTTACACCCTCCGTATTCGGTGAGTAACTACTGGTAGCGAACGGTAGACAGAAGGAGCCCGGCACCATGACGGTGAGCTTCACCCCCAACTTGCTGGGGCCGCGGATCGACGACCGCCTGATCGGCTTCCTCGACGAGTGGCAGGCGCCGGTCTCGGACCCGGACGTGGTGGCGGCCTACCGGTTGCTCGTCGAGTTCATCCTGGGCGGCGGCAAGCGCATCCGCCCGCAGCTGTGCTACTGGGGGTGGCGGGGAGCCGGCGGCGACGACTGCGACGAGATCATCAGCGCGGCGGCCGCCCTTGAGCTGTGTCACGCGGGCCTGCTCATCCACGACGACATCATGGACGGCAGCGATCTGCGCCGCGGCCAGGCCACGGTCCACCGCAGCCTGGCCCGGCTGCACTCCGGGCCCGGCGCCGAGGCGTTCGGGCGGGCGGGCGGCATCCTGCTCGGCACGCTCAGCCTCGCCTGGTCCGACACGCTGCTGTCGTCGTGCGGGGTGGAGCCCGTCCGGCTGCGGGCGGCCCACCACCTGTTCGACACGATGCGCACCGAGGTCATCAGCGGCCAGTATCTGGACATCCTCGCCCAGCTCCGGGCCGGCGTCAGCGTCGAGCAGGCGCTGACCACGATCCGCTACAAGACGGCCAAGTACACCGTGGAGCGGCCGCTGCAGATCGGCGGCGCGCTCGCCGGGGCCGAGCCCGGCCTGCTGCGCGCCTACTCGGAGTTCGGGGTGCCGCTGGGCGAGGCGTTCCAGCTGCGTGACGACGTGCTCGGCATGTTCGGCTCGTCGGGCGAGACCGGCAAGTCGGCGCTCGACGACCTGCGCGAGGGCAAGCAGACCGTCCTCTACGCGCACGCCGTCCAGCGGGCCACGCCCGCCCAGCTCGCCTACCTGCGCGCCTGGCACGGCAACCCCGACCTGACCGAGGAGCACGCCGCCGAGGTGTGCCAGATCATGACCGACACCGGCGCGCTCGCCGAGGTCGAGTCGATGATCGACGATCGGGTCCGCACCGCGGTCCGCGTCCTCGACGCCACGGCCGTCGAGGCCGAGGCCCGCGTCGCGCTCACCGTCCTGGCAGCCGAGCTGGCGCACCGCGACAGCTAGACCGGCCCCGGGCACGGCGGGCGCTTCGTGCTGCCCGCTGACGGTCACCGACCGTAACTGAACTTTCCTCTCAGTAACGTCCAACCTTCTCCTGATTGGTGGAGCACGTGACAGAAACGACAGAATCGACCGCACCGGTCAACGGCAACGGGCACCAGCTCAGCCTGAGCACCGACGCCGCGCGCAACCTGGCGACGACCACCAAGACCGCGCCCCAGATGCAGGAGATCACCTCCCGGTGGCTGCTCAAGCTGCTGCCCTGGGTGCAGACCTCCGGTGGCGTCTACCGGGTCAACCGCCGCCTGACCTACACGCTGGGCGACGGCCGCATCACCTTCAGCACCACCGGCTCCGAGGTCCGGGTCGTCCCCGCCGAACTGTCCGAACTGCCCATGCTGCGCGGCTACGACGACATCGAGGTCCTCGAAGCGCTCGCCTACCGCTTCGCCCAGCGGGAGGTCGAGCCCGGCGAGGAGATCGTGCGCGAGGACGAGCCGGTCGACCAGCTCGTGCTCATCGCGCACGGCCGTGTCGGCAAGGAGGCCCAGGGCGCCTACGGCGACACGCAGAACCTGGGCGTGCTCGCCGACGGCGACTACCTCGGCGAGCAGTTGCTGTCCGGCGGCGGCCAATGGGAGTTCTCCGCCAAGGCGAAGACCGCCACCACCGTGCTGACGCTGTCGAGGGAGGACTTCCAGCAACTGCTGGACCGCTCGCCAAGCCTGCGCGAGCACCTGGAGGCGTGGCAGGCGGCCAGCGATCGGGCCAGCAACGACTACGGCGAGGCCGCGATCGACATGTCGTCCGGGCACAGCGGCGAGCCCGTGCTGCCCGGCACGTTCGTCGACTACGAACTGAGCCCGCGTGAATACGAGCTGAGCGTCGCCCAGACCGTCCTGCGCGTGCACAGCCGGGTCTCCGACCTCTACAACCAGCCGATGAACCAGCTCGACCAGCAGCTCAGGCTGACCGTCGAGGCGCTGCGCGAGCGCCAGGAGGACGAGCTGGTCAACAACCGCGAGTTCGGCCTGCTGCACAACGCCGACTTCAGCCAGCGGGTGCGCACCCGCACCGGCCCGCCCACCCCCGACGACATGGACGACCTGCTGGCGAAGGTGTGGAAGGAGCCGGCGTTCTTCCTGGCCCACCCGCAGACGATCGCCGCCTTCGGCCGGGAGTGCAGCAAGCGCGGCCTCTACCCGCAGTCGAGCGAGGTCAACGGCCACCGGGTGCCCGCCTGGCGGGGCGTGCCGATCTTCCCGTGCAACAAGATCCCGGTCTCCGGCCGGCGCACCAGCTCGGTGCTGCTCATGCGCACCGGCCAGGAGAACCAGGGCGTGGTCGGCCTGCACCAGACCGGCATCCCCGACGAGTACCAGCCGAGCCTGTCGGTCAGGTTCATGAACATCAACGAGAAGGCCGTCGTGTCCTACCTGGTCAGCGCCTACTACTCGGTCGCCGTCCTGGTGCCCGACGCGCTGGCCGTGCTGGAGGACGTCGAGATCGGGCGCGAGGACTAACAGAGCATTTCCGGCCAGGGATTGGTGGTGTTTCGGTTGTCGGAGTTGGAGGCACGGCTGAGCCTGGACACGGCGGCGGCGCGCAAGCTCGCCACGACGTCCAAGACGGCTCCGCACATGCGGGAGATCTCCCCGCGCTGGCTGCTGCGCGCGCTCCCCTGGGTGGAGCTCACGGCCGGCACCTACCGGGTGAACCGCCGCCTCACCTACGAGACGGGCGGCGGCCGGGTGGCCTTCTCCCATACGGGGACGCGGCTGCGGGTGGTGCCGCCGAGCCTCACCGAGCTGCCCTTCCTGCACGGGTACGAGGACCGGGCCGTGCTGGAGTCCCTGGCCGGGATGTTCGAGCAGCGCGAGTACGTGCGCGGCGAGGTGATCGCCAGGGAGGGATCGCCGCAGAACGAGCTGATCCTGCTCGCCCACGGCAAGATCGCCAAGCTGTGCACGAGCACGTACGGCAACAGCGTCGCGCGGGGCATGCTGTCGACCGGCGACCACGCCGGCAGCCGTGCGGACAGCCGATCGACGCCGTGGGAGGTCACGCTGGCGGCACGCACCGCCTGCGTCGTGCTGGCCCTGCCCTGGCAGGCGCTGGACGACCTGGCCGCGCGCCGGCCGTCGCTGGGCGAGCACCTCGCGCGGCGACCGGCCGGCCCGGCCAACAAGTACGGCGAGGCGGCGATCGACCTGCTGTCCGGGCACCGCGGCGAGGTCGTGCTGCCGGGCACGTTCGTCGACTACGACCCGGGCCCCCGCGAGTACGAGCTGAGCGTCTCCCAGGCGGTGCTCAGGATGCACACCAGGGTCGCCGACCTGTTCAGCAGCCCGATGGACCAGACCGAGGAGCAGCTCAGACTCACGATCGAGGCGGTGCGCGAGGCGCAGGAGCGCGAACTGGTCAACAACCCGGACTTCGGGCTGCTCCACAACGTCGCCCCGGGCCAGCGGCTGACCACCCGCACCGGGCCGCCCACCCCCGCCGACCTCGACGACCTGCTCTGCCGCAGGCGCAAGACCCGCTACTTCCTGGCCAACCCGCTGGCCATCGCCGCGTTCGGCCGGCAGTGCAGCGCCGCCGGCGTCTGCATGGACAGCGTCGTGCTCGACGGCAGCACGCTGGCCGCCTGGCGTGGGGTGCCGATCCTGCCCTGCGACAAGATCCCGGTCAGCCGGGCCGGCACCAGCTCGATCCTGGCGATCCGCACGGGCGAGGACGAGCAGGGGGTCGTCGGCCTGCACCAGACCGGCGTCCCCGACGAGCACCGGCCCGGCCTCAGCGTGAAGGTGATGGGCATCGACGAGCGAGGGATCACCACCTACCTGGTCAGCGCCTATTACTCGGCCGCGGTGCTCGTGCCCGACGCGCTGGGCGTGCTCGGGGACGTCGAGGTACACAGCTGACCTTCACCTGATCTTCACAGCCGAACGGAGCCACGATGGCGCAACCCTTTGACCTGCCGGACTTCTACGTCCCGTATCCGGCCCGGCTCAACCCCCACCTTGAGGAGGCCAGGACCCACTCCAAACAGTGGGCCAGGAAGATGGGCATGCTGGAAGGCTCGGGCATCTGGGAGGAGGCCGACCTCGACGCGCACGACTACGCGCTGCTGTGCGCGTACACCCATCCTGACTGCGACGCCACCGAGCTCAGCCTGATCACCGACTGGTACGTGTGGGTCTTCTTCTTCGACGACCACTTTCTCGACGTGTTCAAGCGGACGGGCGACCGCGAGGGCGGCAAGGCGTACCTGGACCGGCTGCCCGCCTTCATGAGCACCGCGGGCCCCGAGCCGGTCAACCCGGTCGAGGCGGGGCTGGCCGACCTGTGGGCGCGCACGGTGCCCGGCACGTCGGCCGACTGGCAGGCGCGTTTCACGGAGAGCACCCTCAACCTGCTGAACGAGTCGCTGTGGGAGCTGTCCAACATCAACGCGGGCCGGGTGCCCAACCCGGTCGAGTACATCGAGATGCGCCGCAAGGTCGGCGGGGCGCCCTGGTCGGCGGGGCTGATCGAGCACGCGGCGGGCGCCGAGGTGCCTGCCGTGATCTCCGCCTCACGGCCGATGCGGGTGCTGCGCGACGCCTTCTCCGACGCCGTCCACCTGCGCAACGACATCTTCTCCTACCAGCGCGAGACGCAGGAGGAGGGCGAGCTGAGCAACGGCATCCTGGTGCTGGAGACGTTCCTCGGCTGCTCGACGCAGGAGGCCGCCGACGCGGTCAACGACCTGCTCACCTCGCGGCTGCAGCAGTTCGAGCACACCGTCGCCGTCGAGCTGGGGCCGCTGTTCGTCGAGCACGGGATCGACCCGCTGACCTGCGCCGGCGTGCTGGCCTACGTCAAGGGGCTGCAGGACTGGCAGTCCGGCGGTCACGCCTGGCACCTGCGCTCCAGCCGCTACATGAACCAGAACGCCTCCGCCCCGGCGCTCGGCATGAAGTCGGTCGTCGACCTGCTGGGGCTCAAGCGCGTCAGGTCCTACGCGCACGTGCCGTACGAGAAGGTCGGGCCGCTGCCGGTGCCGGACCTCTACCAGCCGTTCACGCCGGAGCTGTCACCGCACCTGGAGGCCGCCCGGCGCAACGTGGTCACGTGGGCGCACCGGATGGGGCTGCTGGAGGCGCAGCCCGGCATCACCGGCTCGGCCGTGTGGGACGAGGACAAGCTGATCGACTACGACCTGCCGCTCTGCGCGGCCGGGCTGGACCCCGACGCGACGCCCGAGGAGCTCGACCTGTCCTCGGCGTGGCTGGCGTGGGGGACCTACGGCGACGACTACTTCCCCGTCGTGTTCGGCCACGGGCGCAGCCTGGCCGCCGCGCGGGCCACCGTGGAGCGGCTGTCGCTGTTCATGCCGCTCGACGGCGTCACCTACCCGGCGCCCGTCAGCCCGCTGGAGCTGTCGCTGGCCGACCTGTGGGGGCGCTCGGCCCGGCCGATGAGCCAGGGCGCGCGGCGTACGTTCCGGGCGGCCATTGAGAAGATGGCGTCGAGCTGGCTGTGGGAGCTGGCCAACCAGGCCGAGAACCGGGTGCCCGACCCCGTCGACTACGTGGAGATGCGGCGGCTCACCTTCGGATCGGACCTGACGATGGCCCTGTGCCGGCTGGCCCGGGCCGACCGGATCCCGCAGGAGGTCTACGACAGCGGGCCGATGCGCTCGCTGGAGAACTCGGCCCAGGACTACGCGACCCTGCTCAACGACGTCTACTCGTACCAGAAGGAGATCGAGTACGAGGGCGAGCTGCACAACGGGGTGCTGGTCACGCAGTGCTTCTTCGGCTGCGACCGCGACACGGCGCTGCGCATCGTGGTCGACCTGCTGGAGTCGCGGATGCGGCAGTTCCAGCACGTGGCCGCGCACGAGCTGCCGGTCGTGTTCGACGATCTCGGGCTGGGCGACGACGGGCGGAAGGCGGTCGCCGAGTACGTCACCGAGCTGGAGAACTGGATGTCGGGCATCTACGTGTGGCACCGCGACTGCCGCCGTTACGACGAGGAGTCGCTGCGCCGTCACCACCGGCCGCCTCGGCCCAAGCTGGCCGGGCCCACGGGGATCGGCACGTCGGCCGCGCTGATCGTCTAGCCGGTCCTTGGAGTGGTCTTCAGGGCACGGCCACCGGGTGGGATCCGTCGAACCAGCCCATCAGCTCCAGCATGCGGCGCTGGCACGGCGTGACGTTGCGCAGGCGGATCCACCGCTCGGCCGGGGGCAGCGCGGGCAGGGCCAGCACCCGGATGCCCGACAGGTCGACGAACGTGAGGGCGGCGGTGTCGACGGTCAGATGCGGGCACCCGTCACGCCACAGGGCCAGCGCGCGGGCGAGCGCGGGGCTGTTGGTGATGTCGACCTCGCCGCAGAGGCTGACGGCCGGGTCCGGCGGCGCGGCCAGCACGACGATCCGTAGCTGCTGGTCCTGGTAGAGCAGTCGCTCCATCTGGTGCACACCCCCCATCGCTCCGAGTCCGGGGGTCGGTCACCGCAGCAGCGGCAACCGAGAACCAGGTTACACGAACTATGTTTCTCTTTGTAATGTTCGCGAGAAAAATGACCGTTTACAGCACTTTTATAGAAGGAATGGTCCGATGAGCGTTTCACCCCCATCGGACCGCTGATCGGGGCCGGGCATGCGAAAGCCCCGGCACTGGTGGTGCCGGGGCCGATCAGATTGCCCGTACGCCTGTCACACGCTGGTGCCACGACCCGGCGGCTCCGGGGCTCCCCGCGTCCGGGGAGGTGCGGGCCGGCCGGGCCGTACGCGCCACCGGCGCCGCGGGATCAGTCCTCGACGTTGCTCAGGACGTTGCCCTCGACGTCCTGCAGGTGCAGGAAGGTCAGCACGTCGATGTACTTGACCGAGTCGTTGAGGACGTCGTTGGCCAGCGCCACGTCGTCGATGATGGAGAACTGGCTGAGGATCTGCTGGCCGGTGTTGCTGACGTTCGGGCCGACGTCGGCCGAGGCCACGCCCGCGGAGAAGCCGAGCGCGAGACCGCAGATGGCGGCACCGGCGAGAATGCGACGCATCATTTGTAGAACTCCTTCGTAGGAATCGGCGCGGAAAGCGCGTCATCGCGATTGTGTTCGCTGTGCTTTCGAGATGCCTCGGACAACGATCGTGTATCGCGGCTTCGACGGGCAAGGCGAGGCGCCTAAACCTAGGTCAAAACCGATTCACGAGAATCGTCGTGGGCATCGCGCCACCATATGTCCGGATTTATCAGGATTCGTCTGGTGGCTTTGACGGATTTTCTTTCACGTTATGGCCATATGCGCCTCTCGCCTCCCCAAAAGGGTGTTTTGTCCCCATCGGTCGAGAGGAAAGCTCTGGGACAGCAGCGCCGGCATCGAGAGCCGGTGAAACGAGTCGCAGAAGCGGTGGATTGACCATGGAGGCAAGACGCACATTTATCGTGATGGCCCTGGCGTGTGTGTTCACCGGCACGCTGGATTGCGCGCCGGCAGTGGCTCGCGACTGCGGCCCTGAATGCGGGCCGCGTTATTCCGAAACCTTTCACGTGGACCGGGCCGCCGCGGGCGCCATCGCGGTGCGGGCCGCGATCGAGATGATCGGCGTCCCGTACTCATGGGGCGGCGGCGGGGTGGACGGCCCCGGATTCGGCATCGGAAAGGGTGCGAAGACCAAAGGATTCGACTGCTCCGGCCTCACGCAGTACGCGTGGGCCTCGGCCGGGGAACTGATCGGCCGCACCACGAAGGAGCAGTGGCGATCAGGTGCCCGCGTGCCCAAGGAACAGGTGCGGCCCGGGGACCTCGTCTTTTACGACAACGATCCGCGGCGCTCCGGCCCCGAGCACGTCGGCCTGGCCGTCGATCGCGAGCGTATGGTCCACGCCCCCTATACGGGCGCGTTCGTCCGGCTCGACCCGCTGGACCGGCCGACGTTCATGGGAGCCGTCCGGCCGACCGAGGAAAGAGCGGCGGACGCCGGCCTCTGACGCGCGGCCCCGGACGGCCTGCTCGATGGAGCAGGCCCTCCGGGCCGCCCGCCACCCGGCCCGTCGGTGCGCACCGGGCTGCCGTGGCCTCGAGTATCCACGGCCGCCCTTCCGGGAAACGTCCCGGCGTTTCAACCGGGACCCGGGCGGGGTGACGGTTCACCGGCTTTTGCCGGCGAGCTTTTCAGGTCGAGCGCCGATTTCCCGTCGCTCCTAGTCCTCGACGTTGGCCAGCAGGTTCAGCTCGACGTCCTGCAGGTGACCGACGGTGCCCAGGTCGATGTACTTGACCGAGTCGTTCAGGACGTTGTTCAGCGCGGTGACGTCGTCGATGACGCTGAACTGGCCGATGATGCTCTGGCCCGTGTTGCTCGCGCTCGGGCCGACGTCGGCCGAAGCGGCGCCGGCACAGAAGCCCAGCGCGGCGCCCACGATGGCTGCACCGGCAAGAATGCGACGGATCATGTTTCGTTCCTCCATTGATCGGCGCCTGAGAATTCCAGCGCCTTAGTCGTTTCTGCAGGGCTGTGAGGTGCCGCGGATAACAATTGCGGCAGCGCGCCGGAACCGCAACCGGATCTTCTCAGACCGAGGTCAAGGGGCGGCCTCGGTTTCTTGGCGATCGACACCGCCGTCGAACACAAATGCCACGGCCGATCCGCGCAATCGAAACGGCATTTCTTTTGGCCTCACCCGGTGATGACGTAGCCGTTCACGCACCAGCGGGAAACCGACGATCACCCGCCGCTTGGGAATCGCGCGCGCCCGCAATACGCCGTGAGGTGTAGCGGCGGTGCCGCCTCTGGTCCGACGCGCACCGCCCGGGACGCGGGTCACGATGGCCAGGAGTTCGTTCGGGAACCGGAGGTAAAGATGACTGCGATACGACCGCGTACCCGCAAGTCACTGCTGGTCATCCACATCGTCGCCTCGGTCGCGCTGCTGGGCGAGGTATGGGGACTCGTGGTGCTCAATACTGCGGCGACACTCACGAATGACCTCGCTTTGGCGCACGCCGCCTACCGGTTGATGCCCGCGCTCGTTTTCGCGGGCGGAATACCGCTCAGCATGCTGTCGCTCGTCACCGGCGTCCTGCTCGGGCTGACGAGCCACTGGGGGGTGCTGCGCCACGTCTGGGTCGCGGCCAAGCTGGCGCTGCTGCTCGCCACGATCTGCGCGGGGATGTTCCTGTTCGACCCCGAGGGCATGGCCGCCGCCACCGAAGGCGCCGCCCAGGTGGCCTCCTCACGGCAGTGGGCCCAGGTGGCCTCGCTCGGCTGCCAGCTCGCGATGCTGATGCTCGCGACCGGCCTGTCCGTCTTCAAGCCGCGAACCCGGATGCCCCGGCTGCGCCCCGCGAGGTAGGACAGGACCATGGAAACCGATCTGGTCACGGCGGCCGTGGCCCGGGCCGAAGAGGCGTCGTTCGCCTACTCGTGCGATCCGGGCGTCGGCCGCCTCCTCGCCGCACTCGCCGCCGCCGTCCCCGAAGGCGGGCGCGTCCTGGAGCTCGGCACCGGCGCCGGCGTCGGGCTCGCCTGGCTCGTCAGCGGCCTCCTGCCGCGCACCGACGTCACGGTCACGAGCGTCGAACGCGACCCCGACCGCGCCGCACTCGCCGCCCGCGACGGCTGGCCCCCCTTCGTCGACCTCCGTACGGGCGACGCCCTGGACCTGCTCGGTCGGCTCGGCGCCTTCGACCTGATCTTCGCCGACGCCACGGGCGGCAAGCACGTCGGCCTCGACCGCACCATCGCCGCCCTCCGCCCGCGCGGCATCCTCCTCGTCGACGACCTCGCCCCGGCACCCGGCTGGGACGACGACCTCATCCGCAAGCAGCGCGCCGTCCGCGACGCCCTGCTCGCCCACGAACGGCTCGTGGCGGTCGAACTCGACCACGCCTCCGGCCTCGTCCTCGCCACCGCCCGCTGACCCTTGCCACCCGCCTCCCCTGCGCGGCACTCGCCGCTCAGCCGAGAAGCCGGAGTGCGGGTGGGGAGCGGCCCACACCCCCGGCGGGCCGCCCGGGAGCCGCCTGGGTGCCGCCCGGGAACCGCCTGGGAGCCTCCCGGGAAGCCCGCCCGGAACCCCGCCCCGGAGCCGCCCCGGAGCCGCCCCGGAGCCGCCCCGGAGCCGCCTGGGTGCCGCCCTGGAACCGCCCGGGAGCCGCCCGGGAGCCGCCCGGGGAGCCCGCCCGGAAGCCGCGCGGAAGCCGTCCGGGGTCAGTCGGAGAGGTGGTCGAGGGCTTCGGAGAGGCGGCGGAGGGCGGCGAGGGTGTCGCGGGCGGCGGGCAGCCCCAGCTCGGCCACCAGCCGGTCGGCGAGCTCCTGGTGGGCGGGATCGATACGGGCGATGGCGGCCCGCCCCTCCGGGGTGGGGTTGAGCAGCTTGGCCCGCCGGTGCGCCGGGTTGGGCAGGTATTCGGCCAGCCCCTTCTCCACCAGCAGGTCGGCGATCCGCTGGACGCCCTGACGGCTCATGCCCATCACCCTGGCCACCCCGGAGACCGGCAGCGGCTCGTGCAGGATGGCGCCCAGCACCTGCCACCAGGCGGCGGTGAGCCCGGCGGGCCTGGCCAGCTTCTCGGCGACGTCGAGGAACTGGCCGTTGAGCCGGAAGACCGTCAACGCGCTGCCCGACAGCAGCTCGCCCGTTTCGCTCATGCCGCCATCAGCACCTCGTACGCCGACGCGTCGCTCTTGGCGAAGAGCCGGTACCAGGCGTCGAGCACCTCGGGCGTGTAGACGTCGAGCCGGCGGAAGATCTCGCGGGCGAAGGCGACTGGCTCGGTGGGCCCGGCGGTGATCAGGTCGCCGTCGAGCACCGCGTCGCGGTCCTGGTAGCGCTTGGCGCCCCCGTACCCCTGCTGGGCCTCCAGGTACTGCACCACGGCGCTCGTGTGGTCGCGGTCGTCGAGCAGCCCTTCGCGGGCGATCCCGGCGACGGCGCCGCAGATGGCGGCGACGGGCACCCCGGCGTCGAGGAACGCGCGTGCCTTGCGGGCGTAGGGAGCGAGGTCGTCGCCGGCGTCCCACAGGTCGGCGCCGGGCAGGATGAGCAGGCTGCTGTCCTGCGGCGTGAGCGCGTCGAGCGTCAGGTCGGGGACGATCCGCATGCCGCCGGCGGTGGTCACGGGCTCGCCGGTGAGCCCGACCGTGACGATCTCATAACTGCCGGACTCCCGGTGGAAGCGGCCACTGCGCAGGTGGGCGGTGGCGTGCCCGGTCTCCCAGTCGGCCAGGGTGTCGTAAACGGCTACATGCACGGGCTTTGTCTTCGTCGTCATGACAACATACTGTCATAACGACAACATGCTGTCAACTCTAACCCGTGCGAGGATAGGCGCATGGCAGAGATCGTCGGCGGGGGACCTCCGGTCAACGACGCCGAGCGGCGGGTGATCACCTACCTCCGGGATCACGCGCCGGCCGACTGGCTGCTGCTGCACAACGTCGAGGTTCCGCGCGGAGACGACGTCTTCGAGGTCGACCTCCTCGTGCTCACCGGCCACTCGCTCGTCGTCGTCGACGTCAAAGGCACCCGCGGCCGCATCGAGGTGTCGGGTTCGCGGTGGTTCCCGCCGCGGCGGGAGGCGTTCGGCTCGCCGGTGGCCAAGCTGCGCGGCACCGCCAAGGCGCTCAAGGGACTGCTCGTCTCCAGAGCCACACAGCTCGAACGCGTCTACGTCGACAGCCTCGTGGTGCTCACCTCGCCCGACGCCCAGCTCGTCGACCCCGCCGGGCGCGACGCCGTCAACGTCACCGACCTGCCCCGGCTCATCGCCACGCTGAGCGACGTCTCCCGGGTCAGGCGCGGGTGCAGCCCCGACGCCAAGCCCTACTTCGCCGCGATCCTCGACGCGCTCAACCAGACCGTACGGCGCAGCACCGCGCCCCCGCGCTACGGCAACTGGGAGGTCGAGGAGCAGCTCGGCGGCGACGCCAGGATCACCGAATACCGCGCCTTCAACGCCACCCTGCCCGGCAGCGAGACCGTGCTGCTGCGCGTCTACCAGGCCGACCCGCTGGCCGACCAGGAGTCACGGGCCGCCGAGCGGCAGCGCATCGCCAACGCCTACCAGTCGCTGGCCCGCATCCCGCCCCACCCGAGCCTGGTGCGCCCGCGCGACTTCTTCGCCATCGACGACGAGAGCCGGTTCGTGCTGGTGCTCGACGACGTCCACGGCCAGGCCCTCCACCTGCGGCTCGGTCAAGGCGTACGCCTGACCGTGATCCAGGACATGCTGAGCGGCCTGGCCCACGCGCACGCCCACGGCGTCATCCACCGCGCGCTCACCCCGGCCAGCGTGCTGGTGACCGACGACGGGCACGCGGTGCTCACCGGGTTCGACTACGCCAAGCCGGGGCCGCGCAACTACACCGTCGCCCACGAGCTGCACAACGTGCTCGACGCCCACTACGTCGCGCCCGAATGCCACGAACGGCCCGACCGGATGACGGCCGCCTCCGACGTCTACGCCGCCGGCGTGATCGCCTACCAGCTCCTCACCGGCGACCTGCCCGCCGGCCCCGACGCGCACGGGCCCGACGTGCCCGACGTGGTGCGGCGGATGCTCGACCACACCCCGGCCAAGCGCCCCACCGCCGCCGAGGCGCTCGACATCCTCCGCCACCCGCCGGCGCCCGCCCCCGAATCCCGGCTCAGACGCCTCGTCCGCCGCTTCGTCCCGGGCTCTTGACCTGCATACATACATTTCCTGATATTCGTACGTTCGCGATATCGCTATTAGACATGAGCTGATCACGTCTGGTTTGCTCCTGCCCTCTGACAGCGAACCGCGAAGGACTTGACATGCTCCGTTCCCGGCAGGCCCTGCGATCGGCCGCCCTGGCGCTCTCCCTCCTCGCCGGCGGCGCCACCCTCCCGGCCACCGCCGCGCCCGCGACCGCCGCCGCCGTGCACCTCGCACCCGGCGCGACGGCCAAGAAGGAACTGCGCGCCCTGGAAGCCGCCTTCCAGGGACGCATCGGCGCGTACGCCGTCGACACCGCCACCGGCCGGACCGTCGCCTACCGCTCGGGCGAACGCTTCCCGCTGCTGTCCACGTTCAAGGCCCTGCTCTGCGGCGCCGTCCTCCACCAGGCGCGCACCGCCGAGCCCGGGCTGCTCACTAAGCGCCTCCACTGGACCGCCGACGACCTCGTGACGCACTCCCCCGTCACCGAGAAGCACGTCAAGGACGGCCTGACCGTGGCCGCCCTGTGCGAAGCCACCATCACCAACAGCGACAACACCGCCGCCAACATGCTCCTCAAGGAGATCGGCGGCCCCGCAGCCGTCACCCGCTACCTGCGCACGCTCAAGGACCCCATCTCGCGGCTCGACCGTACGGAGCCCACGCTCAACGACTGGACGCCCAAGGAGAAGCGCGACACCACCACCCCCGCCGCCGCCGCCCGCGACCTGCGCGCCCTCACCGTCGGCGACGCCCTGCACCCCAAGGACCGGCACCAGCTCAACGCCTGGCTGATCGCCAACCAGACCGGCGACACCCGCATCCGCGCCGGCCTCCCCAAGACGTGGCGCATCGGCGACAAGACCGGCACCAACGGGTCCCGCGGGCTCGCCAACGACATCGCCGTCATCTGGCCCGCCAAGGCTTCCGCGCCGATCATCATGACCATCTACACCAACCGCACCGACCCGGCCGACCCGGTGGACGACAAGGTCATCGCCTCCACGGCCACCATCCTCGCCCGCGCCCTCAACACCCTCTGACCCCTGGCCGACAAGGGGCCCCGTACCCCCGGAGGCGCGGCGCCGCGCCCGAGGGAGGGCAGGCGCCCCCGGGAGAGGCGAGCGCCCCCGCAAGGGCGGGCGCGCCCCCGGGAGAAGCGGGTGCCGTGCCTAAGGGCGACGGGCCACCTCCCCGAAAGGGCCCCTGCCCGAAGGGCCGCATGCCCCCGCGGAGATGGTGGGGCAGCGCGCCCGGGAGGGACGGACGCGGCCCTCGGGAGGGCGGGCGACGGGCCACCTCCCCGAAGGGGCCCCTGCCGGAAGGGCCGCATGCCCCGCGGAGATGGTGGAGCCACGCCCCCGGGAGGGCCGGTACGACCCCCGGGAGGGCGGGCGCCGCGCCTTGGGCGGCGGCTCGCCCTCGTGGAAGGGCGGGCTGTCCCGTTGGGTCGCGCGCTCCCGTGGGGGCCGGGTGGGGCCGAGGGTGTGCGTGGGCGGGTGGTGGCCCTTTCGGGAACGTGCGCCACTTCGGCGGGGGTGGCCGCGTCGGCGGGGTGGCCGCGTCGGGGCTGGGGCGTTGGGCGGTGGGTCGTACGGGTTAGGCGGGGAGGGTGCGGCGGAGGGCGGTGGCGTGGGCCTGGTAGTCGAGGGCGAGGCCGGTGCGGCCGGCGGAGAGGTGGAGGTCGGCGAGCAGTTGGGTGGTGGAGGCTTCGCCGCTGCGGTCGCCGAGTTCGCGGAAGACGAGGAGGGAGCGTTCGAGGCCGGCGGAGGCGGGGGCGAGGTCGCCGCGGGCGACCTGGAGGCCGGCGAGGCTTTGCAGGGCGTAGGCGCCGCAGTGCCGGTCGCCGAGGGACTCGAAGATCTCCAGGGCGTGGCGGTGGAAGGACATGGCCTGGTGGAGGTGGCCCATCTGGAGGCAGACGCAGCCTTCGCGGTGGGAGTCGCCGAGCTCCTGGGCGAGGCGCATGGCCTGGGTGAGGGATTCGGACGCCTGGGCGAGGTCACCGGCGCGCAGGCAGGCGCGGCCGATGGCCTGGCGGGCGAACGCCTCGCCGTGCTGGTCGCCGGCGGCGAGGAACATGGCGAGGGCGCGGCGGAAGTGGCCGAGGGAGCGGGCGTGGCGGCCGCGGAACTGGTGGACGGCGCCGAGCCCGCAGACGGAGGTGGCTTCGGCGCGAAGGTCGCCGAGGTCGTGGAAGAGACGGCGGGAGCGGGTGAAGCCGTCGGCGGCCTCCTCGTACCGGTCGCGGTAGAGGGCGACCTGGGCGAGGCCGCGGAGCATGGCGGCTTCGCCGTACGTGTCGCCGGCGGCGCGGGCGGCGGCCAGGGCGGCGGTGTGGGTGCGCTGCCAGGTGTCGAGGTGGCAGCGCAGGTCGAGGTAGGGGACCATGGCGGCGGCCAGGCCCCAGGCGGAGGCGGCGAGGCCGGTGCGGGCGGCGACGGTGACGGCGGCGGCGAGTGTGTCGTGTTCGGCTTCGAACCAGGAGAGCGGGTCGGCGGTGAGCCGGTCGAGGAGGGGTTCGGGGAGCCGCCAGCGGGGGGCGTCGGCGGCGGTGAGGCCGAAGACGGTGGTGGGCAGGCGGGCTCGGGCGTGTTCGGTGGTGGCGGTCCAGGCGGCGAGGACGCGGGCGAGCCCGTCGCGGTGGGGGGTGCGTGAGGTGGAGTGCTGGCGGATGAGATCGGGCAGGCGGTAGCGGGGCTGGCCGACGGGGTCGGTGCCGACGAGTTCGAGGAGGTTGACGTCCACGAGCAGGTCGGTGACGTCGTCGGCGCGGTGCCGGTCGAGGGCGGCGGCGACGACCCAGCCGGGCTGGGGCGCGGCGCCGAGCAGGCCGAGGGTGGCGAGGGTGCGGGCGGCCTCGGCGGGCAGGTGGCTGTAGCTGCGGTCGAGGCGGGCGCGTACTTCTTCGAGCTCGCCGAGGCGGTCGTCCTGGAGGCGTTGCCGCAGGACGGACAGGGACCAGCCGGGGCGTCCGGCGAGGCGGGCGCCGGCGCTGCGGAGGGCGAGGGGCAGCCGGCCGCAGGCGGTGACGATGGCGAGCGCGTCGGCGCGTTCGCGGGCGACCCGGTCGGGGCCGGCGATCCGGGCGAGGAGGCGCAGGGCGTCGTCCTCGGGCAGTTCGGCGAGGGTGACGTGGCGGGCGCCCGGCAGTTCGGTGATGCGGCGTCTGCTGGTGATGATGACGGCGCTGTCGTTGCCGGGGAGCAGGGGGCGTACCTGGGCGGCGTCGAGGGCGTCGTCGAGCAGGATGAGCATGGGGCGTTCGGCGAGCAGGGAGCGGAGGAGGGCGGAGCGTTCGTGGAGGGTGGGCGGGGGGCGTTCGGCGCCGAGGGCGCGGAGGGCTTCGGCGAGCAGGTCGGCGGGGTGTCTGCCGCCGAGGTCGAGGTGGAGCTGTCCGTGGGGGAAGCGGGGCCGGAGGAGGTGCGCGGCGCGTACGGCGAGGGCGCTCTTCCCGGCGCCGGGCGGGCCGGTGATCACGGCGACGGCGGCGGGGCGCGGGCGGGTGAGTGCGGCGAGTTCGGGCTCGCGGCCGGTGAAGTCGGGGATGTCCGGGGGGAGCTGGTGCGGGGTGGTGGGGAGGGAGTCGTCGGCGAGGGCGGTCTCGTAGGCGCGGCGGAGCTCGATGCCGGGTTCGACGCCGAGTTCGTCGACGAGGCGGGCGCGGATGCCGGCGTAGGCGCGTAACGCCTCGGCTTTGCGTCCGCCGGCGTGGAGGGCGAGGATGAGGCGGCCCCACAGGTCCTCGCGGTAGGGGTGTTCGGCGAGGAGGGCGCGCAGTTCGCGGACGGCTCCGGCGTGGTCGGCCCGGTCGAGGCGCTGGGCGATGAGTTGTTCGGCGGCGCGGAGCCGTGCTTCGTGGAGGGGGTCGAGGCGGCGTTCCCACAGGGGGCTGCCGGGCAGGTCGGCGAGGGGGGCGCCGCGCCAGAGGGCGAGGGCGTCGGCGTAGCGGCCGTGTTCGACGTGGTCCTGGAAGACGAGCAGGTCGAGCGCGCCGGCGGGGACGTCGATGGCGTAGCCGGATCCGGCGCCGCGCAGGGCGTCGCCGGCGCGGGCGGCGCGGGACAGGTCGGCGCGCAGGGAGCTGACGTAGGTGCGCAGGTTGGCCTGGGCGGAGCGGGGCGGGCGCTGCGGCCAGAGGACCTCGGCGAGCTGGTCGCCGCCGACGACCCGGCCGGCGTCCAGCAGCAGGGTGGCGAGCAGCAGCCGTGGCTTCCTGCCGGAGATCCGGACGGGACGTCCCGCTGACCGGACTTCCAGCGGCCCGAGCACGTGAAAAGTGACCGTCATGACCGCATCAGCTCCTCTTTGGAGGCCTGACAGCTTTTTGTATCGGTTCTGGATGTTCTTTGTGCGGTGAATCTCGACCCTGGGTTCAGAGCCCCTCCCGGAAAGGATCACCCGATGAGGTTCAGCGGAGCAATGGTCGCGGGTGTCGCACTCTTACTCAGCATCGGAACGGCGTCCACGGCCTCGGCCGACCCGTCGCTCGACCCGGAGCCGTCGTCCGACAGCGTCGGGATTCTGGCCACCAACTTCCAGCTGCCGTTCCCCTGCGGGCAGTCCTGGAACGGCAACTCCAGCGCGAGCAGCGCGCACCAGTCGTGGGAGATCGACTTCAACCGGGGCAGCACGGCCGGCGCCGACCTCGGCGACACGGTGGTGGCGGCGGCGTCGGGCACGGTGGGCATCTCGGCGCACCAGGGCTCGGCGAACGGCTATGGCAACCTGGTCAGGATCGACCACGGCAGCGGCTGGTCCACCTACTACGCGCACCTCAACACGCGGTCGGTCAGCGCGGGCCAGTCGGTCTCGCAGGGCCAGAAGATCGGCACGGTCGGCAACACCAGCAAGCCGGGCAACAACATCAGCCCGCACCTGCACTACGAGGTGCGGCAGGGCACCGGCTACCCGGACAACATCCGCAAGGCGGTCTTCAACGGCGTCACGTTCGGCTATCCGGTCCAGACGCTGACCTCGCGCAACTGCGGCGGCTCCAGCAACCCGTACACGCCGCAGGAGGCGTGCGGATCGGGCTACGACGTGATCGACTCGGCCGGGCTGGGCACGTCGGGCACGGTCTACCTGCTGTACAACAACGGCAACGGCAACAACTGCGTCGTCACGATGAAGCACACCTCGCTGGGCACGCCCACGGCCACCACCGCGTATCTGGAGGTGCAGGGCAGCACCCGGAAGACCGATTCGGGCAGCTACTCCTACTATGCGGGTCCGGTGTACGCGTACGCGCCGGGCAAGTGCGTCCGGTGGGGCGGCAAGGCGGGCTCGTCCACGTACGACAGCCCGTTCGAGCACTGCGGCTCCTAGAGCGCGTCGAGGATGTCGATGACGTAGAGCGTCGGCTCGCCCCGTGAGCTGGTGGGCGAGCCGATGGCGACCCGGCCGCCGACCCGCTGGCCGCGCAGGCCGTCGACCCAGCCGGGCGGCACCGTGTCGGGGGTCAGCCGGTAGGCGCTCGGGCCGCCGCGCTTGTAGGAGGAGTCCACGACTTCGCGTGTGGGCCAGGAGGCCGCCACGTATTGGATGACGATCTTGTCCCCGGGCATGACCTCGGCCCCGGACCCGCCGATGAGCGTGCGGGCCGGGGCCGCCGGCGTGAGGTCGGCGGGGACGGTGGGCAGCGGCCGGCCCACCAGGCGGGCGTCCGGCGGGTAGCCGCCGATGATGTCGAAGACCACGACGAGTGTTTCGGCGGGCGGGACGCCGTCGAGGCGCATGTCGGGTCCGAGCGTCTGGACGGCGGGGCCGACAAGCAGCACCCGGCTGCCCGCCGCCCGCCCGATGAGGGCCTCCTGCCAGGTGCGGGGCACCGCGCGCCCGTCGAAGACGACGGTGACGGGCTGGTTGACCTCGTACGTGCTCAGGTGCGGCTCGTTGCCCGACCAGCGGCGGATCTCGACGTCGGCGAGCACCACGTCCCCGGGCATCGTGCGCCGTCCGGCGCCGTGGGAGATCAGAACCACCCGAGGCGTACGTCCGGGTTTGCCGGGCGGGATGGTGACGTCGGGCGGGGCGCCGAAGGGGCCGGCGACGACGGGCAGCGTGCCGCTGTCGGCGACGCCACAGGAGGTGGCGAGCACGAGTACGGCGGGCCAGAGCAGGCGCACGATTCCTCCCGGTGCGAGATCCGCCCGCTTCCTTGCCGGGATCACCACAAGGCATGCCCACCTGCTGACAAAGGCGCGGCACACTAAGGGGCGTGAGCAAGCCGAACCTGGCCCGCAGGGTCGCCGAAGCCGCCGAGCTCGCGCTGACCCGCAACAAGTACGTGACGTTCCTGGACGTGGTGACGGGTCTGCGCTGGCTGCATTCGCGTCATGTCGACACCTGGCGGCAGGGCCGGGCGGCCACGCTGGCGGAGCTGGCCGCCGTCGACGAGGACCGCCTGGTGGCCACGGCCGCGCTGCTCGGCGACTGGGCGCGGGCCAGGGGGCTGCGCCCGGTGGAGACGCCGTACGTGTCGGGCAGTCGTGACCGGCGGCCGTTGCGGTTCACGGGCGGGGGCGGGCAGGAGGCGTTCCGGGTGCACTGGCTGTCGCCGGACCTGAGCGAGGCGCGGGTGCGGCAGCTCACCGAGCGGCAGAGCAAGGCGCCGGATCTGGTGGTGGTCGCGCCGCTGGAGGCGTGGACGTGCGCGTCGTGCCGCGACACCGGGCCTTATCTGATCATGGAGGACGACCGGCCGCACTGCCTGACGTGCGCGGATCTGGATCATCTGACGTTCCTGCCGTCGGGTGACGCGGCGCTGAGCCGCCGGGCCAAGCAGGAGAGCCGGCTGTCGGCGGTGGTCGTCCGCTACAACCGGCGGCGCAAGGTCTACCAGCGGGCCGGGCTGCTGGTGGAGGAGGAGGCGCTGGCGCGGGCCGAGGAGCGCTGCCTGGCCGACGAGGAGGTGCGGCTGCGCCGCCGCGAGCGTGACGCGGTGCGCCGCGCCGAGCAGGACGTGGAGTTCCAGGCGCGGATGGCGGCGGAGATCGCCCGGTTGTTCCCCGGCTGCCCGCCGGACAGGGCGCGGGAGATCGCCGAGCACGCGGGGCTGCGCGGCAGCGGCCGGGTGGGCCGCACGGCGGCGGCCAAGGTCCTGGACGAGAACGCGATCACGCTGGCCGTGATCGCGTCCATCCGTCATCGCGACACCGACTACGACGAGCTGCTTATGTCGGGGGTGCCTCGTATGGTGGCCCGAGACCGGATCAGGGCCGCGATCGACCGCAAGCTTGAGGAGTTCCGGACATGACCGACTGGCACGACGTCCGCGAGGAGCTGCGCGCGTTCGCGCTCGGCCTCCCCGAGACCCACGAGGACCACCCGTGGGGCGAGACCGTGATCAAGGTGAACAAGAAGGTGTTCCTGTTCCTCGGCATCGACGAGCAGACCGAGAAGTGGGACCCGACCTTCGGCGTCAAGCTGCTGTCGGAGACGCACGGGCACGCGCTGACCGTGCCGGGGGCGGCGCCGAGCGGCTACGGGCTGGGCAAGGCCGGCTGGGTGACGGTGCCGTTCCTGGCCGAGCTGCCGGAGACCGAGGTGCTGCTCGACTGGGTCGAGGAGAGCTACCGGGCCATCGCCCCCAAGCGGGCGGTCAAGCTACTGGACGGCCAGCCGTAGCGCGAAGCCGACCAGCAGCACGCCGGTGACCCGCTCGACCCGGGCGCGCACCCGGGGCGTGCGCAGCAGCGCGCCGACCCGGTCGACGATCAGGTTGTAGAGGCTGAACCAGAGCGCGTAGAGCACGGCGATGATGCCCGACAGCAGCAGCGCGCTGCTCAGCGTGTCGCCGTGCGACGGGAGAAACTGCGGCAGCCACGTCACGAACAGCAGCAGCACCTTGGGGTTGAGCAGGTTGGACAGCAGGCCCCTGCGCACGTGGACGAGCGGCGAGCCGCCGGGCGCCGACTCGGCCGCCTCGGCGGTCTCGGCGGTCTTGCCGCGGCTCGACAGCAGTGCGTGGACGCCGAGCCAGAGCAGGTAGCAGATGCCCAGCCCGCGCACCACGGTGAAGGCCGTAGGCGAGGCCACGAGCAGCGCCGACAGGCCGATCGCGGCGGCGGCGGCGTGTACGGACAGGCCGAGCAGGCCGCCGAGCATGGTGAGCAGCCCGGCCATCCGGCCGTGGGCGAGCGAACTGCGCATGATCAGGGCCGCGTCGGGCCCGGGGATCATGATCATGACAAGCGTGGTGACCACGAAGGTCAGCAGCATGGCGGGGGTCTCCCGGAGCTGGAGGCGCGCTCCGGTCGACCCGCTCGTGCGCAGGCCGCACGGTGACGCGGGCGAACATCGGTGAAGTGCCTTGTGGGCAAGCCGATGTTACCTGGTCAGGTGACCGCGAGCCGCCGCGCGTATCGGTCGTCGCGCCAGAGCTCCTTCTCCAGCACCTCCAGCAGCGTGGTGGCCGCGTCGTACACGTCGGTGTAGCGCGTGTAGAGCGGCGCGAGGCCGAAGCGCAGGATGTCGGGGGCGCGGAAGTCGCCCTGCACGCCCCGGTCGATGAGCGCCCGCATGACCGGGTAGCCGTCGGGGTGGCGGAAGCTGACGTGGCTGCCGCGCCGTTCCGGGTCGGCGGGCGAGGCGAGCTCCAGCGCGTCGCCGACGAGCTCGACGAACAGCTCGCCGAGCGCCACGCTCTTGGCCCGCAGCTGGTCGAGCGGCACCCGGTCCCAGATGTCGAGGGCGGCCTCCAGCGCCGCGAACGACAGCACGTGCGGCGTGCTGATCGCGAACCGCCTGATGCCCTCGGCCGGGCGGTATCCGCTCTCGAACGCGAACGGGTCGGCGTGGCCGTGCCATCCGGACAGCGTGTTCACGGCCGTCGCGTGGTGGCGCGGGTTCACGTACAGGAAGGCGGGGGCGCCGGGGCCGCCGTTCAGGTACTTGTACGTGCAGCCGACGGCGAAGTCGGCGGCCGAGACGTCCACGCGCAGGGCGCCGACGCTGTGGCACACGTCCCACACCATGAGCGCGCCCGCCGCCTGCACCCGGGCAGTCACCTCGGCGACGTCGTGCCGTTCCGCCGTGCGGTAGTCGACCTCCGACAGCAGCACCACGGCGGCGTCGTCGAAGCGGCCCTCGGCGAAGTCGCGGATCTCGTAGCCGCCGGCCAGCCCTTCGATCATGTAGTGGTCGGTGGGGAAGTTGTTGACGTCGGAGACGATCACGCGGCGGTCCGGGCGCAGCCGCAGGGCCGCCGAGACGGCCTGGTGGACCGCGATGGACGTGGTGTTGCCGGCCACGACCTGGCCGGGCCCGGCGCCGATGAGCGGCGCGATGCGGTCGCCCACGCGCAGCGGCTGGTCGTACCAGCCCGCGCTGTTCCAGCCGCCGACGAGCTGGACGCCCCATTCGTCGGTCACGGCCTGGTTCACCCGTTCCGGAGTGCGGCGCGGCAGCGCGCCCAGCGAGTTGCCCACGAGGTAGATGACGCCTTCGGGCAGCGCGAACTCGTCCCTGAAGTCGCGCAGCGGGTCGTCGGCGTCCAGGGCGAGGCAGCGGTCACGGTCCTGCAACGCGTCACTCCTTCGGGGGGATTGTGGCAATCACCCGATTGATGCCATTTTCGTACTGTCTGGCATACCAGTTCTGGACCGGGTTGTGCGAGGTGTCGTCGAGCCTGAGCTTGCCGCGCGGGCTCTCCAGCTCCTCCACCCCGGCCAGCGCCTCCCCCAGGTCGCCGCCGCGCGCCGCCGCCCGGTCGATGAGCCGCATCGCGTCCCAGCTCTGCAACGCCACCACCGACGGGTTCTTGCCGGTACGCGCCCGCCAGGTGGCGACGAACGCGGTGTTGGCCGGGTTGTCCAGCGCCGGCGAGTAGCTGCCGACGCTGGTGATGCCCTCGGCGTCCCGGCCGATCGCCGCCAGCACGTCCTCGTCCACGAGCTGCTGGCAGGCCAGCAGCTCGATCCGGGCGTCGTAGCCGAGCTGCCTGAACGCCTTGACGAACGTGACCGCCTCCCCGCCCGCGTAGAACGCGTACAGCAGCTCCGCCTCCGGCGGGATCCTCTCCAGGTACGGCTCCAGGTCCCCGACCTTCCCGTACGGCGTCAGGATGCGCGTGAGCGGGCCCGCGCCGTACCCCTCCTCGAACCCGTCGAGCGTCTCCACGCCCGCCGAGTAGTCGGAGGCCATGAGCACCACGCCGGTCCGCCCGTAGCGCTCGGCGGCGTAGCGGCCGGCCGCCTCGCCGTGCTCGCGGTTGGTGTAGGAGACGCGGAAGACGCCGGGGCCGCCCAGCTCGTCGGCGCCCGCGTTGGCGATCACCACCGGCGTGCCGTCCGCCGCTTCGGCGACCGACACGGCGACCGGCGAGGCCAGCAGGCCGGTGATCACGTCAGCGCGCTCCTGGCTCACCAGCCGCCGGGCCTCGCGCCCGCCCCGGTCGGCGGCGCCCGCGTCGTCGGCCACGACCAGCCGGGCCGGCCTGCCGCCCAGCCTGCCGCCGTGCTCGTCCAGGTAGAGGCGCATGGCGGCCTCCATCTCGTCGCCGAGCATCGCGTACACGCCGGTCTGGGAGATGATCGCGCCCACCGTGAGCTCGCCGTCGTCGCGGGCCTCGGTCGGGGCCGGCCCGCCGCAGCCGGCGGCCAGCAGCACCAGCAACCCGGCCACGGGCAGGCGCATGGGTGCTCCCTTCGTCAGCCCAGGAACGCTCCGGCGTTGCCGCCGAGCAGCTTGGCCCGCGCCTCGTCGGACAGGAAGCCCGCCTTGCGGACCAGCGCGCCGACGGGCGACTCGCCGAGCGGGTAGGGGTAGTCGGAGCCGAGCATCACGTGGTCCTCGCCGATCGTGTCGACGAGCAGCCGCAGCGCCCGCTCGTCGAAGACCACGGTGTCGACCGCGAACCTGCCGAGGTAGGCCGACGGCGGCCGCTCCGAGACGCCGACCAGGTCGTCGCGCCGGTGCCAGGCGTTCTCGAACCGGCCCAGCCAGAACGCGAACGACCCGCCGCCGTGTGCGAAGCAGATCCGCAGCGTCTCCGGCACCCGGTCGAAGACGCCGCCGAGGATCAGCGCCAGGATCGACAGGTGCGTCTCGGCGGGCATCCCCACCAGCCACTGCGCCATCCACCGCTCGACGCGCGGGCCGCCGGGCATGTCCCACGGGTGCACGAAGACCGGCACGCCGCGTTCGGCGCAGTGCTGGAGGAACTGCACGATCCCGGCGTCGTCGAGGTCGCGGTCGCCGACGTGGTTGCCGATCTCCACGCCCCGGTGCCCGGCCGCGATGCTCCGGTCGAGCTCCGCGCAGGCCAGGTCGGGGTCCTGGAGCGGCACCTGGCAGAACGGGATCAGCCGGTCGCCGTCGCAGATCTCCAGCGCGAGGTCGTTGAAGATCTTCGCGACCCGTACGGCCTCGGCGGCGGGCCTGTCGTAGGCGAAGAACACCGGCGTCGGCGAGACGACCTGCCGGTCCACGCCGTCGCGGTCCATCGCGGCCAGGCGGACGTCGGCGTTCCAGCAGTCATCCTGGATCTTCCGGAAGTTCCGGTCGTTGACGAGGATGGTCGCCTCGCGCTCCGACTCGATCCGCAACCGGGGCGCCCCCGGCCAGCCCAGCTCCGGCCAGCCTCGGGGCACGTAGTGCGTGTGGATGTCGGTGATCATCAGCCCTTGCCAGGATGGAGCGTGCCGCAGGAGTCACAGGTACGCGCCTTCTCGTCGGTGTAGAAGGCGTTGAAGACCGGCGGCAGGTCCTTGACGATGTCGCGCACCTGCAGCTCGACCTCGTGCACCAGCGCGGCGCACTGCGGGCAGTACCACTGGAACCGCTCCAGGACCCCCTCCGGCCGCACCCGTTCCACCACCAGCCCGACCGAGCCCTCCTCGGGCCGCTGCGGCGAGTGGGGCATCCCGGGCGGCAGCAGCCACATCTGCCCCTCCCGGATGTGCACGGTGTCGGGCCCGTCGTCGGTCATCACGTTCACGTGCATGTTGCCGCGGACCTGGTAGAACAGCTCCTCGTACGGGTCGATGTGGAAGTCGGTGCGGGCGTTGGGCCCGCCGACGACCATCACGATGAAGTCCTCGGCCCCCTCGAACACCACCTTGTTCCCGACCGGGGGCTTGAGCAGATGGGCGTGCTCGTCGATCCACTTGGTGAAGTCGATGGGCGGGATCATGATCGCTCCTGGGGGTGGTAGGCGACGGCTTGCATCTCGATCAGCAGGTGGGGGTGCGGCAGCTGGTGCACCGCGACCGTGGTCCGCGTCGGGCCCTCCTCGTCGAAGAACTCGGCGTAGACCTCGTTGTAGCCCTTGAAGTCGTTCATGTTGACCAGGTACGTGGTGATCTGTACGAGGTCGGCCAGCGAGCCTCCGGCAGCCTTGAGGATGTCGCCGATGTTCTCGATGACCGCCCTGGTCTGCTCGCGGATGTCGAGCTCCGGCGCGCCGTGCTTGTCGACGCGCACGCCGACGAAGGTGTTGTCGGGCCGCCGCGAGCTCGTGCCCGACACGTACAGGAAGTCGCCTGCCCGCTTCACGTGCGGGAACCTGCCGAGCGGTGTCGCCTTGCCACGCACCTGCAGTGCCTCGCCCCGATCAAGGCTCACTGGGAGAACACCGCCCGCACCGAGCCCAGCCCGTCGATGTGCGCCTCGAAGGCGTCGCCGGGCTCCACCGGCACGACGGGGCCGAGCGCGCCCGTCAGCACGACGTCACCGGCGCGCAGCGGGTGCGCGGTGCGGCCGAGCGCCCCGGCCAGCCACACGGCGGCGTTGAGCGGGTGGCCCATGCAGGCCGCGCCGGACCCGGCCGACACCTCCTGCCCGGCGCGCGTCATCCGCATGACGGCCAGCCGCAGGTCGGTCCCGGCCAGCGGGACGGGCGTGTTGCCCAGCACGAACGCGCCCGCGGAGGCGTTGTCGGCGACGGTGTCGGCCGGCGTGATGTCCCAGTCGGCCACGCGCGAGTCGGCGATCTCGACGGCGGGCAGCACGAAGTCGATCGCCCGGATGACCTCCGCGACGGTGAACGGCCCGCCCACCAGGTCGGCGCCCATGACGAAGGCGATCTCCGCCTCGGCCCGGGGCTGCAGGAACCTGCTCACCGGCACGGGCAGCCCATCAAGGTAGGACATATCCGCAAAAAGCATGCCGTAGGTGGGTGTGTCGATCCCGAACTGCTTCTGCATCAGCGGATTCGTCACGCCGATCTTCCGCCCGACCAGCCGCCGCCCCTCGTCCAGCGCCCGGGTCGTGTTGATCTCCTGTACGGCGTAGCCCTGGGCCAGGGTGCTGACCAGGTCCCGGATGGGCGCGCACGGCTTGCCCGACCGGGCCGCCTCCAGCAGTCGGTCGGCGGCCTGGCCACGCGCATCGACTGCCTGCGACCATTCATCGTGCATCGGGGTACTCCAGCTTGATCGTAATCGTGGTGGGCTCGGAATAGAAGTCGAGCGACCGTGTCCCACCTTCCCTGCCAATGCCCGACAGCTTGACGCCGCCGAACGGGGTGCGCAGGTCGCGCAGATACCAGGTGTTGACCCAGACGAGCCCGGCCTCGATCCGCTGCGCCACCCGGTGCGCCCGGTCGAGGTTCGCCGTCCACACGGTGGCCGCGAGCCCGTAGTCGCTGTCGTTGGCCAGCGCCACCGCCTCGCCCTCGGTGTCGAACGGCGCGACGTGGCAGACCGGCCCGAAGATCTCCTCGCGGTTGAACGCCGACGACTCCGGCAGCCCGGTCACCACGGTCGGCTCCACGAAGTAGCCCCCGTCGCGCGCGTCGCCGAACTCCGGCACGCCGCCGCCGGTCACGAACTTGGCCCCCTCGTCCCGGGCCAGCGTGTAGGCGCCGAGCACCTTGTCCCGGTGCTCGGCCGAGATCATCGGCTGCGGCTCAACCTCGCGCGCCCGCGCCGCCAGCCGCGCGCAGAACTCCTCGAACACCGGCCGCTCGACGTAGAGCCGCTCGGTGCACAGGCAGACCTGGCCGCCGTTGGTGAACACCGACCTGGCGCAGCCCTCGACCGCCCTGTCGAGGTCGGCGTCGGCGAACACCAGGCCCGCGTTCTTGCCGCCGAGCTCGAAGGAGACCGGCCTGACCCGGTCCGACACCGAGCGCATGATGGCCGTGCCGGTGCGGGTGGAGCCGGTGAACGTCACGCCGTCGATGCCGGGGTGCTCGACCAGGAGCCGGCCGCTGGTCCCGTACCCGAAGATCACGTTGACCACGCCGTCGGGCAGGCCGGCGTCGGCGCAGATGTCGGCGAACAGCGACGCCGAGCCGGGGGTGTTCTCCGACGGTTTGACCACCACGGTGTTGCCCGCCATCAGCGCGGGCGCGAGCTTCCAGGTCATGAGCAGGAACGGCAGGTTCCACGGCACGACCACCGCGACCACGCCGAGCGGCCTGCGGATCGTGTAGCTGAGCACGCCGGGCAGGTGGAACGCCTCGTCGGGGCGCTGCGCGGCGATCTCGGCGAACGCCCGGAAGTTGGCGGCGCCGCGCGGGATGTCGAGCGTGCGGGTCTGCTCCAGCGGCTTGCCGGTGTCGGCGATCTCGGCGGCCACCAGGTCGTCGAAGCGGGCCTCGATGCCGTCGGCGAGCCTGCGCATCCACCCGGCGCGCTCGGCCGCGGGCAGCGCCGCCCAGCCGGGCGCGGCCGCGGCGGCGGCCTCGACGGCCTGCCGGACGACCTCCTCGTCCGCCTCGCGCGCCTCCCCGGCCCGCGCGCCCGTCATCGGGTCATGGACGCCGAACGCCGGCCCCTGGGCCACCCGCCGGCCGCCGATGAAGTGGTTCAGCACCGAGCTCGCCTCCTCGCTCTGCATCGTCTCTCGCCGGCGGGCGCCGCGCCATGCCGCTCCTGCATGATCGCGGAGACCTGTCCTGGGAGTCATCTTCTCGTAGCCACGAATCGGCCGACATCATGGTCCGGTGAGGCAGACGTGGGTTTTGTGGGGAAACGTCATTATTGCTGGTACCTTTGCGCTGTTTTTCGGCGTGCTCGCCATCATGCTCCTCGCCCGGCGCCGCACCCGCCGAGGCCACCCCGCGCCGCTGCGCACCGCGCTCGCCGACGTGGGGATCGTGGTCGGCACGGCGCCGTGGATCTGGATGATCCTCACCCCGGCCACCGGTCAGGAAGGTGTCAGTCTCGTCCCGTTCAGAGACCTCGCCTGGATCGCGAGCGCGCCGTGGGAGACGGTGTTCGTGCAGGTCGGGGGCAATCTGCTGGTGTTCGCGGCGCTGGGGGCGCTGCTGCCCGTGCGCACCGCCAGGATGGCCTCCGCGGCCCGCGTGGCCGCCGTCGCGGCCGGAGCCTCGGCGCTCGTGGAGGTGCTCCAGTACGCGCTGCGGCTCGGCAGGTTCTCGTCCGTGGACGACGTGCTGATCAACACGCTCGGCGCGGTGGCGGCGGCTTTGGTTACTCGCCGCTGGTGGGCGTCTCATATTTCGGTCAGCCCGATTTCCCGATAAATAGGCAACTAAAAACGGGCACTAATCGACACACAGGCACACACCGCTCAAAAGAATGCTCGGGACCAACCTCCGTATCTGTGCGATCGTGGACAAGACGGGGCAAGTTCTCTGGAGACGCCAAACCCGCTTGGTGACAGAGGGTGATCAAACAGTGTCTGAATCCCCGGTACCCCACGAGCCCCCTATCTATCGACGCATCGCCGACGGCCTCCGCTCCCGGATCCTGTCCGGCGAATTGCGCGACGGGGAACGGCTGCCGGGCGAGAACGCGCTCATGGCCGACTACGCAATCGCACGGGCCACCGCCAGGCAGGCGCTTGCGGTACTGATCAACGAAGGGCTGGCGGTGCCGAAGCGAGGCTCGGGGGTCTACGTGAGACTGTTCAAACCGATCCGCCGGCACGGCTCCCGCCGTCTGGCGCGCGAGCAGTGGGGCCAGGGACGATCCATCTGGGAGGCCGACACCCGCGGCCGCCCCTTCACCGTCGACGAGGTCGAGGTGGCCCGCGAACAGGCCCCCGACGAGATAGCCGGCGTGCTGGAGAGCCGCGAGGTCTGGGTGCGCCGCCGGCGCTACTCCGTCGACTCGCGGCCCGTGCAGCTCGCCACCTCCTACTTCCCGGCGCAGCTCGTCGAGGGCAGCGCCATCACCGCCGCCGAGACCGGGCCCGGCGGCGTCTACGCCAGGCTGGGCGACCTCGGCCTGCCCCCCGCCCACTTCACCGAGGAGGTCCGCGCCCGCATGCCCCGCCCCCGCGAGAGCGTCATGCTCGGCCTGCCCGGCGGCACCCCCGTCATCGTCATCGACCGCACCGCCTACACCGCCGGCGGCCTCCCCGTCGAGCTCAACGAGATGGTCCTCGACTCGGCGGCTTACGTACTCCAGTACGACTTCGACGCCTGAGTCAAGAAGGCAACGCTGACCTGTCCTTCCCGATCATTGACGTCTCTAGAGATGTGGCGCACCTTCGAAGGAGATGGAACCTCGTACAGGGGCCCCTGGAAGGTTGAACCGGATGACCTTTGACCGGCATCTAGCAGAGATCGCCCGGGAGTACCCGAAGTGGACCATCTGGCGTAGCGACGCCGGCCGCTGGTGGGCCACCCGTCACCACCCGCTGGACGCGGCCCAGCGCGACGCCGGATGCGCGATGACCATCGACGCGGACGACCCGGAGCAACTCCGTGAGCAGCTCCGGGACCAGGAGAGGCGCGCAGGCGAGGAGGAGGGGCGCGCCCCTCCCTGAGGCGTGGGCCGGTGCTGGCCGGTCCACGCCCTAGAGCCGCCCGGTGCCGGGTCCAGCGTCTCGGCGGCCCCGGCACCGGGCAACCAAACGGGGCCACTGACGTGGAAGCCTCCGACCCGATCGGGGGCGGAGGCTTCCACTTCGATCCTTCTGTCCTACTTGCGGGCCTCGGAGAGCCGGCCGAGGTTCACGTCCGTGTCGTCGGCGTTCTGCGGCTCCTGAACGTCCTCCCGAACGTCCTCCCGCTCGACGACGATCCGCACGTCGTCCTGCGGGGCCGGGCCCACCGCCGGCTGGGTGGCGTCGGCGATGAGGGCGCCTGCGGCGGCCTCGTTGCGCATGAGGTCGCCCAGCACGCTGGTGACCTCGTTGAGCCGGCGCACCACCTCGGTGTGGGTGTTGGTCAGATACTCCACCCGCCGGCCGGCGTGCTCGTCCAGCGCGGCGACCCGCTGCTGCGCGGCCTGGAGCGCCGCCTCGGCCTCCGCGTTCGCGGCCTTGACCAGCTTGTCCGCCTCCGCCTGGGCGGTGGTGATCAGCCGCTCCGCCTCGGCGCGCGCGCCGCCGACCGTCTGCTCGGCCTCGGCCTGCGCCGATGTCACCATGCGCTCGGCCTCGGCGTGCGCCTCGCGGAGCCGGCTCTCGGCCTCGGCGCGGGCGGTGCCGCGGGTCTCCTCGGCGTCGGCGCCCGCCTGGGCCAGCATCCGCTCGGCGGCCTCGGTGGCCTCGCCAACGCGCCGCTCGGCCTCGGCCTGCGCCGAGGTGAGGATCTTGTCTGCCGTCTCGCGGGCCGTGCTCGTCATCCGCTCGGACTCCGACCTGGCGGCGTCGCGCAGCGCCTTGGCCTCGGCCTCGGCCTCCTCGCGCATCGCCGTCGCCTCTTCCTGGCCCAGCTTCAGGATCTGCTCCAGCCGGGTGCTGGGATTGAAGTTCTGCGGCACCTCGGCGATCTGCCGCCTGGCCTCAGCGAGCTCGATCCGGCCCTGCTCGGCCTGGTCGATCGCGCGCGCCAGCCGCTCTTCGAGATCCCTGATTTGGTTACGGGTGCGGATCATGTAGTCGTGGACCTGACGGCGGTTGTAGCCGCGCATCACGACTTCGAACGTGTCCTCTTGCATCAGATCGGGAATGCTCTCGTGCCGGTTTGTCATGCTCTACCTAAGGGGTTGCGTAAGGCGGGGAAAACTGCGGGTTGTGAGGGTCTGACGACGAGACGTTAAGAATCGACTTTCCTGCCATCTGCCCCCCTCCGCAACCGGAACGCCTGAGGAGAGACGGGAATTACGATGGGGCAGATGTACATCGCGGCATTGGACGGCGACGCTGTTCCGGACATCCATTCTCAGGCCTACATCGCCCCCGGTGCGGTCGTGGTCGGCAGGGTCTCGATCGGCAGGGCGTCGAGCATCTGGTACGGCTCCGTTCTGCGAGGTGACGACGAGCGGATAGAGATCGGCGAGGAGTGCAACGTGCAGGACCTGTGCTGCCTGCACTCCGATCCGGGCGAGCCCGCGATCCTGGAGTCGCGGGTCAGCCTGGGGCACAAGGCGATGGTCCACGGCGCCCACGTGGAGTCGGGCGCGCTGATCGGCATCGGGGCCATCGTGCTGGGCGGCGCCCGCATCGGCGCGGGCACGCTGGTGGCCGCCGGAGCCCTCGTGGGCCCCGGCAAGAAGATCCCGTCCGGCGTGCTGGTCGCCGGCGTGCCCGGAAAGATCGTGCGCGAGCTCACCGACGACGACCGGGCGTCCTTCGCCCGCACGCCGGACAACTACATGGCCAAGGCTCTCAGGCACCGGCAGGCGTCAGCAGTTTGATCAGGACCTCGTCCGACACCGAGGCGGTGTTGAGCGGGTCGGCGTACTCGGGCATCTCCGGCCGCAGGAAGCGGACGTAGTCCACGGTCAGCTTCAGATCGGGCAGCCCCCTGACCTGCTTGGCGTTGCCCTTGGTCACGTCCTTCTTGAGCGTGCTGTAGCTGTCCCAGTCCGTGTAGGCGGTCACGCCCCACTGCAGCACCTCGGGCAGCTCCGACGGCCAGCGGCTGCCCACCTTCCACGCGCCGCCCTCGTCCTTGTAGAGGGCGACCGCGACCCGGCCCACGCGGGCCAGCACCAGCTCCACCCAGGCGCCCTTGACGGCCAGCTCCTGCGGCTTGGAGCTGCCGTCCCTGGTGAACTTCACCTCGACCTGGCTGCTCTTGTCGCCCGTGCCGGTGGTGACGGACATCCAGTTCGGGTTCTCGTACGAGCCCGGCACCCGGGCCATCAGGCCGCCGAGCGAGAACTTGCGCTTGGGCTTGCCGCCCCGCTTGCCCTCGACCTTGACCCGGGCGTGCATGACGATGTCGCCGGCCAGCTCCTGGTAGACGAACGGGCCGCGGAAGCCGTCGAACCAGGCGGACGTCTTCGGCTCCAGGTAGAGGGCGCCCTTGGCGGTCTTGTTCACGTCGAGGACGGCGATCCGGTCGACGTCCTTCTCGGTGTCGCTCAGCTTGGTCCACATCGACAGGTCGGTGGCGGCCCCGAACTCGGTCGAGGCTCCGCCCACCTCACCGCCGGGCGCCGGGGGCGAGGCCTTGGCGAGGGTGAGGACCCCGAGGGTGGGCGTCGGCGGCTGTGCCGTCGTCGCCGTGCCGCACCCCGCCAGGACACACAAGGCCATCACGCTCCCCGCCATCTTTGCCCTCATAGCGGCCATTCTGCCGTGTTCCGGACGTGGTTGATTCGAGTTCGCCCAGTACGATGGCCGCCGTGCGCCCGTGGAATGCGTTCACCGCCGTGGAGGCGGAGGTCCGCGCGGTGGTCACCGGCCCGCGCTGGCCGGAGCTCCCGGAGCCCGCACGCGCCCACCAGATCGCCTCCCGCGCCCTCGTCACCGCCGACGGCGACCGATGGCTGTTCGCCGCCCACGCCCGCTGGCACCTGCACGACCCGGCAGGAGGCCGCTGGCACCCCGCGCCGCCGCCCCGCCACCTGCCCGCCCGCCGGGTCAAGCACGCCGCCGCCGCGCTGCCCGCCGACCTCGTCCCGCGCGGCCCCGACTTCGCCGCCGAGCCCGGCTCCACCCAGGCGTTCGTCGGCCCCGACGTGCCCGACCGGCTGTGCGGGCACATCCGCGAGCTGCTGCGGGCCAACTGCGGCAAGTCCGAGCCCGAATACCCGCTGACCGCCTTCGGCGAGATCTTCGCCGCCGACGTGCCCAGCACCGTGGCCGCCGTCTGGGGCACGATCATGTGGTGCGCCTACGCGCCCGCGTTCGACGGCAACGAGCGGCTGCTCACGGCCTTCGGGGAGTTCCTGCGCCGGCCGCTGCCCGGCGACGAGTGGGTGCGCTGGCTGCCCGCGCCGCCGCTCGCCGACCTCGTCCACCTCGTCGCCGAACGCCAGCGCGCCGGCCACCCGCGCGCCGCCCTCCGCCTGACCGCGCTCATCGCCGACACCGCCCAGTTCCTGCTCGCCGACGCCCGCTTCCGGCCCCGCGCGCTCGCGCTGCTCACCATGACCGAGCCCGCCCTGCAACAGCCCGGCCTCGACGACCACCTCCTCGACGACCAGGCCCTGCGGAGCGCCTGGCTCGCCCGCTGCCCGCCCCGCCTGGCCCGCGCCCTCCTGTGCGACACCGACCCCGAGGCGCACCTCGCCCACACCGTCTACGACCTGCTCGAAGCCCTGGCCCACACCCCCGACCCGGCCCGGGCCGCCGCCGCCCACCTGGCCGACCTGTCCGACTCGCGCGGCCTGCTGCCAGGCCGTCTCGACCACCGCCTGCGCCGGGCCTACGACGACCTCCACCGCGCCGGCCTCACCAGCACCTCGGCCGCCGAGCGCACCCAGCCCGACGGCTTCCCCATCCGCCCGCCCGCTTTGGGGCATGCCACCGGGACGGGCCCGTACGCCGTGCTGGGGGAGAGCGGGGATCGGGGGCGGGTGGCGGCGGTGCTGGGGGCGGCGTACGCCGTGGGGCTCGCCTGGAGCAGGGTGTCGGGGGCGCGGGTGCCGGAGCGGGGGTTCGCGGGGGCGGCGGCGCTGGTGCGCAGGCTCATCCACGAACGGGACGACGAACCACCCCAAAACCACTAATCCCAATTTTTCACTCCAACCCCGCCCATATCCCGCAATCACTCCATCGAACCGCCCATTCGCTGAATTGTGATCTGGGTTTGGGGAAATGACCCTCCTGTGGCCCGGGTGGCGCCGGAAGGAATGACTCCGATGGGCCATGTCGCCCGAAGGGACCGCACCGTAACCTCGAAGAGGGTGTGGGCTGCGGAAGGAAGGACGACGCGGTGGGGCACGATGACCTGGACTCTCGGGTCCACGACCGTGTCGCGTTGGACGAGATTGCGCTCTACGCCGAGGTGCTCACCGCCGTCGCTGTAAGCGAGCGGCGGCTTACCTTGGATGAGCTCGACGACGCGCTCGGATTGCGGACTTCGGCGAGCCGCTGAAGAAGATGACATGACCTGGTCCCGGACTCCCCAGGGGTCCGGGACAGTGCTTATCTGGAATGGCTCATCCTGACTAGTTCTTTCAGGACCGTACGAGCCGCGCGATGGCCGCCGACGCTTCCTTGACCTTGGCGTCGGCCTCCGGCCCGCCGGTGGCGATGGCGTCGGCCACGCAGTGGGAGATGTGCTCCTCCAGCAGCCCGAGCGCCACGGCCTGCAGCGCGCGTGTGGCGGCGGAGACCTGGGTGAGGACGTCGATGCAGTAGGCGTCGTCGTCAACCATCCGCTGCAGGCCCCTGATCTGGCCTTCGATGCGCCTGAGCCGGGTGAGATAAGCCTGCTTGTCTCCGCTGTACCCATGCATGGTTCTACGGTACCCGTTACCCGTATGGTCAGCGGAGGTCCGCGATCAGCTTCTCCCACTGCACGCTGACCTCGTCGGCCGCGTGCCTGATCGCGGTGTCGAGCGCGCCCGCCGCGAGCGAGCGCCGCCTGCGCTCGTCGTCGATGAGCGACAGCAGCGCGGCGGCCAGCATCTCGGCCTCGCCGGCCGACTCGGGCACGAGCACGCCGTTGTAGCCGGTCGCCACGAACTCGGCCGGCCCCCTGGCTCCCTCGAACGCCACGACCGGCACCCCGCAGCCCATCGCCTCCAGCACGGTCATGCCCAGGTCGGCGCTGCGGGAGCTGTTGGCCACGATCGACGCCTTGGCGAACTCCCCCGCCAGGTCGGGCGTGGTGCCCATGAAGTAGACGTGGTTGTGCAGGCCCAGCTCGCTGACCAGGGCGCGGAGCCTGCGTTCCTCCGGACCGCCGCCGTACAGCCTGAGCCTCCAGTCGGGGCGCTTGTCGGCGACGATGGCGAAGGCGTTGATCAGCCGGTCGTACGCCTTGGCGGGCACCCAGCGCCCGCCGGCCGCCACGATGCGGTTGTCCATCCGGGAGCGCGGCCAGGGCGCGATGGGCAGCGCGTCGGGCACGCTGTGCACGGACGGGCCGCCGTCGAGCAGCCTGCGCCACTCCTCCTGCGCCGACTCGGTGGCGGTGACGACGGCGTCGAGGCGCGGGTAGAGCTTCCTGACCGGACCGGGGACGGCGGGGCGGGCCCACTCGCGGGCGATGCGCAGGATCTCGCGCGGCGCGTGCCTGGCGGCCTGGACACTCAGTCCGGGCCTGGTGGTGATGAGAACGTCACTCTTGAGCCCGCGCAGCGCCCGCCACAGCGCCACCTCGGTGCGCACCTGCCCGCGCGGCAGCAGGTGGCGCACGCCGGGCCTGGCGTCGATGACCGAGCGCATGGTCACGTTCGGGCCCACGGGGAAGAACGGCTTCTCCTTCTGCCGCCTGAGGCTGATCACCTCCACCTCGTGCCGCTGGGCGAGCGCCGTGGCCAGGTTGAGCGTGGACCGGACGTCGCCGCGCATGCCGTACGCGGAGGAGAGGATCAGGCTGACTCTCACCCGCCCACCTCGATGCGGAGCTCGTCGTCGGCCGTGTAGGAGGGCCGGATCGGGATGCCGTCGACCCGCGCCGACGGGTAGTGCAGGCGGCGGCGCTTGCCGTCGACGTCGTCGAGCCAGGCGCCGAGCCGCAGCGGCTCGGGCACGCCGTCGACCTCCAGCGACGGCTCCCAGGTGCCGGACCCCTCGGGGTCGGCCGCGAGCACGTCCACCAGCGAGAACGCGGCGTGGAAGCGCACCCCCTGCACGGTGGCGGTGGCGCACACCCGCGCGCCCGTCTGCCTGCGCTGCAGGGCCAGCATGGCCTCGTGGCGGGAGTCGTCGTCCTCCAGCCCGGTGTAGGCGAGCAGGCCGGTGACCTCGAAGCGGCCTTCCCTGAACCAGACCGCGCGCACCTCGGCCACCGGCTCGGCGTCGTCGATCTTCAGCGCGAGATAGCCGTTGCGGGTGCGGTAGGAGCGGTAGGCGAGCGTGCGCTTGCACAGCGCGTACGCGTCGAGGTGGTCGAGCGAGAAGCCCGGATCGATGCTGCGCAGCCGCACCCGCTTGCCGTCGTGGCGCAGGTAGGCGTCCCAGCGTCCGGCGCTGAGCAGCAACGGGGCCAGCGACACGGCCAGGCTGGCCTCGCGGGCCACGGCTCCCGGGGTGCCGAGCAGCACGTCACGCTCGACGCCGCTGGTGCGGTGGCGCAGCACCAGCTCGGTGCCGGCCTTCAGCGGCTCGCGCATGGCCAGGCGCAGGGAGAGCACGTCGGCCAGGGTGACTTCCGCATCCGTCACGACGACGCTCATGCGTGCCCCCTCCCCGTCGAATAGAGCCATGCGACGTTGAGGTTACCGTGATTTTCCCGTTATGTGGATGGCAGATTTACGGGGATCGCCCCTTCTGACGTGCGAAACTCCTCCACAGACGACTGTGGAGGAGTCCGACTATCCCGGTCAGGAAGGGCTCTTGACCGATTTGATCAAGAGCTGGGCCACGTCCACGACCTCCAGCGACTCCTTGGCCTCGCCGCTGTTCTTCTTCTCGTTGATGGCGTCGCCGAGCATCACCATGCAGAACGGGCACGCGGTCGACACCGTGTCGGGATTCGTGGTCAGCGCCTCGTCCACCCGCTCGGTGTTGATGCGCTTGCCGATGCGCTCCTCCATCCACATCCGGGCGCCGCCGGCGCCGCAGCAGAAGCCGCGATCCTTGTGCCGGTGCATTTCCTGGGTCTGCACGCCGGGCACCTTCGACATGATGTCGCGCGGCTGCGAATAGACCTTGTTGTGGCGGCCGAGGAAGCACGGGTCGTGGTAGGTGATCTTCTCCTCGATCGGCGTGATCGGCGTGAGCAGCCCCTCGTCCACCAGCTTGGCCAGCAACTGCGTGTGGTGCACGACCTCGTACGTGCCGCCGAGCTGCGGATATTCGTTGGCCAGCGTGTTGAAGCAGTGGGGGCAGGTGGCGACGATCTTCTTGACGCCGGCCTCGTTCAGCGTCTCGATGTTCTGCTGGGCCAGCATGTTGAACAGGTACTCCATGCCCAGGCGGCGGGCCGGGTCACCGGTGCACGCCTCCATCGGGCCGAGCACCGCGAACTTGACGCCCGCGATGTGCAGCAGCTCGGCCACGGCCTTGGTGGTCTTCTTGGCCCGGTCCTCCAGCGCGCCCGCGCAGCCCACCCAGAACAGGTATTCGGCGTCCTCGGGCATCTTGTCCTCGACGAGCTCGACCTCGAAGTCCAGCTCCTCGATCCAGTCGGCCCGCTTCATCTCGGACATGCCCCACGGGTTGCCCTTGTTCTCCAGGTTCTTCACCATCACTCCCGCCTCGGACGGGAACGACGACTCCACCATCACCTGGTAGCGGCGCATGTCGAGGATGTGGTCGATGTGCTCGATGTCGACGGGGCACTGCTCGACACAGGCGCCGCAGTTGGTGCACGACCAGAGCACGTCGGGGTGGATCACGCCGTCCTCGCCGACCAGCGGCTTCTCCAGCAGCGCCAGCACGTCCTGCCCGGCGTGCTCGTTGCTCGCCGCCATCAGGTACGGGGCCACCGCGAAGGCGTGGTCACGCTGGTCGATGATGAGCATCTTCGGCGACAGCGGCTTGTCGGTGTTCCACGCCGGGCACTGCGACTGGCAGCGTCCGCACTCGGTGCAGGAGTAGAAGTCGAGGAAGCCCTTCCACGTGGTGTCGCCGATCTTGCCCCGGCCGAGCTTCTCCGGGTCGAGGTCCTCGTCCTCGAAGTCGACGGTCTTGCCGTCGACCCGCAGCTCGGGGGCCGCGCCCATGGCGTCGGGGCGGCGGGAGAACAGCACGTTGAGCGGCGCCGTGAAGATGTGCAGGTGCTTGGAGTTCATCACGATGACGAGGAACACCAGCATGAAGCCGATGTGCAGCAGCAGCCCGATCTCCTCGAGCAGCTCGCTGTGCGGCAGCACGTCGCCGAGCGCCAGCGAGACGAACGCGCCCGAGGAGTAGGGGAAGTTGCCGTTGGCCGCCGCCGCGCCCCTGGCCAGGAAGAGCGTCCAGATGATGTTGAAGATCATGAACAGCACGAGCCACGCGCCGCCCAGGTGCGACCCGGAGAAGCGGGAGTCCCGGCCGAGCGTCTTCGGCGAGTTCTTCACCCGGATGACGGCGAAGGCGACCACGCCGAGCAGACAGGCGACCGCGATGAAGTCCTGGAGGAAGCCCAGGACCCCCCAGGTGCCGATCAGCGGGATGTGGAAGTTCGGCCTGCCGGTGATGGCGCCCTGGATGATCGCGCCGTACGCCTCGATGTAGACAGTCAGCAGGATGAAGAACGCCCACATGACGAAGAAGTGCGCGACGCCCGACGGCGTCCACTTGAGCAGCTTCTTCTGCCCGAACACCTCGACGAGCTGGGCCTTGATCTCCTGCCCGACGTTGGCCTTGGCGTAGGCGATCCGCTCGGGCGCGGGCGGGCCCACTGTGGCGAGCTTGACCAGGAACAGCGCCCGGCGGCCCGCCATGGCGACCGCCGCGACGGTCATCACGAGCCCGATGATGGCTACCCAGAGCACGGATCCTCCCAACACCTCAGCGTATTGACCGGCCTCCCCAGAATCCTACCCGCCGGTAACATTCACAGGGTAACCCGCTACTCACCTTACGGTCAGGCCCGCGTCCAGAACAATGCTCTACCCGGTGAAGTAGCGTTGAATCGTCGGCCCCAGCAGCTCGGCCAGCTCCTCGGGATCGGCGCTCGCCATCGGCTCCAGCTTGAGCACGTACCGGGCCATGAGCACGCCGAACATCTGCGCGAAGGCCGCCTCGATCCGCAGATGCGGCACGTCGAGCTGGTCGGCCACCCTGAACAGCAGCGCGTTGGTGATGAACTCGCGGAACATCGGCACGGCCTGCTCGTTCGTCATGGCCGAGCGCACCAGGGCGATCATCGGCTCGCGCGTGTCGGGCTCGGCCGTCACGCTCAGGATCAGCGTGACCAGCCGCTTGCCCAGATCCTCGCGCGGACCGTCGAGCAGCGTCGGGATCACCACGTCAGGCGTGATCGGCAGCCGCATCGCCGCCGCGAACATGCCCTCCTTGGTGTCGAAATAGTGATGCACGAGAGCCGGGTCGACCTGCGCCTCCCTCGCGATCCCGCGCACCGTCGCCTTGTCGAACCCCTTCTCCGCGAACACCTTCCTGGCCGCGCTGAGGATCTCACCCCGCGTGTCGGCCGACCCGGGCCTGCGCCCCGGCCCCCGCCTGACCGTCACCGGCCCACCGCCAGGTAGACGCGCATCGGCACCGACAGCACGCCGCCGGGGAACTCCCTCGTCAGTTCCGCCCGCTGCCGCTCGACCAGCTCGTCGGCCGCCCCCGCGGACAGCGCCGCCATGTAGGAGTGGGAGCGCAGGTCGAGCAGGAAGTCCTCGACGCGCACCAGCCGGGTCCACGGGATCCACCGCTCCGCGACCACCTCGAACGCGGCCGCGATCGGCGGCACCGACCACTCCTCCAGCGCCGGACCCCAATACGTCGGGCACGACCTGGCCAGCCGCTCCTCGTAGGCCGCCAGCCAGCCCGCCTGCGCGGCGTGCGCCAGGTTCCAGCAGCCGGCGATCGCGCCGCCGGGCCGCAGCACCCGCCTGGCCTCGGCGATCGACGCCACCGGGTCGAGCCAGTGCCAGGACTGGGCATAGGTCACCAGATCGGCCACGCCGCCGGCCAGCGGCAGCGCGTTGCCGTCGGCCAGCACGGCCGCCGTACCGCCTGACCCGGCCCGCGAGCGCAGCCGGGCCAGCATCTCCGCGCCCGGGTCGACCGCCACCACCCGCGAGCCGCGGGCCCGCAGGGCGCGCGTCAGGATGCCCGTGCCGGCGCCCACGTCGACCGCCGTCGCGCCGTCGAGGTCGACGCCCGACACCTCCGACAGCGCCTGGAACAGCTCATCCGGATAGGTCGGGCGGGCCGCGTCATAGGCGTCGGCGACCCGGTCGAACACCTTGCCGAGCTCGCGCATCGGCCCCACGCTCATCGCGTGGCCGCCAAATGGAGCCGGGCGAAGGCCAGCCCCTCGGCCAGGTCGTCGATCCGCTCGGTGCGGCTGGACGCCTTGCGCGTGTTGACCTCCAGCACGACCAGGCCGTCGTAGCCGGAGCCCGCCAGCCGCTCCAGCAGCGGCGCGCACGGCTGGTTGCCCCTGCCGGGGACCAGGTGCTCGTCCTTGTTGGTGACGCCGAGGCCGTCGGCCAGGTGAACGTGGGCCAGCCGGTCGCCGAGCTTGGTGGCCATCTCCATCGCGTCGCTGCCGGACACCGCCGTGTGCGACAGGTCGAGCGTGACGTGCGGGAAGTCGTAGTCGGTCGGGTTCCAGTCGGGCGAATAGGGCACCACGTCGTTGCCCCGGGCCCGCAGCGGGAACATGTTCTCGACCGCGAACGTGATGTCGGTCTCGTCGCGCATGCGGGCCAGACCGGTCTCGAACTCGCGCGCGTAATCCCGCTGCCAGCGGAACGGCGGGTGCACCACGACCGTCGAGGCGCCCAGCCGCTCGGCCGCCTTCTGCGCCTTGACCAGCTTGGCCCACGGGTCACGCCCCCACACCCGCTGCGTGACGAGCAGGCAGGGCGCGTGGATGGCCAGGACCGGCACCTGGTAGTGCTCGGAAAGCCGCTCGATCACGTCGATGTCCTGGCTCACCGGGTCTGCGCCGACCATGATCTCGACGCCGTCGTAGCCCAGGCGGGCCGCCAGCTCGAACGCATCGGGAGTGCGTTCCGGATATACCGAAGCGGTGGACAATGCGATCTTCGCATTGGGCACGCGGATGACATCAGCCACGCTGCCAGCCTAAGCCGGTTGACGCGATATGGCGCGCCGCCCCCTACGGTTGGGCCATGCCCAGGATCGCGAAAGGCGCCATTCCCAGTCCCAACATCTGGAACACCCCGCAGGTGTACGAGCTGGAGAATCGCGCCGTCGATCCCGAAGGCGCCGCCGACGCGGCCATGCGCGCGCTGCGCCCGTGGGAGGGCGCCACCGTGCTCGACATCGGCTGCGGCACCGGCTTCCACCTGCCGATCTACGCGCGCCACGCCGCCCGGGTGATCGGCGTCGAGCCCCACGGCGACCTGGCCGCTATGGCCCGCCGCCGCTGCGCGGCGCTCCCCTCCGTCCAGGTGCACGCCGCCGGCGCCCAGGACCTGCCGCTCCCCGACGCCTCGGCCGACGTCGCCGTCGCGCGCTGGGCGTACTTCTTCGGGCCCGGCTGCGAGCCGGGCCTGCGCGAGCTCTCACGGGTCGTACGGCGCGGCGGGGCGGCCTTCGTCGTGGACCTCGACGCCACCAGGGGCGCGTTCGGCCGGTGGTTCCAGCGGACGGTGCCGGCCTATTCGGCGAGGGCCGTGGAGGACTTCTGGGTCCGCCACGGATGGCAGCGGCAGGAGCTCGACCTGCGGATGGTCTTCGAACGGCGGGCCGATCTGGAGGCCGTGCTGCGCATCGAGTTCGCGCCCGAGGTGGCCGAGCAGGCCATCGCCGAGACGCCCGGCCTGGAGCTGGCCTATCCGAACGTGCTGCGCTGGCGCTACTACTGACCGGGCTTGACCCTGACGTCAGTGTCAACGTTTACCTTGAGGGCATGCGCATCGGAGAGCTGGCCGAACGGACCGGGGTGAGCACCCGCTCGCTCCGCTACTACGAGCAGCAGGGGCTGCTCAGCGCCCGCCGCAGCGCCAACGGCTACCGCGACTACTCCGAGGACGACGTCAAGCTCGTGTCGGAGATCCGCATGCTGCTGTCCGTCGGGCTGACGCTGGACGACACCCGCCCGTTCGTCGCGTGCCTGCGCGCCGGGCACAGCACGGGCGGGTCCTGTCCCGAGTCGGTCGCCGTCTACCAGCGCAAGCTGGCGGAGATCGACGAGCAGATCCGCGTCCTGCTCACCCGCCGCGCCGAGGTGTCGGCCCAGCTCGCCGACGCCTGCACGTTCTCTGGAGGTAAGCGATGATCACCCTGACCACGGACAACTTCGAGGAGCAGGTGCTCAAGGCCGACAAGCCGGTGCTCGTCGACTTCTGGGCCGAATGGTGCGGGCCCTGCCGCATGGTCGCGCCGGTCCTGGCCGAGATCGAGGCCGAGCACGGCCTGACCATCGGCAAGCTCAACACCGACGAGCACCCCGAGATCATGGCCCGCTACGGCGTCATGAGCATCCCCACGCTGCTGCTCTTCGACGGCGGCGAGCCGGTCAAGCAGGTGATCGGCGCCAAGCCCAAGCGCCTGCTCGTCAACGAGCTGGGGCTCGCGTAATCACAAGGATCTACGCGGCGAATCGTTCCCTGGACTGATTCGCCGCCCCACCCCCGCGGCCTAGGTTGGCCGCATGATCCGCTCCGCCCTGATCGGCCTGCTCACGCTGGCCGCCCTGCTCGCGCTCGCCATCGCGGGCCTCGCACCTCCATCGCCACGCGACTCCGGCGAAGGCTTCCAGGCCGTCAGGGCACACGAGCACGTCAAGGCCATCGCCCGCGCACCCCACCCCACCGGCTCCGCCGAGCACACCCGCGTGCGCGACCACCTGCTCACGGAGCTGCGCGCCCTCGGCCTGGAGACCCGCGTCCAGGAAGGCGTCGGCGTCCTGCCGCTCGACATCGACGGCGTCACCCCGATGGGCACGATGCGCAACATCGTCGCCGTCCGCCCCGGCACCGACCCGACCGGCCGCGTCATCCTGGCCGCCCACTACGACTCCGTCCCGGCCGCGCCCGGCGCCGCCGACGACGGGGCCGGCGTGGCCACCATCCTGGAGGTCGTCGGGTCACTGCCGCCCGGCCAGCGCAACGACCTCGTCGTCCTGCTCACCGACGGCGAGGAGCAGGGCCTGCTCGGCGCCGAGACGTTCGCCCGCGACGACCCGCTGGCCAAGGGCACCGTCGTCGTCGTCAACAACGAGGCCCGCGGTGTGCGCGGCGCCGTCCAGATGTTCCGCGCCTCGCCGGGCTCCGCACCCCTCATCGACCTCTACGGCGCCGCCGCGCCGCACCCGTCGGCCGACTCGGCCTTCGCCGCGCTGCTCAGCATCCTGCCCAACAACACCGACTTCCACGTCTTCGACGAGGCGGGCTGGCTGGGCCTCGACTCCGCCTTCGTCGGCGGCGGCGCCTACTACCACTCGCCGCTCGACGACCCCGCCCACCTGAGCCTGAGCAGCCTGCAGCAGATGGGCGACAACACCCTCGGCGTCGCCGCCGCCCTCGGCGACGCCGACCTCACCAAGCTGCGGACCGGGGACGATTCGGCCTATTTCACGATTCCGGGCACCCTGATCCGCTACCCGCTCTGGCTCGAACTCCCCATCGCCGCACTCGCCCTCGCCCTGACCGTCGCCCTCACCTGGACCCTGCGCCGCCCAGCCCGTTCCCCTGCCGGAGATGGCTCCGCCTCGCTGCCCCGGACCCTGGCCGGCGCCCTGCTCGCGCTGGTGCCCGTCCTGCTGTCGGCCGCCGCCGGCTTCGCCGTGATGCCGCTGCTCGGCCTCATCAGGCCCGAATACGACCAGATGTTCACCGGCGACCCCTACCGCCCCTGGCTCTACCAGGCGGCCCTGCTCACCTTCACCGTCGCCGTCGTCCTGGCCTGGCGGGCGATCCTGCGCCGCCTCGGCGCCACCGCGCTCGCCGCCGGCGCCCTGCTGCTGGTCGCCGTCCTGGGCACGCTCTCGGCGCTGCTGCTCCCCGGCGGCTCCCACACGTTCACCTGGCCCGCCCTGTTCGCCGCCGCCGGCTGGCTGATCGCCCGCCGCCTCCCGGGCACCGCCCTGCCCACCGTCGCCCTCACCCTCTGCCTGGCGCCCGCCGTCCTCCTGCTCGCCGCCAACGCCGTGACCTCCCTGGACATCGGCCTCGGCGTCGGCGGCATGATCGCCGCCCCCCACTTCGCCCTCTTCGCCCTGCTCCTCCTCCCCCTCCTCAAGCAGACTCCTCCCGCCGACCGCTCCGGGCGGCGCGGCCGGGCCTTCCTGCCGCCGCTCGTAGCCGTGGCCGCCGCCGTCGCCCTCCTGGCCGCCGGACTGTACGCCGACCGCTTCGACGCCGCGCATCCCCGGCAGCTCCGGCTCGCGTACGCCATGGACGCCGGCGAGAAGCGGGCCGTCTGGGGCACCCGCACCGACACCGCCACCCCCGGCAGCGAGCACTTCTTCCCCACGGGCGCCTGGACGACCACCACCGCCCAGCCCGCCCCCCTGCGCGCCCCGGCCCTGTCGGTGCTCGACGACCAGACCACCCCCACCGGCCGCACCCTCACCCTGCGCCTGACCCCGACCGGCGACGCCCCCGTCACCGGCCTCAGCCTGCCCCCCGGCGCCGCCCCCGCCCGCATGACCGTCAACGGCCGCGACCTGACCAGCACCGGCTTCGCCTACCACGCCCCACCCGGCGAACTGCGCGTCACCCTCACCCTGCCCCCCGGCCCGGCCCGCCTCCGCGCCTTCGAGCAGAGCCACAACCTCCCGTCCCTCCCCGGCTACCAACCCACCCCCGACACCGTCGTCATGAACCCCTTGGCCACCGTCTTCCAAGACCACCCCCTCTAACCACGGCCCCACCGCCCCCACCAGCCCCACTGACCTCAACGACCCTGATGACCCCACCGACTCCCCCTCACCCGGCCCAGGGCCCTCAACGCCCTGGGCCGCCCTGTCGTCGTTGGGGGCGGCGGCCCGCGCCCCGTACGAGCCGCCAGCCTCAACTCCCCGGGCGGTGCGGAACGGTCGCGGGCTCCCGGGGGCGCGGGGCGGTCGTGGGCCGGCAGCGCAGGCCCGTCGTGGGGCTGGCGGCGCGGGGCGGTCGGCGGCCGGGCACCGCGGGACGGTCGCGGACCGGACGCCGCAGGCCGGTCGGCGGCCCCGCCACCCGGGACGATTGTCGGTCTTGGCCGCTACCCTGCTCGGCATGGCCAAGACAGCGCAGAAGCCCGGTTACCGCTGTGCCGAATGCGGGTGGCGTACCACCAAGTGGGTGGGCCGGTGCGGCGAGTGCCAGGCGTGGGGCACGGTCGACGAGGAAGGCGCCCGGGGCGGCGCGCACGTCGTCCAGGCCGGCGCCACCACCGCCCCGGCGATGCCGATCGGCCAGGTCAAGGCCGAGATCGCGGCCGCGCGCACGACGGGCGTCGGCGAGCTCGACCGCGTGCTCGGCGGCGGCCTGGTGCCCGGCGCCGTCGTGCTGCTGGCCGGGGAGCCCGGCATCGGCAAGTCGACGCTGCTGCTGGAGGCCGCGGCCCGCATCGCCGAGCGCGACACCGTCCTCTACGTGACGGGCGAGGAGTCCGCCGCTCAGGTGCGGCTGCGCGCCGACCGCATCGGCGCCATCCGCGACCACCTCTACCTGGCCGCCGAGACCGAGCTGTCGGCCCTGATCGCCCACGTCGAGAAGGTCCAGCCCCGGATGCTCGTGGTCGACTCGGTCCAGACGGTCGGCTCGGCCCAGGCCACCGGCGTCCCGGGCGGCGTCACGCAGGTGCGCGAGGTGGCGGCCAACCTGGTCCGCCTCGCCAAGGAGCGCAACATGTCCACCGTGCTCGTCGGCCACGTCACCAAGGAAGGCTCGATCGCCGGCCCCCGCACGCTGGAGCACCTGGTCGACGTGGTGCTGAACTTCGAGGGCGACCGCCACTCGCGGCTCCGCATGGTGCGCGCGATCAAGAACCGGTTCGGCCCCACCGACGAGGTCGGCTGCTTCGACCTGCACGAACGCGGCATCGAAGGCATCACGGACCCGAGCGGCCTGTTCGTCTCCCGGCGCAGCAGCCCCGTGCCCGGCACCTGCGTGACCGTCACCGTCGAAGGCACCCGCCCCCTCCCCGCCGAGGTCCAGGCCCTGGTCGCCCGCACCGAGGCCCAGCAGCCCCGCCGCACCTCCTCGGGCCTCGACACCTACCGGGTGCAGATGATCCTCGCCGTCCTGGAGCGCCGGCTCAACGCCCGGCTCGGCGGCTGCGACGTGTTCACCGCCACGGTCGGCGGCATCAAACTCGCCGACCCGGCCGTGGACCTGTCCGTCATGCTCGCCGTCGCCAGCGCCGCCGGGGACAAGCCCCTCCCCGCCGGCCTCGTCGCCCTGGGCGAAGTCGGCCTCGCGGGCGAGCTCCGCCCGGTCAAGGACGTCCGCCGCCGCCTCTCGGAGGCCGCCCGCATGGGCTTCAAACGCGGCCTCGTCCCGGCCGGCTCCCTCAACGAAGGCACCCGCAAGCCGAACGGCCAACGTTCCCTCGTCCCGGTCGGCCCGGTCGCCTTCGCCCCGGGCTTCGAAGTCGTCGAAGCCGAAAACGTCTGGGACGCCCTGACCCACGTGACCTGACCCCATTTCCACGGTCCGGCCCGTACGTGATCCGCGCCCTCCAGGCTCCGGCCCTCCCAAGGGCCAGGACGCTTCGTCGGCCCCGGCCCCCCGCCGAGGGCCAGCCCGCTGTGGGGCGCCCGCCGCGCCGGAGGCGCCGGCGCGGCGCCACCCCTGACGCGACGCCGCCCCTTCGGCGGAGTCGCCCCCACCACCTCGGGAGCGCCAGCCCTCCACGCCAACCCTCCGGCGTGACACCGGCCCTCCGGAGGCGTCAGCCCCGCGACGCCCACCCTCTAGGGACGTCGGCCGCGCCATCTCAGAGGCGTCGGCCTCCTCCGGCGGCCCCGGCGCGATGCAGACACTCCCGAGGGCGTCAGCCCTGCGACGCCAGCCACCTGCGAGGCGGCGGCGCGCGGCGGCTGACGCAGGGGCGACCGCCCCGAGGGTGCTGGGGGCCTGGGAGGCGTCGGGTCTGTTGAGCCGTCGGCCGCCTCGGAGGCGCAGCCGTCCGTAGCGGGGCCGCTCCCGCAGCGCCCCCTCCCTGCAGGCGGGAGCCTGTCAGCCGAGCGGCTCGACGAGCGGTTCGCGTCGCCGCAAGGCGGGTCCGCTGCACCTGGCCTCGCCGGCAGCCGGGCTCCGCTGCACCAAACCTCGCCAAAGGCGGACGTCGCCACAGCGATGGCGGGTTCCAGGAGGGCGGCCGTTCAGGGGTGGTCGTTGGATTGACCGGTCGTCCGGGAGACCCCTACGGCGGGAGGCGGGCGCGCCGCGGATGGGATCCGCACAGGGAGCGGGAGGGGCACCGTAGGCGGTGGCGGCCGGGGTGGGGAGGGGCGTCCGAGTCGGTTGGAGGGGGAGGGCGTGAGGAGCGTTGGAGGGGGTCAGAGGTGAGGGTGGGTGGGGTGGTTGGAGGGTGCCGGAGGCCGGGGTGGGTGGGGTGGTTGGGGTGGAAGAGGGGGGATGGATCTCGGGCGGCGGGGATAAGCTGGGCTTGACTATTCGACACGGGGGTCAGGTGCCTAACGACAGGAGTCTTGACGACCGCCGTCGCGAAGCCCTGGCGGCTGTGGCCCCGGGCACTCCACTGCGCGACGGCCTGGAGCGAATCCTGCGCGGTCAGACCGGCGGCCTGATCGTGCTCGGTTACAACAGGGTCGTCGAGCAGGTGTGCAGCGGCGGGTTCGAGCTGGATGTGGAGTTCTCGGCCACGAGGCTGCGGGAGCTCGCGAAGATGGACGGGGCGATCGTGGTCAGCGACGACCACAAGATCGTCCGGGCGGCGGTGCATCTGGTGCCGGATCCGGCGATTCCGACGGACGAGTCCGGCACGCGGCACCGTACGGCGCAGCGTGTGGCCAAGGAGACGGGGCTGCCGATCATCGCGATCAGCAAGTCCATGCGGATCATCGCCCTCTATCTCGACGGCATCCGTTACGTGCTGGAGGAGTCGGCGGCGATCATGTCCAAGGCCAATCAGGCTTTGGCGACGCTGGAGCGCTACAAGCATCGGCTCGACGAGGTGTCCGGCACGCTGTCGGCGCTGGAGATCGAGGATCTGGTGACGGTCCGCGACGTGGCGGCGGTGGCGCAGCGGCTGGAGATGGTCCGGCGCATCTCCGACGAGATCAAGGGCTACGTGGTGGAGCTGGGCACCGACGGCAGGCTGCTGTCGTTGCAGCTCGACGAGCTGGTGGCGGGGGTCGACTCCGATCGGGAGTTGGTGATCCGCGACTACCTGCCGGCTCCGGCGGGGCGGCGGCAGCGGCGGCTGTCGGAGGCGATGCAGGAGCTGGACGCGTTGTCGGGCAGCGAGCTGCTGGACCTCTCGGTGGTGGCGAACGTGCTGGGGCACGGCGGCACGGACAAGCTCGACAGCCCGGTGAGCCCGCGCGGGTTCCGGCTGCTGGCGAAGGTGCCGAGGCTGCCAGCGACGGTGGTGGACCGGCTGGTCAACCACTTCGGCAGCCTGCAGAAGCTGCTGGCGGCGAGCATCGACGACCTCCAGGAGGTGGGCGGCGTCGGCGAGTCGCGGGCCCGGAGCGTGCGCGAGGGCCTGTCGCGGCTGGCGGAGTCGTCGATCCTGGAGCGCTACGTCTGACCCGGTCTCCTGGGGCGCGGCCGTGCGGGTCAGCGCAGGTGGAAGACGCCCTTGGGGCTCTTGAGCTTGCCCATGCGGGCCACCGCGACGTACGTGCCCGGCAGGGCGGTGGGCGGGTCGGCGCGGCAGTCGCCGCTGGAGCGGCGGCGGTCCCAGTCGAGCGAGCGCACGTACGGGACGCCGCGCTGCAGCTCCTTGACCTCGGTGCCGGGGCCGCTGACGCAGTCGGAGGTGGACCAGATGCGGTCCTCGCCGGAGGTGATGCGAATCTCCATGGCGCGCGGGCCGACGTCGGCCTTGCACATGACGTCGCCGGTGTTGACGACGGTGATGAGGAAGTTCGGGCGGGCGGCGCCGGCGTAGATCTCCTGCTTGCCCTGGAGGCCCAGCACCAGGTCGCGTTCGGCGCAGGGTTCGCCGGGGCGCTGGGTGCGCGCCTGTTCGGTGGCCTTGGCCGGGCTGGGTGTCGGCGTGGGCGTGGCGGTGCCGAGGGCCAGCGTGCGCAGGCCCGCGAGGAGCGGGTCGGCGGCCGGGGCCGGGGTCTGCGAGGTCTGGGCGCTGGAGGCGCGTTCCGGCCCTCCGGCGCTGCTCGAACAGGCCCACGCCACCACGGCGACCACCACGAGCACCGCGACGAGCACGCTCATGCGCCGCCGCCAGTAGACGTCGCCTCCGAATCCAGGGTCGTCACGCATCGCATCCGGGTCCATACGCACAGCATGTTCATTGGTGCGGCCACCTAGCGTGACGACACGCCGCACCTTGCCATCTCGGCATACGCTGGGGCCCGTGGTTGAGCCGAAACTCCTACACATTCCCATTCTGGAGTGGTACGAAAACAACGCCCGAGAACTCCCTTGGCGGGCGGCGGACGCGACGCCGTGGGGCGTGCTCGTCAGCGAGATCATGTTGCAGCAGACGCCGGTGGCGAGGGTGCTGCCGGTGTGGCTGGAGTGGATGGCCCGCTGGCCGACCCCGAAGGATCTGGCTGCCGAGCTTCCCGGGGAGGCCGTACGCCATTGGGGCAGGCTCGGCTACCCGCGGCGGGCGCTGCGGCTGCACGCGTGCGCGCGGGCCATCACGGAGGAGCACGGCGGCGAGGTGCCGAGTGATCACGCGACGCTGCTCGGGCTGCCGGGCATCGGCGAGTACACGGCCGCCGCCGTGGCCAGTTTCGCGTACGGGGGGCGGCACGCGGTGCTCGACACCAACGTGCGCCGGGTGTTCGCCAGGGCGGTGCGGGCGGAGGAGTACCCGCCTACCGCGACCTCGGCGGCGGAGCGCCGGCTGGCGGAGTCGCTGCTGCCTGAGCTGGGCGCGGCCCGGTGGGGTGTGGCGGTGATGGAGCTGGGCGCGCTGGTGTGCACGGCCCGCGCGCCGCGGTGCGCCGACTGCCCGATCGCGTCGGCGTGCGCGTGGCGGCTGGCGGGCAAGCCGCCGCACGACGGGCCGCCGCGCAAGGGGCAGACGTACGCGGGGACGGACCGGCAGTGCCGGGGCCGTCTGCTGGCCGTGTTGCGGGACGCCCACGGGCCGGTGCCGAAGGCGGCGCTGGACGTGGTGTGGGACGACGCGGTGCAGCGGGAGCGGGCCCTGGACGGCCTGGTGGCTGACGGGCTCGCGGAGCCCCTGCCCGACGGGACGTACCGGCTGCCCCACGCATAGGCTGTCCAGCGTGCCAAGCGCGACCCCGGGCTTCGAGCTGCCGCTCCGCCTCTTCCTGGCCTTCCGTGTGCTCATCGACGAGCTGCACGCGGAGCTGGCCCGTCAGGGCCATCCGGACATGCGTCCCATGCACGGTTTCGTCATGCAGGCGATCGGCTCCCGGGGCACCACGGCGGTCGACCTGGGGCGGGTCCTGGGCGTGTCCAAGCAGGCGGCGGGCAAGACGATCGAGACCCTGGAGCGCGCCGGCTACGTGGAGCGCACCCGCGACCCGGACGACACGCGGCGCAAGATCGTCCGGCTGACCCCGTTCGGCGTCGACGCGCTGGCCAGGTCGGCCCGCATCTTCGACGCGCTGCGCGCCCGCTGGGCGGAGGAGCTGGGCCAGGACCGCCTGGAGGCCCTGGAGGACGACCTGCGCAAGGTCACCCCCGAGGGCCTGTGGCGGCTGGACGTGCCGGGCTGGTTCGGCACGATGTAGGGCGAATCAGCGGGTCAGGCGGCGAGCTGCAGCCCGAGGCCGGTCAGGCTGGTGCGGGCCCAGTCGAGCTCCTGGGCGAGCATCGACACGAGCGCGCCCGGCCCCTTGGCCCGGCCGGGGACGGCCAGGTTGTGCGTCTCGACCTCGATGTGGGCGCTGCCGCTGACGGCTCCCGACAGCATCGCGGCGAGGGTGTCGTGCAGCACCGCGCCGGTGTTGGGCGTGCCGGCGCCGTGGTTGTGCACGTGGCCGAGCTTGACCACCGGCGCGCCGGCCGCCGCCAGGCCGCGCAGGGCCTCGCCGGCCTCCTCGGCGCCGCCCGCCAGGTGGCAGGCGTCCAGACAGACGCCCAGGTGCTCGGAGTCGATGCCGCCGACGCGCTCCAGCGCCTGCTCGGTCGTCTCCAGGACGCAGCCGGGCCACGGCTCGAACCCGACCCGGATGGTCTTGCCGGTGACGCTGTAGATGCCGCGCAGCTCGCGGGCCAGCCTCTCCAGCCGCCGGGTGGCGATGGCGTGCAGGTCGGCGGGCCAGTCGCGCCGCCAGCCGATCGGTATCGTCGAGATACTGCCGAACCGTACGTCGTCGGGCAGCAGGAAGGCCAGGATCTTGGCCAGCGCCATCGTGTAGCGGTAGCGCTCGGGCTTGGCCCAGTCGGGGCCGGGCACGTCCTGGTTGCGGCCGCCGGTGCCGTTGAGGCTGACGACCTCGAGACCGCGCTCGTCCAGCGAGCGGCGCAGGCGTACGAGCTCGATGCGGTCGGCGGTGAGGTGGTCGGCGACGGCGGGAGAGAGCCACAGGCCGATGCCCATCCGGTCCACGCCGAGCCGCTTGCGCACCGGCACGGCGTAACGGGTGAGGTGGGCGATCAGGTTCTCCAGGTCTTCTGCGGGGTGAACGCCTGCGTTGTAGGCGAGGTGAACGAGCGTTCCGTCATCGTGACGCAGGCGCATCGACTTCCTCCACGGCTTGCACTGGTTGTTCGGCCCCCGCCCGCGCGGTGTGTCGCGCGGACCCGGACGAGCATGGCTGCTTCCGGTGGGCTCACGCGTCAGCCCTGAGTTGATTGCCTCCTACACCTCAGGGAGCAGGCCCCACCGTAGGGACGCGCTCTTGCGGGTCACTTGGAGGGGACTTCGACTCTGCTCTACGTAGTGTAGTACTACTCTTGGTGGCGGTACACCCGGCCGCTCAACAATTCGGCAACAGTAGCCCTGATCTTGAATTTTTGTCCGGCGAAGCCCCGGAAAACGAAGAACCCCTCGTGTGAGAGATCACACGAGGGGTTCTGCGCGAACCTGTGACGTCAGCCCGCGATCGCCGCGGCCGAGTCGGGCACCTTGGCGGTGTTCTCGCCGGTGAAGATGAACTTGGCGTCGTCGCCCTCGCCCTCGATCGTCACCTTGACGGTCTGACCGGGACGGAGGTCGCCGTAGAGGATCTTCTCCGACAGGGAGTCCTCCAGCTCGCGCTGGATGGTCCGGCGCAGCGGCCGGGCGCCCATGACCGGGTCGTAACCGCGGTCCGCCAGCAGCTGCTTGGCCTCCGGGGAGACCTCGAGCCCCATGTCGCGGTCCTTCAGCCGGGCGCTGACCTGGGTGAGCATCAGATCGACGATCTGGATGATCTCCTTCGGCGTCAGCTGGTGGAAGACCACGATGTCGTCGACACGGTTGAGGAACTCGGGCCGGAAGTGCTGCTTGAGCTCTTCCTGGACCTTGGCCTTCATCCGGTCGTAGTTGGAGTCGGCGTCGTTGGACTTCGCGAACCCGACCCCGATCCCCTTGGAGATGTCGCGGGTGCCGAGGTTGGTGGTCATGATGATGACCGTGTTCTTGAAGTCGACCACGCGACCCTGGGCGTCGGTCAGGCGACCGTCTTCCAGGATCTGCAGCAGCGAGTTGAAGATGTCGGCGTGCGCCTTCTCGATCTCGTCGAAGAGCACCACGGAGAACGGCTTGCGCCGCACCTTCTCGGTGAGCTGGCCGCCCTCCTCGTAGCCGACGTAGCCGGGAGGCGAGCCGAACAGCCTGGAGACGGTGTGCTTCTCCATGAACTCGGACATGTCCAGCGAGATCAGCGCGTCCTCGTCACCGAACAGGAACTCCGCGAGGGTCCTGGCCAGCTCGGTCTTACCGACACCGGACGGGCCCGCGAAGATGAACGAGCCACCGGGACGCCGCGGGTCCTTCAGACCGGCGCGGGTGCGCCGGATGGAGCGCGACAGGCCCTTGATGGCGTCGTCCTGGCCGATGATCCGCTTGTGGAGCTCGTCCTCCATGCGGAGCAGGCGCTGCGACTCCTCCTCGGTGAGCTTGAAGACCGGGATGCCGGTGGCCGTGGCGAGGACCTCGGCGATGAGCTCCTCGGTGACCTCGGCGACGACGTCCATGTCGCCGGCCTTCCACTCCTTCTCCCGCCGCTCGCGCTTGAGCTGGAGCTGCTTCTCCTGGTCGCGGAGCGCAGCCGCCTTCTCGAAGTCCTGCGCGTCGATCGCGGACTCCTTGTCGCGGCGGACGTTGGCGATCTTCTCGTCGTACTCGCGCAGGTCCGGCGGAGCGGTCATCCGGCGGATGCGCATCCGCGAACCGGCCTCGTCGATGAGGTCGATCGCCTTGTCGGGCAGGTAGCGGTCGCTGATGTAGCGGTCGGCCAGCTGCGCGGCGGCGACCAGCGCGCCATCGGTGATCGACACGCGGTGGTGCGCCTCGTAGCGGTCGCGCAGACCCTTGAGGATCTCGATCGTGTGGCTGAGCGACGGCTCGGCCACCTGGATCGGCTGGAACCGGCGCTCGAGCGCCGCGTCCTTCTCGAGGTACTTGCGGTATTCGTCGAGCGTGGTGGCGCCGATGGTCTGCAGCTCGCCGCGGGCCAGCATCGGCTTGAGGATGCTGGCGGCGTCGATCGCGCCCTCCGCGGCGCCCGCACCCACGAGCGTGTGCAGCTCGTCGATGAACAGGATGATGTCGCCGCGCGTGCGGATCTCCTTGAGCACCTTCTTCAGGCGCTCCTCGAAGTCACCGCGGTAGCGCGAGCCGGCGACCAGGGCACCGAGGTCAAGCGTGTAGAGCTGCTTGTCCTTCAGCGTCTCGGGCACCTCGCCCCTGACGATCTTCTGCGACAGGCCCTCGACGACGGCGGTCTTGCCGACGCCGGGCTCGCCGATCAGAACCGGGTTGTTCTTGGTCCTCCGGGAGAGGACCTGCATGACCCGCTCGATCTCCTTCTCACGGCCGATGACCGGATCCAGCTTGCCCTCACGGGCGGCCTGGGTCAGGTTGCGGCCGAACTGGTCGAGCACCAGGGAGGTCGACGGGGCCGACTCCTGCGGGCCACCCGCTGCGGCCGGCTCCTTGCCCTGGTAACCGTGAAGCAACTGGATGACCTGCTGCCGGACACGGTTGAGATCAGCTCCAAGCTTGACCAGCACCTGAGCCGCCACACCCTCACCCTCACGGATGAGCCCGAGCAGGATGTGCTCGGTGCCGATGTAGTTGTGACCCAGTTGCAAAGCCTCACGGAGCGACAGCTCGAGGACCTTCTTGGCCCGCGGGGTGAACGGAATGTGCCCCGACGGAGCCGACTGGCCCTGGCCGATGATCTCCTCGACCTGCTGACGCACACCCTCAAGGCTGATGCCCAGGCTCTCCAGAGCCTTGGCGGCTACGCCTTCACCTTCATGGATCAAACCAAGAAGAATGTGCTCAGTGCCGATGTAGTTGTGGTTGAGCATCCTGGCCTCTTCTTGGGCCAGGACGACAACACGCCTTGCTCGGTCGGTGAACCTCTCGAACATCTCGTCGCTCCTCACAGAGCGGTCAGTCAGGCCGGTAAATCCGGTCCCGTCATCCCGCATGCTAGCCCTGGCTCGGCGAACCGTGCCCACTGCCGCTGACGCGCTCTATAGCAGACACGTTCCCCGAGAGCAGGGCGTTCACCCTCCATCCAACTACTGTTCGGGGGTCACGTGTTCCCGATACGCCACCAGCGAACGAGGTTTAGGGCGCCCGGGTGAAGTGGCTCGAAATTCGCCGGGAGCGGCGCGACCGGAACGGCACGGATCGGCTGCGGACGCGGGGGCGAGCCAGGGGCGGCCGCGCCCGATCGCGGTGGACGCCGCGTCCTGTCTTCCATCGTATGTCCTGCTCCAATGCCAGGCCAAGCGTGACCGGAACAGGGGGCGCAATGCCGGGCAGGGCATGACCGGAACGGGGCATCTGGTCAGCCGCGTTACCGATCAGTACGGGCGCGGAGCCGGGACATAACCGGCACCACGCCCGCGTAAATGGACCCAAACGCCCACTTAAGGGGCGGATCAGAAGATCAACAAATCCCGATGTCCACCATTTGAGATAATGGTAGAAATGATCATGCGCTTATGGCGGCCGCCGGGGTCCTAGGCGAACGGCATAAGCGCATGGTCAGGAGATCGGCTCCTTAGTGAGCCGCTTCGTACTTCTCGACGACGGTGGAGGCGATGCGGCCCCGCTCGCTGACCGGAAGGCCGTGGGCCTTGGCCCACTGACGGATCTCGGCGCTCTTCTCGCGGCTCATCGCCCGCTGCCCGCCACGCCCGCGACGGCGCGTGGATACGGCGCCCGCCCTGCGGGCGTGCTGCACGAAAGGCGTCAGAGCGTCCCTCAGCTTCTTGGCGTTAAGGTCGCTGAGGTCAATCTCATAGGTGGAGCCGTCAATAGCGAAGCTGACCGTCTCATTGGCCTCGCCCCCATCGAGGTCATCGATGAGAATCTCCTGGATCTGCTTGGCCATCTACGCAATCCTTTCCCGGAGCATTGTTTCATTCGCTCGCCCAAACATATACCCGGAAAGACGTTAAGACAATTCAGCGCCACGGGATTCGGCTGAGCGGCCGATCAGTTGCGGTTCTCGGCCTGATCCTGGCGGTTTGGCCGCCGGCCGGAGCCCTCGTGCCGCACCAACTTCACGACGCCAAAGATGAAGGCGCCGCCCACGACGACGGGCGGGATGAGCGCTGACAATACCTCTGTTACGGCTTCCATTCGGCCTCGCCTCCACGGCTGACGGGGTTTCAGGGGCGCTTTATACACAGGCTGCAGGGCCGGCGCGAGCCTGGCGGACCTCGTGTCACTCGAGGCGACAGACGCCCACACACGACCATAGCGGCACAGAGATGCCCATAGCCTGGCAGGCGCCCCAACATCCGGCAACCCGGACGCCTCATAGCCTAATGCCAGTCTCTCCAGGCTCCTTACCGGATCAAGCGGAAATTTTGCGAAAAGCCATCAGCGCAGGTACGGAACCCTCAACGAAGATCTTTTACGACCAGCGTTCCGGCCAGCCTGTCATGCGGCCCGCGCTGGAGCGGCTTGTCGATCAAGATGAGCAGGCCGACACCAAACACGAACATTCCGGCCAGCAGATTGGCCACCGGAATGCCCATCAGCATGGCAGGCGCCGGATAGAGCAGGGCGCGTTTCAGCCGGACCCGCGCCGGAAGACCCTCCGGGTCCACCCGAATCCCCATGATCGCCTTGCCGAAGGTGCGCCCACCCCGGGAAAGTGCGACCCAGTCATAGACCGTATAACCCAGGCCGGCGCCCACCCACGCGAACACGCCGGGCAGCCGCCCCTCGAACGCGTCCAGCACCCCGACAGTCCGGAAGACGCCCCATAGCGCAATGAACAGAATGTAATAGAAGACTCCGAACACGAGCGCTTCAATGAGGCGGGCGACGAGCCGTTCCCACCATTCCGCCGGCAGCACGCCGGTCTCGGGTGTCGCGGCCATAACCTCACCTCGTCCGTTCGGCGGCCCTCGGCGTCCCCCCATTCTGGTACGGCTCGTACACACAAAACAGAGGCCGGCGGGATGCCGGCCCCTGTTTCGCTGTTGCTGAGACTTACTTGATCTTGACCACCACGGTGTTCGCGAACTTGTCGGCGAACGTCTGCTGCAGCGGCTTGTCCCAGAGCTGGGAAGCCGCGTTCAGCAGAACGAGGACGCCACCGAGAAGCGGACCGAGAAGCGGGATGACGCCCAGGACGTAGCCGCCCCAGGTCCCGCCGGCCCGCTTGAGCGCGGCGTCGTTGGGCAGCCCGCCGGACGGCATCGCATGACCCACCTGGACGACCTTGATGCCCATGACCATCTTGCCGACGGTCTGGCCGCTCATCTTCGTCATGAAGAAGTCGTAGGCCACGTAGAGCGCGGCCAGGAGGAGGTACTGGATGACGCCGACGAAGAAGGAGCTCGCGATACCCGTCGTGACGCCGGTGACCGAGTTGTAGCTGACGACGAAGAAGATGCCCAGGATGAGGTTGATGATGAAGTAGACGACGCCGAAGATCAGGCCGTCGACGATCCTCGCCACCAGGCGCTGCCACCACTCCGCCAGCGGCGCGGGGGCGCCGGGCGGCTGGATGCCCACCGGCTGGCCGTACTGCTGCCCGTACTGGGGCTGGCCGTAACCCTGCTGCTGACCGTAGGCGGGCTGGCCGTACTGCTGCTGCCCGTACTGGGGCTGCTGACCGTACTGCTGCTGCCCGTAGCCCTGCTGCTGGCCGTAGTCGGGCTGACCGTACTGCTGCTGGCCGTAGCCCGGCTGCGACTGCGGCTGCTGGCCGTAGCCAGGCTGGGACTGGGGCTGCTGGCCGTAAGCCTGCTGCTGACCGTAGTCCGGCTGGCCGTACTGCGGCTGCTGGCCGTAACCCGGCTGCGACTGCGGCTGCTGGGCGTAACCCTGGCCGTAGTCGGGCTGCGACTGCGGCTGCTGACCATATTGCTGCTGCTGGCCGTAGTCGGGCTGGCCGTACTGGGGCTGCTGACCCGACGGGGGCTGCTGGCCATAACCCGGCTGGGACTGCGGCTGCTGACCGTACTGCGGCTGCTGGCCGTAGCCCTGCTGCTGACCGTAGTCCGGCTGGCCGTACTGCGGCTGCTGACCGTAACCCTGCTGCTGGCCGTAGCCCTGCTGGGGCTGCTGGCCGTACTGGGGCTGCTGGCCGTAACCCTGCTGCTGACCGTAGGGGGGCTGCTGGCCGTAGGGGTCGTCCACGCGGTAGCCGACGACCGTCGCGTCGGGGTCGGGCTGCCCTTGGGGGCGTCCTGCGTTCTGGCCGTATTCAGGGGAGTTCTCGGGGGAATCGTCCTGTGGATACGGCGGCTGTCCTGTGCTCACCGTGTCACCTCGCTTCGAGTGCGCATGTGGCACGTGTCAGGGCACATGCCTGTCCTGCCCAACGTATCGACATAGGTATCAACAATCACCTTTCTCGGCAGTCAAGGTCCGCGTCACCCGCTGTCAAGTGGAGCAGCATGCGTGTGTTGCCCAGGGTGTTCGGCTTGACGTGTTCGAGGTCGAGGAACTCCGCGACGCCCTCGTCGTACGAGGCCAGGAGTTCGGCGTACACCTCGGGTGAGACGGGCGTGCCCTGGATCGTACGGAACCCGTGCCTCGCGAAGAAGTCCACCTCGAAAGTGAGACAAAATACACGTTCCAGCCCAAGCTCCCGAGCGGTCCTGATGAGAGCCGAGACCACGCGATGGCCGATGCCGAAACCCCGGGCCGAGGGGTGCACGGCCACGGTGCGGATCTCGGCCAGATCCTCCCAGAGCACGTGCAGCGCGCCACAGCCGACGACCTCGCCGCCCCGCTCGGCCACCCAGAACTCCTGGACGTCCTCGTACAGCGTGACGGTGGCCTTCTCCAGCATCTTGCGCCCGACGCCGGCGTAGGTGTCGACCAGGAGCTTGATCGCCCTGACGTCCCTGGTCCGCGCGCGCCTGACGAGCACTTCGGTCTCGGGGACCGCTAGCTCGGCGACCTGCTCCATGGCCATCCAGAGTACAGACCCCATTACGGCTCGACCCAAACTCCCGGACCGTCACTGTGCGTGCACGCTCCGGATTGCACGATTCCTACAGTTTCACGATCGGGCGAACTTGGGGCAAAGAGGGCATAAAGTCTTTTCTGTACGGCTCGCCACGAGATCACCTTGTGACCCGTCGGTTGTGAAACCTCTACAGACTCGGCAGTTCCGGTTGAGCAGGAACCAGGAGTGCATTAGTGTCCAGCGACGATGTCACCCGCGCACACCGCGCGGTCGACACGCCCAATCCCCGCGAGGGGAGCCGGGGACCCGCCGGCGGCGTCAACCCGCTGCCAGGGGTGAATCCGAGCCACGCTCGGTAGGGCTGCTCCGGCCCGAACCCGTCAGCTAACCCGGTAGGCGTCAACGGAAGGAGCTTGGTTGGACAGGCGCTCTGGCAAGAAGCGATTCGGTGTCGTCGGCTTGGCCGCCGTGGCCGCACTGGTCCTCGCTCTGCCCTTGGGCTCACCAGCCTCCGCCGACCCCAAGCCTTCGCTCAAGGAGCTCTCCGAGCAGGTCGAGGAGATGCACCTGGAGATCGAGACGCTGGCCGAGCAGTACAACGGCCAGCGGGAGAAGCTCAAGACGGCCCAGAAGGCCGCCGACAACGCCAAGAAGACGCTGGCCGCCAGCGAGGCCGAGCTGGCCGACAAGCGCTCCAAGGCGATCCTGCTCGCGCAGACCACCTACATCAACGGCGGCCTGTCGGGCACCCTGGCGTTCGTCAACTCCGACGACCCCGAGGGCTACCTCGACCTGGCGGCCACCAACTACGCGATCCAGCAGCAGCAGGGCGAGGAGATCCTCCAGCTCACCAAGGCGATGCAGGCGGCCGAGCGGGCCCGCGCCGGCGCCAAGGCCCGCATCACCGAGGTCTCGAAGATCGTCAAGGACCTCGACGCCAAGCGCGACCGGATCGTCAAGCTCGTCGGCAAGGTCGAGAGCAGCCTGTTCAGGCGCGCACTCGGCGAGGCCGGCCGGCCGGGCACCCCGGCGGTCAAGGTCAACCTGCCGATCCCCGGCTCGGGCAAGGCTGCCCAGGCCGCCAAGTGGGCGCTCACCCAGCAGCTCAAGCCGTACATCTGGGGCGCCGAAGGGCCGCGCGGCTACGACTGCTCCGGTCTGGTGATGGCCGCCTACCAGCAGGTGGGCATCTCGCTGCCGCACTACACCGGTGACCAGTGGACCGCCGGCCGGCACATCTCCAAGGAGGAGCTGCGCGCGGGCGACCTGGTGTTCTTCTACAACGACCTGCACCACGTGGGCATCTACCTGGGCGGCGGCATGATGGTGCACGCGCCGCGCACCGGCGACGTGGTGCGGATCGCGTCCATCGCCCGGCGCCCCTTCGCCGGAGCCGTCCGCATCGCCGACTAGCGGCGCCAGAGCCGGCCAGCGGCGTTAGATGAGCTGCCTGCGGGCGGCCCAGGCCACCGCCTCGATCGCGGTGGCCACGCCTATGCGGTCGCAGATGCCGCGCAGTCTTCGCCGCACGGTGCGACCGCTGATGTCAAGGCGTCGGCCGACCCGGTCCACGGTGACGCCCTTGGCCAGTTCGGCCAGCAACGCCAGGTCGGCACGGCTCAGTTCAACGCCTTCTGTGAGCACATCCATCGGGAGCCCTCCCCCCACCAGCACCACCCGGAGACGTCTAGGGCCCGACCGGAGCGGCACATCCTCGCAGACGGTAAACGCATCCAGGAAAGGTCGTCAAGCACGAAATTCGCCGCACTTGACCTCCTCCGTTGACATGATCCGTTGTATGTGAAGTACTCGCCATATGTCGGCACTTATCGGAGCATGATGATCGATCACAGCGATCCTGACTACGCTCCTTTGACGCCAACGGACATGCTCGGGTTCGATCCATCCGACCCCGGCTTCCTGCGCGACCCGTACACCCGTTACCGCGAGCTGCGCGAGAGCGACGCGCTGCTGCGGACCCGCGGCGGGCTCCTCGTCGCCACCACGCACGAGCTCTGCTCCGCGGTGCTGCGTGACGCCCGGTTCGGCCACGGCCCCCCGCCCGACGGCGAGCCGCCCCGCTCGTTCCTGATGATGAACCCGCCGGACCACACCCGGCTGCGCGGCCTGGTCAGCCGGGCCTTCACCCCGGGCATGATCAGGCGGCTGCGCCCGCGGATCGAGGCCATCACCGCCGGGCTCCTCGACGCGCTGCCCGACGAGGCCGACCTGATGAGCGCGTTCGCCTACCCGCTGCCCGTCATGGTGATCAGCGAGATGCTCGGCGTGCCGCCCGAGGACCACGAGCGCTTCCGCGGCTGGAGCGAGACGCTCGCCAGGAGCCTCGACCCGATCGTGCCGCCGGACCTGATCTCCCGGACCGAGCACGACCGGGAGGAGTTCCGCGCGTATTTCCGCCGCCTCATCGCGCTGCGGCGCGAGCGGCCCGGCGACGACCTGCTCAGCGCGCTCGCCCAGGTCGAGGAGCTGACCGAGCAGGAACTGCTGGGCACCTGCGTGCTGCTGCTCGTGGCCGGGCACGAGACGACCGTCAACCTCATCGGCAACGGCGTGCTCAACCTGGTCAGGCACGGCGTGCTCGGGCGCGCCGCCGACGCGCCCCAGCAGGTGGTCGAGGAGGTGCTCAGGTACGACCCGCCCGTGCAGCTCACCATGCGCGTGACGCTGGAGGACGTGGAGCTGGCCGGGACCGCCGTGCCCGCCGGCAGCGCGGTGCTGGCGCTGGTCGGGGCCGCCAACCGCGACCCCGCCGCGTTCGCCGACCCGGACCGCTTCGACGTGGAGCGGACGCCGGGCCGGCATCTGGCGTTCGGGCTGGGCATCCACTTCTGCCTCGGGGCGCCGCTGGCCAGGCTGGAGGGCGAGATCGCGCTGCGCGCCCTGGCTCAGGCGGCCCCGAAGCTGGAGCTGGCCGACCCCGCGCCGCCGTACAAGGGAAACCTGGTGCTGCGCGGGCTCGCCACCCTGCCGGTGCGGCTCAACGGGAGGGCTTGACCAGCGGGAAGAGGATCGTCTCGCGGATGTTCTTGCCGGTGAAAGCCATGATCATCCGGTCGATGCCGGCGCCCATGCCGCCCGTCGGCGGCATGGCGTACTCCAGCGCCTGGAGGAAGTCCTCGTCGAGCTGCATGGCCTCCGGGTCGCCGCCGGCCGCCAGCAGCGACTGCTCGACCAGGCGGCGGCGCTGCTCGATCGGGTCGACCAGCTCCGAGTAGGCGGTGCCCAGCTCGGTGCCGAACCCGATCAGGTCCCACTTCTCGGTGAGCAGCGGGTTGTCGCGGTGCTGCCGGGTCAGCGGGGAGGTCTCCAGCGGGTAGTCCATGACGAACGTGGGCTGGATCAGCGTGTGCTCGACCAGCTCCTCGAACAGCTCCTGGACCAGCTTGCCCTGGCCCCACTTGGCGTCCCAGTGCACCTCGTGCTTGTCGGCCAGCGCGCGCACCCGCTCCAGCGGCGTCTCGGTGGTGATCTCCTCGCCCACCGCGCCGGACACCAGGTCGTAGAGCTTCACCCGAGGCCATTCGGGCAGCCCCAGGTCGACCTCGACGCCGTCGTGCACCACCACGGTCGTGCCCAGCGCGGCCACCACGGCCTTCTGGTACATGCGCTGGGTCAGGTCGGCCATGTCGTTGTAGTCGAGGTAGGTCCCGTAGGCCTCGATCATGGTGAACTCGGGGTTGTGCGTGGAGTCCGCGCCCTCGTTGCGGAAGTTGCGGTTGATCTCGAAGACCTTCTCGATGCCGCCCACGACGAGCCGCTTGAGGTAGAGCTCGATCGCGATGCGAAGGTAGAGCTCCATGTCGTAGGCGTTGATGTGGGTCTTGAAGGGCCGGGCCGCCGCGCCGCCGTGGATCGGCTGGAGCATCGGCGTCTCGACCTCCAGGTAGCCCTCCTCGTGCCAGAAGTCGCGGACCGCGCGCACGGTGGCGCTGCGGATGCGCGCCATCTCGCGGGCCTCGTCGTTGACGATGAGGTCGACGTAGCGCTGGCGGACCCGCGCCTCGGGGTCGGTGAGGCCGACGTGCTTCTCCGGCAGCGGGCGCAGGCACTTGGCGGTGATCTGCCAGCTGTCGGCGAGGATCGACAGCTCGCCGCGCCGTGAGGTGATCACCTCGCCCTCGACGCCGACGTGGTCGCCGAGGTCGACGTCGCGCTTCCAGGCCGCCAGCGACTCCTCGCCCACCTTGTCGAGCGAGATCATCACCTGCAGGTCGCCGCTGCCGTCGCGCAGCGTGGCGAAGCAGAGTTTGCCGCCGACGCGGTTGAGCATGACGCGCCCGGCGACGCCCACCCGGTCACCGGTCTGGGTGTCGGGCTCCAGGCCCTGGTATTTCTCCCGGACCTCGGCGTTGGTGGCCGTACGGGGAAAGTTCACCGGGTAAGGGTCGACGCCTTCGCTGCGAAGGCGGTCGAGCTTCTCCCTCCGGATGCGCATCTGCTCGGGAAGTTCGTCGCTCACAGCATCAAAGCGTAGGGGATACGGCCGCCTGCAAGTTCTCGTCGGTCCGGTGAAGGGGTGCTGCAACCACGCGGAGTTACCCATGACTCACGAGCTCAGCGGAACCGGTAGGGCGCCGGGTCGGGAAGGAGCTCAAGGAGAGATCATGTTCAAGAAGATCGCGATCGCGCTCCTCGCCGCCGCCGCGACCGGCACGCTGGCTCTGACCGCGCCGGCCGCCGCCGCCTCGCCGGGCCCCTACGACCAGAGCGACCAGTGGGGCCCCGTCCACGCCAGGCACCACCTGGCCAAAGCCAAGGGCTGGGTGGGCGTCGAGTGGGACGAGCACCAGGAGTCCAACACCGTCCACGTCAAGGGCCGGCTGTACGACCTGGACCCGCGCGGCTACGGGCAGGGCGGCAGGTGCGCCTACGTCAAGTTCCAGGCCGCCGGCTTCGACCACGAGTGGGACGAGGTCTACAGCAGGAAGCACTGCGGCTACCCGGGCTCGAAGAAGTTCGGCTTCAGCGTCGACGACGTCTCCGCGCTGCGGGTCAAGGTCTGCCAGGTGCACCCGTACAAGCACTGGGTGAGCAAGTGCGGCCACTGGGACCACCTGTACGCGGCCGAGAGCGAGTGATCCACCCCGGACGGCGGGCGGCTCCCTTCCCGAGCGGGGGGCCGCCCGCTTTCACGCGGTGTTGCGCTGGTAGATCAGGCGCAGGCCGATGAGCGTCAGCCAGGGCTCGTGCACGTCGATGCAGCGCGACTCGCCCACCACGAGCGCGGCGTGGCCGCCGGTGGCGACCACGGTCACGTCGTCGGGGTCGTCGGCCAGCTCGGCGGCCATCCGCTCGACGATGCCGTCGACCTGGCCGGCGAAGCCGTAGATGATGCCGGCCTGGAGCGCCTCGACGGTGTTCTTGGCGATCACCGAGCGGGGGCGGATCAGCTCGACCTTGTGCAGTTGCGCCCCGGCCGCGGCGAGGGCGTCGACGGAGATCTCGATGCCGGGCGCGGTGACGGCGCCGACGTACTCGCCCTTGGCCGACACGGCGTCGAACGAGGTCGCGGTGCCGAAGTCGACGATGATGCACGGCCCGCCGTACTGGTCGATGGCGGCCAGCGCGTTGACGATGCGGTCGCTGCCGACCTCCTTGGGGTTGTCCATCCGCACCGGCACCCCGGTGCGGACGCCGGGCTCGACGACCACGGCGGTGACGTCGCCGTAGTAGCGGCGGCACATCTCGCGCATCTCGTTGAGCACGCTGGGCACGGTGGAACAGATCGCGATGCCGCCCACGTCGGCGCCCTTGAGCAGGGGCGACTGGCCGAGCAGCCCCTGCAGGACGACGGCGATCTCGTCGGCGGTGCGGCGGGCGTCGGTGGCCAGCCGCCAGTGCTCGATGACGTCCTCGCCCTCGAAGAGCCCGAGCACCGTGTGCGTGTTGCCGACGTCGATCGTGAGCAGCATCGATTACCCCCGTAGATCCAGTGCGACGTCCAGGGCGGGCGCCGAGTGGGTCAGCGCTCCCACCGCAAGGTAGTCCACGCCAGTTTCGGCCACATCACGCGCCAATTCCAAGGTCAATCCCCCGCTGGACTCCAGCGCAACCGCGTTTTTCGCCCCATTTTTAGCGATTTGTACGGCCTGAGCGGTCTGCTCCACCGTGAAGTTGTCCAGCAGGATCAGGTCGGCCCCCTCGGCGAGCACCTCCTCAAGCTGCTCGACGCTGTCGACCTCCACCTCGATCGGCACGTCCGGGTAGCGCTCGCGCACCGCGCGGAACGCCTCGGCGACCCCGCCGGCCGCCACCACGTGGTTGTCCTTGATCAGTGCCGCGTCCGACAGCGACATCCGGTGGTTGACGCCGCCGCCGCAGCGTACCGCGTACTTCTCCAGCGCCCGCAGCCCCGGCAGCGTCTTGCGGCTGTCGCGCACCCGCGCCCCGGTGCCGCTGATCGCCGCCACCCAGCGCCCGGTCAGCGTGGCGATGCCCGACAGGTGGGTGAGCAGGTTCAGCGCGGTGCGCTCGGCGGTCAGCAGGGTCCTGGTCGGACCCTCCACCGTCATCAGCACGTCGCCCCTGCGCACCCGCTCGCCGTCCTTGACCCGCCGCTCGGCCTGGCCCGCGCCCAGCCGCGCGAACACCGCCTCGGCCACCGCCAGCCCGGCCACCACGCCGTCGGCCCGCGCCACCACGTCGGCCACCGAGCGGTGCCCGGCCGGGATCGTCGCCAGGCTCGTCACGTCGCCCGCCGCCTGCAGGTCCTCCGCCAGCGCCCGGTCGATCACCGCGTCGGTCTCGGCCGGGTCCACGCCGGCGGCGGCCAGCTCCTGCGCCAGGCGCCGCGGCATCGCGTCACCGTGCGGGGTGTAGGTCATGTGCACGCCCTCCTCCGTCAGGGTCACGTCCAGGTGCCCCAGCCATTCGTCGTCGAGGTCGGGGAAATCCTCCCGCCAGTGGGAGCCGCGCGTCTCCTGCCGCGCCGCCGCCGCGCCGGTCAGCACGGTCGCGACGGTGAGCAGGTTCGTCGTCTCCCACGACTCGGTGCACGACGCCACGTGGACCGGGGTCCACCGGGCGTCGTGCAGCGCCTTGGCGGTGGCGGTGAGCGACGCGCGGCTGCGCAGCACACCCGCCCCGGCGCTCATGTGCGCCTGGATCCGGCCGCGCGCCCTCGGGTCGATCAGCCCGGCGGGCGCTCCGGACACCACCGGCTCGCCCGGTTCGGGCCGTACGCGATGGATGTCCTCGGCGATGCGCTCGGCGAAGACGAGCCCTTCGAGCAGCGAGTTCGAGGCCAGCCGGTTCGCGCCGTGCACGCCCGTGCACGCCGCCTCGCCGCACGCGTACAGGCCCTCGATGCTGGTGCGGCCCCGCAGGTCGGTACGGATGCCGCCGCTGGCGTAGTGGGCGGCGGGAGCCACCGGGATCGGCTCGGCGGCCGGGTCTATGCCGTGCTCGCGGCAGACCGCGTAGATCGTCGGGAACCGGGTGCGCCACTTGTCCTCGCCGAAGTGGCGGCCGTCCAGGTAGACGTGCTCGCGCCCGCTCTCGCGCATCGTCCGGGTGATGGCCTTGGCCACGACGTCGCGCGGCGCCAGGTCGGCCAGCTCGTGCACGCCGGTCATGAACCGGTTGCCCTCGTGGTCGATCAGGAACGCGCCCTCGCCGCGTACGGCCTCGGAGATCAGCGGCTGCTGGCCGGTCGCGCCCGCGCCCAGCCACAGCACGGTCGGGTGGAACTGGACGAACTCCAGGTCCCGCACCACGGCACCGGCCCGCAGCGCCAGCGCCACGCCGTCGCCGGTGGACACCACCGGGTTCGTGGTGGAGGAGTAGACCTGGCCCATGCCGCCGGTGGCCAGCACGACCGCGCGGGCGCGCACCGCGCCGACCCCGTCGACGGCGCCCTCGCCCATCACGTGCAGCGTCACGCCCCTGGCCCGGCCGTTCGCGTCCTTCAGCAGGTCGAGCACCAGCGCGTGCTCGATCACCTCGATCCCGCTCGCCCGCACCGCCTCGACCAGCGCCCGCTGCACCTCCGCGCCCGTGGCGTCGCCGCCCGCGTGCACGATGCGGTCGCGCCGGTGGCCGCCCTCGCGGGTGAGCTGGAGGTGCCCGTCGGGGGTGCGGTCGAACTCGGCGCCCCGGCCCATCAGCCGCCGCAGCGCGCCCGGGCCCTCGGTCACCAGCGCGCGGACCGCCTCGGCGTCGCACAGCCCCACCCCGGCGACCAGGGTGTCGCCGAGGTGCTCGTCGGGGGTGTCGGCCGGGTCCAGCACGGCGGCGATCCCGCCCTGGGCCCACCGGGTGGACCCGGCCGACAGCACGTCCTTGGTGACGACCAGGACCCTGGCCCTGGGTTCGAGCTCGGCGTAGTGCAGCGCAACTGTCAGTCCGGCGATGCCGGAGCCCACCACGACCAGGTCGGCCTCGACGTTCCACCCGGGTTCGGGCGCCGCCAGCCGCAGGGGAATGGCCGGTGCACTCATGGGGTCTCCTCGGAGGAGGGAATATCGTCAATATGACGATAACGCCCCGGCCGTCGCTTCCCTTCCCCGGGGTTCGCCTAGAACGACAGCACCGCGTTGTCGATCAGCCGGGTGGTGCCCACCCGGCCGGCCACCGCGAGCACCGCCTCACCCCTGTACGGCTCCGCGACCTCGGCGAACGTGGCCGGATCGACCAGCACCACGTAGTCCAGCGCCAGCTCGGGGGCGGCGGCCTCCAGCACCTCGCGGGCGGCGGCGACCACGCGCGACGGCGCGCTCTCGGCCGCGCCCGCGCGCAGCGCCCGGGACAGCGCCAGGGCCACCTCCCGGTCGGCCGGCGACAGGTAGCGGTTGCGGCTCGACAGCGCCAGCCCGTCGGGCTCGCGCACCGTCGGCGCGCCCACGATCTCCACCGGCACGTCGAGGTCGGCCACCATGCGGCGGATCAGCGCGAGCTGCTGGGCGTCCTTCTGCCCGAACACCGCGAGGTCCGGCTGGACCAGGTTGAACAGCTTGAGCACCACCGTCAGCATCCCGTCGAAGTGCCCCGGCCGCACCGCGCCCTCGACGACCCGGCCCATCTCGCCGGACCGCAGGCTCACCTGCCGATCCGGGTGGTACATGTCCTCGGCGGCCGGGGCGAACACCACCTCGACCCCCTCGGCGCGGCACACCTCCAGGTCGGCCTCGAACGTACGGGGATAGCGGGAGAAGTCCTCGCCCGGGCCGAACTGCAGCGGGTTGACGAAGATGCTGACCACCACGTGGTCGGCGCGCGAGCGGGCCGCCCTGATGAGGGAGCGGTGCCCCTCGTGCAGGGCGCCCATGGTGGGCACGAGGGCGACGGAGCCGTCACCGCGAGCCTTGATCAGGTCGGTGCGGTTCCTGGCGACGATGGGGTCCATGAGGCGGCCTCCGGGGGCGTCATGCGGATCCGTGCCATGCCGGTCACGGTCACGTCCATATGTTGCCACCCAGGGCGTCGAGCAAGCGTTCGGCCTCCTCCGGCTTGAGCAGGCCGGCGGCCAGCGCCCGGTCAGCGGTGAGCCGGGCCAGCGCGACGTAGGCGTCGGCCGCCTCCGGCGCGGCCAGGATGAGCGCGTCGACGTGCTTGCGCACGGTGCCCGCGTCGCCCCGCACCACCGGGCCGGTCAGCCCGCCGATGCCGAGCCGCAGCACGTTGTCGAGGGCGGCGCCGAGCAGCGGCCCGAGCATGCGGCCCGGGTGCTCGACGCCGATGCGGCCCAGCAGGTCGGACGACTCGGCGATGAGCGTGACCATATGGTTGGCGGCGCTGGCCAGGGCCGCGTGGTAGAGGGCGCGGTCGGCGTCGGCGATCCACACCGGCTCGCCGCCCATCTCGATGACCAGCGCCTCGGCGATGGGACGCAGCGGCTCGGGCGCGGTGACGCCGAAGGAGCAGCCGGTGATCCGGTTGAGGTCGTCGTCCCTGCCGGTGAACGTCATGACCGGGTGCAGGGCGAACGGCAGCGCGCCCGCCTCGGCGGCCGGTCGCAGCACGGACAGGCCGTAGGCGCCGCTGGTGTGGACGAGCAGCTTGCCCTGGAGGCCGGCGCCGGTGGCGGCCAGGCCGCTGACGAGGTCGGGCAACGCGTCGTCGGGGACGGTGAGCAGGATGAGCTCCGCCGCCTCGACGACCTCCTCGGGGCGGACGGGCTCGACGCCGAGCCGGTCGGCGGCCCACCGCCGGGAGGCGTCGGACACCCCGCTGGCGGCCACGATCCGGTGCCCGGCCTGCGCCAGGGCAGCCCCGAGCGCGGAGCCGACCTTGCCCGATCCCAGCACGCCGACGGCCAGCCGTGCCGGGCGATCTGCTGCGTCCATGTCCCACCCCTGTCGAGCACCCCGGAAGACGCTGCCGCCCAGCGTAACGGCCGAGTTACCACGGGGGCGTGACCTGGGCTTTGCCGCATGTTGCGTTAGCGACAAAACGGACAAGGGCATATAAACCGTGCACCCCCTGTCGGGAATGATGATGAGGAGAGGGGTACATCGCATTCAGCGGGCGCCGAGTCCTGAGCTGGACCCGACGCCCGCACTGTGACGAACTCCTTGGAGGTGCACCCTGGCCGCCATCGCCGACTGGCCGGCCCGGGTACGGGGCTCGGACCGGTTCACTCTCGAACCGGTCCGAGCTCCGGCATGTCAGCGATGCACGTGAGCGCTGGAGCCCCCCTTGCAGCCGGCGATGCCGACACCGGCGACCCCCACCCCGTTGCCGCAGGCGTTGATCGGCGCGGTGATGGGCAGGAAGAGCTGGTTGCCGGACAGCACGCCGCTGCGTCCGCTGGTGATGTCGCCGGGGCCGTGAGCGTAGGCCGGGGCGGCCACCGAGAGCATGCCGAACGCACCCGCGACGACGATCGCTTTCTTGAACACGAGGGACTCCTTTTCGGGACGACTGCCGGATGATGACAATCAGCAGTCACTCGACTACTGTATGTAAACGGTAGCGCAAGATCGCAACACCGCGTAGTAAAGAAATCGCGCCACGTGTTCGCCCGGAGTCGTGAGATAGTCCTGGGATGTGGCTCACCTGGCGCGCCGCCATGCAACGCGCGCTCTATGGCGAGAGCGGCTTCTACCTGCGCGAACGCCCCTCCGGGCACTTCCGCACCTCGGTCAGCGCCTCGGCGGCCTTCGCCGACGCGGTCCTGGCCCTGCTGGAGGAGGTCGACGCCGGGCTCGGCTCGCCCGACCGGCTCGACCTGGTCGACATCGGCGCCGGCGAGGGCACGCTGGTCCGCCGCGTGCTCGACGCGGCCGGCCCCTCGCTGCGCGACCGGCTGCGCATCACCGCCGTCGACCTGTCGCCCCGGCCCGACGAGCTGCCCGAGCGGATCGCCTGGCAGCCGCGGCTGCCGTCCGGCATCCAGGGCCTGGCGATCGCCAACGAGTGGCTCGACAACGTGCCGCTGGACGTGGCCGAGCAGACGTCCGACGGGCCGAGACTGGTGATGGTCGACACCGAGACCGGCGAGGAGCGGCTCGGCGACCCGCCGCAGGGGGCCGACCTGGAGTGGCTGGCGCGATGGTGGCCGCTGTCGTGCGTGGGCTCGCGGGCGGAGATCGGCTGGCCGCGCGACGCCGCCTGGGCGGCGGTGCTGAACCGGCTTTCCAGAGGCCGGGCGATCGCCATCGATTATGCACACCCTGTGGATAACCGGCCGATGCATGGCACGCTCACCGGATACCGTGACGGAGCGGTCGTCTCGCCCGTACCCGACGGCACCTGCGACATCACGGCACACGTCGCGCTCGACGCGTGCGCCGAGGCGGGCCGCAAGGCCGGCGGGATATCCACAGGCTTGTCCACACAGCGGGCCGCGCTGCGCGCTCTGGGCATCACCGGCGACCGCCCGCCCCTCGACCTGGCCCGCACCGATCCGCGGGGTTATCTGCGCGCGCTGGCCCGCGCCTCCGAGGAGGCGGAGCTGATCGATCCGGGGGGCCTCGGCGGGTTCGGCTGGCTCAGCCAGAGCCGGTGAAAACGGCCAGAACCGGTCACGTCACACTGAGGTCCAGCGACTCCAGGCCGCGGATCACGTACCCCGGCTTCCACACCGGCTCGCGGACCAGCTCCAGCTTCGGCGCCCGCTCCAGCAGGGCGCCGAACGACTCGATGAGCTCGATCCTGGCCAGCGGCGCGCCCAGGCAGAAGTGGATGCCCGCACCGAAGGAGATGTGCGGGTTGTCCACCCGGCCCACGTCCAGCCGGTCCGGGTCGTCGAACACCTCGGGGTCGCGGTTGGCCGAGCCGAACAGCAGCGCCACCTCCACGCCGCGCGGGATGGCGACGCCGCCGACCTCGATGTCCTCCAGCACCCAGCGCTCGAACATCTGCAGCGGCGTGTCCCAGCGCATCAGCTCCTCGACGGCCGTCGGCAGCAGCGAGCGGTCGGCGCGCAGCCGCGCCAGCTCGCCCGGGTTGCGGAACAGCGACCACCAGCCGTTGCCCGTCACGTTCACCGTGGCCTCGTGACCGGCGTTGAGCAGCAGCACGCAGGTGCCGACCAGCTCGTCCTCGGTCAGCTCGTCGATCGCCGCGAGCGCGCTGATCAGGTCGTCGCCGGGCCGCTCCTTGCGCCCGCGGGCCAGCTCCTTCAGATACGCCGCGAACTCCGACGCCGCCCTGACCGCGGTGTGCTGCGCCTGCTCCGACGGGTTCAGCTCGTACATCCCGCAGATGTCGGCCGACCAGGGGCGCAGCAGGTGGCGGTCGGCGTCGGGGATGCCGAGCATCTCGGCGATCACCGTCACCGGCAGCGGCTCGGCGACCTCGGCGATCAGGTCACCGCCGCCCCGCTCCACGTACGCGTCGACCAGGCCCTCGGCGATCGCCCGCACCCGGGGGCGCAGCGACTCGACCATGCGGGGCGTGAACGCCTTGGAGACCAGGCGGCGCAGCCGGGTGTGCACCGGCGGCTCCACGTCGAGCATGCCGGCGCGGATCACCCGCCAGAACGGCTCCTGGAACTCCGGCTCGGGCTCCTTGCCGAACTCCTCGTGCGTCGCCACGTGCAGGTACGACCTGCCCAGGCGGCGATCCCTGAGCAGGGCGTTCACGTCGGCGTGCCGGGCGACCAGCCACTGGCCGGTCGGCTCGAAGAAGCTCACCGGCGCCTCGCGCCTCAGGTCGGCGTAGACGCCGTACGGGTGAGCGACGAAATCCGGATTCCACGGGTCAAAGCGCACTATTCAATACTAGAAGCTTTCGCCCGCCTGCTCCTCACCCGGATGTTGAGCAGCTCCACGATGACCGAGAACGCCATCGCGAAGTAGATGTAGCCCTTCGGGATGTGCTGGTCCAGCCCCTCGGCGATGAGCACCACGCCGATCAGCACCAGGAACGCCAGCGCCAGCATCTTGATGCTCGGATGCGTGTCGACGAACCGGCTGATCGGCCCGGAGGCGAACAGCATCACCAGCACCGCCACGACCACCGCCGCGATCATCACGCCGAGCTCGTCCACCATGCCGACCGCGGTGATCACCGAGTCGAGCGAGAACACCACGTCCAGCACCATGATCTGCACGATCACCGAGGCGAACGACGCCGCGACGGCCTTCTTGCCGTCCTTCTCGCCCACGTCCATCGTGTGGCCGATCTCGGTGACGCTCTTGGCGAGCAGGAACAGCCCGCCCAGCAGCAGGATCAGGTCCCGTCCCGATATCTCCTGCCCCAGCACCTCGAACAGCGGCTCCGTGAGCCGCACCACCCACGACAGGGCCAGCAGCAGGAGCAGCCGGCTGATCAGAGCCGCCGCCAGGCCGAGCACCCGCGCCCTGTCCCGCTGCTCCGGCGGCAGCTTCCCTGCCAGGATGGAAATGAAGATGATGTTGTCGATGCCCAGCACGATCTCCAGGGCCACAAGGGTGAAGAACCCTATCCAGATCTGGGGATCTGCCACCCAGTCCAACATCGATTACCTCCTGCTATCGGGGGATGTCCGAGGAAGCAACGAGTCAACGGGCCGATAAGTTCGCGGTTGCGTTTTACGGGTGGGTGTCGGTTATAGTGCCGACGTAGGTCATGAGTGCCAGCGCCAAGCCCCGGCTCGCTGGCCGGCAACCCTCGCGTCCGCGGCGGGGTGCCCCGGGTGAAGACCTGGTCCGTCACGAGGTGTGGCGGGCAAGCGCGGGCTCACTGGCTGCTCCAGGGGTCCGATGACCCCGAGGAGGTTCGCCGTGTCCACCCTGACGATCTTCAACGCCGCCCGCCCCACCGCCGCCGAGAAGCCGGCCCCCGTCCAGCAGGCCCGCGCCATCCCCGCCGTCGTCGGCGCCGACCTGGAAGTGCCGGTCAAGGGCGGCAAGCTCGTCGGCTACGCCAACCTCGACTACGCGGCCAGCGCCCCCTGTCTGGAGCCGGTCAGCGCCGCCGTCGCCGCCGCGCTCCCGGCCTACTCCAGCGTCCACCGCGGCGCGGGCTACGCCTCCCAGCTCACCACCGCCCGCTACGAGCAGGCCCGCCACACCGTACGGGCCTTCGTCGGCGCCCGCACCGACGACGCCGTCATCTTCACCCGCAACACCACCGACGCCACGAACCTGCTGGCCGGCTGCCTGCCGGAGGGCACCACCGTGGTCGTCTTCGACACCGAGCACCACGCCTCGCTGCTGCCCTGGCCGGACGCCGTGCGGCTGGCCCCGCCCGCCTTCCCCGGCGAGGCCGTGCGCGCCGCCGACGACGCGCTGGCCGCGATCGACGGGCCCAAGCTGCTCGTCGTCACCGCCGCCTCCAACGTCACCGGCGAGCTGTGGCCCATCGCCGCGCTGGCCCACATCGCGCACCGGCACGGCGCCCGCATCCTCGTCGACGCCGCCCAGCTCGTGCCGCACCGGCCGGTCAACCTGACCGCGCTCGACCTCGACTACGTGGCCTTCTCCGGCCACAAGCTGTACGCGCCGTTCGGCGCCGGGGTGCTGGTCGGCCGGCGCGACTGGCTGTCGGCGGGCACGCCGTACCTGAAGGGCGGCGGCGCGGTGCGCTCGGTCGGGGAGAGCACCGAGTGGCACGACGACGCCGAGCCCCGGCACGAGGCCGGGACCCCGAACGTGCTCGGCGCGATCGCGCTGGCCGCCGCCTGCGACGCCCTCACCGCCACCGGCTGGACGCCGCTGCTGCGCGAGGAGGAGCGGCTGATCGCCCGGCTGCGCGCCGGCCTCGCCGGCATCGAGGGCGTACGGGAGCTGTCGCTGTGGGGGCCGGAGCACCCGCGCGTGGGCATCGTGTCGTTCACCGTCGACGGCTACAGCGCGCGCGAGGTCGCCGAGGCGCTGTCGAGCGAGTACGGCATCGGCGTGCGGGACGGGAAGTTCTGCGCCCACCCGTTCGTCCGGCACCTGCTCGGCACCGCCGACGGCGGCTGCGAGGACGACACGGCCTCGGCGGTGCGCGCCTCCATCGGCATCGGCACCACCCAGGAGCACGTCGACCGGCTGGTCGGCGCGCTGCGTGACCTGGTCAGCCGCTAGGTCTCAGCGGTTCGGCGGCTTCGGGCGCGTCGGCTGGTCGTTCACCACCGCGTCCACGTCGCGCATGTCCTCCTCGCTCAGCCCGCCCGGCCGGTGCTCGGCCGGGTGCGGACGCTCGGCGGGCTCGGCGGCCTGCGTGCGGTCGTAGTCGGCCGCCTGCGTGCGCTCGTGCTCGGCGGGCTGCCGGGGCACCGAGTGCCGTTCGTCCGGATAGGCGGCCTTCGTGTCGGGCGCCGGCCGGTCCACGGTCGTCGTGGCGCCCGCCGCCGCGTCCCGCTCGGCCGCCCGCCGCTCGGCCCGGCGCTTGTACACGGCGCCGAGAATCCCGTCGAGGCCGAAGCGTCCCCCGCCCAGCGCCAGGAACAGCAGCGACGCCGCGCCGAGCGCTCCGACGAGCTCCCAGCCGCCCTGCTGGACGAAGATGCCGTTCGGCGCGTGCACGAACACAGCCGCGCCGATCATGCCGATGAGCAGCACCAGCGCGGCCGGCCGTACCAGCAGGCCGAGGATCAGCAGGATGCCGCCGACCGTCTCGGCCACCGTGACGAACGCGGCGGCGAGCTGCGGCATCGGCACGCCCGACTCGGCGAACATGCCGCTCGTGGCGCCCAGCCCGGCCTGCCACTTCTGCAGCCCGTGCGCCAGGAAGATGACGCCGATCACCACCCGTGCGATCAGGGCGGCGATGTCGAACACAACCCTTTTCATGGTCTTTTCTCCCCCGTTTCCAGTACTCATCCCCCTGGCTGGACCAGCGATGCGCCCCCATACCGTTCCTTGACCGACCCGCCGGTGGCAGCATGGGCCGTATGACGGAACGCGTGGTCGGAATCGGTGCCGGGGCCAAGGAGCTGGCCACCGAGGACATGATCCTGAATATCGGGCCGCAGCACCCGTCGACTCACGGAGTTCTGCGCCTGCGGCTCACTCTTGACGGTGAGCGCATCTCCGGCGCCGAGCCGATCATCGGCTACATGCACCGGGGCGCGGAGAAACTGTTCGAGGTGCGCGACTACCGGCAGATCATCGTGCTGGCCAACCGGCACGACTGGCTGTCGGCGTTCGCCAACGAGCTCGGCGTGGTGCTGGCCGCCGAACGCATGCTCGGCATGGAGCCGCCCGTCCGCGCCGTCTGGGCGCGCACGCTGCTGGCCGAGCTCAACCGGGTGCTCAACCACCTGATGTTCCTCGGCTCGTACCCGCTGGAGCTGGGCGCGATGACGCCCATCTTCTACGCCTTCGACGAGCGCGAACGCATCCAGGCCGTCATGGAGGAGATCTCCGGCGGGCGCATGCACTACATGTTCAACCGCGTCGGCGGCCTCAAGGAGGACCTGCCGCTCGGCTGGCTCGACCGGGTCGCCCAGGCCGTCGCCGACACCCGCCGCCGCGTCCCCGACATCGAGAACCTCATCCACGGCAACGAGATCTTCCAGGCCCGCACCAAGGGCGTCGGCGTGCTCTCGCGCGAGCAGATCCTGCAGTACGGGGTCAGCGGCCCCATCGCCCGCGCCTCCGGGGTCGACATCGACCTGCGCCGCGACCAGCCCTACCTGGCCTACCCCGAGCTGCCCGTCACCGTCGTCACCCGCACCGCCGGCGACTGCCACTCCCGCTTCGAGGTGCTGCTGGAGCAGGTCAAGGTCTCGCTCGACCTGGCCGACGCCTGCGTCCAGCGGCTGCGCGAGCTCCCCCAGGGCCCGATCAACCAGCGCCTGCCCAAGGTGCTCAAGGTCCCCGAAGGCCACACGTACGCCTGGACCGAGAACCCGCTCGGCATCAACGGCTACTACCTGGTGTCCAAGGGCGACAAGACGCCGTGGCGGATGAAGCTGCGCTCCGCCTCCTACAACAACATCCAGGTGCTGCGCGAGATGCTGCCCGGGCAGCTGGTCTCGGACATGGTGGCGATCCTCGGGTCGATGTTCTTCGTGGTGGGTGACATCGACAAGTGACCTCCCCTCCGCGACGCGACAGGTACGTCGACTGGCTGCGGGCGCTGAGCCTGATCGTGGTGGTGGTCTGGCACTGGGCCTTCACCATCCTGCAGTGGAAACCGCACGGCCCCGAGCCCACCAGCCCGCTCGGCTTCACCTCCGGGCTGTGGATCCTGACCTGGCTGCTCCAGGTCTTACCCCTGTTCTTCTACGTCGGCGGGCACGTCCACCTGCTGTCGTGGGGCCGGGCGTGCGAGCGCGGCACCGGCCTCGGCCGCTTCGTCTGGCGCCGCCTGCGGTCGCTGTCGATCCCGGCGCTCGGCCTGATCGGCGTGTGGGTCGCCGTCGGCGCCGTCGTCACCTGGCTGTTCGACGTGCCGTGGATGTGGCGGGTGGTGCTGCTCGTGCTCAGCCCGCTGTGGTTCCTCGGCGTCTACCTGGTGCTCATCGCGCTCCTCCCCGTCGCGCTCCTCCTGCATCGCAAGTACGACGTGCTGGCCCTCGTCTGGCTGGGCGGGGCGGCGCTGGTCGTCGACGTGGTCCGGTTCCGCTACGACGTCGAGTGGGCCGGCTGGCTCAACATGGTCATCGTGTGGGGGCTGGCGCACCAGGCCGGCTTCTTCTACGACCGCATCGTCGCCCTGCCCCGCCGCTACGACGTCGGCATCCTGTGGACCGGGCTGTTCGCCCTGTTCGGGCTCGTCTACTCGGGCATCTACCCGGGCTCCATGGTGGGCGTGCCGGGGGACAAGTGGTCCAACATGGCGCCGCCGACGTTCGTCATCGTCGCGCTGCTCATCTTCCAGATCGGGCTGGTGGAGGTGCTGCGCCCGGCCATGGAACGGGTCCTGGAACGGCCGGGCTGGAACCGGGTCAACGCCGTCATCAACCGTTTCGCGCTGCCGCTGTTCCTCTTCCACACGACCGGCATGGCCATCGCGCTCGGCCTGTCCTGGTGGCTCTTCGGCAGCCTCACGCCCGAGGTGCCGCCGGACGTGTGGTGGTGGCTGGAGCGCCCCCTGGCCGTCGCCGGACCGCTGATCTGCACCCTCCCGGTCATCTATCTCTTCGGCCGCCGCCCCCGCGCCGGACGGCCGGACACCGGCTGAGGGCCTGTCAGCAGAATTCGGCGGCGAGCACGTCGTCGAAGACGCTGAGCGGCGCCCAGTCGCCGTTGACCTGGGCGGTGAGGCGGTGTCCGCCGTCGCGGGCGCCCATGCTGTAGCACCAGGAGCCGTAGGTGGCGCCGCCGTTGCCCCAGACGGTGGCGCCGCAGGGCAGCTCCTGCTCGAAGACGCCCAGGCCGTAGCGGGTGCCGGGGATCCAGCCCTCGGTGGGCACGGTGGTCAGCATCTCGCGCAGCAGCTCGGCCGGCAGGACGTGCCCGCCGAACAGGGCGGCGAAGAACTGGTTGAGGTCGGTGGTGGTGGAGATGACGCCTCCGGCGGCCCAGGCGAAGGACTGGTTCATCCGGGTCGCGTCGTGGATCTCGGGCTTGGGGTCGGCGGAGAACAGGGTGGAGTAGTGCACCGGGTGCGGGCCGGCGATCCCGGGGTCGGCGACGGGCAGGGACGTGCCGGTCAGGCGCAGGGGCCGGCTGACGTTACGGACGAGCTCCTGGTCGAACGTCCGGCCCGTCACCCTTTCGACGATCATCGCGGCCAGGACGTAGTTGGTGTTGGAGTAGCCGAACCGCCGGCCCGGCTCGTCGACGGGCGGGTGGGCCAGGGCGATCCGGACGAGCTGCTCGGGCGTGTAGGCGTCGTCGCGGTGCTGGAACCACTCCGCGCCGACACCCTTGGCGAAGAACTTCTCGTCGTTGGAGTAGGCGTAGAGGCCGCTGGTCTGGTTGAGCAGCTGCCTGATGGTGATCCTGCCGGGCTCGTAGGCGCTGCCGTCGAACAGGCCGGGAAGGTGCTTGTCCAGGGTGTCGTCGAGGCTCAGCCTGCCTTCGGCCACGAGCTTGAGCACCACCGTGGCGGTGAAGGCCTTGGAGGCGCTGCCGATGCGGAACCGCTCGTCCTGCCGTCGCTCGCGTCCGGTCGCGGTGTCCGACACCCCCGCCGAGCCGAACCAGGAGCGGTCGCCGTCGCGGACCTCGGCGACCATGCCGGGCGCGAGCTCGGCCGCCACCGTCCGGTCGAGCACCCGCTGCACGTCTGCGATCACGTCAGTTCCCTTCGAGAGACTGTTTACGATATGCGAAACGCTAATTTGCATTCGTGAATCTGTCAATCATTAAAGCCCAGATAGAAGGCGTAATTGCAATGACAGTGAGCATGAATGCAAGCCACTGACTTGCAATGAGATGAGCACGAATGCAAGACTGCACCCGACCGCAGCGCGTACGACCAGGAAAGGCGCCGCCCATGCCAGGAGGCAGGCTGACCCACGAGGACCGCCGGCAGATCGCCGGCGGACTGGCCGCGGGGCTCACCCCCACCGAGATCGCCACGCGCCTGGACCGGCCGCTGTCCACCGTCACCCGGGAGATCGCCCGCAACGGCGGCCCCGAGCGCTACCAGGCCGACCGGGCCCACCAGGCCACCCGGGAGCGCGCCCGCAGACGTCCGCCGGCTCCCGAGGGCGGCGACCACGCGACGGTCAGCGAGCTGGAGGAGCAGTTCACCGAACTCATGATCAACACCGGGCTGTCGCGGATGACCGCCCGCGTGCTCACCAGCCTCTACCTCACCGACAGCGGCAGCCTCACCGCGGCGGAGCTCGCCCACAAGCTGCAGGTCAGCCCCGCGTCCATCTCCAAGGCCATCGGCGAGCTCGAACAGCAGGAGCTCATCCGCCGCGAACGCGACCCCCGCCGGCGGCGCGACCGCTACGTCATCGACGCCGACGCCTGGTTCCGCGGCTGGCTGGCCAGCGCCCGCCAGAACACGCTGCTGGCCGACTTCGCCCGCCGGGGAGCGGCGACACTCGGCGCCACCTCGCCCGCCGGAGCCCGGCTAGGCGACATCGGCGACTTCTTCGACCACGTCGGCCAGGCGATGCTGCAGGCCGCCGAACAGTGGCGCCAGACCTACAACGCCAGGAGGACGAGCGGCTAGCCGGGCCGCTGATCCTCCGGATCCTTCGGGACGCGGCAGGCGTGCTCCAGGAAGAGCGCCGCCACGATCAACGCCACGCACGACAGGAACGACCCCGTCGAGACGAAGAACTCCGACCGCGGCGTCTCCTTGGCGAAGAGCTGCACCGTGTGCAGCGCGAAGCCGCCGAACAGCCCCGCGAACACCGCGCCGCCGTAGGCCGACGCCTTGCCCAGGGCCGCCAGCCGGGCCACCGCCAGCGGCTCGACCGGCTTGGTGCCCGGCTTGCGGGCGATCCGCGCCTTCGTCATCCAGGCGGTGTAGGCCTCGCCGATCGCCAGCAGCAGCATCGTCGGGATCGCCGTCCACGGCACCAGCACCAGATCGACGTAGACCAGCCGCACCACGCCCCAGGCGATCAGCGCGACCACGACGATGAGCCCGACGAGCACGCCGGGCCGGGTCGGCCTCAATCCGGCCTCTGCAGCTTCAGGTCCTCGCGCAACCGCACACCCCGCCGGTCCAGGCCCACGAGCAGGTCGGCCACCCGGCCCCGCCCCGGCAGCTCACCGTCAGGGTCGGCCGCCGCCCACGGCACCAGCACGAACGCCCGCTCGTGCGCCCGGGGATGCGGCAGCGTCAGCTCCGGGTCGTCGCTGACCGTGTCACCCACCATGATCAGATCGACGTCGAGCGTGCGCGGCCCCCACCGCTCCTGGCGCACCCGCCCGAACGCGTTCTCCACGCTCTGCGCCCGCTCCAGCAGCGTGCGCGGCGGCAGCGTGGTCTCCGCCACGACCACCGCGTTCAGATAAGGGCGCTGGCCCCCCGGGCCGCCCACCGGATCGGTCTCGTAGACCGGCGACGCCGCGACGAACTCCAGCCCCGGCGCGTCGAACAGCGTGTCGACGGCCCCCTGCAACGTCAGGAACCGCCGCCCCAGGTTGCCGCCCAGGGCGAGGACGACCTTCATGCGCGCCTCCGCTCGATCGTCACCACCACGTCGCCGAACGGCAGCGGGATCGGCGCCGCCGGCTTGTGCACACTCACCTCGACCGACTCGACGAGCTCCCGGGCCAGGCAGACGTCGGCCAGCCGCTGCGCGAGCGTCTCGATCAGGTCGACCGGCTCGCCCTCGACCACCTTGACCAGGTCCTGGGCCAGCTCGCCGTAGTCGACGGTCCTGGCCAGGTCGTCACCGGCCGCGGCCGGCGCGGTGTCGAGGAACAGCGTCACGTCGACGACGAACTCCTGCCCCAGCTCACGCTCGGCCGCGAGCACCCCGTGTCTCCCCCGGGCCCGCAGGCCCTTCAGCGCGATCCGGTCAGCGCTCAAGCTCGCCTTCCTCCTCCTCGTCGTCATCGCCCTGCAGCACCGGCGAGCCGTGGTGCATCCACAGCCGCCAGCCCTGACCCGTGCGGATGTAGACGTTGCTGGCCACCACCTTGCCGGCGGCGAAACTCGACTCGCCCTCCTCGCCCGCGGTGAGGATGTTCTCCACGCAGGTGAGCACGGCCACGTCGCCCAGCACCGTGGTGTTGACGTCGGTGAGCACGAACTGGATATAGGTCGTGTTGGCCATGATCAGCGCCCACGACCTCAGCACCTCCGAGCGGCCCGTCAGCAGGGTCCAGCCGGGATGCACGCAGCTCACCTGGTCGTCGGCAGTGTCCTCGGCCCAGATCTCGGTCATCCTGTCGAGGTTGCCGTCCTCGATCGCGGTGTAGAAGTCCTGGTTGACCGTCTCGATGGCGGCGGTGTCGACGCTCATGTGTTGGCTCCGGCTCTCTTCCATGCTGCGGCCACGCGCACGGCGTCGGCGTTGGGACCTACGTGGTGGACCCGTACGCACCAGGCGCCCTCACGGGCCGCCAGCGCGGTCACGGCCAGGGTCGCGTCGTCGCTGCCGCTGAACGGGCGGGGGGTGCCGTCGGCGCCGGCCAGCAGCCGCCCCAGGAACCTCTTGCGCGAGGCCCCGATGAGCAGCGGATAGCCGAGCTCGGCGAGTTGCTGCGTGCCGGCCAGCAGCGCCCAGTTGTGCGCCGCGTTCTTGGCGAAGCCGAGGCCGGGGTCGAGCACGATCTGCTCCTCGGACACGCCCTCGGCGAGCACCAGGTCGACCCGCTTGGCGAGCTCCTCGCGCACCTCGGTGACCACGTCGTGGTAGACGGCGCGGCTGTCCATGTCCTGGCTGTGGCCGCGCCAGTGCATCACCACGTAGGGGACGCCGGTGGCGGCGACCACGCGCGGCATGGCGGGATCGGCCAGGCCGCCGCTCACGTCGTTGACCAGCCGCGCGCCTGCCTCGACGGCGGCCCTGGCCACCTCGGCGCGCATCGTGTCGACGCTGACGGCCACGCCCTCCGCGTTGAGCGCCCTGATCACGGGCACCACGCGGGCCAGCTCTTCCTCCAGCGACACCCTGGCGGCGCCCGGCCTGGTGGACTCGCCGCCCACGTCGACGATGTCGGCCCCCTCGGCGACCAGCTCCAGGCCGCGGCGGATCGCCACGCCCTCGTCGAACCAGAGGCCGCCGTCGGAGAACGAGTCAGGGGTCACGTTGACGACGCCCATGACAAGGCACCGGTCCTCGTCGCCCAGCCCCGGCACTCTCGTCATGAGGCCAAGCCTAGGCGCTCGCCCATACCTGGTGATATCGCGGGTCCCTGGTTGTGGATAACGATCCATCCCCGGCGGAATGCATGCGGCGCGGTCAGGCGTCAGCGTCCCAGGATCAGCGCCATCGCCTCGGCGCGGGTCTTGTCGCTGGTGCGGAAGTCGCCCCGGACGGCCGACGTGACGGTCTTGGCGCCGGGCTTGCGCACGCCCCGCATGGTCATGCACAGGTGCTCGGCCTCGACCACGACGATGACGCCGCGCGGCTCCAGCACCCGCATGATCGCGTCGGCGATCTGCGACGTCATCCGCTCCTGGACCTGCGGCCGGCGGGCGAACACGTCGACCAGCCTGGCCAGCTTCGACAGGCCCGTCACCTGACCCTGGTCGTTCGGGATGTAGCCGACGTGGGCCGACCCGTAAAAAGGCACCAAATGGTGCTCACAGGTTGAGTAGACCTCGATGTCCTTGACCAGCACCATCTCGTCGTGGTCGACGTCGAAGACCTTGTTGAGCACGTCTTCCGGGGTCTGGTGCAGGCCGGAGAACTGCTCGGCGTAGGCGCGGGCGACACGGGCGGGCGTCTCGAGAAGGCCGTCGCGGTCGGGATCCTCGCCGATGGCGTACAGGATCTCGCGGACGGCCTTCTCGATCCGGCCGAAATCTACGTCGTGCGGCTTCACGCACTGTCCCCGGATGGCAGCGCGTCCTGGTGGCCCGAGGTGAGCGAGCCGTTGGCCGACTGCTCCTTCGGCGTCAGGATCGGCGGCCGGTCGGAGGGCAGCCGCTTGCCGTAGCCCGCGTAGGAGGGGCGGTGCTCCTTGACGACCACCGGGGAGAAGATCTCCAGCACCTGGGCGCGGGAGAGCGTCTCCTTCTCCATGAGCTCGAGCACCAGGTTGTCGAGCACGTCGCGGTATTCGACCAGGATGTCCCACGCCTGGTCATGCGCCGTCTCGATCATCCGGCGGACTTCCTCGTCGATCGTGGAGGCGATCTTCTCGGAGTAGTCGCGCTCGTGGCCCATCTCGCGGCCCAGGAACACCTCGGCCTGGCCGCTGCCGAACTTACGGGCGCCGAGCTGCTCGCTCATGCCGTATTCGGTCACCATGCGGCGGGCGACGGCCGTGGCCTTCTCGATGTCGTTGGAGGCGCCGGTGGTGGGCTCGTGGAAGACGAGCTCCTCCGCCGCGCGGCCGCCCAGCAGCATCGCGAGCTGGTCCATCATCTCCGACCTGGTGGCCAGGAACTTGTCCTCCATCGGCAGCGTCATCGTGTAGCCGAGCGCACGGCCCCGGGACAGGATCGTGATCTTGTGCACCGGGTCGGAGTTCGGCAGCGCGTGCGCCACCAGCGCGTGACCGCCCTCGTGGTAGGCGATCATCTTCTTCTCCTTGTCAGACATGACCCGCGTCTTGCGCTCGGGCCCTGCCATGACACGGTCGATCGACTCCTCCAGCATGTCCATCGTGATCAGCTTCTCGTCGGCGCGCGCGGTGAGCAGCGCGGCCTCGTTGATCACGTTGGCCAGGTCGGCGCCGGTGAACCCGGGGGTGCGGCGGGCGATGACGTCGAGGTCGACGCCCGGCGCGAACGGCTTGCCGCGCCCGTGCACCTTGAGGATGCCCTTACGGCCCTCCAGGTCGGGACGGTCGACGGTGACCTGCCGGTCGAACCGGCCCGGACGCAGCAGCGCCGGGTCGAGGATGTCGGGCCGGTTGGTCGCGGCGATGAGGATCACGCCGCCCTTGACGTCGAAGCCGTCCATCTCGACGAGGAGCTGGTTGAGCGTCTGCTCGCGCTCGTCGTGACCGCCGCCCAGGCCGGCGCCGCGGTGGCGGCCGACGGCGTCGATCTCGTCGATGAAGATGATCGCCGGGGCGTTGGCCTTCGCCTGCTCGAACAGGTCACGCACCCGGGAGGCGCCGACGCCGACGAACATCTCGACGAAGTCGGAGCCGGAGATCGAGTAGAACGGCACGCCCGCCTCACCCGCGACCGCGCGGGCGAGCAGGGTCTTGCCGGTGCCGGGCGGGCCGTAGAGCAGCACGCCCTTGGGGATCTTGGCGCCGATCGCCTGGAACTTGGCCGGGGCCTGCAGGAACTCCTTGATCTCCTGAAGCTCCTCGATGGCCTCGTCCGCGCCTGCGACGTCGGCGAACGTGGTCTTGGGGGTGTCCTTGGTGATCAGCTTGGCCTTGGACTTGCCGAAGTTCATCACCCGGCTGCCGCCGCCCTGCATCTGGTTCATGATGAACAGGAAGATCAGCACGATGATGACGATCGGCAGGAAGCTGAGCAGGAGGCTCACCAGGAAGCTCTCCTGGGGCACGTCGGTCGCGAAGCTCTTGGTCTTCTTGGCGTCGACCTGCGCCTGCAGCTCGTCGGTCAGCTTTGCGCCGTAGCCGGTGACCCAGTCAGACTGGATCGTCTTCGTCGGCGTGCCGCTGCCGCCGACCTGGATCGGGCTGTGCAGCGTCAGCTCGATCCGCTGATCCTTGTCGATGATCTTGGCATTGCTGACATTGCCGGTGCGGATCTGCTGGAGCACCGTTGACGTGTCGGCCTGCTTGTAGTTGCCGCCGCCGCTCCAGAGCTGGGTGACGAGCAGGAGCAGCACGACGATGCCCAGGATCCACAGCAGTGGCCCACGTGTAAATCGCTTGAGATCCATCCGATGCGGAACCCCTTGCGGGCCCGTCCCTTCCTGACCATGGCCTGGAACCCCGGGAAATCCCGGGGCCGCGGCATCCGACACCGCGACTTCTGACTACCCGAAGGGGACGCAGGGTCACCCTCCCGGAGTCAGAAGGTACACCGGAGGAGCGCACGGAGGGACCGCCCGCTACACCGGTCTTGCCCTACCAACGTACGTCAAGGCACGCGGTGTTCCCGGCCACAGTCAGGATTGCTAGCGGTAAACGTGCGGCGCGAGGGTCCCGATGAACGGAAGGTTCCGGTATCGCTCGGCGTAGTCGAGGCCGTAGCCGATCACGAACTCGTTGGGGATGTCGAAGCCCACGTACTTGACGTCGATCGGCACCTTGACCGCGTCGGGCTTGCGCAGCGCCGTGCAGATCTCCAGCGAGGCCGGGTTGCGCGATTTGAGGTTCTCCAGCAGCCAGTGGAGGGTCAGGCCGGAGTCGATGATGTCCTCAACGATGAGCACGTGGCGGTTCATGATGTCGGTGTCGAGGTCCTTCAGCACCCGCACGACGCCCGACGACTTGGTGCCGGCCCCGTAGGACGACACCGCCATCCAGTCCATCTGCACCGGCACGTGCAACGCCCTGGCCAGGTCGGCCATCACCATGACGGCGCCCTTGAGCACGCCCACGAGCAGCAGCTCCTGGCCCGCGTAGTCCTCGTCGATGCGCCCGGCCAGCTGCTTGATCTTGGCCTGGAGCTCGTCCTCCGGGATGAGGACCTTCTCCAGATCCTTGCCCATGTCGGCAGCGTCCACCTGTTGGTTCCTTACGCGATGGGACGGATGGCGACTATCAGGGTGCCATACCGCCGGACGGCGCTCAGACCCCCGGGCAGGTCCACCGCCTTCTGCCCGTGCCACCGCGTGATCAGCCGCTCCACCGCCCGCACGTGCCCCGCCGAGAGCGCCCCGGAGGGCGCTCCCGCCGCGAGCGCCGCCCGCCGCAGCACTCGTGTCCGTACGGCCCCGGGGACCCCTTCCAGAGCCCGTACGGCCAGCGTCACGTTTCCGGCGATATCGCTTAGAGCGCAATCCTGGTACACCGATTCGGCCCACTGATCGAGCGCGTCCGCGTCCTCACGCGCCAGCCCCGCCGTACGCGCCAACGCCTCCGCCACCCCCGGCCCCAGCTCCCTCTCCAGAACCGGCAGCGCCACCGCCCGCACCCGCACCCGCGTGAACCGCGGATCGTCGTTGTGCGGATCCTGCCACGGAGCCAGCCCCAGCGCCTCGCACGCCGCCACCGTCGTCGCCCGCGAAAGCTCCAGGAACGGCCGCCGATAGACGCCCGACACCGCCGCCATCCCCGCGATCGAGCGCAGCCCGCTCCCCCTCGCCAGGCCCAGCAGCACGGTCTCCGCCTGATCGTCACGCGTGTGCCCCAGCAGCACCGCCGCCGCCCCATGAGCCTCGGCCGCCTCTCCCAGCGCGGCATAACGCGCATCCCTGGCCGCCGCCTCGGGCCCGCCCGCCGTGCCCACCACCACGGCCCGCACCTCACCGAACCCCAGGCCCAGCTCCCCCGCCAGCGCCGCCACCCGCGCCGCCCGCTCCCCGGAGCCCTCCTGAAGCTGGTGATCGACGCTCACGAGCCCCGTACGCAGCCCCGCCCTCGGCCCCACGAACCCCGTCGCCGCCGCCAACGCCAGCGAATCGGCGCCCCCACTGCACGCCACGAGCACCAGCGCCCCCTCGGGCACGTCCGCCAGCGCCTCACGCACCATCCTGCGAACATCGGCTACAGCCGGATGCGGTCCCACGTCCCCATTCTCCCCGCCCGGACCGTCAACCCGTACGAGTGCGCCGACCACCACCCCACCGACCCGGCGCCGGAGGGGAGGGCGGAGGGCCGTTCGAGGGTGCGCCACTGAAGGCACGCCCTTCCCAATGGACGACCGGCTGCCGTCAGGCGGCCGCGCCGGGGGTTAGCTGGGGAGGGCGGGGGTGCCGATTACGCGGCGGATCCAGGCGTCCGGGTCGGAGATCTCCGCCGGGGTGGGCAGCGTGTTGGGTGAGGTCCAGACGCGGTTGAAGCCGTCCATGCCGGCCTGGCCGACGACGCGGTGGACGAAGGCGGAGCCTTCGGCGTACTGCTTCATCTTGAGCTCGATGCCGAGCAGGCGGCGGATGGTGCGGTCGAGGCGGGAGCCGCCTTCGCGGCGCTGGGCGAACTTGGCGCGGATGTCGGCGACCGACGGCACGACGGAGGGCCCGACGGCGTCCATCACATAGTCGCCGTGCCCTTCGACGAGGGTCATGACGGCCGTGAGCCGGTCGAGGATCTCCTTCTGCTGGGGCGACTGGATGACGTCGATGAGGTTGCCCTCGCCGCCGCGGACGACGTCGGCGACGGTGTCGGCGGCGCCGCGCAGGCGGTCGACGAGCGTGGGCAGGTCGAGGTCGGAGGCGAGCAGGAAGTCGGTCATCTGGGACCGGACGTACTCGCGCAGCCAGGAGACGCCGGTGAACTGGACCCGGTGGGTCTCTTCGTGCAGGCAGACCCACAGGCGGAAGTCGTGCGGGTTGACGTTCATCTCGCGCTCGGCGTTGACGATGTTGGGCGCGACGAGCGTGAGGCGGCCGGCGGGCTCGCGTCCGCTGGGGTCGGGCGGCAGGAACAGCTCGTACTGGCCGAGGACCCGGGTGGCAAGGAAGGCGAGGACGGCGCCGACCTCGACGCCGGTGATGCGGGAGCCGACGGCGGAGATGATCGCGGGCGGCGGGTTGGCGCCGTTGGCGACCTTCTGCGTGAGGGGCTCCAGCACGACGCGGAAGCCTTCGACGTTGGCCCGGATCCAGCCGGGCCGGTCGACGATGGTCGCGGGCTGTGGCGCGGTCTCGGTGTGGATCTTGGTGAACTCGCGTACGTGGCCTTCGGCCTCGCGCGAAAGCGTGCGGAGCTCGGCGACGGCCTGCCTGGCCTCCTCCCGGCTCACTTGGGGACCGGGGCGCACCAGGCGCGTGCCGGTCGTGACGGCCAGATCCCAGTCGATCACCTGCATAACGTCCACCGTACGTGTTTCTCGTCAAGACCGCGCGACGATGGCGGCCAGCCTGTCGAGCACGGGTTCGGCGTAGACGGGGACGCGGTCGGCCAGGAAGGCGAAGGTGACCAGCCTGCCGTCCTTGGTGGTGGCGAGTCCGGCGAGCGTGTTGACGTGGTTGAGGGTGCCGGTCTTGGCCCTGACCAGGCCGACCTGGCCTTTGCTGTCGGCGCCGGTGAAGCGGCGGCCGTTGCCGAGGGTGCCGGTGAAGCCGGCGATGGGCATGCCGGAGGCGACGGCGCGCAGCTCGGGGTGCTGGGGTGAGCCGGCGAGGGCGATGGCGCGGGCCATGGCGGAGGCGCTGATGCGGTTGCGGATGGACAGGCCGCTGCCGTCGGACACCTGGACGCCCTTGGTGATGCCGAGCCGGTGGAGCACCTGGGGGACGGCCTTGGCGAGCCCGGCGAACGAGCCCGGCTGGCCTTCCTTGATGGCGACGTGCCGGGCGAGGGCCTCGGCGAGGTCGTTGTCGCTGAAGGTGAGGGTGTGCTCGACGAGGGCGTAGATCGGCGCGGATTCGACCCTGGCCAGCTCGGCTGCTCCGGCGGGGGCCTTGCCGGGGCGTACGGACCTGGCGGCGCTGATGCCGTGCTTGCGCAGGACGCCGGCGAAGGCGGCGGCGGCGTGGGCGGCCGGGTCGGCGACGCGGGGCTGGCGCTGGCCGGGGATCTGGCGGCCCTCGTCGATGGTGAGGGCGTGGACGGGGGCGACCTCGCCGTCGGGCACGTAGTTGGGCTTCCAGCCGGGCGCCTGGACGGGCCCGGTGAACAGGGAGGCGTCGTAGGTGAGCGTGACCTTGGTGACGCCGCGGGCCTTGAGCGCGGCGGCGGTGCGGGAGGCGAGCGTGGTGAGCGACGCCTGGTCGGTGAAGTCGCCGGGCCTGGCCTGGGGGCCGCGCAGCATCGGGTCGCCGCCGCCGACGAGCACGATCGCGTTCGCGGAGCCGCCCTGGAGGACGCGGGTGGCCAGGCGGGTGTCGGGGCCGAGGGAGGCGAGCGCGGCGGCGCCGGTGACGACCTTGGTGGTGGAGGCGGGGGTGATGCCGGTATCGGGGTCGGCGGCGAAGATCTGCTCGCCGGTCGTGACGTCGACGACGACGGCGCCGACGCGCTTGCCGAGCGCTTCGTCACCCAGCGCATCGGTGAGCTGCTGCGTCAAAGTACCCTTAGTCGGGAGAGGTCCGTCTCCTGACCTCGCCGGAAGCTGGGCCAGCACAGGCCCGGCGGTGACCACGGGGACGGGGGGAACCCCTTCGGGAGACGCGCTCGTCTCGGCCGGTGACGGCCGCCTCGTCAGCGCGCTCAGGTCGAGGTCGTTGTTCATCGCATAGACGCCGGTGACGATGGTCACGACCTGCAGCATGACGAGAGTGGTCAGCATCACCCACCGCTCGTGCCGCGCCACGTCGCCTGACCTCTCTCCTGGTGTTCGCCTACGAGACATTAACGCCCGCCCGGGGGTGCCCGGGGGGCCGAGCGGAGGAACCGCGGTGGAGTTCGACGTTGTCGTTGAGATTCCCAAGGGGCAACGGAACAAGTATGAAGTGGACCACGAGTCCGGCAAGATCAGGCTGGACCGGCTGCTGTTCACCTCCACGCAGTACCCCGCCGACTACGGCTTCATCGAGAACACCCTCGGTGAGGACGGCGACCCGCTGGACGCGCTGGTGCTGCTGCAGGAGCCGACGTTCCCGGGCTGCTACATCACCTGCCGGGCGGTCGGCATGTTCCGGATGACCGACGAGAAGGGCGGCGACGACAAGGTCCTGTGCGTCCCCGCCACCGACCCGCGCATGGCGCACATCCAGGACATCCACCATGTCCCGGAGTTCGACCGGCTGGAGATCCAGCACTTCTTCGAGGTCTACAAGGACCTGGAGCCGGGCAAGTCGGTCGAGGGCGCCAACTGGGTGGGCCGCATGGAGGCGCAGGCCGAGATCGAGCGCTCCTTCCAGCGGGCCAAGGACGAGGGCCACGGCCACTGACCTTCAGCGGGGCCTGGTGGCGCCCACCAGGTCCCCTCGCCACATCGACGCGATCCGCACGACGTCGCCGGTCTGCGGGGCGTGCACCATGAGCCCCGGCGCGACGTACATGCCCACGTGGTGGATGGTCGACGGGTCGTTCTTGTCGTAGCCGAAGAACAGCAGGTCGCCGCGGCGCAGCTGGTCGAGCGGCACGTGCGGCCCGGACGTCCACTGGGTGCCCGTCCAGTGGTCGAGCCGCACGCCGGCCCGCTCCCAGGCCCGCATGGTCAGGCCGGAGCAGTCGTAGCTGGCGGGCCCGTCGGCGGCCCACAGGTAGGGCTTGCCGAGCTGGGTCAGCGCCCAGTTGGCGGCCACGTCGCCCATCGAGGAGCCGCTGGAGAGCGGCACGTGCCCGATGCGGGTCTGCCGCCGCCTGGCGAGCAGTTCGGCGCGGGTGCGGGCGGCGTCGACGAGCCGTTGCAGCTCGTCGCGCCTGGCTCTGAGCTCCTTGGTCTCGCGCCGCTGCCGGGCGACCGCCTCCCGGGCGGCGATCTTGGCGCGTTCGGCCGCCTCGGCGGCGTACTGCTGGGCGGCGTGCACGCTCGCGGCGTGCGTGGTCAGGATCTCGGCGACCTCCTCGGCGTCGCGCAGCCGGGTGAGCAGCAGGCCGCGCTCGCCGCCGAGCTGCCGCAGCAGCCCGGCCCGGTGCAGGTAGCCGTCGTGGTCGCCGTGGTCGTTGAGCATGCCGAGGTATTCGGCGGGCAGCGGCAGCCCGCCGTAGCTCTGGGCGGCGAGCATCGCCACCGCCTGCCGGGCCCGCTCGACCTCCGTGGTCGCGGCGCCCTGCCGCGCGGCGGCCTCCCGGTGCGCCTGCTCGGCCTGGCGGAGCCGGACGACCTCCCCGTTGTACGCCTCCACCAGCCGCTCGGCCTCGGCCGCGAGCCGGTCGAGCCGCCCCTGCGCCTCGGCCAGCTCGGCGCTTGCCGTGCCGAGCTCCTTCGCACGATCCCGTACGGCCTGCCGCGCTCTGGCGACGTCACGCGGCCCCGGTTCGGCGTGAACCGGCGGGCACAGCGCGACGACCAGGGTGGCGACCAGGAATCCGGCTCTGACGTGCATAGAATCCCCCTGCGGTCACTCTATGCACACACTTCCCAACAGTAACGAATGCCACACTCTCAGCTCGTTACAGAGGGTGATACCGACTCGGTGGGGGTCGCCGTGGCGGGCGGCGTGGCGGTGCTCGTCGGCTTGCCCGTCGGTTTCGCCGTCGGTTTCGGGGACGGTTTGGGCGACGGCGTGGGCGTCGTCGGCGTGGGCGCCGGGGTGGGGTCGGGCTGCGGTGACGGCATCACCGGCGGCTTGCCGGAGGGACGCGGCTTGCCGGGCGGCGGGGTCACCGGGTCGACGGGGTGGACCGGGTCGAGCGTGGGGTCGCCGAGGTCGGGGCCGGTCGGGGGCGGGGTGCTCGGCACGGGCTCGGGGTCGCCGCCGATCGGGGTGAAGACGGGCGGCTGCGGGCTGGGCGTCTGCTGCCCGGCCGTCGCGGGGGTCACGCCGAGCGGGCGGGTGGCCGTGCTGTCGACCTCCACGCTGCCGGGCACCTGCCGCCGGTCGGACCAGGGCAGGGTGAGGCCGGGCGGCTCGCCCTGCGGCGGAAACGCGACGGAGGCGACGCCGGGCAACCCGCCGACCTCCTTGCCGAAGTAGTCGAAGATCGTCGCTATCGCCACCAGGGTCGCGACCGCCGCCAGCGCGCCTGCCAGCGCCCGAGGCCACTTGCGCGGCCCCCGCTCGACGGCAACGGGAAACCCGGCGGCGTCCAGCGCCTCCGAGCGCCTGGCCACGTAGCGCCGGTAGAGGTGCAGCTCGGGGTCGACGAAGCAGCTCAGCACCCGGACCCTGAGCACGTCGGGCAGCGTGATCTGCGGCAGCAGCTCGTAGACCTTGGCGGCCGACACCTGGCGGTTGCGGTGCGGGGCGCAGGTCTCGCAGCGGGCCACGTGGGCGACGAGCTGCTCGCGCATGCCGGCGGTCAGCTCGCCGGCGAAGCCGGTGAGGATGCGGGCCCGGCGCGGGCAGTCGTAGGGGCCCTTCCTGGCCAGGAACTCCACGGTGATGGCGTCGCGCAGCCGGTCGCGGGCGGCTTCGTGGGCCGTCTCAGCCTGGCGGGCGGTGACGCCGAGGACGGCGGCGACGTGCGGCATCGGCAGCCCGTGCCGGGCGTTCAGCTCCAGCGTCTCGCGGTCGGCCGTGGGCAGGCTCTGGACGGCGTTCCAGGCCACGACCCGCAGGTCGGCGTCGTCGGGGTCGGTGATCTCGGGCGCCTCGGCCAGCGTCTCGCCGGCGTCGGGCAGGTCGGCCATGCGCCTGCGCAGGCACTCGCCGCGGGCCAGCGCGTAGAGCCAGGGCCGCAGCAGGTCGGGGTCGGACAGCGCGGCGGCGTGCGCCTCGGCGGCGATCAGGGCGTCGCGGAGCGCGACCTGGGCGCTGTCGGTATTGCGCAGAAGGGTCCAGCAGTAGCGGTAGATGCCTTCGGCGTAGGTGTCGTACAGGACGGCCACGGCGCCCGGGTCACCGGAGCGCAGGGCCTCGACCAGGTCACGGTCACTCATGTAACCGAAGGTAATGGATTGGTAACTTGTAGTTCTACCGATTCCGCGGGATAAACATAGGTTGTCGCCAGCCGCTTTTACGATTTATCGCATTAATTGGGTTATTGCGCCCGGGCTTTCAACGCCTGGCTGCCCCGGTCGATCTGGAACGGCTCCGTGGTCGGCTTGACCGTGTGCATCGGCACGATCCCGCCGAGCGCCAGATCCTCGTACGGCCTGCCGGTCGAGCCCCACGTGCGGGCCGTCACCTCGGTCCGCCCCACGGCGCTGCCCTGCGGGAGCCCGGTGATCGTCAGGATGAAGCGCGGCGGGCTGCCCGCCTTCACGTCGTCCACGAACGTGCTCCCGCCGCCGAGCAGCTTGCCCGCCTTGTCCCGCAGCAGCGCGTTCACCACCAGGCTGCCCGCCGGCACCTGGTACGGGTTCGACACGTACCCGGTGATCAGGTACGAGCCGTCCTTCTGGCGCAGCGTCTGCACCCGCGACACCGGGAACGGCCGGAACGCCGAGGCGATCCTGGCCGCCATCCGCCACTGGGCCGGCCGGTAGTCGATGCTCACCTTGACCGGCTTCTCCGACGCCCCGGCCTCGCCGGTGAACACCAGCGAGCCGCCCGGCGGCACCGCGTCCAGCGGCTGGTCCATCCGCACGACCTCGCGCCCGGCGGCGTCCTTGCCGACGACCGTGGCCACCACGTGCTCGCCGAAGTGCCACGGGTTGCGGTTGGTCAGCACGCCCGCCCAGTTGACGGTGTAGCCGCCGGCGGACTTGACCACGTTCGACGCCTGCTCCTTGAGCGTGAGCGGCTTGAGCTGCTGTTGCGGACGTTCCTCCGACGAGCACCCGGTGAGGCAGATCGCCCCGAGTGCGAGGAGGCTGACGGTTCGGCTACGCGGGATCACTTTGCCGTGATAACCCGTTCATGGGTACGGCAGGTCCGGGACACGCGCCTGCCGTACCAAAGCTTTAACGCGCCCGTACGACCCGCTTTTCATCCCAGACCGGCTCCGGCGCCTCGTACACCACCCCGTCGGACCCGAACACCAGGTAACGGTCGAAATCCGCGGCGAACCAGCGGTCGTGGGTGACCGCCAGCACCGTGCCGTCGAAGGCGTTCAGGCCGTCCTGCAGCGCCTCGGCGCTGGCCAGGTCGAGGTTGTCGGTCGGCTCGTCCAGCAGCAGCAGCGTGGCGCCGGACAGCTCCAGCAGCAGGATCTGCAGCCGGGCCTGCTGGCCGCCGGACAGCGTGTCGAAGCGCTGCTCGGCGACCAGCCCGGCCAGCTCGTAGCGGGCCAGCGCCTTCATGGCCTCGTTCTTGAGCTTGGCGTGCTCGGTCATCACGATCTCGACCGGGGTGCGGCCGAGCAGGTCGGGCCTGGCGTGCGTCTGGGCGAAGTGGCCGGGCACCACGCGGGCGCCGAGCCTGGCGACGCCCGTGTGGGCGACCGGCTCGCCGGCGACCAGGCGCAGGAAGTGGGACTTGCCCGAGCCGTTGGAGCCGAGCACCGCGACCCGCTCGCCGTACCAGATCTCCAGGTCGAACGGCCGCATCAGGCCGGTCAGCTCCAGCCGCTCGCAGATGACCGCGCGCTTGCCGGTGCGGCCGCCCCGCAGGCGCATGCTGATGTTCTGGTCGCTGGGCGCCTGCTCGGGCGGCCCCGCCTCCTCGAACCTGCGCAGCCGCGTCTGGGCCGCGTGGTAGGGGGCGGCCATGCCGTCGTTGTAGCGCGCCTTGTTCTTCAGCATGTTGACCAGGGCCTTGAGCTTGGCGTGCTCCTCGTCCCAGCGGCGGCGCAGCTCGTCGAGGCGCTCGTTGCGGGCCCTGCGGGCCTCGGCGTAGGTGCCGAAGCCGCCGCCGTGGATCCAGATGTTGCCCGACTCGACGGTGACGATCCGGTCGGCCGCGTTGGCGAGCAGCTGCCGGTCGTGGCTGACCAGCAGCACGGTCTTGGGCGTCTCGCGGAGCTGGGCCTCCAGCCACTCCTTGCCCGGCACGTCGAGGTAGTTGTCGGGCTCGTCGAGCAGCAGCGTCTGGTCGGGGCCGCGCAGCAGCGCCTCCAGGACGAGCCTCTTCTGCTCGCCGCCGGACAGGGTGGACACGTCGCGATATTTCACGTTGTCGTACGGCGCGCCGAGCGCGGCCACCGTGCACGTGTCCCAGAGCACCTCGATCTCGTAACCACCGGCGTCGGTGTAGTCGCTGATCGCCTGGGCGTAGCGGAGCTGCGCCTTCTCGTCGTCGCGCTCCATCATGACCAGCTCGGCCTTCTCCAGCCGCGCCGCCGCCTCCCGCACCGCCGGCGGGGCCACGCTCAGCAGCAGGTCGTGCACCGTGCTGCCGTCACGCACGCTGCCCACGAACTGCCGCATCACCCCGAGCCCGCCGGAGCTGGCGACGCTCCCCTCGACCGGCTGCAGGTCCCCCGCGACCAGGCGCATGAGCGTGGTCTTGCCCGCCCCGTTGGGCCCGACGAGCGCGGCCTTGACCCCCTCGCCGATCCGGAAGGACACGTCGTTGAGCAGCGGCCGCCCGTCGGGCAGCACATACGTCAGGTGGCCGACCTCGACGTGTCCCATGGCATTTCCCCTCCTACGGATCCCCGCGCAGGTTACACGCCGGTTTCAGCACCGGTCATCCCTATTTCCCCGCCCCCCGGAGCCGTACCGCGCTGACCAGCCGGGCGGCCACGACCACCGCGCAGCCGATCGCGGTGATCACCAGGCAGAGCGTGAACGTCGGGTAGAGGTAGGCCACCTGGATCCACATGATGTCGGCGCCCCGGGCCAGCACCCGGAAGATCGGGGCCAGCGCCGCGCACAGCGCGATCGGCGCCAGGTAGGGCAGCAGCCGCCACCGCTGCCGTCCCCTGCGCCGCGCCGCCCAGCGGCGGGAGCGCGCCACGCCCCGCGCCGCCAGGGCCGCGGCCCCCGCGCCGGCCAGCAGGAAGAGCGCGTCCGTGACCAGGGTCGGCGGCATCGGGGGAACCTCGGGCGTGCCTCCCTCGACGAGGGCGACGAGCCCGTCCAGGAGCGCGCGGGCGTCGCCGAAGGCCATGCCGGTGTTGGCCATGACCGCGACGCCGTAGCCGGAGCCGGGCATGAGGAGCTGGTAGGCCGTCGAGGTGAACAGGTCGCCGCCGTGCTCGAGGACGGGCGTGCCGCGCCCGGTCCGGCCGAGCGACCAGCCGAGCGCGTACGAGTCGTTCAGGCGGGAGGGGGTGCGCATCTCCTTGACGCTCCCGGGCGACAGGATGCCGCCCTGCTGCGCGATCAGCCAGCGGGCCATGTCGGCGGCGGTGCTGAGGACGCCGCCCGAGCCGTTGCCGAACCCGGCCGGCTCCGGCGCCGGGACCGCCCGGCCGAGGACCATCAGGTGGCCGCGGGCGCTGCCGGGCAGGTCGCGGTCGGTGTCGATGGTCGTGCTGTTGCGCATGCCGAGCGGCTCGAACACCCGCTCGCGCAGGTAGCCGGCGAACGGCCGGCCGCTGACCACCTCGACGAGCCGGGCGGCGACCTGGTAGTTGGTGTTGTGGTAGCTGTAGCGCGTGCCCGGCTCGGCGGCGAGGCGGGCCGTCCTGAGCCGCGCCACGGCGCCCTCCAGCGTGCCGGGCTGCGGCAGGCTCTTCTCCCGGAAGGCCGAGTCGGCCATGCCCGACGTCTGGTCGAGCAACTGCCTGACGGTGATCTTCGCCGCCCTCGGGTCCGCCATCGCGAACTCGGGCAGATAGCCGCGCACCGGCCTGTCGAGCTCGACCAGGCCCCGTTCGACGAGCTGCATCACGGCCAGCGAGGTGAACGACTTGCTGACCGACGCGACGGCCATCGGGGTGTCGGCCGTGACCGGCTCACCGGCCGCGGTCCGGCCGTACCCGGCGGCGTGCACGACCCGCTCGCCCCTGGTGACGGCGACGGCGACGCCGGGCAGCCCCGTCGCCTCCTGGTAGCGCGTCACGAACGCGTCCACGGCCGCCGGTGTGACCTGGCCGGGCGGCGGCACCGGCGAAAGGGCGAGACAGAGCGCGATGACGAAATTTACTGACACGTACAGAAAGCTTGGTACGCCCCCTGCCCCGCGACTATTGCGGAACCCCGCCGTCTTCCTTACGGGGAACCGCCACCGTGGCCAGCCAGGCGACCACGACCAGCGGCGTGGCCTCGGCGGCCAGGAGGGTCTGCAGCCCCAGCGGTGTCGTCCCGGCGGCCACCGGCCGGACCAGCAGGATCAGCAGCGCACCCGTCCACGCGAGCGCGGGCAGGACGGCCTGGCGGTCAGGCGGCGCGCCCCGGGCGGCCAGGAGCAGCAGCGCCGCGAGCGCCAGCGCGCCCGCCGACGCCCAGTGGACGGCGTCGTCCTCGAAGGGCCCGCGCGGAAGGCCCAGCCTGGCGGCGAGGCCCACGAGGACGAGGACGACACCGGCGGGGCGCAGCAGCCGGGGCGCCCAGAGGGCGAGCAGCGCGAGCGCCACCGGCAGTGCCGGAGCGAGCCAGGGGCGCACCTGCTCGCCGGCGAGCGCCGGGGTGAGGGGCGCGTAGGCGAACCAGCCGAACGACTCCGGCCTCGGCATCAGGCTGCCCAGCAGGGTAGGGACGGCGGCGGCGAGCACGGCGGCACTGCGGAGGACGGCGGTGGTGCGGGACATCGCGGCTCCGGCGCGGTCGGGGGATCTGCCAGGAGCCTAGCCGGGCCTAGACAACAAGTGATCTAATCACTAGAACTGTACGGGAGCCCCCACCCCCAAGGACGTGTGCGATGGCGCGACTGCGTTCAGCCAGATCTGCCCTCCTGTCCCTCGTCGCCGTGACGGCCCTGGCGATCGCGCCGCAGCAGGCCGTGGCGGCGCCGCCGAAGCCGGTGCCGTCGACGGCCGCCGCCGTCCCCGAGCAGCCGGCCACGCCCTCCCCGTGCGCCCCCGCGTTCCGGGGGACGACGATCGACCAGCGGCTGACCAGCCTGTTCACCAACTACGGCAACGACAACAGCCGCCTGGACGACTGGACCGGCGCCGACGGCACCTACTCGGTGCGGCTGCCGAACGGCCGGGAGGTGTGGGTGTTCTCCGACACGTTCCTGGGCCGGGTCAACCCCGACGGCAGCCGCCCGCCGGTCGTGGAGGAGGGCGGCACGACGGTCTTCCTCAACAACTCCTTCGCCGTCGAGCGCGACGGCAGGCTGCGCACCATCCACGACGGCACGGCGGCCGCACCCACCGCCGTGATGAAGCCCCGCGACGGCGACCACTGGTTCTGGGCCGGTGACGCGACGCTCGCGGGCGGCCTGCTGGAGGTCACCTACCAGGAGTACGAGCGCTTCGGCCCCGGCGCGTGGGACTGGCGCTGGCATCGCAACGTGGTGGCGCGCTTCCCGCAGGGCCGGTTGGAGCGCCCGGTCAGCGTGCACGACCTGCCGTCAGGGCACGGCGTGGCGTGGGCCTCGGCGATCCTGAAGGACGGCGGCCACACCTACGTCTACGGCGTGGAGGACCTGGGCGGCACCAAGTACATGCACCTGGCCAGGGTGAAGGGGCAGAGCCTGCTCGGCGAGTGGGAGTTCCGCACGGCCGGCGGCTCCTGGTCGAGGGACGAGGCGGATTCGGCGAGGCTGATGGCGGGCGTGGCGAACGAGTACAGCGTCAGCAAGGTCGGCAACGGCTATGTCCTGATAACTCATGACACGACCGAGGCACTCAGCGCCAAGATCGTCGCGTACGCCTCCTGCTCCCCGACCGGCCCGTTCACCGGCAAGCAGGTCGTCTACACGACCCCCGAGACAAACGGCAACATCTTCACCTACAACGCCCACGCCCACCCCGCCATCGAGGGAGACGGCCTGGTGGTCTCCTACAACGTCAACAGCTTCGTCAACACCGACCACTACCGCGACGTGTCCATCTACCGGCCGCGCTTCCTCAACGTGAAGTTCGGCTGATGCGCAACTGGGCGGCGCGGCTGCGCCAGGGCACGCTCGACGGCATCGACTGCGTCACGCTGGAGAACGAGCTGCTGCGCGTGACCGTGCTGCCCGGCAAGGGCGGCGACGTGGTCGAGTTCCTGCACAAGCCGACCGACACCGACTTCGTCTGGCTGTCGCCGCAGGGTCTGCGCGACCCGCGCGAGCACCTCCAGGGCGCCGCCGACGACGTGGCCCCGTTCGCCGACCACTACGAGGGCGGCTGGCAGGAGGCGTTCCCCAACGGCGGCGCGCCCAGCACGTACCGGGGCGCCCGGCTGGCCCAGCACGGCGAGGTCTCCGGCCTGCCGTGGCGCTGCGAGGTCGTGGCCGACTCCGAGCAGGAGGTCGCGATCCGCCTGACCGTGCGCACCAGGCGGCTGCCGTACCGGATGGAGCGGACGATGCGGCTGCGGCCGGGCAGGGCCGCGCTGGAGGTCGAGGGGCGGGCGGCGAACGAGTCCGGCGTGGCGCTGCACGCGATGTGGGGACAGCACCTCGTGTACGGGGCGCCGTTCCTCAAGGCGGGCGCCCGGATCCGGCTGCCGGAGGTGGTGCGCGTGATTCCGCACGACACGCCGATCAACCCGCTCGGGCGGCGGGTGCGCGCGGGCGGGCCGTGGGAGTGGCCGGTGGTCCCGGCCGACGGCGGCGGCACCACCGACCTGAGCGTCGTGCCCGCGCGGGGCGGACCGAGCGACATCGTCTACCTGACCGGGTTCGGCGACGACGGGTGGTACGAGCTCGGGGCCGGGCCCGGCATCCGGGTCGCCTGGGACGCCACGCTGCTGCCGTATCTGTGGATGTGGCAGGAGCTCGGCGCGAGCGCGGACTACCCCTGGTGGGGCCGGGCCTGCGTGCTCGGCCTGGAGCCGTTCGCCGGTCTGCCGACCGACGGGCTGGCGGCGGCCGTGGCCAACGGCACCGCGCTCGTCCTGGAGCCGTACGAGACCAAGACGCTGAAGTGGCGCGCGGAGGTGCTTGCGTGAGGGAGTTCGACGGGAAGGTGGCGCTGGTCACCGGCGGTTCGACGGGCATCGGGCGGGCGGTCGTGGACCGGCTGGCCGACGGCGGCGCGTCGGTGGTGTTCTGCGGGGCCGACGCGGAGTCGGCGTTCGAGAGCGAGCAGGTCACGGGCGTGGTCGCGGACGTGCGCCGGGCGGGCGACATGCGCGACCTGGTGGACCTGGCCGTGGCCAGGCACGGCGGCCTGGACGTCGTGGTGACGTGCGCGGGCGTGCAGCGTTACGGCACGGTGGTCGACACGCCGGAGGACGTCTGGGACGAGGTGATGGACGTCAACCTCAAGGGTGTCTTCCTGACCTGCAAGGCGGCCGTGCCCCGGCTGAAGGCGCGCGGCGGCGGGTCGATCGTGGTGATGTCGTCGGTGCAGGCGTTCGCCTCGCAGGCGCAGGTGGCCGCCTACACCGCGAGCAAGTCGGCGCTCAACGGGCTGACCAGGGCGATGGCGCTCGACCACGCCGCCGACGGCATCCGCGTCAACGTGGTCTGCCCGGGGTCGGTCGACACGCCGATGCTGCGGTGGGCGGCCGACCTGTGGCGCGGCGGCCTTTCGCAGGAGGAGCAGGTCGCCGAGTGGGGCCGGGCGCACCCGCTCGGCCGGGTGGCCAGAGCCGAGGAGGTCGCCGAGCTGGTGGCCTTCCTGGCCGGGCCGCGTTCGTCGTTCATCACCGGCGCGGAGCACCGGGTGGACGGCGGGCTGCTGGCCAGGAACCCGGCCGCGCTGCCGGAATAGCGGCGCCGCTCACTTTTACCCTCGGACGCGCGTCGATAACACAGCGCACGCGAAGCCTCACGCTAGGTTACGGGTGTTCCGAAGGACTCACCCCGATCAAGGAGACCCCTGTGAGGCTGTCCAAGCGTTTCGCCGGCGCCGTCGCCGCCGCGGCTCTGCTCACCGTCGTCGCCCCCGCGGCCACCGCCTCGGCGAGCCCCCGCTCCACCTGCTACGGCGGCAGGCTCTGCCTGTACGCGGGCTTCGACTACAACCGCGGGCAGGTCGACCACTGGCGCGACTTCGTCCACGACGACGCCAACTTCGCCGACAACAACTGGCTGACCTGGGACTACAGCAACTCCTGGCACAGCATGGACAACGAGACCAGCTCGGTCCGCAACCGCGTCGGCTGCCCGGTGACCCTGTGGCAGCACGCGTACTACACGGGTGCGCACAGCACGTTCCTGCACAACTCCAACGACGGCTTCCTGGCCAACAACGCGGTCGGCAACAACCGCGCCAGCTCGGTCGACATCTGGTGCCGCTGAGCTTTCCGGTGTCACTGAGCCGAAGCAGCGCCGGTTTCCGGATTTTTCCGGAAACCGGGCGCCGCGTGCCCCTACTCCTCGCCGCCCTCCTCCTGACCGGCTGCGCCACCCCGGAGCCGCCGCCCGGCGTCACCTCGGTGGCCGACCTGGTGCTGCCGTTCGACGCCTACAAGCCCACCCCCGGCCAGCGGGCGGTCCTGGCCAACGCGCACAACCTGCTGGTCGTGCGGTGCATGCGCCGCCACGGCGTCACCGTGAACCCGCCCGCCGAGGACGAGGAGGCCATCGCGGCGGCCGACCCCGGCAACACCCGCCGCTACGGCGTCGCCGACCCGCGCCAGGCCGCCGAGCACGGCTACCACCTGGCCGGCGGCTCGCCCGCCAAGCCGTGGACGGCCAAGCTGACCAAGGCCGCGCGCAGGCAGCTCAACGGCCGCCAGGGCTGCCTCGACCGGGCCGACGCCCAGCTCAGCCGCGACACCCCGAAGGCCGACTGGTCATGGCTGGCCCTCCAGGACTCGCTCACGCTGGAGCAGGCCGCCAGGGAGCCCGCCGTGTCGCAGGCCGTCGACCGCTGGAAGGCGTGCATGGAACGGGCCGGCCACCCCTACCCGTCGCCGGAGGCCGCCATCGCCGACCGGCGCTGGAACCTGGAGAAGCCCGAGGTCAGCGACGAGGAGAAGCAGACCGCGAGCGCGGACGTGGCCTGCAAGTGGTCCTCCGGCCTGGTCGCCGCCTGGTACGCGGCCGACGCCGACCTGCAGCGGGCCGTCGTGCGCGACAACGACCGCCGCTTCGCCGCCTTCCGCGACAACCTGGGCCGGCGGCTCGACCGGGCGACCGCCCTGCTCAAGTGACCGCCCCGCTCGACCGTCAGACGGCGACCTCGACCGACACGGAGGGGTCGGCGAAGCGCTCGTTCGGCACCCGGGCGAACCAGCCGGGCCGGCCCGGGTCGCGGTCGTACGGGTAGCCGCCGGTCTCCCGGTAGAGCTCGGCGTAGCGGGCCACCCGCTCCCGGTCCAGCCGCACGCCCAGCCCGGGCCCCTGCGGCACCGCGATGGCGCCCTCCGCGTACGCCATCCGGCCGCCCTCGATCACGTCGTCCCGCAGCTGGTGGTAGTGGGCGTCGGCCGCGTACGTCAGGTTGGGCAGCACCGCGCCGAGGTGCAGCATGGTCGCGAGCTGGATGCCCAGCTCGCCGGAGGAGTGCACGGCCACGTCCACCTGGAACGTCTCGCACACCCCCGCCGCCTTGACGCACGGCCTGATGCCGCCCCAGAACGTGGTGTCCAGCAGCACCACGTCGGCGCCCCGGCGCAGCACGTTCGCGGCGAGCTGCTCGAAGTTGACCACCACGGTGTTGGTCGCGATCGGCACCCTGACCTGCTCGCGGACCAGCCGCAGCCCTTCCAGCCCGAAGACCGGGTCCTCCAGGTAGTCGTTGTCCAGGTGCTCGATGGCCCGGCCGAACCGGACGGCCTCGGCCATCGACAGCACCGCGTTCGGGTCGTAGCGGAACCGGTCGCCGGGGAACGCCTCGGCCAGCGCCCGGTAGCACTCCAGCTCGTAGTCCGGCGGGAACACGCCGCCCTTGAGCTTGTGGACGGTGAACCCGTGGGCCGCCTTGAGCGCGCGGGTCTGCTCGACGAGCTGGTCCGGCGTGCGCACCTCGGCGTAGCCGTCGGCGGCGTAGCGGTAGAACAGGTAGGAGGCGAACGGGACGGCGTCGCGCACCCGGCCGCCCAGCAGGTCGCACACCGGCACGCCGAGGTGCTGCCCGATCAGGTCGAGGCAGGCGAACTCGACGGCGGCCAGGAGCTGCGTCCGGTTGTTGTAGAGCGAGGCCGTCGGGTTCGCGATCTTGAAGCGGAGCGCTTCGAGCTGGAACGGATCGTGGTCCTTCAGGTAGGGCACGAGCGCGCGGAACGCCGCCTCGGCGCTCTCGCCGCCGCCGCCCATCTCGCCCAGGCCGACGAGCCCGTTGTCGGCCTCGACCTCGACGATCGTGCGGACGAACCGGCCCCAGTGCGCGCCGTTGCTGTGCCGCAGCGGCGCTTCCAGGGGCACGGCGACCGTCGTGGCCCGGATGTCAACGATCTTCACAGGTCCCCCCAGACGACGGCGACCCCGCAGGCCGGGAGCCGTACCTTGACCGATTCCCCGTCCACGTCGGCAGGCCGCACGTCGTGGCCCAGGCCGGCGCTCACGCTCGCGCGGCGCAGGCCCGGCAGGGTGACCGTCACCTCGACGGGCTCGGGGGCCAGCGACTGCAGCCGTACCAGCGTGGACTCCCCGTCCCTGCCCAGCGAGGTCACCAGCACGTCCGGGTGGTCGGCCGACACGTACGTCCTGGCCGCCTCGCCGGCAGGCCCGGTGAGCAGCGCGCCCACGAACGGGTCGGTCAGCCCGGCGGCGGCCAGCGCGCCGAGCCGCCTGCCCGGGGCGCCCGCCTCGGACCTGACGGCGTAGCGGAACGTGGTCTCGCCCTGCTGCTGCGCCGGGAAGTTGGTGTCCCAGATGTTGTTGAGCGCCCACGAGTAGACCGTGCCGTCCTCCTGGTCGAGCGTCGGGGGGAACGGCGCGTACGGCATGTGGATGGTGCCGAGCTGCACCAGCGGCGCTTCCAGGGTGGCCCAGGCGACGGTCAGCTCCGGGTCCTCGAAGGCGATCCAGTGCCGGATCGGCAGCATGTACTCGGCCGAGCCGGGCACGCGCGGCACGTCAGGCCCGCCGACGCCGCCGGTCAGCTCCCAGGCCGTGGGCATCCCGGCGGCCAGCGGGAAGGCCAGGAACACCGCCTCCTTGGCCGGGGTGCCCTGCTTGGCGAGCTGGTAGGTCAGGTCGAGACGGGCGACGCCGTGGTGCAGCTCGACGGTGGTGCGCAGCCAGTCGACGCCCTTGCCGCGCAGCTCGACGACCAGCTTCTCGCCGACGGCGGTGCGCTCGGCCCTGACGATCGTGGCGTTGCCCGCGATGGCGCGGTCGCCGAGCAGGGTGCGGTCGTGCGCGCCGACGTGCCCGGACAGGTGGTTGAAGTGCGGGGCGGTGGCGTAGCGGTCGTAGACGTACTGGCCGAATCCGGCGGCGGCGTCCTGGTTGACCAGCTCGCGGCCGGCGACCTTGTCGAACACCGAGCCGATGTAGCCCTCGCGGACGTCGTAGGCGACCCGGTAGAACTCGTTCTCGATGACGCCGCCGGGGTCGAGGGCGACGGGCTCGGGGGCCTGCCGCTCGCCGCGCACGACGTCGAGTCGTACGTATCCGAATCCCGAAATATCCGGCACGACGGCGTGGATGTGCCGCCCGATCGGCCGCGTCGGCCAGTCCACCGGATCGACGTACTCCTCGTGGTGCGGCACCGTCTCCCCGGTGCGCGCGTCCACCAGCGCGATCGGCACGTCCACCGGCACCACGTCCCTGGGCAGGAACGTCCGCACCACGTCCGTCCGCGTCGCCGTCCCCGGGTTGAACACCGCGAACGCCGCCAGCGCCTCGCCACCCGAGCCCTCGGCCGACAACGCCGCCGCGAACCTGCGCACGCCCGCCTGGAGCAGGTCCGCCGCGTCGTCCTGCGCGTCGTAGGCGCCCGACGACTTGCGCGTCCACTGCAGCCCGCCCGAGTCGCCCGCCTCCTCGGCGTCCTCCCACGGGTTGGCCGCGCCCCAGGTGTGCTCGTTGAACAGCGCCACCTTGTCGTAGGCGAGCCCGATCCGCTCCCCCGCGTCCACCCCGGCCAGCGTGTGCAGCGTCTCGGCCGTCCGCAACGCCGACTGCGCCCGCCGCACGTACCCGAGCGGGCGCGCCCCCGACCCGAGCCCGTCGGCCCACCAGTCGGTCCAGTCGCCCTCGTGCACGGCCAGCCGGTCGTGGTAGCGCTCGGCCACGTGGTCGAAGAAGTCGCTGTTGACCGCCGAGCGCAACCGGGGCCAGGCCCACTGCTCGTTCCAGCGCCGCGCGATCGACGCGGGCACGATCGACGGCCCGGCGTTGTCGGCGTGCGCGCCCTGCACCCGCAGGTGCAGCACGTCCAGCTCGTACGGCTCGCGCGGCGCGTCCGGCCCCTGCCACCCGAACGTGCCCGGCCCGTACGGGTAGCCGCGCGAGGCGAGCGCGGCCAGGTAGCGCGGCAGCAGGTCGTCGGCCAGCTCGTAGGAGTCGGTCAGCCCGACCGTGTTGCCCTCCATGTACGCCATGCCGTGGGGCGTGTCGGTGAACCACACGAGCAGTTCGTTCCCGCTCGGCGCCCGCCACCGGAACGGCCTGGTCAGCTTGTCGCCGCCGTGCAGGTACGGCACCGAACGCCCGGCCCAGTTGTGCGCGGCGGCCAGGTAGCGCACGCCGGCCGCGTTCAGCGCGTCGATCAGCCCGACGACCGCGCCCGGCACGTCGGTGTGCATGGCCGAGCGGGCCGGGATGCCGTACGCCTGCCGCAGCTCGCCGGTGAAGCGGAGCTGCCGGTAGAGCTCCTCGGTCGAGCACGCCTCGGTGTGGAGCTGGAACGGCAGCGCCGTGACCTCGATGATCCCGGCGCGGGCCAGCGCGGCGAACTTCTCGACCTGCTCAGCGGGCCGGGCCTCCAGCCACTTCAGCGCGGGCATGGACGACTCGACCGACCAGCGGAACTTCGCGTCATCGGGCCAGGAGGCGGTCTCCTCGCCCAGCCGGACGGCCGCGTCCAGGTAGTCCAGGTGGTGGCGCAGCACCGTGCCCTGCGGGTCGGTGTAGCCGATGTCCAGGTGCGAGTGGTGCACGACGAACACGTTCCACTTGCGCTGCGGCCCGACCGTGATCTGCGCGGTGCCGACCACGCCGGCGTCGTCGCGGCACTCCAGCGTCAACGCGCGCGGCGCGCTCACCTCCGGCACCAGCAGCGTCACGTCGGTCCCTGAGGCGCTGTCGACGCCCACCAGCACGTGCGTGAGCGCCCGCGTGCTCGACACCCGCACCGCCTGCCGGCCGTCGTGGGTGAACAGCGGCAGCACCGCCACCCGCACCTCCAGCCCGCGCACGCTGATCACCGGCGTCGAGGTGTCGTCGCGCAGCGCCTGCCTGATCCCGTCGTAGTCCGGGGATCCGAGGCTGCGCTGCAGCAACCGGCTCGTCATCAAACACTCCCTAGAGACAGGCCCCGTGCGAAGAGGCGCTGGGTGGCGAGGAACAGCACGACCGTGGGCAGCGACACGACCAGGCCCGCCGCCAGGCCGACCGGGACGGGCGTCCCGGCGTACACGTCGGTCATCAGGCCGGCGAGCGCGGTCATGACGGGCCGCACCTCGGCCGTCTGCGTCAGCGTCAGGCCGAAGATCAGGTCGTTCCAGATGAAGGTGAACTCCAGGATGAACACGGCGGCCAGCGCGCTGGTGGCCAGCGGCAGGTAGATCCGCCAGAAGACGCGCCAGGTGGAGGCCCCGTCCATGCGGGCGGCCTCGAAGATCGAGAACGCCACCCCGCTGTAGAAGTTGCGCAGCACGAACGCGGCCAGCGGCACGTTGATCGCCGTGTAGATCAGGATCATGCCGAGGCGGCTGTCGTACAGCCCGGCGTCGCTGTAGCCGACGAACAGCGGCACGAGCAGCATCTGCGACGGGAAGACGGTGCCGCCGAACAGCAGCAGGAACCACCAGAAGCCGTGCCGCAGCCGCAGCACCACGATCGTGTAACCGGCCAGCGCGCCGATGAGCACGCCGAGCGCGGGTGACACGACGCTGTAGAGGGCGGTGCTGGCCAGGCTGGCGCCCAGGTCGGCGCCCTCCAGCGCGCGGGCGAAGTTGTCCAGCAGCGCGAAGTCGCCCGGCGGCGCCCAGGCCCGCGCCGGGTCGTACGACTCGGCCGGTCTGGAGGCGTTGACGATGAGCAGGTAGGTGGGCCCGAGCCAGATCAGCCCGAGCACGACGAGGACGGCGCGCCGGATCATCGCACCTGCCTCTTCAGGTAGAGGTAGGACGCCAGCCCCGCGACCACGGTGAGCGCCACCGCGACCGTGGAGCCGTAACCGTAGTCGCCGGCCACGAACGTCTCCTTGTACATGGTCACGGCGAGCGTCTCGGAGTTGCGCCCTGGGCCGCCCTGCGTCAGGACCCAGACGATGTCGAACGTCTTCAGGCTCGCCACCAGCGCCAGCCCCACCACGACCGCGGTGAGCGGGCGCATCAGCGGCCAGATGACGTGGCGGAACAGCCGCCAGCCGGATGCCCCGTCGAGCCGGGCCGCCTCGATCGGCCCCTTCGGGATCGACTGCAGCCCGACCACGAACAGCAGCGTGTTGACGCCGAGCTGCTGCCACGTCCACACGAGCAGCATCGCGATCGTGTTGTGCGGCGCCTTCTGCAGGAACGCGGTGTCGACGCCGAGGAGCAGATTGGCGACGCCGCCGTGCGACAGCACCGGGCTCCACACCATGGCCAGCCCGGCGCCGCTGAGCGCGTACGGGAGCATGAACGGCACCCGGTACCAGGCGCCGCCCCTGATGTCGTAGGACAGCACCGCCACCAGCAGGCCGAGGCCCACGGGCAGCGCCATCGTGCCGACGACCCAGATCAGCGTGTTGCCGGCCGAGGACAGCAGCACGGGGTCGTCGAAGAGCTTGGCGAAGTTGGCCAGGCCCGCCCATTCGGGCGGCGCCAGCCCGTCGTACCGGGTCAGGCTCAGGTACGCGGTCCACACGAACGGCGCGTAGAGCAGCCCGGCGACGAGCAGCGCGGCGGGGGCGACGTACCCGTGCCTGAACCTGCCGAGGATCGGGGCGCGCGTCACTGATGCGTGCTCCAGTACTCGTCGGCCTCCTTCTGGATCGTCTCCAGCACCTCCATGTACGTCCCGGGCTCGGTGACGAACTTGCTGAAACCGTCCAGGGCGGCTGTCAGGATGGGCGGCGGGGTGGCCTCGAAGTAGCGGTTGACCAGGCGGTACTCGCCGCTGCCCGCGTCCTTGGTGACCTGGCCGAGCGCCTCGTCCTCGATGGTGACCTTGGGGTTGGCGCTCACGTCGCCGCGGATGCCGGCCCACTTCTTCTGGGCTTCGGCGGTGGTCCACCACTTGAGGTACTTCATGCTCGCGTCGGGGTCGGCGGCCTTGGCGAGGGAGCACAGCGGGCCGCTCTCGAAGATCATCGAGGTCTTGGGCAGGCTCGCGTTCACGTTGGGGATGACGAAGAAGCCGTAGTCGGCGCCGGCTTTCATGTCGCGCTGGGTCATGCTGGTGTTGAACCAGGTGCCGAACGAGACCATCGCGGCCTTGCCGGTCTTCAGCACGTCGCCGGGGTCTGTTTTATCGCCCGGATTCATGAAATATCCGGCGTCGATGAGCTCTTTCCACTTCTCCATCACCGCGACCACGCCCGGATCGGTGTACTTCGCCTGACCCGTGGACAGCCGGTCGTACAGGTCGGGGTCCATCCCGGCCATGATCTGCTCGAACCAGACGAACGAGAACAGCACGCTGGTGTGGTAGAACGCCTTCACGTCGTGCCGCTTCAGCGTCTCGGCGATCTTGACCAGGTCCTCCCAGGTGGCCGGGGGCTTCAGGTCGTGCTCGTCGAAGATCTTCTTGTTGTAGAACATGCCCCAGTACGCGACGTTCATCGGCACGCAGTACTGCTTGCCGTCGATCGTGTAATAGGGCGCCAGGTCCTGCGACAGGTCGCCGGCCTTGATGGCCTCCTGCCAGACGGCCGTGGTGTCGGCCACCTGCTTCTGCTTGACGATCTCCTGCAGCATCCCCCCGGTCTGCCAGGTGAAGAGGTCAGGCTTGACGTTCGTGCGGAACGTGGCCTTGATGAACGCCTGATACTGCGCGGAGTCGGTGTAGCCGGTGGGCTTCACGGACAGGCCGATGCTCTGCTTGGAGGCAGCGCCCATCTCCTCGAAGTACTTGCTCCACGCGCCCTTGTCGTTGTAGAGGGTGAGCTCTGTCTTCTTCTGCGCCGTCTCGGCGCCGTTCCCGCCACAGGCGGCGAGAAGGACGGCCGCCACGCCGAGCGTGGCCACTCGTGACCGGACCATGTTCCCGGCCTCCTTGATCATTTGGGGGGGTTGTGCAACCGCTGCTCGATGACCGTCTTCACGTCCACCAGATGGGCCCGCATGCGCTCCCCGGCCAGCGCGGCGTCGCCCGCCTCGATGGCCTCCAGGATCGACAGGTGCTCGTCGTAGTCGCGGCGGCGGTCGTCGAAGATCTGCAGGATCTGGCGCTGCTCCGGCCCGTGGATCGTGAGCAGCGAGTCCACGACCTCGTGCAGCACGCTGTTGCCCGCCATCCGGGCGGCGGCCCGATGGAAGGTCATGTTGGCGTCGTGCAGCTCGGCGTCCTGGCCGCGCAGGTGGTCGCCGGCGGCGGCGAGCACCCGCTTGAGCGCGGCCAGTTCCTCGGGCGAGCCGCGTTCGGCCGCCATCGCCGCCAGCGGCGGCTCGATGACGATCCGGGCGTCCAGCAGGTCGAGGAGCTGGGCGCCGTGCATCTCGCGCATGTTGGGGTTGGGCAGCACGAGCCGCTCGATCGCCGCCCCGACATAGATGCCGGAGCCGTGCCGCAGCTCGATGGCCCCGGTGGCCTCCAGCCTGCGCAGCGCCTCGCGCAGCGTCGGGGTGGTGACGGCGAAGCGCTGGGAGAGCTCCCTGGTGGATGGCAGCCGGTCACCCGGCCGGTGCCCGCCCGCGTGGATGAGCTCCAGCATGCGCTCGGTGAGAGCGTCGGAGAGAGTGGGCCGTGCTACCTCGGACATATCAAGTGATCTAATCACTTTTCCGGGACGGCGTCTATGACGGAGTGCCGACTTTTCCGGTTCTCAGCGTTCGAGCAGCTTGCGCAACTGCTCGATCTGCTCCCTGCGTGACGCCTGCACCTGCGCCGCCCACCGCATGACCTCGGGATTGGCGCCGTCGAGCACCTCGGTCCCGGCCATCCGCGCCGCGTCGCCCTGATGCGCGATCAGCAGCGCCATCAACTCCGGCTCCGGATCCTTCGCCCTCCGGAGCGCGTCGATCTTCTTCTGCTCGGTCTCCGGCAGCCCGCCGTGATGGTCGTGCGCCCCGTCGGGCGGCGTCAGCGGCTGCCCCCAGGCGTGCAGCCAGCGCAGCATCATCTCGACCTCGCTCTGCTGCGTGGTGGCGATGGCCTCGGTCAGCGTCTTCAGCTCCGGCGTGGTCGCCCTGTCGGCGCCGACCTTGGCGATCTCGATGCCCTGCCGGTGGTGCTGCACCATCATCTGCACGAACATCACGTCGTCGGCGTTGACCGGAGGCGCCGCGGCCTCACCCGGCCCGCAGGCGACCGCCAGCAGGAGTCCCAGGGCCGCTAAGACGTACCTCATGTCACGCCAGCCTTACACGCCGGCAGCCCTCCGTCCACGGGCAGGGCTTGACTACGATAAGTAATCACTGCCTTACTGAGGGTGTTAGAGGTCGTCCCCGGACCGAAAGGGTCTCTGATGAAGGCATTCACCAAGCGAGCCGCCGCCGTCGCGCTCTGCGCCGCCGTCGCGCTGCCCGCCAGCGGCGTCGCCGCCCCCGCCAACGCCGCCGTCCAGCAGGCAGCGGCGCTCCAGCGCGCCGCGGCCCAGTGCGCGGCCGGCGAGATCTGCTTCTGGCACGACCGCGACTACCGGGGCACCCCCTGGCGCTGGATGCCCTCCAACGGCTACCGCGACATGCCGCCCAACCTCCACGACCACGTCTATTCCTTCTACGCCAACGTCCGGGGCTGCTTCATCGACTACGACCCCCGCGAGTTCCGCAAGGTCAACATCGGCGACTACGCGCAGGCGTACGACACCAACTTCGGCAAGCGCATCGACGCGGTGGCCCTCCACAGCGCCTGCTGACGCCGGGCCGGGTCTTCACGCACGCAAGGTCAGCGACTGGAACCGGGAGTGGTCCGCACCGACGGCATGGAAGTCCACGACCTCGAAGACCCGGCTCGCCCGCTCCACCAGCTCCTCGTCGCTCCGGAACGAGAAGAACCGGGGCGGCCACTGCTCGTCGTCCGCGAACTCCCCCTCCCCGGTCAGGCTGCCCCCGCCGTAGACCCCGAGAAAGAACAGCCCGCCCGGCCGCATCACCCGGTGGATCGCCTCCAGCACCGCGGGCAGGTCGCGGTCGGGCACGTGCAGCAGGCAGTTGAGCGCATAGACGGCGTCGAACGAGGCGGGCGCGAAGTCCAGGCCCAGAAAGTCCATGACCCGGGCGTCGAGCCCCTTCTCCCGGCACCGCGCGACCATCTCCGGCGACAGGTCGACGGCCACCACGTCCAGGCCGTGGTCACGGAAGTAGACGCTGTCCTGGCCGGTGCCCGCGCCGATCTCCAGCAGCCTGCCGCCGTCCGGCAGCCGGCCCAGGAACGCCTCCCGCTCGGCCTGCTTCCACGCCGCCTTGCCGCTCGCGTCCCGCTGCCGCGCGCTGCGGTCGTACGCCTCGCGCAGCGGCCCGAGCACGTCGTCGTAACGCGCGCTCATGGCAGGTCGGGACGCACCAGCGCCTGCGCGAACGGCTCCCCGGTGCGGCGCGCGTACACCATCCGCGCCTTCACCTCCCCGAGCGTGCGCGGCCGGTAGCCGGGCCCGCCACAGCAGCTCCGGGGGAAGCGCACGCCCGCGTGCAGCAGCACCGACAGCACCCGCCACGCCGCGACGTCACGCCGCCTCGGCGCCGCGAACGCCGTCCCGACGTGGATCAGCACCCCCGCGCAGCGCGGGCAGCGCCGCTCGGAGCCGCCGGCATAGGGCTGCTTGTACGAGGCGCGGCACGGGAGACAGACGAAGGACGTCTTCGCATGAGACATGTGGTCGGCTCACCTCCCGGAGCAGTCGTCATCCTAGGCTCCACCCACTCGGCGATCAACGAGATTGCCCCCGGACGCGAAGCGACCCCCCGCGGGCAACCGCGAGGGGCCCAGGCGGACGATCAGAGCGTCAGGCAGCCCACGAGCGGGACTTCGGGCGGAATGACCACGGCTCCGAGCGGATCGGCGGCGCCCCCCGTGGTGCAGTTGGCCATCAGCACGGGATCGATCCGCTGGACCGAATCCAGGACCGAGATCTTTTTCGGGTCGACGACCGCGTGCGCGGCCGACGCCGGCAGCACCAGCCCACCGGCGACCACGACGACTGCGGCGAGCTTGCGGGGAGATGTACGCACTGAACCTCCATGGGTGTGTACGTGAACGACCATCGTTCAGCACTGATGGTAGTTTTCAAGTAACACTCAGTACATGGCACGGGCATTAGAAAGCTCCCATGTACGCGCCCAGTCCGGCTCGCGGTTGCCCCTCGACCAGCCGGCTTTATCGGGCGGGCAGGCGGCTCAGCACGTTGGCGACCTCGTCCCGCATCTCCGGCGTGAGCCTGCCGTCCTCCTTCGTGAACGGGATCTCCAGGACAAGATTGCTCACCCGCACCCACACCGTCAACCGGGCCCCGTCGCGTTCCGCGAACGCCTCGTCCCCCAGGCCCTTCACCGGCTTGGCCGGCTTCTCGGGCCACTGCGTTCTCCGGTAGTAGGCGAAGATGTCCTTGGCCACGGCGATCCCGCTCCGCCCCTGCCATGCCCGACCGAGCCGCAGCTTGAGCCCGCCGCACTGGGTCGCCGACTCGGGAACCCCCTCCGGCAGCAGCGAGCAGGCGTACGGTGCCACCGCGAACCGCCCGTCCGCCGGGTCCGCGACGGCGGGGGCGGGCCGGTCCATCGCCTCGGCGATCCACCGCGCGGCCTTCAGCGCCCCCTCCTGATGCCGGGGCCCTGGCTTCGCCCGCCAGCCGTAGTTGATGTTGACCACCGCGTTGCCGAGCCGGAAGGCCAGGACCGTGGCGTGCCTCCCCAATGCCGGGGCCTGGACGAACGACTCGTCGCCCACCTGCGCGTCGACGTGGGGTTCGGGCCGATCCCTGACCGCCATCGCGGGGAAGGCGGAGTCCGGGGGCCTGACGAAGAAGGCGTGTGCCGCCGCGACGTCCGCGGCCAGGTGGACGCCGACGCTGAGCTCGTGGACCGCCTGCCCTTTCAGCGACAGGCCGGAGGTGGTCCAGGTGCACCCGCCCTCGTCGTACTTCTGCTCGGCGAGCGTGACAAGCTGCTCCACCTGCTCGGCCGTGAGCAGCGAGCAGGGGTCGACGACCCCGGTGAACCTGCCGGGCCCCGACGGCGGCGGGCTCGCCGCCCGGGTCGGGCGAGGCGGCGCCGGCTCCGCCGAGCAGGCGGCGGCGGTGAGCAGCACGAGTACGGCCAGCACGACCCTGATCACGACAGCGCCTCCAGGATCCACCGGGCGGCCCGCTCGGCCTTGGCCTCGTCGCCCGCCCGCACGTACCCGAGCAGGTTCGCCTTCCTGAAGACCACCACCGGCGGGCCGGGAACCTGCGGCGTCCCTTCGCGGAACGCCAGCGCCTCGTCCGCGAGGTCCAGAGCCCGCGTGTCGTCGTCCCGCCATCCGGCGAACATCTCCTTCGCCTGGGCGACGCCGTCACCCGCCGGGCCGCGCCGCGGCGCCCAGAACTCCAGCCTCAGCTGCAGCCGGTCCGAGGACTCGTTCGGCTTCTCCCACGAACAGGTCGCCGAGTTCCCGGCCCGCGCGTACGTCGACGGCTCGACGAGCTGCCGCACCTGCGCGGGGCTGAGCACAGCACACGCGATCGGCGGCTCCGCGTACGTGCCGGGCGCGACCGGAGCGGCAGCCGGATCGGCCGGGCTCGCCCGGACCAGCGCGTCCGCCATCCGGCGGGCCACCGCCACCGCCCCCTGACGCAGCCGCCGGGCGCCCGGCGCCGGCCCGAAGTGCTCGACCTCCACCAGCAGGTTGCCGACCCGGAAGACCACCTTGACGAGCTCCACCCGTTCCGTGCTCGCCGCGACGTGGTCGAGCAGATAGCCCTCGTCCCCCACGCCCCGCACCACCCGCGCCCGCCCGCCGAGCAGGTCGCGGAACTCGCCGTTGACCCAGAGGGAACGGGGTGACGTGTCCGGGCTGAGGTCGCGGGCCAGGCTCCTGCGATACTCCTCATGAGCCTGCGCGGAGGTGTAGTCCCAGGGCTCCCCGTCGTCGTTGACCCACCTGACCACCAGCTCGCTGCCCGGCTTCGTCCAGACGCAGTGCCGTCCCTCCAGCCTGCTCCCACCGCCGGGCACGAGCCGCTTGACCAGGTCCGCGTCGACCATCGCGCACAGGTCGAGCGGCGCGGGGAACCTCGGCTGCGTCCCCGGCGGCAGCGGGCTGAGCCACAGCATCAGGGCGATCATCAGGCGCACCGGAGGACCCTATGAGAGCCCGGTATGTTCCCGGTATGCCGACCACCGCAAGGCTTATTTCTTCGGCCCTTCGATCTTCTTCGACCCTTCGATCTTCTTCGACCCATCGATCTTCTTCGGGCCATCGATCCGAAGGGCGACGAACGGCTTCGAAGCACGGATGAAGGCAGCGATGAGCGTCCTGGAAACGGCCCGTTGCCGATCCAGCTCCTCACCGGTTTCCAGCTCGTTCATGCGGTCGACGGCCTGCAGCGCCTCCCAGCCCTTGGCGATGAGCGACTCGTCGTCCGTCAGGAGCTCCATCCGGTACAGCGCCTCCAGAGCCGCGGACCGCAGCCGCTGCTCCTCCCGGCGCAGCTCGATCCAGCTCGACTGCTCCGGGCTCTCCTGCCTCGCGTACCAAAGATCAAGCTGCCCGCGCCGGTAGTTGGTGAGTGCGCCCCCGAGAGTGCAGTACGCGTCCATTCGTTCCGCCCTGAGCCTGTCGGCCCTCGCCAGGTGTTCCGCCCGGTTCGCCGTTCGTGCGGCTAACAGGTGGTTCAGTGTGGCTCCGAGAAGAGTGCCCAGTACCGCGACGATGCTTGTCACAACCGCTCCCATAGCGTCATGGAAGCACACGCCCCGCGACGCCCGCGGGCAGGGACAATCGGGGCGTGAGATTACTGATCATCTTCGTTGCCCTGGCATCGCTGACGTCCTGCGGGTGGGGCGGGGAGCAGCGCGTCACGCGTTCATTCGCCAAGATGGAACAGGTCGCCCAGACGATGAGGCCAGAAAGCAGCCTGACGAATGGGCCGCTGGAGATCGGAGAGGCTGAGTTCCAAGCTGTCTACCGAGAAGGCGACCGCGTCTATTTCAAGGTGGGCGAGAACGGGCCCAGTGTGGACCCCTACGGCTACGTATGGAGCCCCAAGCACGTTCCGGTCGATGACTCCAACCCGGCGGTCGCTTCCACCTTCGAGCACATCCAGGGCCCTTGGTACCACTGGAGCGACAGCTACTAGCGCACACCCGCTTCAAGCTGGAGCCAAGCTGCCAGTCCACCGCTGTCCACGGCCATCGGACGAGCCCGCATCCGCAGCGAACGCCGGCAACACTGGGGCCGTCCTGAGCAGCTTGCTCATCCGCACCTGGCGGACCATCGTGGTCAACGCACTAGCGAGGGTGGATGAGCGAGTGCGTCGCCTCGAGCCAGTCAGCGGCGATGTCCGTCCCCGTGATCCGGCCGATCAGCGTCAGGACGGAGCTGATGCTCTCGCCCTCGTCCACGCGATCCTCGATGACGTCGTCACCACTGGTCTGGAAACGCAGCCCTGCCATGAGGTGGTCGAGCGCGTGCGGATCGCTCCCGTGCACGGGGTCGGGCCAGGTGGGCTGGAAGGCGACAACCACCTCCCCGTCCTTCAAATACTTGAAATGGTCATGGCCACCCATATCCATACTGAAGCAGAGCGCCTCCCGCCCACCCGCCGTCAATGGCACCAGGAAATCGTCGTCGGTCGGCCCCGGAATGACGCAGGTCCACCCTCCGGCCTCGCCCACCCAGGTGGGCCCGCCTTCCTCGCTGTTGTCGAGCAATTTGTTCAGGTGGCTCGGCGTGCTGGTGGCGAGGTCCAGGGAGAAGGCCTTGGCGACGGCGTCGCGATCCATTCCTTTGACCCAGAGGGCGCTGAATCCCAGCGTCCATAGGTCCATCTCGTCATCGAGCCCCTCGGTGAAGATGGTCGAGGCCAGAAGATCGTGCAGGTGCGTCGGCGACTGCATGCTCACCTTCCGATGGTGGAGGAGCCGGGAAAGGGCGAGGCCCTCTCCCAGCTATGACGGTGGTGCACCGTTGCGGATTCTGACCCAGAAGGCATGGGACGGCCAGCTGCCCGCGCCACCTTCGAGCCGGCCAGAGGCGAAGATACGGTGGCGAGCGTAGAAGACCGCCAGGTCGCGTCCTGCGCCTTGGTTGTGGCAACCGCATGTTCAAGTTTGCGCGCCAAGGCCGCCGGAGTCCCGAACATCCGTGTCCACGACATCCGGCGCACCTGCGCCTCGATGCTGGCCGCCCGCGGCGTCCACTCACGCGTCGCCATGCGCATCCTGAGCCACTCGCAGATCTCCGTGACCATGAACGTCTACACCCAGATCGCCAGCCCGGAGACCCGCACGGCGCTCGACCAGCTCAACGCCAGCCTGGATTTCTAGCCTCACAGAACCCTGGCCATGCAACACATCAGCGGGGGTCATTCCCACGGCTTGTGGATGATCTCCGCCGAAGCTCTAGGCGTGGGTTATCTGCAAGTCGCCTCCCCAACTCCGGGCGATGACAGCTCCACCCTCGAACTCGAAGGCCATGCGCATGCGTTGGCCGGAGAAGTCATCGAACTCCTCGACCAAGCACCGCAACCGCTGACCGATATACCTCACGAAGGGAACGTCATCGGGAGCGGTAATCACATCCATGCGACTGCCCAGCTCCTCCATCACGTAGCCCTCCCCGGGCTCCGCGGGGGCGATCCTGAGTTCCCAGCCAGCGGCAACACCTAGGTTGACAGTCAGCGTCTCGAATCTGAGCCAGACCTCGCCTATGACCGGGGCTTCGGATCGATGTGTGAACTGACTTGCCACCACGCCCGCCAAGCGCAGGCTCTCCAGGGCAGTCACATCCACCGGATCAGCCTAATCCGTAGTCCATCGATAGGTATCGGCTGTCTGGCGCTGTTGTACGGAGATCAAAAAGGCCCTCCCGAATCATCCGGAAGGAGGTGCTCAGGGACTACGAGGACGGCCTGACCCTCGCGAAGGGAGCGGCACGGCAAGCGGAAGCGTCGCGAACTCAGTGCACAGGATGTGGGTAAGTGGCTGGCGGACAAAGCCAAGACGTTGAGCACGAGCACGCTTCGCCTGATCAGGTCCTACCTCAACCGGTCCGTCAAGCGTGCGATGGCCCGTGACCTGGTGAAGCGCAACGTGGTGGACCTCTGCTCAGTCCCTCGCGGCAAGGAAGGCCGCCCGTCAAAGGCGCTCACGCTGGCTCAGGCGGACGCGGTGCTCAAGGCAGCCGAAGGGACCCGGATGCATGGGTATCTGGTGCTGGCCCTGCTCACCGGCGCACGCACCGAAGAACTCCGCGCGCTGACCTGGGACCACGTGGACCTGGAAGGCGCTCCTGACGCTGACCCGGCCGTACCGCCGTACGTGGCCGTGTGGCGGTCGGTCCGTACCGGCGGGGACACCAAGACCCTAAAGTCCCGGCGCACTCTGGCGCTCCCGCAGCGCTGCGTGGAAGCGCTCAAAGTCCAGAGGGCACAGCAGGAGGCGGACAAGCAGGCGGCAGGCGATCGGTGGACGGAACACGGGCTCGTGTTCGCCTCGACCGTGGGCACGCCTCTCGACTCCCACAACGTGCGACGCGCGTTCCGCGCGGTCATCGCCAAGACTGACCTCGACCCCGACAAGTGGACCCCCGAGAGCTGCGGCACAGCTTCGTGTCCCTGCTTTCAGACCAAGGCATCCCTCTGGAGGAGATCTCACGGCTGGTCGGGCACAGCAGCACGGCGGTGACCGAGCTGGTCTACCGCAAGCAGATCCGTCCCGTGCTCCAGGAGGGCGCGGTGGCCATGGACAGAATCTTCAAGACATGACTGGCTTGTGGAGCCGTACTGTCCCCCACAAGCCAGGCTCAGTCAAGCGGCTCGAAACTCGGACGCGGCGCGATCACGGCCGTCCTCTTCTCGTTCATGTGCAGCCACGGCGGCGCCTCAACCGAAACAAGCTTGTGTTCGACACCCACCAGGTTTTGCTGCGCCGCCTCGTTCAGGGCACCCTCAATATCAATCACTTTAGCTGTCGGATACTTCTCTATCTGCGCTTGCAGCCGCTGTCCCTTAGCAGTCGGCTTCAAATAATATGGCGGGCGCTCATGCTTTCCCAAGGTGCACACTGCAGCTGCCACAGCTGCGTAAGCATCGTTGAACAGACCCATGAAGCCATTAGGGTCAGGGAATGCCGCAATCCACATTCGCAGCTTAGTATCGTAGCGAACGCCAGGGGGAAGATCCCTGGCCTCCGGAACAATGCCGATGCGCAGCCCACGACCAGGCTCCAGCTGCCTCCAATTACTCTTGATGGTGGTAGCTGCGTACTTGAGCGACTCGGCATTACTCAAGAACAGATCAGTCTTCCACACCTGTTGCACACGCTCAGGCAGACGCGGCTCCGCGAGCTTACCCTCCGCAGCCACAGTGACCCAGGGGCCGAAGGCGAAGGGCCTCCCGCTCCCGTCCGGCAGAAGAACAGCCTCGTCGCCGGCGTTCTCGACCACCGCATCTAGAAATCCCAGATACTTGGCGCGCTCGTAGCCAAACAGCAGCGAGGTGGGCTCAGATGCTCCCTTGAAGAGCCGAGGTGATGTCCTCGCCAGAGCCGTTGCAAGTAGATCGAGAGTTGTAGGTTCCTTCCCCAGGACAGCCTCATGGACTGCCCATTCGAAGCCGTCCCCCCTCATACCTTTGTCACGCTCAAGGCGAGCAACCTTGGAAAGCTGCCGCATGGTGACTTCAATCCGATCACAGTTCAGATCGGCAAGGTCGTCGTTTGTGAGCTGGTCAAGCTGGGCACGGATTATCGACCGAGCCACGGCATACAAAGCGCGCCCGTACTCATCTACGGGCTCCCGCTGAGAAAGAAAGGTAACGTCCCCCACCTAGGTAATCCTAGCCAGAGGGCTCGCCCCGTCGCTCCCATTTATCCCACATGACCCGAGCTTCCACAGACAGTGAGACCCGATCTGACTCACGTAGCCGCATGCATCTCACGGTCCTGGGCCTCTTAGTCACCCAGTTAGACGCTCAGAGGCCCTCCGCGCGATCGCGAAGGGCCTCTGACCTGGAGCCGCCTTGGGGATTCGAACCCCAGACCCCTTCATTACGAGTGAAGTGCTCTGGCCGACTGAGCTAAGGCGGCGTGCCGTACAGCTTGAAAGAGTCTACAGGAGCCCAAGGGGTCCTCGCTCCCCGGAAACCCCCGAATCGGCTCAGGGGGTCAGCGGTCCGTCGAGCACGGCCTGGGCGGCGGGGGTGTCGCCTTCCCAGGACAGTCCGGGGTGGGTGCGGGGCAGCCGGCCCCACAGCATCAGCAGCAGGTCGGCGGCCGGGCCGGCGATCTCGGCGACCGGTTCGCCGGGGCCGTAGACGCAGGTCAGCTCGGTGTCCGTGGCGCGGACGCGGATGGCGTGCGCGGGCGGCTTCGCCATGCCTCGGTTGATCATGCGGTAGGCCATCGTGTCGAACACCTCCGCCACTCCCTCGCCGGCCAGCGTCGGGTCGAGGGCCGGGGTCAGGCCGAGGGCGTGTTCGGCGTCCCAGCGGTGGATGAGCGTCTCCAGCGGGCGGCGGCGTTGCCAGAAGCCGACCGTGTGGGGCGGGTAGAAGGTCCACGCCTCGGCTGACGGGTCGCGGTCCAGGACGTCGAGCAGCGTCGCGGTGGTCTGGTCGAACCAGGCGCCGAGGTCGTCGCGCGGGGCGGGCGGGGCCTGGTGGTCGCCGTGGCGTTCGGTCACGGCCGTGGCCGCCCACAGGTTGCCGCCGCCGAGGTGGTCGGCCAGGTCGTACAGCGTCCAGTCGCCGCAGTGCTCGACCGGGGCGGACAGGTCGCCGTCGAGGCAGGCGCGGAAGGCGGCTGACTCGCGGCGCAGGTGGTGGAGGAGTTCGGCGGGGCGCATGCGAGCACTCTAGTGGCCGGGTCACCCCTGATGACATGGGGGGATATGCCGGGAGCTAGCCTGAAATGGCTGCTCCATCCCCTCGGGGAGCAGTCGCTCGGTATGTCCGGCGCACAACGGAGGGATCATGAACGGCTACCCGCAGATCGCGGACCACGGCATGATCGGTGACCTGCAGACCGCCGCGCTCGTGTCCGGGGCGGGCACCGTCGACTGGTGGTGCACGCCCAGGTTCGACTCCCCGAGCCTCTTCTCGTCCATTCTCGACAGCGAACGCGGCGGGCACTGCCGGCTGGCAGCCGACGTGGACCGGATCGAGGGGGCGACCGTCCGGCAGCTCTACCTGCCCGACACCGCCATCCTGGTCACCCGCTACATGGCTCCCGGAGGCGTCGGCGAGGTCGCCGACTTCATGGTGCCGGACACCTCCGCCACCCCGTCGGCCCGGCATCGCCTCGTCCGGGTCGCCCGGGTGGTCCGCGGCAGCCTGCCGTTCACGCTGGTCTGCCGTCCGCGCTTCGACTACGGCCGGGCGCCGCACGCTCTCAGAATCCTGGACGACCGGTCAGCCGTCTTCGAAGGCCCCGGCACGAGCCTGCACCTCCAGGCCGCCGGGCCGCTCGTCCTGCGCCAGGACAGCCAGGACAGCCAGGACGGGCAGGACCGCCAGGACGTGGTCGCCGACTTCACCCTCCAGGCCGACGAGATCGCCGCGATCGTCCTGACCAGCGACAGCGACGGTGAGGCCGGCCCGCCGGTGCCGCCGCTGACCCTCGACGGGGTGCGCGACAGCTTCGACGCCTGCCGCGCCTTCTGGCACGACTGGCTGCGCTCGTCCCGGTATCGCGGCCGCTGGCACGACATGGTCACCCGGTCGGCGATCACCCTCAAGCTCCTCACGTACGCGCCCACGGGCGCGCCGATCGCCGCCGCCACGATGGGCCTGCCGGAGCAGATCGGCGGCGAGCGCAACTGGGACTACCGCTACACCTGGATCCGTGACGCCTCCCTGTCCGTCCGGGCCCTGATCGACCTCGGCTTCGTCGAGGAGGCCCAGGCGTTCCGTACGTGGCTGCGCGAACGCCTGGACGCCGCCGGCGACGCGGAGGAGCCGTTGCAGATCATGTACCGGGTCGACGGGGACCCGCACCTGACCGAGGAGGTCCTCGGCCACCTGGAGGGCTACCAGGGCTCGAAGCCGGTACGGGCCGGGAACGCCGCCGCCGGGCAGCTCCAGCTCGACATCTACGGCGAGGCCGCCGACGCCCTGGCCCAGGCGCAGGAGATCGGCGGCATCCGCGGCTGGCGGTCGTTCGCCGGGCTGCTGGACTGGCTGGCCGACACCTGGGACCGCCCCGACGAGGGGATCTGGGAGACCCGTGGCGGGCGCCAGGACTTCACCTACAGCCGCCTGATGACCTGGGTCGCCTTCGACCGGGGCATCCGGATGGCGACCGCCTACTCGCGTCCCGGCGACGTCACCCGCTGGACGAGCGTTCGCGACACCGTCTTCGACCAGATCGTCGACCGCGGTTGGAGCCCCCGGCGGCAGGCCTTCGTCCAGCACTACGGCACCGACGTGCTGGACGCGTCGCTGCTGCTCATGCCGCGCGTCGGGTTCATCTCGCCCCGCGACCCGGCCTGGCTGAGCACGCTCGACGCGATGGAGAAGGAGCTGGTCAGCGACAGCCTCGTCTACCGGTACGATCCCGCCGCCTCCCCCGACGGGCTGCTCGGCTCGGAGGGCACGTTCAACCTGTGCAGCTTCCTGTACGTCGAGGCCCTGGCCCGCGCCGGGCGGCTGCAGCAGGCGCGTTACGCCTTCGACAAGATGCTCACGTACGCGAACCATGTCGGCCTGTTCGCCGAGGAGATCGGCCCGTCGGGCGAGCAGCTCGGCAACTTCCCGCAGGCGTTCACCCACCTCGCGCTCATCGCCGCCGCCATCGCCCTGGACGAGCAGCTCGAACGCGCCGAGTCGTCCCCGGGCTAGACCGTACGCGCCTACCGCGCGGCCGAGGCGTGACGGGCTAGCTCTCCTCCTCGCCTGACGGCTTGCCGTACATCGTGTCGTGCTGGATGCGCGGCGAGCACACCGACGCCGACGGGCACGCGCAGCGCCTGCCGCCGTCGTCCAGCCGCACGGTCACCGTGTCGGAGGGTACGTTGTGGCCCACCACCGTGCCGTCGCCCTGCGGGGTGCTCACGCGGCTGCCGTTCTTCGGCATCCGGTAGCGGGTCTCGACGTACAGCGGGTGCTCGTACTTGAGGCAGCACATCAGCCGCCCGCACGCGCCGGCGATGCGCAGCGGGTTGACCGGCAGGTCCTGGTCCTTGGCCATGCGGACGGAGACCGGCTCGAAGTCCTTGAGGAACGTCGCGCAGCACAGGTCGCGCCCGCAGGGGCCGATGCCGCCCTGGAGGCGGGCTTCGTCGCGCGGGCCGATCTGCCGCAGCTCGACGCGGGCGCGCAGGTTGCGGGCGAGGTCACGGACGAGGGCGCGGAAGTCGACGCGGTGCGGGGCCGAGAAGTAGACGGTGTAGACGTTGTCCTGGTCGAGGTAGTCGACGCCGACCACCTTCATGGGCAGCGTGTGGCGTTTGATCAGGCGTTTGGAGACGCTGCGAGCCTCGGCCCTGCGGCGTTTGTTGGTCTCGTCGCGGGTCAGGTGCTCCTCGCCCGCGAGGCCGGCGCAGACGGGCAGGCCGTCGATGTCCTCGCTGGTGTACTGCGGCGCCCACACGCATTCCGCCACCTCGGGCCCGGCGTCGGTCGGGACCAGCACCTTGTCGCCCACCGCGGGGCTGTGCGGGCCGGGGTCGAGGTAGTAGAGCCGTCCGTAGCGGGTGAAGCTCACGGCCATGATCATTCCCATGGGCTCGTGCTCGCCTCCTACCGGCGTCGGGGACACGTACCTGCCACAGTACGCGCCGCGCCGGGACGGAGCTTCACGCCCTGAGCGACAGCATCATGGACTCGACCGCGATCTGCGGGTTGACGTTGAGGTCGAGGCGCTCGCGGCAGCGCATGATCGCGTCGATGCGCCCCAGCGTCTCTTCCGGGGTGGTCGCCTTGGCCACCTGGTCGAGGTCGAAGCGGAGGTCGTCGTTGGCCAGCTCGACCCCGGCGCCGAACTGCATGGCCAGCACGTCGCGGTAGAACGACACCAGCTCCAGCAGCGCCGCGTCGAGCGAGTCGCGCTTGATGCGGGTGGCGCGGGACTTCTGCCGGTCTTCCAGGTCCTTCAGCGCCCCCGCGCCGCCCCGGACCAGGCCCCGGTTGAGTCCCTTGCCCGTGGAGCCCTCGCCGTAGATCTTGCGCAGCTCGGTGGTCTCGTTCTCGTTGAGCGCGGCGGTGGCGGCGGCGGCCTCCTCCTCGGCGGTCTTGACCAGCCGCTCGGCGGCGCTGACGCACTCGCCGACGCCCGACAGCGACCGGGGGATGGACAGCACGGCCTCACGGCGGCGGCGGGCCCCCTCGTCCAGCGCCAGCGCGCGGGCGCGGCTGATGTGGCCCTGGGCGGCGCGGGCGGCGAACTGGGCGGTCTCCCACGGGACGCTGTCGCGGGTGGCCAGCAGGTGCGCGACGGCCTCGGTGCCGGGCGTGGTGAGCGTGACGAGCCGGCACCGGGACCGGATGGTGATCATCAGGTCGTCGGGGGCGGGCGCGCAGAGCAGCCACACGGTGCGCGGCGGCGGCTCCTCGATGGCCTTGAGCAGGGCGTTGGCGGCGGACTCCGTGGCCCGGTCGGCGTCCTCGAACAGGATGACCCGCCACCGGCCCTGGGTCGGCGCGCCCGCCGCGCGCAGAATGAGCTCGCGCGTCTGCTTGACGCTGTAGGACAGCCCGGCGGGGCGTACGCACTCCAGGTCGGGGTGGGAGCCGATGAGCACCTGGTGGCACTGGTCGCAGTGGCCGCAGCCGCCGTCGGGGCAGAGCAGCGCGGCGGCGAAGGCGCGAGCGGCGTCCTCGCGGCCCGCGCCGGGCGGACCGGTGAACAGCCAGGCGTGCGTCATGCCGGCGCCGCGCCCGCCGCTCACCGCCTCGGCGGCGGCCGCGGCGGCCCGCGACAGCACGGCCGTCGCCTGGGTCTGGCCTACCAGGTCATCGAAGACACCCACGGGTCAAGGCTAGTCGCGGATGGCGGGCATCGTGCCCGTGATGTCCTCGGACGTGCGCGGCACCGGGTCGGGCAGGATCTCGCGGACCCGGTCCTGGATGGCGCGGGTGATCTCGTCGGGCTCCAGGGTGCCGTCGACGACCAGGTAGCGCTCGGGCGCGGCGGCGGCCAGCGCGCGGAACTCCTTGCGCACCCGCTCGTGGAACTCCAGCGGCTCCGACTCGATCCGGTCGGCGGCCCCGCCGAGCCGGGTCAGCCCCACCTCGGGCGGGGTGTCGATGAGCACGGTCAGGTGCGGCACCAGCCCGCCCGTCGCCCAGGCGTTGACCTTGGACACGTCACCGGGGTCGAGCGCGCGCCCGGCGCCCTGGTAGGCGAGCGAGGAGTCGACGTAGCGGTCGCACACCACCAGCGCCCCCCGGTAGAGGGCGGGCCGGATGACCTTCTCGACGTGCTCGGCCCGGTCGGCGGCGTAGAGCAGCGCCTCGGCCCGCGCCGACAGGCCGCGCTCGGCGGCGTCGAGCAGGATGGCGCGCAGCCGCATGCCGACCTTGGTGGCGCCGGGCTCGCGGGTCTGCACCACGTCGTAGCCCTGGTCGCGCAGCCAGATGGCGAGCATCCTGGACTGGGTGGTCTTGCCGGACCCCTCGCCGCCCTCGAAGGCCACGAACAGCCCCGGCACGTGCTCGGCGGGCCCGGCCTTGAACCGCTCGCCGCGCAGCGCCGCGATCAGGTCCTCGGTGATGGGGACGCCCTTGCGGTCGTCCATGTGGCGCAGCCCGAGCACACCGACGAGCGCGGCCACCACGCCGCCGACGAGCAGCACCAGGTTGGTGCCGCTGAACTCGTAGGTCAGGTCGCCGAAGGTCAGCAGGTGCTCGCCGAACAGCGCGGCCAGCGGCGCGGCCACGGCGACGACCAGCAGCAGCGTCACCCGGGCCGTCGACTGCAGGAACGAGAACGTGCGCCCGCGCAGCCCGTCTTCGACCTCCAGGCCGATGAGCGTGTAGCCGATGATCCAGGCGATGCCCGCGCACGCCCCCAGCGCCACGGTCAGCATGACCACGATCACCAGGTTGTGGATGAGCGCGATGGCCATGAGCACGAGCCCGGCCACGATGAGCGACAGCCCGAACAGGCGCCGCCGCGACAGCTCGCGCAGCAGCCGCAGCCCGAAGAACATGCCCAGCGCCATGCCGACGAAGACGGCGCCGAACACCACGCCGTAGGCGGCATCGCCGCCGCCCAGCGCCACCACGTAGATCTTGGCGACGCCCACCACCGCGCCGCCGGCCGCGAACGCGCCCAGCATGCCGATGATCAGGCCGCGCACCAGCCGGTTGCCGCCGACGAACCGCCAGCCCTCGACGATCTGCTTGAGCACCGAGGGCGTTGAGATCGCGCCGTCGCGCTTGGGGATGTCGCGCAGCGTGAAGATGAGGAACGCCGACACCAGGTAGGCGCAGGCGTTGACGACGAGCGCCAGCGCGGTGGCGTCGACCCCGGCCAGCGCCGGCACGAGGTTGCGCCCCACGTCGCCGGCCACCGACAGGGCGGCGAACAGCGCGGCGGCGACCGGCGCGCTGCCGTAGGTCACCATCAGGTTGAGCTGGTTGGCCGACTCCAGCTGCTCCTTGGGCACCAGGTTGGGGACGGTGGCGTCCTTGGCCGGGACCCAGAACAGGTTGACGCACTCGACGAGGACCGTGGCGACGATGACCCATTGGTAGCTGCCGACGATCGGGATCGACAGCACGACGGCGAAGCGGGCCAGGTCGGCGGCGAACATCGTCAGCCGCCGGTCGAACCGGTCGGCGAACGCCCCGGCGAGCGGCCCGAGCAGGACGGCGGGCAGCATCTTGGCGACGAACACGCCGCCGATGGCCAAAGACTGGGTGCGGTAGTCGCCCTGGGTGAGGTTTCCGGCCATCGCGGTCAGCGCGAGGATGTTGAGCCAGTCACCCAGGCTGCACACCGACATGGCAGTCCACAGCCGGCGGAACGGCGCGTTTGCCAGCACGTGTGCCTGTCGGCGGCGGCCAAGGACGGTCATGATGTCAGCGTATCCAGGTCAGGGGGAGCGGCGAGTCGGATATGACCGGCTGTGCGCTGGTAAGCGCATCGGTCAGTGTGTCGGGGAGTGCACCGCTCATGGACACCGTCTCCGCTCCCAGCTCCGTCAGTCACCGCGCTTGGCCCGCTCGATCAGCGGCGCCCAGGCCGTGCGGACGGGCGCGGGCAGATCGAGATCTTCCCAGAGCTCGACGAGCAACACCCCATCCACGTGATCGAGCACGTCCTGCGGCCGGCCTTCGCTCAGCAGCGCCGCATAGGCCGCGCGGCGTTGCTCGCGGTCGGCCAGATCGTAGACCCGGTCGCCGTGGGCCACAATGCCCAGGGCCGCGGACACCGGCAGCCGTGGCAGGCAACTCGGCACAGAACCGGCGAACTCCACCTTCGGCTCCAGCGCCAGCCGGAACCCGGCGGCGTCGAGAATGCGCCCGGCCGTCTCCAGGGTGGGTGACTTGCGCCCGTGCTCATAGGCCGAGAGCGTCGTGCGCGAGGTGCCGCTGCCCTCGGCGAGCTGCTGCTGGTGCAGCCGCGCCGTGTGGCGGGCGTGCTTGAGCAGCATCGCGCCGTGCTCCGCCCAGAACTTGACGTCGGGCTTCATCCGTCACCTCCCGTAGTATCCGTTCGGATACTACTCTAGATTAGCCCAGCGTGACCACTGGTTTGCGTAAAGTCAGCGCAGCTCCAGCATAGTGATCTCAGGCGGCGCTCCGACACGCACCGGAGGACCCCAATATCCGGCCCCGCGCGTCACGTACACCGGCATGCCCTTGACCGTGCCCAGCCCCGACACCACGGGCTGCTGGAGCGGGACGATCAGGTTGAACGGCACCATCTGCCCGCCGTGCGTGTGGCCGGAGAGCTGCAGGTCGACGCCGTGCTCGGCGGCCTTGTCCGCCTGCACCGGCTGGTGGGCGAGCAGGACGGCGGCCCGGTTCGGGTCGCGCCCGCCGAGCGCCCTGGCGAAGTCGGGCCCGTCGTTCATGGTGACGCCGTTGACGTCGTTCACCCCGGCCAGGTCCAGCACCGCGCCCTGGTGGCGGATCTCCACCCGTTCGTTGCGCAGCGACCGCACGCCGAGGTCGGCCAGCTCCTCGATCCACTCGCCCGGCCCCTGCTCGGTGAAGTATTCGTGGTTGCCGGTCACGAAATAGGCCCCGTAGCGGGACTCGAGGTTCTTGAACGGCTTCGCCAGCCGCCCGAGCGCGGACACCGAGCCGTCGACCAGGTCGCCGACGATCGCCACCACGTCGGGCTCCAGGCCGTTGATCATGCGCACGATCCGCTCGGTGTGCCCGATCCCGGTCAGCGGCCCCAGGTGGATGTCGCTCACCACGGCGAACCGCAGCCCGCGCAGCCGCTGGTCGAGCCCCGGCAGCGTCACCCTGACCGGCTCGATCACCGGGTCGCCCAGCGCCGCCGACGCGCCGTAGCCGACCGTGCCCAGCGCCCCGACGCCCGCGACCGCGGCGGTGGCCCGTCCCAGGAAGAGCCGCCTGCTCATGCCGTCGGCGGCGGGCCCGGGCTCCTCGGAGAGCCCCGACGGCCCCGCCCCGGCGGGCACCAGCTCCGCCACCGGCGCCGGACGCCTCCCGCGACGGCGCATCACCAGCGCCGCCACCGCCCGCGGCACCTCCAGCACCACGAGGAACACGACCAGGTAGAACATCACCGCGATCCACAGATAGCCCGGCCACGCCAGCCAGTGGAACGCCTCCATGCGCGAGGCCACGAAGGTCGCCACCACGAGCACGAACAGCCCCGCCACCACGAAGCTCAGGCCCCTGCGCAGCCTCCCCGGCCCGGTGGTGGAGCGGACGAGCCGGTGCCACAAGTAATAGTGGACGGCCGCGACCAGAGCCACCATGAAGAAGACGAAGAGCACGCCGTCATGCTACGAGCGCGCAATCAAGCCCGCGTACGGCCGCTGAGAGGGCTCTCAGGACTTGGCGGCGGGCTTCTTCGCGGCCGTCTTGGCGGGGGCCTTCTTGGCCGGCGCCTTCTTCGTCGTCTTCTTCGGCGCGGGCGCCCGCTCACGCCGCTCGGCCAGCAGCTCCGCCGCCCGCTCGATCGTGATCTCCTCGACCGTGTCGCCCTTGCGCAGCGAGGCGTTGGTCTCGCCGTCGGTCACGTACGGCCCGAAACGACCCTCCTTGACCACGACCGGCTTCTTGGAGTTGGGGTCCTCGCCCAGCTCGCGCAGCGGCGCCGCGGCCGCGGCCCGGCCCCTGCCACGCTGCTTCGGCTGCGCGAACAGCTCCTTCGCCTGCTCGATCGTGACCGTCAGCAGGTCCTCCTCCGACCCGAGCGAGCGCGAATCGGTGCCCTTCTTCAGGTACGGGCCGAACTTCCCGTTGTGCGCCACCACCGGCTCGCCGTCGAGCTCGCCCACCTCGCGCGGGATCGTCAGCAGCCGCAGCGCGTCATCCAGCGTGATCGTGTCGAGCGACATCGTCTTGAACAGCGAGCTGGTGCGCGGCTTGGGGGCGTCCGCCTTCTTCGTCCGCTTCTTCGGGGCGCCCTCGGCAGGCGGCGCCTCCTCCGGCAGGATCTCGGTCACGTACGGGCCGAACCGCCCGTCCTTGGCCACGATCATGTGCCCGCTCACCGGGTCGCGGCCCAGCTCACGGTCGCCGGTCGGGCGCGAGAACAGCTCCTCGGCCTTCTCGGCGGTCAGCTCGTCGGGCGTCATGTCCTCGGGCACGTTGACCCGGGCGCCGTCGCGGTCCAGGTACGGACCGTAGCGGCCGACGCGGATGACGATGTCGGTGCCCCTGATCGGGAACGAGCTGATCTCCTTGGCGTCGATGTCGCCCAGGTCGGTGACCATCTCCTTCAGGCCCTCGTCACCGTCGCCGCCGAAGTAGAAGCGCTGCAGCTCCGGCACCCGCTCCGCCCGGTCGTTGGCGATGTCGTCGAGCACCTTCTCCATGTCGGCCGTGAAGTCGTAGTCGACCAGGTTGCCGAAATGCTGCTCCAGCAGGTTGACCACGGCGAACGCCAGGAAGGAGGGCACCAGCGCGGTGCCCTTCTTGAACACGTAGCCGCGGTCGAGGATCGTGCCGATGATCGACGCGTAGGTCGACGGGCGGCCGATCTCGCGGTCCTCCAGCTCCTTGACCAGCGACGCCTCGGTGTAGCGGGCCGGCGGCTTGGTCGAGTGACCCGCCACGTCCAGCCGGGTCGCGCTCAGCGCGTCGCCCTCGGCCAGGTTGGGCAGCCGCTTCTCGGAGTCGTCACGGTCGGTCGACGGGTCGTCGTGACCCTCCACGTACGCCTTGAGGAAGCCGTAGAACGTGATCGTCCGGCCGGAGGCGGTGAACTCGACGTCCTCGCCCGCCGACGACCTGCCGCCCACCTTGACCGTGACCGACTCGCCGACGGCGTCCTTCATCTGCGACGACACCGTGCGCTGCCAGATCAGCTCGTACAGCCGGAACTTGTCGCCCGTCAGCCCCGTCTCGCCGGGCGTGCGGAACTGCTCGCCCGACGGCCTGATCGCCTCGTGCGCCTCCTGCGCGTTCTTCACCTTGCCGCTGTAAACGCGCGGCTTGTCCGGCACGTACGCCTCGCCGTACAGCTTGATGGCCTGCGAGCGCGCGGCGGCGACGGCCGTCTCCGACAGCGTGATGCTGTCGGTACGCATGTACGTGATGTAGCCCTCTTCGTAGAGGCGCTGCGCCACCTGCATCGTGTACTTGGCGGAGAAGCCCAGCTTGCGGCTGGCCTCCTGCTGCAACGTGGTCGTCCGGAACGGCGCGTACGGCTTGCGGGTGTACGGCTTGCGCTCGACGGACTTGACCGCGTAGGACGAGCCCTGGAGCCGGCCGGCCAGCTCGCCCGCGGCGGCCTCGGTCAGGTGGAGCACGTCGTTGTTCTTGAGCAGGCCGGTGCTGGCGAAGTCGCGGCCCTGGGCGACCCGCTTGCCGTCGACGCCGGTCAGCGTGGCGGTGAAGTCGCGCGGCCGCTCCTCGGCCTTGCCGGTGTCGAACAGCGCCTGGAGGTCCCAGTAATGGGCGGCCGTGAACGCCATGCGCTCGCGCTCGCGCTCGACCACCAGCCGCGTCGCCACCGACTGGACACGCCCCGCCGACAGCCTCGGCTTGACCTTCTTCCACAGGACCGGGCTGACCTCGTAGCCGTAGAGGCGGTCGAGGATGCGGCGGGTCTCCTGGGCGTCGACCAGGCGCAGGTTGAGGTCGCGCGGGTTGGCCACGGCGTTGCGGATCGCCTGCGGGGTGATCTCGTGGAACACCATGCGGTGCACCGGCACCCGCGGCTTGAGCACCTCACGCAGGTGCCAGGCGATCGCCTCGCCCTCGCGGTCCTCGTCAGTGGCCAGGTAGAGCTCGTCGGCGTCCTTGAGCAGCTGCTTGAGCTTGCTCACCTGCGAGCGCTTGTCGGGGTTGACGACGTACAGCGGCTCGAAGTCGTGCTCCACGTTGACGCCAAGGCGTGCCCACGTCTCCCCCTTGAACTTCTCGGGGATGTCGTCGGCCCGCTCAGGCAGGTCGCGGATATGGCCGATGCTGGACTCGACGACGTAGCCGGCGCCGAGGTACCGCTCGATCGTCTTGGCCTTGGCGGGCGACTCCACGATCACCAGGCGTGTTCCGCCGGCGCTGCCGTTGTTGGCTGGCACGCTGCTTCCTACCTCGCTGTTCGCTTGCAATTCCCCCTGCCGGGAGCCGGCACAGATCTGAAAGGTAACCCGACTCGCGGATTTTTCCTTCCCCCGGGGCTACCCACTAGCTTCCGGGTCCACCCACAAGCACGCAGAATAAGGGCCCATCGAGACGCATGGCGCCCTGACTCACCCTGGAGACTAATCGTTGTGCTCGACTACTCCTACATGGATATCTTCATTCCGCGCGATCTGTCCCGCGAAGCCGCACGTCAGCTGCTGACCGAGCACGCTGAGTACGGCCAGTGGGAGCTCGCCCGGGTGCGGCTCCATCCCGACGGGAGCCGCCGTGTACGGCTGCGCCGAAAGATCGTGCGCGTGCGCAGCACTCTATGACAAAGGCTTTGCCCGCCCCGGGCCGCGCCCCCGGAACGGGCAAAGCGTCTATGGGCCACTGCCCGCCGGCTGCGGGCAGTGGCCAGGTGCTGCTACTTCCGGCCGAGGCGGAAGCGGCGGGTGGTGGCGAACAGGGTGGCCGAGGCGGCGCACATGGCGCCCAGCACCAGCGCGAACAGCGAGCCGGTGGACATCCCGGTGACGCCGGTCGGCTGGGCGGCGCTCATCAGGCCCAGGTCACCCGTGGGCAGGCTGCCGGTCGCGGAGCTCACGGCGCCGCCGACCGGGGTCGAGGAGACGAGGGCGGTGGCCGGCTCCAGCGCCGACACCGGGCCGGTCGCGGCGGAGGTCCGCTGCTTGCCCTGGACGCCCGGCCGCTTGCCCTGGACGGACGGCTTCTTGCCCTGGACGGACGGCTTCTTGCCCTGGACGCCGGGCTTCTTGCCCTGGACCGCCGGGGTGGCGGGCTGGGCGGGCACGCCGGGCAGCCCAGGGACCGCGGGCAGGCCGAGCGTGCCGGCGACGTCGCCGACGACCGGCAGCGGCGGCAGGCCGGAGCCGCCGCTCATCTGCTGGGCGACACCGCTGGCGTCCTGGAGGCCGCTCAGCGCGGGCACCGCCGGGAGCGCGGGCAGCACGCCGCCGCCCTTGGCCGCCTGGGCCTTGCTGTTGTGGTTCTTGTAGTGGCCGTGGTGCGGCGGGGTGCCGACGTGCGCCCCGCCCAGGCACCCGGCCGCCGCGTCGCCCAGGACGGCCACGGCGTTGCCGCAGACGTTGACCGGGGCGGTGATCGGCGCGATCACCTGGTTGCCGGCCAGCACGCCGGACCTGCCGGACGTGGTGTTGCCACCGGCGCCCACGCCGTTGTGGGGCGAGACGAACGCGCCGCCCTTGCAGTGGGCCTCCGACAGGCCGAGCGCCGCGACCGCGTTGCCGCACGCGTTGACCGGGGCGGTGATGGGAGCCACGACCTGGTTGCCCGAGCCGACCCCGGAACGCCCGGACGTGACGTTGCCGCCTGCGCCCTTGCCGCCGTTCTTCACCGAGACGCCGCCCTTGCACCCGGCGAACGCCTCACCGAACAGCGCCACCGCGTTGCCGCAGACGTTGACCGGAGCCGTGACGGGTGCGACCACCTGGTTGCCGCTGAGCACGCCCGACCGGCCCGACGTGTGGTTGCCACCGGCCCCGGAGCCGGCCGCCGAGTTGTGCACCGACGAGCCGCCCTCGCACCCGGCGGGCGCGTTGCCGACCGCGTTGCCGCAGGCGGTGATGGGCAGGCTGACCGGGGCGATGACCTGGTTGCCGCTGCCGGCGCCGTAGCGCCCGTCGGTGTCGTTGCCGGTCGAGCCCACGTGGCGGGAGCTGTGGTAGTGGCGCCCGTGGCCGCCGCCGTTGGTGACGGACGAGCCGCCCTTGCAGCCCGCGAACGCCTCGCCGAACACGGCCACCGAGTTGCCGCAGATGTTGATCGGGCCGCTGATCGGCGCGATCACCTGGTTGCCGCCGAGCGCCGACGAACGGCCCGACGTGGTGTTGCCCCCGGCGCCGGTGCCGGTGTTGTGCACCGAGGCGCCGCCCTTGCAGCCCGCCGTGGCGTCACCGAAGATCGCCAGCGCGTTGCCGCAGGCGTTGATCGGGGCCGTGATCGGCGCGGTGATCTGGTTGCCGCCGATCAGGCTGTGGTCGCCCGAGGTGCGGTTGCCGCCCGCGCCGCCCTTGCCCGAGGTCTTGACCGTCGAGCCGCCGGTGCACCCGGCGTCGGAGTTGCCGAACAGCGAGACCGCGTTGCCGCAGGCGTTGACCGGGGCGCTGATCGGCGCGTTGACCTGGTTGCCGCCCAGGACGCTGGACCTGCCGGACGTCTCGTTGGGGATGCCGCCCCGGCCGGTGTCGACCACCGACGCGCCCCCCTTGGAGCTGGCGCTGGACTCGCCGGCCACCCCGACCGCGTTGCCGCTGATGTCGATGGGCAGCGAGATGGGCAGGTTGACCTGGTTGCCGCCGCCGACGGAGGAGTCACCGTCGGTGTCGGCGAGCGCGGTGCCGCCGCCGAACGACATGACCGCCACCGCGAGCAGAGCCGCTGGGGCCGAAGCCTTCGCCCACGTACGCATAATGGATACTCCTACTGATTTCTTGGGGGATTACCTGACAGTTCGCACCCAGCCGTGGCCCGTGCGGGGCCTGCGGAATCGCAGGGCGCCGCGCGCAGCGGAGACCTCGGGGAAATCGCGAACCAGGGACTGACGTGTCACCCGTTGGCGGAAAGTCGTGAACCGCCATGAGCGGAGGGATCGAAGCCGCGCTCCGCCACCGGCATCGGAAAGCCGGAACTCTGTCGCGGGGACTCAGTCAGGAGAGAAAGAAGGGTCGTCCGCCGCTGTGCGGACGACGGGGGGCAGCACGTACGGAAGAGCGACGTGCATGACCTCGAGCCGCGGGTCGAAGACAGACCTCGCGACGTCCCCCATGTTGGACCCGAACGGGCCGTTGCCACTGCCGTTGGGCACCAAGCCATCGGTGTCCAGGATGTTGTCGGCGGTGGAGGATGGCGGGAGGCCGGGATCCGACTGGCTGGTGAGCCCGTCGACCTTCAGCCCGGCCATCGCCCCGGCGTTGTCGAACACCGGAGCCGTGCCTACCGGGGGGAAACCGTCCGTGATGGACCCGGTGGCGTGCGGGGGTGTGCCGGCTCCTGTCGCCGCGGTGGAATCCGCGGCAGCCGGAGCGGAGAAGAGCATCCCGAACAGAAGCGCGAGCAGCCAACCCGCGGCCAGCACACTGCCGACCGCGACCGCTCGCACGACGACCCGACGGGCGCCGGCCGCGAACCGCGCCATCCGGTCAGCCCTGCGGGTGATCGGATCCTCTGCTGAGACAGTCACGGGCACGCGCCACGCATCGAGGGACATCGCCCTCGTCTGCCGCGCCGTGCGTGCCACGTGTCCTCCTCGGTTTCCAGGACCGGCTCCACCATCAGGCGGAGCCGGTCCACGGACTCACCCCTCAACGGTCCGTAACCGTAGCAGCACCCAACGTTGCCGCAAGCGCTTTTCACAAGAGACCCAGTAAGTGGTCAAGCTCGCGGCTCCCGTATCGGGGCGAAGCGGGCCGGAGCTGCCGCGCCGCCCCACGACACGCGCTTGCGGAGGGCAAGAAACGGGGGCCGCCACGCCTGGGTGGTTAACCGGTATGACGCACCCCTCAGAGTTTGCTAACCTTACGGAGCCGACGCGAGATGACGGTCCCGCGTGCAGGCACCAAGTCCGGGTGGCGGAATAGGCAGACGCGCTAGCTTGAGGTGCTAGTGCCCTTTGCGGGGCATGGGGGTTCAAGTCCCCCCTCGGACACGTACTCCGGTACATGCTGGGCCTGGCTTCAACTACGACGACTCTCTTCGTAGATGAAGTGCAGGCCCATTTGCGTGTACAGCTCGTTCCGGTCTGCGGGATCCGCGGCCTTGAGGACCTGCGTCATCTCGGCCAGTCCTGGGATCAGCTCCATGACCTCCTTCTCAGTGGTGTCCTTCTTTCGGTTGACGGCCCGCAGGCTTCCTTCCGCTTTGAGCCGTTCGGCCCGGGTCTCGGCCATCCACCTGCCGATCTCCTCAGGATCTCCGCCCGCGTCCAGCGTCGACCGATAGCGGGCCATCCGACGGTCGCAGTCGTCGACGGTCCGCTTGGCCGTCTCGATCGCGATCCGGTCGGCCTCCCTGTCCCGCGCCTCCAACAGGATCTCGACCGTTCGCCGGAGGTTGACGGGCGCGAAGACCTGGCACAGCCAGGTGTCCAGCTCGCCGAGGATGTGGTCCTCGCGAACGTAGACCGTACGCGGGTGCTCGATCTTGTTGGCCAGGGCGTACTTGGTGGGAAACTTGCACCGGTAGTGCGTGCGGCCGTTGTTCCATGAGGCTTCCATCCGGCGCGCACAGACACCGCAGTGCAGCAGGCCGCGCAGGACGTACGCTCTCGGACTGCGACAGGGCTTGCGCTCGACGGCGGGGCGCCCTTTCGCCGACAGCAGCTTCTGCACACGCTCGAACGTCTCCGTGCCCACGATCGGCTCGTGCGCGGCCTTCTCCGACCAGACCCCCTGGCTCTCGGGATTCCACTTGAGCTTGGTGATGTGGCCCTGGGTGACGTCCTGGACGTCCAGGAGCTCTTCCTGCTTGCGCTGCTTGTTCCAGACCTGGCGACCGGTGTAGCGAGGGTTCAGCAGGATGGCCTGGATGGCTGATTACGTGGTCCTCCAGGTGCCGTCGCCGGCAAAGCCATGCGGCCAGGTATCTTCGGTATCGTCCTTCTGCTACGGGCGTCAACAGAGATACCTCTCTCCGGAGATCAAGGAACGCAGCAATGCGACATTCAGCTCAGCTACCGAAGGAAAACCACCCCCTGAGCTCCTGAAGCCCCAGGTGAACAAGTGTCGGCCCCGCGCGTGCGGGGATGGTCCGTAGTCGCCCAGGGCGGCGCCGGGCTCGATGAGGTCGGCCCCGCGCGTGCGGGGATGGTCCCGAGCAGGCCGCGCCGCGCCGGGCCGCCCTGGTGTCGGCCCCGCGCGTGCGGGGATGGTCCCACGGTGCTGACTGAGATTGCGGAGAACGTGAAGTCGGCCCCGCGCGTGCGGGGATGGTCCTCCCCCCTCGTGTAGGTCTGTGACGCTTGGCCCGTCGGCCCCGCGCGTGCGGGGATGGTCCGGCCGGCCGCAGGGGCGATCTCCTTCACTTCGGGTCGGCCCCGCGCGTGCGGGGATGGTCCGACGCCCGGCAGGCTCTCGGGGATCTCGTGGCAGTCGGCCCCGCGCGTGCGGGGATGGTCCGTCGCGGAGGGCGGAGCCGTTCTGCAGCTTGGAGTCGGCCCCGCGCGTGCGGGGATGGTCCGGCGCCCAAGGCGGCCCGGAACGGCAAGGCGTGGTCGGCCCCGCGCGTGCGGGGATGGTCCCCGGAGCCAGAGCCGGAACCCGCGCGGCCACCCGTCGGCCCCGCGCGTGCGGGGATGGTCCGATCGGCCCGCTTCCGCTCGGTGTGTGGCTGGCGTCGGCCCCGCGCGTGCGGGGATGGTCCCGTCGTCTGGCCCTGCCCGTCGCTCCGCGCGGTGTCGGCCCCGCGCGTGCGGGGATGGTCCGCCGGACCGGGGCGCGCATCGCGATCGGACTGTGTCGGCCCCGCGCGTGCGGGGATGGTCCTACCCGTGGTTCTTCAGCAGGGCGTTCGGCCTGGTCGGCCCCGCGCGTGCGGGGATGGTCCGACGGTTCCGGTGGTTATCCGTCAGGCGTCCCGGTCGGCCCCGCGCGTGCGGGGATGGTCCTCGACCGACACATCCAGACGTACGACGTGCCGGGTCGGCCCCGCGCGTGCGGGGATGGTCCGACGTCTTAGACCAACAGTCAGAACTGATCACTGTCGGCCCCGCGCGTGCGGGGATGGTCCTCCAGTGCTGGCGGTAGACGTGGTACGGCTCGGGTCGGCCCCGCGCGTGCGGGGATGGTCCCGAGGCGAGGGAGGCAGCGATGAGCGGACGCTTGTCGGCCCCGCGCGTGCGGGGATGGTCCCCAGCGCATCGAACAGGGTCTGGTCAGTCATCGGTCGGCCCCGCGCGTGCGGGGATGGTCCGGCGGCCATGTTGATGTGGCCCAGGTTGCAGTTGTCGGCCCCGCGCGTGCGGGGATGGTCCCCGCCCGGCATTGGGGCCGGCGCCGGGCGGGTAGTCGGCCCCGCGCGTGCGGGGATGGTCCGCGGTGGAGAGATGACTGGGGTACCGAGTGGGCGTCGGCCCCGCGCGTGCGGGGATGGTCCGGCGCGAATGGAGTGCCAATGGGCTTCGGGGAGGTCGGCCCCGCGCGTGCGGGGATGGTCCGTCGTGGGTTGAGAAGCGCGTACGGGAGGCCCGGTCGGCCCCGCGCGTGCGGGGATGGTCCCCCGGAGGCCATCTCTGCGGCGATGTCGAAGCTGTCGGCCCCGCGCGTGCGGGGATGGTCCCGCCGCGCCGGGCGACGGGTCGAACGGCGTGCCGTCGGCCCCGCGCGTGCGGGGATGGTCCCTAGCGCTCCTGGACGTTGGCGTGGTTGTGGGCGTCGGCCCCGCGCGTGCGGGGATGGTCCGATGCGGTCGCCGAGCGCGCCGTTACCGAGCGCGTCGGCCCCGCGCGTGCGGGGATGGTCCGCAGGGCTCGTCCTCCACGGGCATGCCGCAGATGTCGGCCTCGCGCGTGCGGGGATGGTCCACCAACCGAACTCGTCATTCCGTTCAACGTGCCGTCGGCCCCGCGCGTGCGGGGATGGTCCCGCGGGGTTGGACAGCGTGAACTCGGCGAGCAGGTCGGCCCCGCGCGTGCGGGGATGGTCCCATGGGCGGCCGGCTGGTGCGGGCCGGGAGCATGTCGGCCCCGCGCATGCGGGGATGGTCTTCTCGGGCGCCTTGCCGTCCGGCCGCAGCGCGTGTCGGCCCCGCGCGTGCGGGGATGGTCCCTGTGTCTCAAGCCCGGCCGCCATGGCCTGCGGGTCGGAGCCGCCCATCCGCCCGATGTCGGCGATGACGTCACCGGGCATGGCGGCGAAGGCGTCGGCGATGCCGCCCCAGAGCGGATGGACCGAGGCCACCTGCGCCGGCTCGGCGAGACCGGGCAGGACCCGCCGGATTCCCGGGCCGCTCAAGTGGTAGACCTGCTCGTCCAAGGTGGTTGTCGGCGTGACGCCGCGCCGGAGCTGGACCGCCCACTCGCCCAGGCCACATTCACGGGACTGGCCGACGAGATAGCCCGACAGCAGGGTGCCGCCAGCCGGGTCGCACTCGGCGAACAGGACGTCGCGCGGCCAGGCGAGGGTGAGTGCGAGCCCTGCCGTGGTCACCCCGGGGCTGTGGCCACCCGAGCAGAGCACGATCAGCATGTACGTCACTCCGCCCTGGACTGGAGGACGATCGCGATCTTCCCCAAGGCTGCCTGACGAGCGAGTGCCGTTCCTTCGGCTGCCGGGACGACGAGGTCCACCACGATGAGCCCGTCGGCGTCCGGTGAGCCGACGCGATCGACCCGTGCGAGGTGGTCGTGCGCTTGTTGCGTACCGGGCAGTACAGCGGTGGCCACCACGCGGTCGCCAGGATGGATGCCCCTGGCGGGGAGCTGGCTCGCCTTGACCGCTACGGGGACGACGACCTGGCCGGGCGCGGGAGTGAAGCTGTCGGTCACCTGGCTGGGGGCGAGAAGGCCGCCGGCCTTCAGGTCGACGGCAGCCCGCTTGCCGATCACCGCGCTCTTCTCCGCAGCGCGCATCGAGTGCACTGCGGGGTCCGTCCCCATGGCGACGGTTCGTACGTCCTGCGCCTGAAGCTGCTGGCCGATGGGCACGTCGCGGGCCATGACGAGCACAGGTGTCTGCTGACCGGCGACTCCGTAGACCTCCCACGCGACGAGTGCGCCGAGGGCCGTCAGTGCGACGCTCGCCACGAGCATCAGGGGGCGGCGTCTTCCTGGCAGGGGACGGACGTGGGACACCTTGCCCTGTTCCCTGTTCGGCGCAAGCCGGTAGAGCATGGGCTATCCCTTTGTGACGAGCGCCTGGGTCTCGACGATCCGGACCGGGAACGTCACCGACCGGGTGATGGGTGGCAGAGTGCCGCCTGATCCGCCGGAGCCGCGCCAGGTGCCTCCCCAGGTCACGGACACGGTGACCCGGTTGGAGTCGCTCGGGCGGGCGTAGCGGTACGAGCAGGTGGAACGCTGCTGGGCGGCGGGTCTGGCCGGGTCGTATCTAGTGCCGGGGCCGTCACAGGTGATCGTTCTGCCCTCACCGGGGTTGACGGTCATCCGCTGCGGTGTGGCGGTGGCTTCGGCCCAAACGCGTCCTGCGCGCAGCCTCTTCGATTTGGCTGCCCATTCGCCCTTGGCCAGGTAGAACCAGTGCGGGAGCCCGACGAGCCCGTCCTTGCCTCGGGGCGGGGCGGTAAGCACCTTGGGTGTCTTGATGGGGATGCGCGCGTAGGCTCGGCGAGCCAGTTGCCTGGGGCTGGTTCCGGGAGCGTGCTTCTTGGTGATCCAGATGACGTCCCGGTAGCCGTCGGAGCATTCCACCAGGTAGTAGGCGCCTTTTCCGGATGGCTCGGCGTTGGATTGCTGGCGGGGTCGACGAATTCGAGACCGCCGTTCTGCTGCCCGTCGACCGCCCACCGCGTATAGGAGCAGGTCACCTTTGAGCTGCTCTTGGCAGCATTCTGTGCCCCTGGGCGAGGCGCCTGCTTGCCCGTGACGATGTAGCCCGCGGTCTGCGTTGCCACCTCTACGCCGTCTTCGTCTCCTGCGGGGAGGGTGGTCAGTGTGATGACGAGCACTGCGGTCAGGGTGTGGACGAGCAAGGCTCTTCCAACTGATCGACCTTCGACACCCGCCAGGCCCCGTCCTTGCCCTTGTGAAGAGTCGCCCGCAGGTGAGTACCGCTCTTGCCGTGGGTGAGGCGCTCGCCCATCTTGTCGTCTGCTTGGCCTGAGTTACTACCGTCCTGGCAGTCGTGCAGAGTCGCTCGGTCATCCTTGATCTCGACCTGCGAGGCGTGGATGACGGGGCTGCCCCAGGTGACCCTGCTGGTCGCGCGAAGTGCGGCGATACCGCGGAGCATCCGGTCCAGCAACGGCTGAGCAGCGACGCCGGCGAGGATCATCCTGCGCTCAGCGGGTAGGGCCTTTTCAGCGCGTTGTCCGGCCGGGTAGAGCTCCCGGTACGCGCCTAGGACCGCTTCTTCCGCCGTCATGTCGGCCTGGGGCCGTGCTGACGTTGCGATGGGTACGGCCTTTCTGTCCGGCGCGTAGGTGTCTCCTGCCTGGCATGCGCTAACCGCCACGACAGCGGAAACAAGAATGCCTATTCGAGGCACCCATTCCGAGCCCGACGAAATACTCACTGGCCAGCGACCTTTACGGAGAGGCGGAAGACAGCTACGCAAGGTCATCAGGCTAGCTGGACCGCAGAAGGCGATCACCGGGGTTTCAGGAACAGATAGACCAGCGCTTTCCAATTCTTGAGCTGGCAGGTGAATCTATGGCGGCCTTCTCCGCGAACATGCATTTTGATGACAGTCAGCAGATCGGCGGGACCGAGCTACAAGGCTCGAACGAAGCTGGGAAGCCTCATCCCACACGAGGAGCCCGTCGTACGGATTCTCTACCGAGCGTGATGTAGGCTCGTAGCCCGCACATTTGTGATGGCGGTCGACCGCCACGCTTGGCTCCCGTAGTCCATGACCATCCCCAAGCGTGCGGGGCGGAAATCGTCGCCTGGTTCGGCGAGCTGCCCGGCATGGGACCATCCCCGCGCATGCGGGGCCGACCTAGGCTGGGAGCGGCGCAAGGCGGTACGGGAGGGACTATCTCCCCGCGTGCGGGGCCAGCCAGCGGACCTCGATGAACGCCCCGAACCCGACCGGACCATCCCCGCGCGTGCGGGGCCGACGTGATGAGGCCAGGGGCGGCTCCGTGGAGGGTGGGACCATCCCCGCGAGTGCGGGGCCGACCTCAGACGCCCGCTGAGATCCTGCGGGACGCGGGGACCATCCCCGCGTGTGCGGGGCCGACACCCACACCGCCGTCACGATCGTGGAGTCCTGTGGACCATCCCCGCGCGTGCGAGGCCGACCTCCCGCCATACACGCCCATCATCCTAAACGGCGGACCATCCCCGCGCGTGCGGGGCCGACGGGCACTCTGCTGTAGTCCTCGCCCGGGATGGGGGAACATCCCCGCGCGTGCGGGGCCGACACTGTTGACCTGGGGCTTTAGCGGCGGTTACGGGCGGAAAGAATCAGTCCGTCGAAGTCGACGGGGTACCAGCGATCCTTGCCCGCCGTACGAACGGCCCAGCCTTGTTCGTTGGCCGCTGGTTCGACGAGAACTGCTTGGCCGTCGCCGATGCGATTGGCCAGGAGCGTCCAGATGCGGTCGCGGATGCGTTTGCTGGGATTGCCGACGAAGATACCGGCGCTGACTTCGACCATCCAGCGGGTGAGGTGCCCGCGCAAGCCTTCAGGCGCGGCGACGAGGACGATGACGGTCATGTGTCGTCCGCCTCCCCGGAAGGCCGACGACGGTCACGGGGTTGGTCGCCGAATTCCGGGCCGATGACGGCGATGTGTTCCTCGCCCATGGATGCCTGGGTGAATTCGATGAAGAGGGGATCGTCAGGGTCCCCTTCGCTGCCGGCCCAGTTGACTCCGCCGGAGACCGTACCGACCTTGTCGTCCCAGAGTTCGTTGACGTCGATCTCGGGGATGTCGCTGCCGTCAGGAGACAGCAGGGTCTTGATGTCCCGGACGATGCGGCCGAGGAGTTTGTCTTCGGCGATGCGGTCGCGCAGGCCGAGGCGGGCGTCGCGTTCTTCGGTCAGACCCTTGGCGGCGAGGTCGAAGGCCAGGGGGATGGTGTAGTCCGCCTTGTACAGGTCGGCGATGTCCATGACGAACGAGGTGGCCGAGCCGGTGTGCACGAAGCCGAGGCCGGGGCTGGCTCCGAGGCCGACGATGACGGCGTGGCAGATGCCGTACAGGGCGGTGTTGGCGGCTGACAGCAGGCGGTTGAGGTCGTCGCCGGTAGCGAAGGGGTCGCCGGGGCGGTAGTCACGGCCGGTCCAGGTCACGCCGGTTCGGCGTGCGTGAGTCTGGTATTGCTTGCGGACCCGGGCGCCTTCTCGGCCTCGGAGTTGCTGCATGGTCATCGCGGAGACGTCTTCGCCGGGGAAGCGCATGCCGTACATGGCGCGGGCGACGGCGAGGCGCTCCTTCGGGCGGGTCACGAGCCAGGCTTGGCGATAGAGCAGGCCGGCGCCCCGGCTGGGTCCCAGGCCGGATGCGTACAGGCGGACGCCTTGTTCGCCAACCCAGCACACGGCGGTGCCGGAGTCGCCGAGGAGCTGGACGGCCCCGTGGGTGATGCGCGTGCCGGGACCGATCAGCATGACGGCGACCATCGCGGCGGGGATGCGTACGGTGTCGCGCTTGTTGATGACCACGACGGCGTTCTCGTCGCGGTCGATATGGCTGCGTTCGACGTAGACGCTGGAGACGCGGTCGGCAATGCGGTGCAGGTCGTGCGGGTGCGCCTTCCACCAGATATCGGCCATCATCTCCCCTGCCGCACGCCCGGCAAGGGAGCGAGGGTCAGCAGGCCGCAGCCGTAGGACTTGGCGGGGCCGATGCCGCCCAGCAGCCGTTCGGTGAACGCGGACGCATCGGTGATGCGGAGTCGGCCCTCGAAGGTGGCGATGTGCAGGACGACCGGGTTGTTGCCGGCGTTCTTCTTACGGAACGAGCGGCGCTCGCGGGCTGTGATGCGTACCTCGCGCGGCGGAGGTGTCTGTTCCGCTGCGGAGGATTGCAGGCCGGGAGCGGCCGGATCGGTCCGGGCGAGCGGGACGTCGAACCCCCACTTCTCGGTGCGCGACAGGAACCAGGCGAGCTGCTGGTCAGCGGTCCGGTGGCCGATACGGAAGGAACGGCGTTTGGCTTCCTCCGCTCGTTCGATCTGGGTGGGGGTGGGCTTCACGGGGGTGGGCGTGTTCTGCACGGGGTTGGCGGTGAGCCGGAAGGCGAACTCGCGGCCGACGGCGATCTGGGCCAGGAGCGGCGCGTAGTCGCGGATGGCAGCGTGCTCTCCATCGGCATCTGGCCAGCCTGCCTGCTCGACGAGGTGACTCCAGTCCGGGCGAGTGGCGGTCAGGACGAACAGCATGGGCCGGCGGGGGTCGTCGGCGTCCAGGCGCCACAGAATGCGCTGGTCGGTGGGCGCGTCGGGGATGCCGTACATGACTGCGCCGTGCATGGCGTGTGGGCTGGCCAGGAGCAGCCGACTCTTCTCGCGCAACGGATTGATCCTGATGCGGGACAGATAGGTCATGTCGGGTCACCAACCCAGGAGAGCGAACGGGTCATGGCTGGGCGTACTCGGCGTGCCGCTGCCGTCCTTGGCGAATCCGGTCGGCAGGGTGATCCACGAGTGCCGGACGCGGCGGCTGGTGAAACGGCGCTCACGGGGAGCGAAGGAGTGCGGGACGTCGGTGAGGGAATCGTCGCCGTCGGGGTGGTCTACGGTGGCTGCCACGTCAATGGTGGCCGGCTTGCCGCGGTCGCGGGCGTAGAGCTGCTTGGCCGTTTCGGTGGCGTGCCAGGGCTCGGTGCGCAGTACGTCCTCCAGCTCGGCATCCTGAATGGAGAGGAAGATCGGTTGAGTGGGGACGCATGAGCGGCGCCCCAGCGCGAGAGGGAATGCCGGACGTTGTACGGCTTCGGCCAGCGCCTCCACCAGGGGGGCGGTGCCGTACAGGGCGACGACGAAGACCGCGTCCTGAAGGTAGAAGCGCTGGGTGATGTGTGTGTGCTTGGCCGGTGAGGTGGGCTTCTGCACCCCCTTCGCCGATACGCCCGCCTGCGGTAGAGGGCGTCCGCGGTAGTCGCTGACGGTGTGGTAGTCCCGCAGCAGGCTGCCGGGCTGGTCAACGCGTACGCCGAGGCGGAGGCCGAGCAGGTCGTCCAGGGGCTCGTCGCGGGGTCGGCCGGAGGCTGCGGCGAGCAAGCCGATGATCCCCGATTTGGTGGGTTCGGGCCGGGTGTCGCGCCGGTTGAAGACGCTGCGGTCGCCCCAGGACTGCAAGGGGCCGCCCAGGCGCAGGAGAAGTGTGGCTTGGGAGGTGTTCATCGGTCCTGCTTGATCTGCCCGGCCAGGGCGGCGTGCAGGTCGGCGATCAGGGTGGGGAAGGTGGTGTTCGGGCCGAGGATGGTGGTGAGCCGTTCTCCGGTGTGCGTGTCGGGGTCGAAGGTGTGGCAGACCGCGACATGGGCGGGCGTGTCGCCCCATTGCCGGGTGGCGCGGTCGTACTCCACCGCCAGTCGGACGGCGGAGTCGGCGGCCAAGCCTTCGCCCTCCGCTTCGGGCAAGAGCGGCTTTTCGAAGGCGGAGACGAGGTTGACGGGCTGATCTTCGCGGACCACGACGGCCAGGAGGCTGGGCAGGGTGCGGTGGGCAAAGGAGTTCTGATGCCCCGACGGGATGGAACGGGCGAAATGCTCGATGAAGGCGTCGACAGCGGTCAGAGCGGCGCTGCTGTCTCCGAGGTTGTCGATCAGTTGGCGCAGGCCGATGGTGGCGTAGCGGTAGAGGGTGGCGGAGTTGAAGCCGATCTGGCCGATCATCCCGGCGCCGGTCTCTTCCTTGGGATTCTCGTCGTCGACCGCGGTGTAGTAGTCGAACTCCAGGTCGACGGCGTGAGTGGACAGCGCGTGGGCGACCTGGACAGCGGCGTCGACATTGAGGGCGGGGATGTCGGCGACCATTCGTCCGAACAGCGCGACGTCCATCGGGTGACCCTGTTGAAGCTTCTCGGCCACCGGCAGGTCCTTGACGGCCTTGGCCAGTTCCTCATCATCCAGGGCGGTGAGGTCGGTGGCCTGGTCCACGACCAGGTCGATGATGTCCTCAAGCTGCCGGTAGCCGAAGAACAGTAGGTAGGCGGTGTCTCCGGCCTTCTTGCCCGGCTTGATGCCCAGCGGTTGCAGCAGTGCGGTGGCCAGGCGGGTGGCCTGTTCGGTCTCCAGCCCGCTGCGGCCGGCCAGGCGGTTGGCGAGCTCGGCGGCGATCCGCTTGGTCCGGGTCGCGTGGTCCTGCTGGGGGGCGTGCTCGGCGAAGCTGCTGCGGGTGGCGCGCTTCCACGCCTGGGACGACACTCGCGCCCTTCGGTGCCCGCCGTAGTAGGCCTCCTTCGGGTTGCCCTGATCGTCGCGGTTCAGGTTCGCCGGGGGAACGGTCTGGATGATGTGCACGTCGATGTACAGGCGCTTTTCCATGGAAGCTCCGAAAGAGTCGGGTGGCTGAGTAGCGGGGGTGAGGTCGGCTATCGCTTGGGCGCCGGCTGCCAGCCGTAGTAGGCGAGCCCCAGCCTGCGGCGGGCCAGTTGCCGGGTGTCCGGGCGCTGCCAGTCGCGGATGTCCTTCAGCAGCAGGTCGTAGTCCAGCGGCGCGCCGACCGTCCGCAACTGGGAGACCAATCCGCGCAGGTGAGTGAGGAAGGCCGAGACCTGAGTGGCGGAGGCGGCGGCGTCGACGCGCCGATCCACCGCCTCCCGGGTGAACCCTTTGTTGTGGTCGTCCTCATGCAACCGCCGCAGCGCCTGGCCGAGCCGGATGTCGGGGCGATGCATCGGGTCGGGGCGAGACTGCTGGTGAAGGCCGTACAGGGCAAGTGCGGCGTGCTCAGCCGTCAGCTCCTGCGAAACCTTGTCCTGGCGTGCGAGGCGATCGTCGATGGGCGAGGTGTAGTAGGGCCACAGGGCGGGCACCGTGCCGGCAGGGCGTCCGAGTCCGGCTCGAAAGGCGGCCAGGTCCTCGCCCGGCGGTAGCTTCCGCTTGTCGCGCCACGTCCCGTCTGCGGCCACGTATCTGGTCCAATACCGCACGGTGCGATCCGTGGTGGAGGTCATGCGGGTATCCCCTCGTCTTCAGACTGGCTGGGCGTTCGTGGAGGCGGCGACCTGATCGGAGTGAGCCCCACGCCGGTCACGGACGGCCTGAGCCCAGCGAGGCAGTGCGTCGCGCACGCGCTGGCGGAAGTTCTGCTCGGCGGAAGCGAGCCGGTAGACGTACTCGCGGTTGTCCTTCTTCACCACTCGCCCGGCGAACTCGCTGCCGGTGGCCGTGGCAAGCAGCTTTTCCGCGACCTCCCAGGTCCGCTGACCGGCCAGTTCCTCCCAGGCAGCGCGGCCCTTCTCCAGCAGTTCAGGATCGTCGGCCGTGGCCCGTACGCCGACCAGGAAGCGCCGGACCAGCGGGTCCAGAGCATGCAGGACGAACTCGCCGGGGCGCTGCCCCTTGTCCCAGGGGATCGGGTCGGCTCCCCTCGCCCGGCGCAGGTCGGCGGACAGGTCGTTCACCGCCCGCGCCAGGTCTTCGGCCTGCTCGGTCACCTGCACCAAGGTGGTGTAAGTGTCGGTCTTGGTACGCAGGCCGGCGATCGGCAGCGGGATCGAGTCGAACAGGATGTCCTCCACGACCGCGGACTGCGTGCCGTAGACGATCCCGATCGTCTGGACCTGCAGCGGGTAGTCGAACGCGAGAAATCCTTCGGCCTGAATGTCGGCGAGCTGGCTCAACAGCACCGAAGTTTCGACGCCGCCGTCGCCGTCCTGCCGTTCCGCGGCCAGCAACGCCGCCATGCCGCGCCAGGCGGCCTTGCCCGCCATATGGCGCCGGGGCCGGCGCAGCATTCCCGTTGCGCCCTTGGGCGCTTTGGCAAAAATCCAGGCCGTATGCGGCTCCCATTCTGGGATGGATTCCAGCCTGTCACCCGCGCACACCACGACCCGGCAGACTCGCAAACCCTTGTCGGTCTCCTCCGGGACCAGGCGAATCCGCCGAGACTGCCAGGTCCACAGGTCCAGCAGGCCGGTCGCGGCGCGCGAACGCCACTGTGCAGTCGCCGGCGGACGCCGCCACTGCGGCAGGTCATCGGCCGGCTGATGACCGATCGGGATGTTGAGCATCAACGTCTCGAACAGAGTCCGCCCCACCGGGACGATCACGCCCAGGTATCCCAGCGGCCCCGTGACGTTGCCCGTGGTCTTGCCCGCCTTCGCCAGCGGGTCGTCGGCCGCTCCGGACTTGATGCCGGCGGTGTCCCAGCAGTGGGCGTGCAGCAGCCACCGCGCCGCCTCAGGGGGCGTCAACGGCAGGGGATCGCCTTCGGTACGGGTCGCGAAGAGCGGCACGTTGTTCCCCGAGGCGGCGGTGGCGACCAGCAGCGCCGCGCCCTTCGTCTCCTGCTTGGCCGTGTGAAGCCCGGCCACCTGAGCGAAGGGCGCTTCTTCGCTGAACAGGTCGAAGCGGGAGCGGTGCTCGTCGAGGTAGTCGCCAATCGCCTGCTGCTGCTGCTCGGTGAAGCGGCCGTTGGCGAACCGTCGGGCCCACTCCGCGCGATCGGCCGGGCGCCCCAGGGCGTCCATGACAATGGGGACGAGGAGGTGGCGCAGTAGCGCCGGAGTCTGTGTGGAGACCTCGACCTCGACCGAGTCGTACTCGTGGGCGTTCAGCAGGGTGTGCCGCAGGGAGCGGAGTTCGCGGGCAGCCTCACCGCGTGGCCGTGGCAGCAACCAGGGCGAATCGATCAGGTCATAGGTCGGCATGGCAAGTCCTCTGAGTAGTGTGCGAGCCGGGTGGTCGTGGGCGACGCCGTGTCGCCATGGCCGCCTGGCCGCTCAGGCCTCATGTGCGTCTCCGAGTGGGACGACTTGGGCCGCCCTCCACGACCAGACCCAGTTCGTCGTGGTACCGGATCTGGTATTCACCCAGGGTGGCGGCGGTATTGGCGTCCAGAATCAGCGCCAGGCTGCGTTTCAGCCACGGGTGACTCCGCCAACCATCCAGGGGGCTCAGATCGCGCTCGGCCAGGTCGGTGAGCTTGGCGGGCAGGCGTACGGTCGCCCCCAGCACCTCCTCCAGGAGCTCGTCCGACAGCGCCTCGCCATTGACTCCTAGCCACCGGCCGCCCAGCGTTCGGTATCCGCGTTCGTCTTTGCGCACCAGGATCACTTCTACGCTGCGGTCCCCGTCACGTACCACTGCCTGGAGCTTGTCCTCGGCGAGGCTTCCGGGGGCCGCCCCACGGTGCAACCCGTCCAGCGTTGGTTTGGTGTGCTGGTTGGCCTGGGTGAGCAGGAAGTGTTCCGCGCTGCGGGCACGCTCGCCCTGCTGGGCCACCCACTCTGTTCGCGCCTGCAGCTCGTCATCGGCCCAACTCGGCGGGACGACATCACTGGCATCGCCGTACACCTGACCGACGAGACGCGGCACGTCACCGGGCACCGACCAGTGACCGCCGTCGGCGGCGCAGACCAGGGCCGCCGTGCGCAGCAGCAAGTACCGGCCGTAGATTTTCTCGCTTGCCGGAAGGATCAGAGGCGCGGCCTCACCTCGCGGCGCGAAGCCCGTGATGATCACCTCCGGCCGGCTCACCTTCGGCGCCCGCGGCACCCCGTCGTGGCGGTGGAGCCGTCCCAGGCGTTGCAGCAGCAGGTCGATCGTGGTCAGGTCGCTGACCAGCAGGTCGGCGTCCACGTCGAAGGACTGTTCGGCAAGCTGGGTGGCGACGAGGATCAACCGCTCAGATCGCCGTGCGCCCTTCTTGCGTGAAGGGCCGAGCAGTTCCAGGCACTCTTGTGTACGCTCTGCACGGTCGTGCGCGGTCATGCGTCCGTGCAACAGCCGGACCTCGCCGCCTCCGAATCGAGCGCGCAACGCCTGATAGGTGCGCTGCGCGCGGGGGACGGTGTTGCGGATCACCAGGGCGCACCCGCCGTCGGCCAGCCGCTCTTGCAGCATCTCGGCGACGGCCTCGTCGCTGCTCTGGTCTTCCCCTGCCGTGCCGGAGCCGATTGCTTCAGGGAGAACCGTGATCGCAACGGGCAGGTCAGCCCGCCACTGCTGCGAGTCATCCACGTCGTAGACGGCTCGGCCGTCGTTCACGCAGGCAGCGGTGACATTGGGGTACCCCGCAGGCTGGGGGAGTCCCGACGTATCGAACGTCTCCACGGAGCCGGCGCCGGACAGGTACGCCGTCACCAGTTCGCGCCGCTGCTCAGGCGGCAAGGTGGCCGACAGCAACACCACCGGCACGCCGGCCTGTCCCAGCCAGCGCAACCCCTCGTTCAGGAACTGCGACATGTAGACATCGGCCGCGTGCACCTCATCCAGGACTACGACCTTGCCCATGAGCCCGGCAGCGCGCAGCATCACGTGCTTGGTCCGCGTCGCGGCGAACAACAGCTGATCGATGGTGCCGACCACGAACGGGCTCAACAACCCCCGCTTGCGGCCCAGGAACCACTCCGCCGGAGCCTGCCGCTCCGCGATCACATGCCCACCGTGACCGAACGGCGAGTCCGCCAACCCGTAGACATCGTCTTCCTCGACGCTGCCGTAGAAGCTGTCGGGGTCGGTGTCCGCCCCCTCCAGCAGGCTCCGCCACTCCTTGTTGAACATCCGCTTGCCGTGCAGCAGCGCCACCTGCCCGGCCAGCTCCCCATCGATCCGGTCCAGCCAACCGCGTACCTGGCTGAACATCGGATCGCTGGTCGCCTGCGTCGGCATGCCCATGAACACGCCATCGACGCCGAACCTGGCGGCCAGCACCTCGGCCGCCAGCAGCGCGGCCTTGGTCTTCCCCTCTCCCATCGGCGCTTCGACAATCACCAGTCCGGGCCCCGGCATCCGGCGCGCCACTCGCATCACCAGCTCCTGCGATGGGCGCGGGCCCTGATCGAAACGCTGCTCGAACGCGTCCGGCGCCGGGCTTGGAAGCGCTCCCCAACCGCCACGCAAGCCGAGTTGGCTCCACGCCTTCACCGCACGAGCCCGAGCTCCTTGCATGGTCACATCAGCCAGATCGTCGACCCCGGGGAAGTGGCGTTCATCGCTGGCGATCCAGTCAGCCATCACGATCAAGCCACTGAGCTGCAGTTGTACGGCGCGGCTCGGCGCCGTTCCGGGTTGCACGTCCGCGAGGTCATCGAAGCCGACCAGCCGGGTGAACGCCTCCACCAGCACCGACTGCACCCTGCTCCAGGCCAAGCCCTTGCCCTGCGGCTCGCCCCGTGCCGTTTTCAGCCCCGCCAGTGTCCCCATCGCAGGCACCGTTCCGTGGTGGCCGGCAACCAGTGGCCATAGCCACGCGATCTGCTCGGGCGCCCAACCTGCCTCACGCAGAACGCGAAGAAGGAGCGTTCCACCGGCCTTGTCGTGCCGCCACGGAGTCCGCTGGACCTCGAACTCGTTCCACCCCAGCCCAGCCCGCCGGACCGCCTCCGCGCCTTCTGCATCCACGCGTTGAAAAGCCGGTGTCGCCTTGCCGCAATCATGCACTCCACACAGCCAGGCGAAAAACAGCCTTCCTCGTTCTTTCGAAATGTCGTTCAATGTCCGCTTGGTGGAGGCTGCCAAATAGTCATCCCAAATCAGCTCGGCAACAGCCGCCGTGTCCAATAAGTGCGAAAGGAGGAGGTTAATCCGCCCGCCTGCCTTTTGTCGGGATTTACCCCAAAGCGCTCCGAGTTGCCGCACTACAACGGCGTCGTAGCCAAAGTCGTCATGCCACGGCATCGCACCCTCCCCTCCGCTTCCACCGCACTCTAAACACCGCCAGCGACAAAACTGGGGCGTCGCGCGTACCTGGGGTATCGTGCGTTAGCCTCACGGCGTTAGCGAAGCGACTTTCCGAACGGCATTCGACATGAAGCACCCCACGACTCAACTGAAGGAAAACGGCACACCCTGCCGGCAAACCCGCAGGTGAACAAGTGTCGGCCCCGCGCCTGCGGGGGTGGTCCCCGCAGGGGCCATTGCTCGCTGGCGGCCAGCTCGTCGGCCCCGCGCCTGCGGGGGTGGTCCTAACGGCCAGCTCTTCGCGGTTCAGCTCGCTCGGTCGGCCCCGCGCCTGCGGGGGTGGTCCTTACGGGCATAAGGCGCATTGGTGCAGAAAAGCGTCGGCCCCGCGCCTGCGGGGGTGGTCCGCCACGCTCGTGGAGCGCGTGCGCAAGCCAGACGTCGGCCCCGCGCCTGCGGGGGTGGTCCGGTACGCCCGTACTGATTGACTCTATAGACGGCGTCGGCCCCGCGCCTGCGGGGGTGGTCCCGGGTCGGGGTCGTAGCAGTCCCCCACGTGGTAGTCGGCCCCGCGCCTGCGGGGGTGGTCCCGCCGGGGAGCCGGCGGCCCCGCCCTCGAGCGCGTCGGCCCCGCGCCTGCGGGGGTGGTCCCACGATCATGTCTGTCGCGTCGTTTCCCGGCTGGTCGGCCCCGCGCCTGCGGGGATGGCCCCGCCCCCTGGTACGACCCCGGCGTCCCGGACAGGTCGGCCCCGCGCCTGCGGGGATGGTCCCAGGTAGCGGCGGCCGTTCACGTCCTGGGTGACGTCGGCCCCGCGCCTGCGGGGATGGTCCGCCGATGGTGCAGACGGCGGCGTCGCGGATGGCGTCGGCCCCGCGCCTGCGGGGATGGTCCCTGCGAAGAGCGACCTGTTGGGACGAGGACACGGTCGGCCCCGCGCCTGCGGGGATGGTCCTCCGCCGGCCATGCAGACCACGCAGTACTGGACGTCGGCCCCGCGCCTGCGGGGATGGTCCGGTCAGGACGCCGGTCTGCATCCATGACCCGTCGTCGGCCCCGCGCCTCCGGGGATGGTCCGACGCTGGCGGGGCACCTGGTGCTCAATGACCGGTCGGCCCCGCGCCTGCGGGGATGGTCCCGAGGGCCGCCCGGTTCGTATCCAGGCGGCGCAGTCGGCCCCGCGCCTGCGGGAATGGTCCGGCCGCGTACGTGGACTTCAGCGCCACCAGGGCGTCGGCCCTGCGCCTGCGGGGATGGTCCGTCGTCCGGCGGGCGCTGGGCCTGGTTGTAGCGGTCGGCCCCGCGCCTGCGGGGATGGTCCGCCCCAGAACCGGCCCGGCCCCTGACCGGCTCGTCGGCCCCGCGCCTGCGGGGATGGTCCCCGGCCCGCGCTGGTCTTCGCTCTGTCGAAGCCGTCGGCCCCGCGCTTGCGGGGATGGTCCCCCGAACCGCTTGGCCACGGTGCCGACCAGAGCGTCGGCCCCGCGCCTGCGGGGATGGTCCCTGATGCCGCCGGTGGGTGAAGCATCGGGTCGGTCGGCCCCGCGCGTGCGGGGGTGGTCCCCCACTCCGGCGGCAGTGTGCCCGGCTTCACCTCGTTGGCCCGCCCCTGCATGAGGGTGGTCCCGCTGCGTATTTCATCGGCTCGTATATTTGAAGTCCGCCCCGCACCCTGCAGGGGCTCGGCATCCGCGCCGTCTGGAGCACTGTGGCGGAGTCGGCCTCGTGCCTGCGGATACGGATCTTTCTGACCGAATCAGTTCCGGGCGCAGTCTGGATACTGGTCGTTAACCTGGCAGTGCCGGTACTGCCGGTGTCTGACCTCCACCTCGTGGATCTTGTTGGCTGTCAGCCAATACCGTCGGGGCACATAATGCGTTTTCCACACGCATTCGTCCGGACGCTGGCCGGCGATTGGTTCGCGGTCACAGTCCCACCCTTTGGTGAAGATCTTGGGCTGCATCCGCCTGGCGGTGACTGGTCCCTGCGGCGTGGACATGCACGCGGCTGTGCAGGCGAGCGCGCCGATCAGGCACAAAGCCCCGAAAAGCACGCGTGCCGGTGTCTTCGTCATCATTCAGGTTCTCCATAAACGAACAGGGCCACCCCGGCGTTGCTGGAGTGGCCCTGTTGCGGTCGGATCAGTTTGCGGTTCAGTTGTCGTCGATGACTGCGGCCAACTGGCTGCGGGAATGAATCCCTGCGGCACATCCGAGCGGGGTGCCGCAGGGCGTTGGCGTCTGTGCCTTGCGGAGGTGATCGCTGTACGGGGACGCGGATCGCTGACGTTGAGAGGCCGGTCCTGCGGCTGTCACCTCTCGGCGTCAACCAACTCCCCGGTGAACCCGGCGTTCTTGACCAGCCGCCCCCAATGGGGGCTTCGAGCGAAGGCGCGAGCAATGGCCGCACCGCTGGGCAGATTCCCATCCGTCCGACGGTTCTGCAGTGCCCACCGCCAAGCCATCCGCTGGAGAGCCCGGCCGGTTCCGGGGTACTCAACCGGGACCCTGGCGCCTTCTCCTTGGTCTTCCTGCTGCTCTACGGGATCAGCATCTGCACCAGTGGCAGGGGCAGCACCGCGAGCGAGTGCCTCTTGGGCGTGCACCAGCTCGCCAGCTGCCCAGCGGATCTGGGACATCAGCAACTCGTAGCTACCGATGAGGGCGGCGCTCGGCCAGGCTGCGATGACTCTGCCGATCACACTCGGCTCCGCGACGGCGACGTTGGCGCCGAGGCTGGCCAGGCTGCCGACCACGAGCAGGGTCCAGGCCAGGGCACCACCGCGGGAACCACATCGGTTGGCCAGCAGAATGGACATCGAAGCGACGACGATCAGTCCCGTCGACCGCTAGCGGAATGAGTACCGCCGCGAAACGGTCCTCACCGTGGCCCAGGCGAAGCTCATGCATATGCCTGAAGGAGACAACCGCCGCGACCAGCGCGAGGAAGGCAACGCCGGCGATGGTCGTCCGCTGAATGCGACGAACCGCGAGAGTGCTTGCCGCCATCGCTGTTCACCCCGTCCGATCAGGGAGAACGAGAGTGGTGGAGGCGCTGAAGGGCATGTACGTATCGGCCGTGTCCCCCCTCGGACACACACCTTCGTACATGATCGCCCGAGCTCAGCTTGGGCGATCACTGCGTTTACGGGCCGGTTCACAGCTCGGGCGCAGGCCGGGCTCGGTCTCGTTCCTCCGGGCTCGTGCGAGCGGCGTGGTGTGAGACGAAGACGCAGAACGGGTGGCCGGCCGGGTCGGCGTACACGTGGAGTGGCTCCTCGGGGTCGTCGGCGCGGTCCAGCAGCAGCCGGCCGCCGAGGCGCAGGACGCGTTCGTGCTGGGCCAGCAGGTCCTCCACCGAGGTCACGGTCAGGTCCAGGTGCAGCTGCTGGGGGATCCCGTCCTGGGGCCAGGTCGGCTCGGGGAGTCGCTCGACCTGCTGGAAGGCGAGTTGCGGAGCGCCCTCGGGGGTTCGCAGCACTAGCCAGTCGCGGCCCCGTTCGTCGTCGCCGCCCGCCTCGGGCGGCTCGTCGCCCGGCCGGTAGACCAGACCGAGCAGGTGTCGGTAGAACTCGGCCAGGGCTCTGGCGTCGGTGCAGTCGAGCACCACCTGGCACAGCGTGGGCCTGACGTCCTGTCCGGTCAATCGAACGCGCCTCCTCGTGATGTGACGTGTCTTCTGCACCGGCCGCCCCGGTTCAAACGAACGGCCCACCGCCGGCCGCCCGCGGCGCGGCCGAGGGAAGAAGCGGCCGAGGGAAGAAGCGGCCGAGGGAAGAAGCGGCCGAGGGAAGAAGCCGTCGCGGGAAGAAAAGGCGCGGGTGCCGTGAAGGGTGGATGAAAGTAGCGTTCTCCATCCGGAAGGCACACTCATGACAGAGACGGCCACATGACCGCCGATGTGGGCGAGCAGGTGACCGATGCCGATCTCGTCGCCGGCTACCGGCGGAACCCTGAGCTGTTCACCGCCGTATATGACCGGTATTTCCACGACATCTACCGCTACGTAACGGGCCGCCTGGGCAGCCAGGCGGCCGAGGACATCACGGCGGAGACGTTTCTGCTGGCGTTCGACCGGCGTGACCGGTTCAACCTGGAGCGAGGCGGCCTGCGGCCCTGGCTGTTCGGCTTCGCCACGAACCTGGTGGCCCGGCATCGCCACAAGGAGGCCCGGCGCTACAAGGCGCTGGCCCGGCTGGATCCCGCGCCGGTCGTGGAGGGGCACGAGAACCGGGTCGTCGCCGCCGTGACCGCGCAGCCGTACCTGGCCGTGGCGCTCGCCTCGCTGAACGGCGGCGAGCGTGACGTGCTGCTGCTCCTCGCTCTCGGCCAGCTCAGCTACACCGAGATCGCCCAGGCGCTCGGCATTTCCCTCGGCACGGTGGGCTCACGGCTCAGCCGGGCCCGCGCCAAGATCCAGGCCCTCACCGACAAGGAGACCACCCATGAACGACCTTGACGAGATCGCCGCCCTGCTGAGCGGGCCGGAGCCGTCCGCGGCGGCGGTCGCGCGCGGGCGGGAGCGCCTGCGGCGCAGGGCGCGGACGAGCCGGATGCGCCGGCGGGCCGGGTGGTTCGTCCCGGGGATCGCGCTGGTCGCCGCCGGCGCCACGGCGGCGGTGGTGTTCGCGGCGGGAGCGCCCGCGAACGACGGCGCGCCGGTCACGGGCAGGGAGGTGCTGCTCATGGCCGCCGCCACGGCGGAACGCACGCCCCAGGGTTCGGGGACGTACTGGCACGTCAGGCATCAGCGGCTCCGGTCGGACATCCCGCCGATGGAGACCTGGACCAGGCGTGACGGCAAGCGCTGGACCAGGGGGGTTCCGGGGGATCCGCCCGACGCCGTCGTCCCGGCGCCGGCCTGGAAGACGCTCCGGCTCAAGGGCGCCGAGATCGGCTTCGAGGAGCTCGAAAGGCTGCCGACGGACCCGGAGCCGCTGAAGGCGTGGATCGCCGCGCGCACGGGCGACGAGAAGGACATGTTCGGCTCCGAGGTCCGGGGCGATCCCACCTTCACCCTGCTCGCGCTGATCACGGGCCTCCCGGCGCCCGCGGAGGTCCGCTCGGCGGCGTTCCGCGCGCTCGCCGCGACGCCGGGGGTGGAGAACGCGGGCCCGGCCGAGGACGGGCAGCGGGTGCGTTTCCCCAGCCCCGACGGCGGCACGGACATCGAGCTGGTCATCGATCCCGGGAAGGCCCGGGTGGTCCGTGCCAACCTGGTCATCGTCGACGACGGCGACCTCTCGTTCAGCTCCGGGTTCATCTCGGTGTCCACCGGGTGGACGGACGAGCTGCCTCCGGTGCGGAAGGGCTGACAGGGCTGAAAGGGGGTCGTCAGCCGACGGCGTAGGCGCGGATCACGGTCTGGGTGACGGCGTTGCCCGCCCGATCCTTGACCGTCGCGCGCAGTGAGACATGCCCGGGGGTCGCGGGGTTGGACAGCCGGGCCGTCCAGCCCGACCGGGTCGCCCGGACGGGCGCCGGTCGCCACGTCTTCCCGTCGTCGGCGGACGCCTCCAGCCTGACGGACGAGACGGCCGCCCCTCGGGCGCCGGGGGCCCGCTCGACCCGGATCGGCAGGGTGGTCCGTGACCCCGGCTCGGCGCGGTTGGCGTCGTCGAGGCCCTGCGGCGCGTAGCGCACGGCCATCAGCGGCAGGGGCTCGGGCTCGGTCGTCCGGGCGGAGCGGAAGGTCCAGACGGCCTCGACGCCCGTGGACAGCGCCGCTTCCGGCCGCCGGGAGGAGGCGGTCAGCGTGTAGGCGGTGTCCGCCTCAGGCACCGTGGCCGTAAGCGTGCATTCCTCGCTCCGGTAGGGGAGGCAGCCGGTGATGCCGGTCGTGGCGATCCGCTTCCCGTTCGCGGTCAGGGTGAGGGCGCCGGTCGCGGCCGCGTCCATGCCGGTACGGCCGGCGGCTCCGCTGCTGTACAGGCCGACGGCGGGGAAGTCCAGCGTGTCGCCGGTACGGCTGCTGCCCGGCGAGGCGAACGACGGGCCGGTCACCGCGGCGTTCCAGACCTGGGTGAAGTCCTTGTCACGCACCGGGCCGGTGCCGACCTCCGTCAGAGTGCCCGTGCTGAACTCCTCGTTCCACGCGAACCCCGGGGTCAGGTACCGCGTCCGGCTGCCCGGTTGCGGGATGTCCCACGTGCTCGCCCCTCCCCCGACGTCGCTGCCGGGCAGCACCGGCCCCGAGTGCAGCGCGCCCGTGGCGCCCGGCGCGGCCGAGCGGAACGTCTCGGTCGCCTTGACCATGTCCCGGGTCCGCGCGGCGTACCCGGGGTCGTCAGGGAAGCCGTCCGTACGGTGGTCCACGAGGTCATAGCGGTACGGGCTGAACGCCGTGTCCTTCTTGACCCAGGCGACATGCGCCAGGTAGGCGAGGCCCGGCTGCCGCACCGGGACGACGTAGTAGCCGCCGGCGTAGTTGTAGGCGGACATCGCGGCCTTCCACGGGCCGTTGACCAGGGAGAGGCCGAACGTGGGGTCGGGGACGGCGGTGGGGTCGTCGACCGTGAACGCGAACCGCTTCGCCTGGCGGCCGTCGATCGTCAGCGACACGTCGGCGTCGTCGATCTCGAACGGCTGGTGCGCGAACGTCAGGCTGCGTTCCGCCCTGCCGAAGACGGTGATGGAGACGTTCCAGCGTCCCTTCGGCAGCCTGATCCTGGCCACGTTCCCGTGGAAGACGAGGCTGCGCTGCGCGCCGGTCTTCTGGTCGTAGACGACTCCCCGGCTCCCGTCGGCGGCGGCCCCGTCCCTGCCCAGGACGGTCACCGTGGCGTCGTAGGACTCCGGCTCCACGTAGGCGCCGGCCGGGGTGCGGATCACCGTGTCACCGGCCGTGGCGGTGACGATGCCCGGATGGTCGCCGGGGCTCCTGCCCCCGGCGTCGATCGTCACCGTGACCGACGCCTCCCCGCCCGCGGGCACCTCCAGGCGCTGCGGCGACAGCGTGAGCACGTCCGAGTCGGCCGCGAGGTCCAGGGTGACGGGCGTGCTCCCGGTGTTGGCGTACGTGATCTTCCCGGTGGCCTGCCGCTCGCCCGGGTGCTGCCAGGGGAACACGGCCCACACGCCGGTGGGCGTGGCGAGCACCTCCTGGGCCAGCGAGCGGGGCACGTCCACCCGCCCGGTGCCCTGCTGGTACGGCGTGGCGCCGCCGGTCGGCCTGGCGCTGCCGACGAGCGCCGCCTTGAGCCGCTGCCCGCTCCAGCCGGGGTGGCGCTGGGCGAGGACGGCCGCCGCGCCCACCACGTGCGGGGTGGCCATCGACGTGCCGCTCTTGGCCACATGGGTCCCGTCGGCGGTGCCCGTGGCGGCGGCCACGATGTCCACGCCGGGGGCGGTGACGTCCGGCTTGACCGCGTGGTCGCCGACGCGCGGGCCCGTGCTGGAGAAGTCGGCCACCTGGTCGGCGTGGTCGACCGCGCCGACGGTCAGCGCGGCGTCCGCGCTGCCGGGGGAGTAGAGAGCGCCGACGCCCTGGCCACCCTCGTTGCCCGAGGCCACCACGAACAGGGTGCCCGTGTCGCGCGACAGCGTGTTCACCGCCTCCTCGACCGGGTCGAGGCCGGGTTCGTCGGGGCTGCCGAAGCTCATGTTGACGACCTTGGCCTTGACCTCCGTGGCGGCCCACTCCATCCCGGCCAGGATCGCGGAGTCGGCGAGCCCGGCGGCTCCGCCCACCTTGCCGAGGGCGATGCGGGCGCCCGGCGCCACGCCTCGGTACTTCTCCCCTGCTCCGGCGATGATCGAGGCGACGTGGGTGCCGTGTCCGAGACGGTCCTCGATGCCGGGCTCGTCGGAGAAGTTCCGTGACTGGGTGACCGCGTCCTTCAGGTCCGGATGCGTGGGGTCGTACCCGCTGTCGAGCACGGCGACCGTGACGCCCTGCCCGGTCAGGCCCTGCCGCCACGCCTCGGTCGCGCCGATCTGCTCGGTGCTGCGGTCCAGGGTGTACGAGCGCCGGCCGTCGACCCAGATCCTGCTCTTGCCCTCGGCCAGGGTGGACGCCCCGGCGAGCAGGCCCCGCCACGCCTCGGCGGCGCTCTTCTTGGCCACCCGCTGCGCCGTCATGCCCAGGCTGTTCAGCCGCCGGGTCGCCGCGGCGCCCTTCAACGCGGGCGCCGTTCCCTCCGGCGACCGGGTGATCAGCGGGATGTCGGCCGTGTCCGCGTCGCCGTAGCGCCAGGCGAGCAGCTGGGTCACGTCGAACAGCCGCTCGTCCAGCACCCCCTGGTCGATCAGGGGCGCGGCGTCGGACGGGATCACGTACAGGTGCCCGTCGCGGTACCCGGACGTGAAGTGCACCTCCCGCTCCGCGCCCGGCTCCACCCGGAACCTCTTGCCCGTGACCACGACCCGGTCGCCGGTCAGCAGCGTCACGCTGCCCGCCGCGTCCAAGCTCGCATGCCCGGCCGCGGCGGCCGCCGGTGTCGCGCCCGCGCTCAGCGTGCCTGCCAGGACCGCTGCCACGAGTTTCTTGCCTGACGTCATTGACCCTCGCAAGATGAGAAATCGATTCGCTTTCCTCCCCTGTTCCTTCGAAGGTCGTTTCTTCTTCCACGGCTATCGGGCGAACAGCTGGGACAGCCTCTCGCTGAGCTGGTCGTAGGGGCCTTCGGCGGCGACGCGTCCCTCCTCCAGCAGCACGATGTGGTCGGCTTCCCGGATGGTGGAGAGCCGGTGGGCGATGACGAGCGTGGCCCGGCCCGCGGCGGCTCGCCGGAGCGCCTCGGTGAGGCGGGCCTCGTTCTCCGGGTCGAGGTTGGCCACCGCCTCGTCCAGGACGAGCACCGGGGCCCGCGTGGCCAGCGCCCGGGCGACCGCCACCCGGGCGCGCTGGCCGCCGGAGAGCGTGACGCCCCGTTCCCCGACGGGAAGCTCCGGGTCGACGGCAAGCTGGGCGGTGCGCAGCGCCCCGGCCACGTCGGCGTCGGGCGCGCCGAGTCGCACGTTCTGCCCGACCGTGCCGGCGAACAGGTGCACGTCCTGGGGCACCACCGTGACGTGCCGGTGCGGCTCGGCGATGTTCGGCAGGGGCACGCCGCCGACCAGGATGCGCCCGTCGTCCGGGTCCCAGTGGCGCAGCAGCAGTGACACGCAGGTGGACTTGCCCGCCCCCGACGCGCCGACCAGGGCGACGGTCGTGCCGTACGGGATGCGGAACGACACTCCGCGCAGCACGTCGGGCCCGTCGGGCGTGTAGCGGAACCGTACGTTCTCGAAGACCACGTCCGGCCGGGCGGCGACCTCGCGCGGCTCCTGCGGCGGGGGCACGTTGGCGGGTGCGGTGACCAGCGTGTGCACCCGGTCGGCGGCCGCGCGCAGCGTGCCGTACTCCTTGAGCAGCAGCGCCACCTGGGCGGCCGGGCCCAGCGAGCTGGCGGCGAGGATCATGGCGAGCGGGGCGTCGGCGGGGGTCCGGATGACGGTGACGACCAGGAGCAGCGTCCCCGCCGCCGCGACGGCGAGGAGCAGGTCGGTGAGCGCCGCCTCCAGCCCGCCGCGGGCCGCGTTCGCCGCCTGGGCGCGGGCCAGCCGGCGGGTCCTGCGGGCCAGCAGGTCCCTGCGGCGGTCGAGCGCGCGGAAGGCGGTGAGCTCGCGCATGCCCTGGACGGTGTCGACCACGTCGGACGTCAGCTCGGCGGTGGCTGCCCGCAGTTCGTCGCCGTGCCTGCGGGAGGTCTTGCGCAGCCACAGCGGCACGGCGAGCACGCACGCGGCCAGCGGGAGCGAGACGGCCAGGAGCAGGGGGTCGATCATCGCCGCGGCCACGGTCCCGGCCGTCAGCACCGTGCCCGCCGTGATGAGCTGCGCCAGGGTGTGCGCGAACAGCCATTCCAGGGTCTCGATGTCCGACAGCGCGGCGGAGGACAGGTCGCCGCTGCGGCGGCCCAGCAGGCGGGCGGGGGTGATCCTGGCGACCGCGTCGTACACCTGACCCCGGAGCCTGGCCAGCACCAGGTACGCCAGGTCGTGCGCGACGTAGGTCTCCCACCAGGCGGCCAGCGTGGCGACCACGACGAGCCCGCCGAGCACGGCGCCGGCCAGGTCGAGGGGCGCGCTCTGACCGGAGATCGCCCGGCCGGCCAGCCAGGCGCCGGTCACGGCCGCGCCGAGCACGGCGAGCTGCCCGATCAGGTTCGCGGCCAGGGTGGAGAGGAAGGCCCGGCGGTGCGCGCCGACGGCGCCGGCGAGCCAGCGGATGGACGGGGTCATACCACGCTCTCCAGGATGGTGCCGTTCTCCAGGGTGACCACGTGGTCGGCCTGCCGGATGGTGTCGGGACGGTGGGCGATCATCAGGCAGGTGCGGCCCTCGCGCACCTGCGCCAGGGCCTGCTCGGTACGCGCGTCCACGTGTGAGGTGGCCTCGTCGAGCACCAGGACCGGGGCGTCGGCCAGCAGGGCCCGCGCGATGGCCAGGCGCTGCCGCTGCCCGCCCGACAGCGTCGCCCCGCGCTCCCCCAGCGGCGTGTCGTAACCGGCGGGCAGTTCGGTGATGAAGTCGTGGGCGGCGGCCGTCCTGGCGGCGGCGACCAGTTCCTCGTCGGTGGCGTCGGGCCTGGCCAGGCGCAGGTTCTCGGCCACGGTGCCGTGGAAGAGGTACGTTTCCTGCGCCACGACGGCGACGCCGCGGCGCAGCGCGTCGAGGGTGAGGTCGCGTATGTCGACCCCGCCGATGCTGATCCGCCCCTGGTCGGGGTCGTGGTGCCGCTGGAGCAGGGCGGCCAGCGTGCTCTTGCCCGCGCCGGACGGGCCGACCAGGGCGACGGTGCGGCCGGGCTCGACGGTGAGGCCGACGCCACGGAGGGCGGGGCGTCTGGCGCCCGGATAGGTGAAGCTGACGTCCTCGAACGTGACGGCGGGCGGCGCGGGGAAGTCCCGCCGCGTCCCCCGGTCCTCGACGGCCGGGGAGGCGGCCAGCAGCGCCTCGATGCCGTCGACCGCCGTTATCCCGAGATATCCGGCGTGCCAGGCGTCGGAGAGGTTCCTCACCGGCCGAAAGCACTCGACGGCGATCACCAGCACCGCGAACACCTCCCACGCGCTGCCCGAGGCCGTCGCGGCGAGGACGGCCGCAGCCGTGCCCGCCTGCACGAAGAACGCGCTGATCCCGGTCTCCACGAGGGAGATCCTGAGCTGGCGCATGGTGGTCAGGTAGAGGTCGTGGGCCCGCCCGGCCAGCCGCGCCCCCAGGGCGGCGACCGCCCCGAACGCCCGCAGCGTCGCCATGCCCTGCATCGCCTCCAGGTAGTCCGAGGCCAGCGCGGCGAACGCGGCCCACCGGCCACGCCCCCGGCGCAGCAGGGTCGCGTCCCAGAACCTGGGCACGACCAGGACCCCGGCCACGGCGACGGCCAGGACCGCGGCGGCTGCCGCGTCGACCGTGAACAGCCAGCCGACCAGCGCCACCGGCACGCAGAAGGTGACCACGACCTGCGGAAGGTAGCGGCTGAAGTACGGGTCGAGCCCTTCCACGCCGTCGACCAGCGTGGTCTGCACGTTCCCGGTGCGGGCGCCGGACAGGTGCGCGGGACCCAGCCTGCCCAGGTGGACGATGAGCCGGTCGCGCAGCCTGGCCTTGATCAGCCCGCCCGCCCACACGGTCACCGCCTCCCTGGCCCACAGGAGTGCCGCCCGCGCCGCGATCACCGCGAAGGTCCAGGCCAGCAGGCCCACCGCGGCCGGGACGTCCCCGCGGACGAGGGCTGCCAGAGCGGCGGTGAGCAGGACCGCCTGGGTCACGTACGCGGCGCTGACCGCCAGACCGAGGGCCACGCAGGCCGCGATCGGCCCTCTCACGCTGCCGGCCAGCTGCAGCAGCCGGCGATGAACGATCACGCGCTGTCCTTCCGGGTCCCTTGAGGCACGTTGTGCCGACTTGATGGGAAGCGAGCGTAAATGATAACTATTTTCATCGTCTAGAGACGACAATGATTTTCACTCCTGGAGGTTCCATGCGCCGCGGCGCTTTCTCCCTCGGCCGGCATCGCGCCCGGCCCGCGCTGAGGCGCTCACTCCTCGCCCTGATCCCGCTCGTCCTGGTGGCGTCCTGCGGTCAGAGCGACCCCCGTCCAGGCGCCACGGCGTCCCCCAAGGCCACCGCCGCCGCCCCGGTCGCCCCGGTCAGCGCCGCCCTGACCGTCACCGACCCGCACGGCGGGACGTTCACGCTGAAGAAGAAGCCCGAGCGCGTCGTGTGCCTGACCGGGCTGTGCGACGACGCCCTGGTCGAGCTGGGCCTGACCCCCGTGGCCACGACCACGCCCGCCCTGCTCTCCCGCTCTGACTACCTGGGCGCGAAGGGCGCCGGCGTCCCCGTCATCCCCGGCAGCTTCGGCGGCGAGGACGTCGCGAAGATCGCCGAGGCGAAGCCGGACCTGGTGATCGGCCTGGCCGGGGTGCACGACCAGCTCAGGACCGCCGTGGAGAAGTTCGCGCCGCTGTGGGTGGTCCAGGTGAAGTCGTACGACGACTCCATCGGCTACCTGCGCGCGCTCGCCCAGCTCACCGACCGCGGGCGGCAGCAGGCCGAGGCCGAGAGCCGCTTCCGCGCCAAGCTCACCGAGGGAGCCGCCCGGGCCAAGGCGGCGGGGCTGGACCTGACGCCGGTCCTGGCGATGTACGGGGGCACCTCGGTAGGCGTCAACACCACCGAGGACGTACTGGGGCATTTCCTGTCGCAGTTCTTCGCCTACCCCTGGCCCAGCAAGGGCGGCGGCTTCGAGACCGCGCAGGCCTACAGCATCGAGGAGATCCTGGCCAAGGCCCCTCAGGTCATCTTCATCCAGTCGTTCGGCACCAAGGTCAGCGACCACTACAAGGACAACCCGGTGTGGAAGCGCGTTCCCGCCGTGTCGGCCGGCCGGGTGTTCGAGGTGCCGACCGAGTTGTGGGCGTCCGGCCGGGGCACCAGGGCGTTCGGGATCATCCTCGACGAGGCGCTCGCCAAGGCCGCCGGGTGAGCGCTGCGCTCGGCGGACGCCCGGCGATCGTCACCGGGCTCGGCCTCGCCGTCGCGGCGCTGGCCGGCCTCTGCCTGGGCACGCCGTTCGTGGCCCCGCAGGACCTGCTCACGACGTCCCCGGAGTCGATCGCGCACCTCGTGGTCTGGGAGCTGCGTGTGCCCCGCGTGCTGATCGGCCTGGTGGGCGGCGCGGCGATCGGCGCCGCCGGGCTCCTGCTCCAGGAGTCGCTGCGGAACCCGCTCGCCGTGCCCGAGATGCTCGGCGTCTCGACCGGGGCCGCGCTGGCGGTCAGCGTGTGCGTGATCTGGGCGCTGCCCGTGCCGCCGTCGCTGTACCCGCTGGCGGGCCTGCTCGGCGCCGCGCTCGGCGGGCTCGTCACGCTGGCCGCGGCCAGGTCGGGCCGCAGCGCGGGCGGCGTCCTGCTGATCGGCGCGGCGGTGTCGACCGGCATCCAGGCGCTGCTGCTGGCCGTGATGGCCACCGCCGACCGGCTCCAGTACGACATGCTCTTCCGCTATCTCGTCGGCAGCCTGTCCGGCCTGATGTGGGAGCAGACCTCGGAGACGCTGCCGTGGTTCGCCGTCGCGCTTCCCCTTGTCGTGCTGTGCGTGCCCGCGCTCGGCCTGCTGCGTCTCGGTGACGACGCGGCCGCCTCGCTCGGCAGCCGGGTCGGCCTCGCCCGGCTCGGGGTGCTCGCGGTGTCGACCCTGCTGATCGGGGCGGTGACGGGGCCGTGCGGCCCGATCGCCTGGGTCGGGTTCCTGGCACCGGTGCTGGCCAGGCGGTTGCGCCCGCACGCGGGAGCCCGGGGCTGGCTCCCGTGGTCGGCCGCGCTCGGGGCGCTGATCACCTTGACGGCCGACCTGGCCGCGCGGCTGGCGTTCGACCCGGTGGAGACTCCGCTCGGGGCGTGGACGGCGCTGGCCGGCGTGCTGGCCGGAGCCGCCCTGCTGCGCAGGCGGGCGGCCTCATGACGACGAGGCCCGCGCGGTTCGCCGTGGCGGCGGCCCTGCTGCTGGTGGTCGCGGCCACGCACCTGCTCGTCTCCGGCCAGCCGCCCGGCGCGATCTCCGGCCTGCTCGACGGGGCCGCCGACAGCCAGGCCGAGAAGATCGTGTGGGAGCTCGGCGTGCCCAGGCTGCTCACCGCCCTGCTCACCGGCGCCGCCCTGGGCGTCGCCGGGTACGTGCTCCAGGCGACGCTGCGCAACGCGCTGGCCGCGCCCGAGTTCTCCGGCGTGAACCCCGGCGCGGTGCTCGGCATCCTCGGCGGGCTCACGCTCGGCCTGTTCCCCGCCGACTCCGCCGCGGGGGCGCTGCTCGCCGCCCTGGCCGGAGGCGCGCTGGGCGGCGGGCTCACCTGGCTGCTGTCGGCCGGCCGCGACCCGGCCAACCTGGTGGTGCACGGCCTGCTCGGCAGTGCGCTGCTGGCCGGGCTGACCACGATGCTGCTGGCCTACCAGCCGAGCAGGTTCGGCAACGCGCTGCGCTGGCTGATCGGCTCGGTGGAGGGACGGGTGTGGGAGCACCTGGCCTTCGCCTCCTGGTGGATCGCCGGGGGCGTCGCCGTGGCGTGGGCCTGCTCGGGCCTGCTGGCCGTCCTGTCACCCGGTGACGACCACGCCGCCTCGCTCGGCCTGCGTCCCGGCCTCGGCCGGGCCGTCGCGCTCACCGTGGCCATCGCCCTGACCGCTGGCGCGGCCAGCCTTTCGGGGGCGATCGCGTTCGTCGGCCTGGCCGCTCCGCACGTCGCGCGCAGGCTGGGCGGGCGCGTCCCCACCGTCGCCGTCGTCGGCGCCGTCGCCCTCGCGGGCGCCGACAGCCTCGCCCAGCTCGCCGGGCACCTCCTCGACGGCACGCACCGGCTCGGCGTCCCGACCGGCGTGATCACCGCCCTGGCCGGCGCCGCCGTCCTGATCAGACTGGGAAGATCGCAATGAGCATCAAGGTCGAGGACCTGCACTTCTCGTACGCCACCCGCCCCGTCCTGACCGGCGTCGACCTCACCGTCGAGCCCGGCGAGTTCGTGGCCCTGGTCGGCGTCAACGGCTGCGGCAAGAGCACGCTGCTGCGCCTGATCGCGGGCCTGGTCAAACCGTCGTCCGGCCGCATCCTGCTCGGCGGCGCGGAGCTGACGTCGCTGTCGCGCCGGCAGGTGGCCCAGCGGCTCGCGGTGCTGCACCAGAGCCTGCCGCCCGTGCCCGCGCTGACCGTCCGCCAGCTCGTCCGCCAGGGCCGCTACCCCCACCAGGGGCCGCTCGGCCTGCTGCGGGAGTCGGACTCCATGGACGAGGCGCTGGAGCTGGCCGGGGTCGCCCATCTCGCCGACCGCGTCCTCGACACGCTGTCCGGCGGCGAACGCCAGCGCGTCCGGCTGGCGCTCGCCGTGGCCCAGGACACCGGCATCCTGCTCCTGGACGAGCCGACCGCCCATCTGGACATCCGCCATCAGCTGGAGGTCCTCGAACTCGTCCGCACCCTGCGCGAGATCCGCGGGCTCACCGTCGTGACCGTCCTGCACGAGCTGGACCATGCGGCCCGCTTCGCCGAACGCGTCGTCGCGCTCCACCAGGGCCGGGTTCACGCCGACGGCGAGCCGGCACACGTGATCACGCCGGAGCTCCTGGCCGACGTGTTCGGCGTGGCCGGACGAGTGGTCACGGACGAGCTGCACGGCTCGCCCCGCTGCCTGCTCGACGCCGCCCTCTGACCGCCGCCCTGGCCGGGGTCCGCTACTCCTCGCGTACCAGCTCGTGGTCCTCGCCGCGGTCGATCCGGTCGGCGTGATAGAGGCCCTGGGCGAGCAGGCGGCGTACGTGCTCGTCGGCGGCGGTGTAGTAGACGAACGTGCCTTCCCTGCGTCCCTTGACCAGGCCGGCCAGGCGGAGCTTGGCCAGGTGCTGGCTGACGGCGGTGGGGGCGGCGTCGGCGAGCTCGGCCAGGCAGGCGACCGACGACTCGCCCTGGAGGAGCGCCCACAGGATCTTGATGCGGGTGGGGTCCGACAGCAGCCGGAACGACTCGGCCGCCAGGTGCACCTGCTCTTCGGACGGCATGTCGAAGCCGGACAGCGACGTGTGCATGGTCTCAGCCTAGCCACAGCCCGCCCTGCTTGCCTGTCTGCGTATATACGCATATACGATGGCGCGGTGATTACCGATTCGAGCGCCGTCCAGGCCGCCGCCCCCGCCCCCGGGCATCGGCGCGTCACGCCGTGGAGCGCCGGCATGTGGACGCTGCCGGAAGTGCGCTGGGCCGCCCTCGCCGTCGCGCTGTTCGCCGCCGGCGGCCTCTGCCAGCTGGCCGGGGCGCCCCCGTGGCTGTGGTGGACCCTGTACCTGACCTGCTACGCCGCCGGCGGCTGGGAGCCCGGGCTGGCGGGGCTGCGGGCGTTGCGCGAGCCCCGGCTGGACGTGGACCTGCTCATGGTCGCCGCGGCGATCGGCGCCGCCGCGATCGGGCAGATCTTCGACGGCGCGCTCCTCATCGTCATCTTCGCCACCTCCGGCGCGCTGGAGGCGGTCGCCACCAAGCGCACCGAGGACTCCGTACGCAGCCTGCTCGACCTGGCCCCCACCACGGCCAGCCGCCTCACCGAGGAAGGCGGCGAGGAGACCGTCCCCACCGAGCGGCTCGCGATCGGCGACGTGATCCTGGTCCGGCCCGGCGAGCGCGTCGGCGCCGACGGGCGCGTGCTCGGCGGGACCGGCGAGGTCGACCAGGCCACCATCACCGGAGAACCGCTGCCCGTGACCAAACAGGCGGGGGACGAGGTGTTCGCCGGCACCCTCAACGGCAGCGGCGCCCTGCGCGTACGGGTCGAACGGGACCCGGCGGACTCGGTGATCGCCCGCATCGTGGCCATGGTGGAAGAGGCGTCGAGGACCAAGGCGCCGACCCAGCTGTTCCTCGAGAAGATCGAACAGCGCTACTCCATCGGCATGGTCGTCGCCACGGTGGCGCTGTTCGCGCTGCCGCTCATGTTCGGCGCCGACCTGGAGCCGACCCTGCTGCGCGCGATGACGTTCATGATCGTCGCATCGCCGTGCGCCGTGGTGCTGGCGACCATGCCGCCGCTGCTGTCGGCGATCGCCAACGCCGGGCGGCACGGCGTACTGATCAAGTCCGCGGTCGTCATGGAACGCCTGGGCCAGGTCGACGCCGTCGCGCTGGACAAGACCGGCACCCTCACCGAAGGCGCCCCGCAGGTCGCCGACATCCGCCCGGTCGCCGGCCTGTCCGCCGACGAGGTGCTCGCCCTGGCCGCCGCGGCCGAACACCCCAGCGAACACCCCCTCGGCCGCGCCGTCACCGACGCCGCCCGCGAACGCGGCCTCGACGTGGCCAGAGCCGAGCACTTCGCCTCCACCCCCGGCCTCGGCGTGACCGCCACGGTCGGCGGCGCCCAGATCACGGTCGGCAGCCCCGACCGCCTGCCGCACGGGCCGGGCGTGCCGGACACCGCCGACCTGAGAGCCCAGGGCCGTACCACCGTCCTGGTCACCCGCGACGGCGAGCCGATCGGGCTGCTCGGCATCACCGACCGCCTCCGGCCCGACGCCGCCGCCACCGTCGCCTCGCTCACCGCCCTCACCGGCAGCGCCCCCGTCCTGGTCACCGGCGACAACGCCCGCGCCGCCGCCCACGTGGCCGGCCAGGTCGGCATCACCGACGTACGCGCCGGGCTGCTCCCCCAGGACAAGGTCGGCGTCGTACGTCAACTGCAGGACACCGGCCGCAAGGTGCTCGTCGTCGGCGACGGCGTCAACGACGCTCCCGCGCTGGCCGCCGCCCACAGCGGCATCGCCATGGGCCGCGCCGGCTCGGACCTCGCCCTGGAGACCGCCGACGCCGTGGTGGTACGGGACGAGCTCGCCGCCATCCCCGCCGCGGTGGCCCTCTCCCGCCAGGCCAGGCGCCTCATCGTCCAGAACCTGGTCATCGCCGGCGCCTTCATCACCGGCCTGGTCATCTGGGACCTCACGGGCGACCTGCCGCTGCCGCTCGGGGTGGCCGGACACGAGGGCTCGACGGTCATCGTCGGCCTGAACGGCCTGCGCCTGCTGCGCGAAAAAGCCTGGCTCCAGGCACGGAACAGCTGACCCTGACGTGGCTGGTAGAGGCCGCGCCAACACCCACGGAGCAGTCCTCGAGTTGGCCTGCACCTCGCCTGCTGACGACGCTGCTCATGCCGGCTCGGGCGCTGCTCCGTACGGCACCAGGCTCGACTCATCGGCGTCGATGCTGCCCTCCCCGGTCATGCCAGGGTCGGTCGCGGTGACCGCCATCCTGGCGATCCGGCGTGCGGCTTCATTGTCGGCCAGCCTGCATATCGTGAGCTTCGAGCTCAGGCTGTCACGCAGATCGTCCTTGACCGCCGCAAGGGGCACATCCCTTTGAAGCCAGGTGACCTTGCGTGCTTGCCGGAAGTCGTCGGACTCGTACGGAAGGTGCTCGTAGGGCCCGGTGACTTCCCCGATGGCGATGTGCCCAAGGCGTGATTCGAGCGGCATGACCACCAGGTCTCCGGGTTGGATCTCCGTGGCGAATCTCCACAGCAGTCCCACCTGGGCGGCTATGCCATCAGCAGTGGCCGTCGGAAAGATCCTGCCCAGGGCATCGGCCAGCTCGTCGCGGGTTGAATAGCGGCTGAGGTCGCCGACCTCCTGCCAGCCGATGACGATCCAACCCTCCTCCAACGCTCTTGCCTCACGTTCCCCGTCGCGGCCTCCGCGCACCATCCACGCTCGGGGCGAAGTGTCTGCTGCCAGCAGATCGTTCAGACCTCGAAGGATGATCTCGGTGGCGTCCGGCCGTGCCAGGGCAGCCGGTATCGAGGACGGCCTCTTCGCGTAATTGGCAGCGGCGAGCTGCGCCGGCAGCCTCGCCCATCCGGGGAGTACGGAGAGGGCATGGGCGAGTCGATCCAGGCGGTCCACCGACACGCCCCTGTTGCGCATCCATTCGAAGTTGATGGACAGCACGGACTTGCTCACGCCCGTGTAAATGCTCCACATCGCCGCCTCGTCCGGGCCGGTGCTGAACCAGGCGGTGACGGACGGGTGGACGCCTTCCCCGAAATAGTAGCCTCGGAAGGCCGGATGACCTTCCGCGTGCCGGTACACAGCGAGAAGCGTGTCGGCCACATCGGGCGGACAGTACTCGTCGAGCGCGTGGAGAAGACTCTCCTCGTTCCATTTGGACATGGCCCTGACCACACCTCTGCGGTTCGCATCAGCCTGGACCGGAGCAGCTCCCAGCGAGCCGGCCTCGGCCGGGGGGACACTGTGATCCGTGGTCGCAGGCAGGTCACCGAGCGCCTGGAGTATCGCGATCGCCACCGATTCGAGTACATCGATGGTGTGCTCGGCCTCCAACGCGGTGATTCTCTTTTTGCTGTGGAGGCTGTTCGGGTCATGGTCAGCAGTGTGCGCGATGTTGTTCCGGCGCCTGGCGATCTCCGTGAGCTGCGTTCGGATCTCGTCGGCCGCAATGGGCTTGCTCGGGTCCTGGTCAGTCAGCTTGTCGGCGACCACCTTCCACAGCTTGATCTTGCTGACATGAGAGAAGCCCTCTGCGATCTTGTCCGGGTGCTGAAACGTCTTGAACTCGAAGAACTGCTCCAGTGCAACGCGGAACGCGTCTTCCAACGGCTCGGCGTTACGGTGCACCTTCTCCACCAGCTCGACCGGCATGGACAGCTTGTTGAAATTGTTCGGACGCGGGGCACCAGGCCGTAGCGCCAGCGCCACCGCACGATCGATGAGCTCCTGTGTAACCCAGTGGTCGAGGGCTGCGACCGCCTGAGTCCAGGCCGCCCGGTAAAGATCGGTGACGTCGAAGGCGCCGACGCCCAGCCTTTCCAGGTTGCGGCCGCCGTGCACGAGTTGTCGGGCGTAACCGAGATTGCGCTGGTATTGCTCGAAGGCGCTCGGGAAATCTCCCGGCCTGAAGAGTCGCCGTTCACGGTACTGGCGTTGCAGCTCCTGGTAGACGGCGACACCTGGAAACTCTTCCAGCGCCTTGATGCCGCTGCTGGTGATCGACCAGCCGTTTCGCTTGGACATCCATCCCAGGGACGCGGCCTCGCCCGTGCGAAAGCTCACCTGAGTCCACCAGCGGATCTCGCCATGGGCATCCGGGCGCTGCTGATCGCGCGGTATGTCAACGCGCCTGGAAACCGCCTCGCGCACAGCACTGGGTTGCATCGGGCTCTCAGCCTCGCGCAGCACCTCCAGAGCAGCACGGAAGATCGGCATAATTTCCTCGGCGAAGGACATACGGCACACCTCTCTTTGTTCAGTTGTCAGCCTCGGCTCAGTGGGGCTACGCCCTTTCCCCAGGACAAAGAGTCCCCTGACAGGGTACGGCTACCGCACATCATGGAGAGCTGGTAGTGCCATAAATCTGTGCCGCATGCCCAACCAGAGACCCCGGGTGAGCGAGCGGACATAAATGCTTAAATAGCAATACGTACGATTTTTGGACGAAAGGTAATAGGGAGTCGAAAGCGCCAACGGCGCGAGACGAGACAGAGGCGCACCTCCATTGGAGGGCTTTCGGGGGCCAGCGGACCAACCGGTGGTTTTTGGGGGATTGCCAGGTTCGGGATTGCACCACCATGATCGGGACCAGCCGACACCTCATGGAGGAAGCAGCATGCTGACCGTGATCGGCGCGGGGTTCCCGCGCACCGGTACGAGTTCGATGAAGGCGGCACTGGAGCGGCTCGGGTTCGGGCCGTGCCATCACATGTTCGACGTGGGGTCGAACTCCGACCGGGCCAAGCGGTGGGCGCCTCTGGCCGGCCACGACACGGTCCCGGACTGGGAGTACGTGCTGGAGGGGTTCCGGTCGTCGGTGGACTGGCCGGCCTCGTTCTTCTGGAGGGAGCTGGCGGAGGCGTACCCGGAGGCCAAGGTGGTTCTCACGGTCCGCGACCCGCAGTCCTGGTTCGCGAGCATGCGGACGCTCATCGACAACGGGCCGGCGCGTTTACAGAGCGAGAAGCTGGCGCCCGAGATGGCCGGTCTTGTGGAGAACATGATGACCACGCGCCCGCTGCTCGAGCGGATGATCCGGGAGGGGCTGGGCAGTGACAGCCCCTTCGGCGTGGTCCCGGACGAGAAGGAGACCATCGCGGCGTTCGAGCGGCACATCGTCACGGTGCGGGAGAGCCTGCCGGCGGAGCGGCTGCTGGTGTTCGACGTGCGGGAGGGATGGGAGCCGCTCTGCCGGTTCCTGGGCGTGGACGTCCCCGAGGGGGAGCCGTTCCCGCACCTGAACGACAGCAAGATGATGGAGGAGTCCATCGAGCGGCTGATGAAGGGCGAGAAGGTCGGGCTGCCGTTCCACCCTGTGGAGTGAGCTAGGCGGGGGCGTCGAGCAGGGCGGCGGCGAGCTCGCGGGCTTCGCGCAGCCAGGCGTCCCGCTGCGGTCCGTCGGAGCCGGTCACCGTGCGGAAGACCTTGCGGCGTACGTCCACGACGCCGACGTAGGGCAGCACGCAGGCTGCCCAGATGCGCTCCAGCGGGTCGCCGAACTCGTCGCGTTCGCGGTCGGCCGGGGTGTCGGAGGTGTTGAGCACCAGTGCCCGCCCGGCCTTGAGCAGCCCGGCGGGTTCGCCGTCGGCGGTGCCGAGCTTGTAGGCGACCCCGGGGACGAGGACGCGCTGCACCCATCCGGCCAGTATCGCGGGCGGCATGCCCCACCAGTTGGGGTGTACGAACACCACGGCGTCCAGTTCGGCGACCTCGGTCCGGTGGGCCTGGACGAGGTCGTCGGCGGACGGGGCGCCGTCGGCCACGGTCTCGGTCTCGGCGGCGGCCAGCGCCGGGGCGAAGCCCTCCGCGTACAGGTCGTGCGCGCGGACGTCGGCGCCCCGGCCGCGCAGTTCGTCCACTACGGCGTCGAAGAGGGCGCCGTTGAAGCTGGCGGGCCTCGGGTGGGCGAGGTAGACGCCGATGCGCATGCGCGAACCCATTCAGATGTGGCTATTGGAGGGAAAAGTCTCCCACAGCTAGCGCCGGTAGTACGTCTCGATGGGGACGCGGGCCGCTTCGAACAGCGCCGGGCCGTCCTGCTGGACCTCCGGCCAGCCCGAGCCGGGGTTGAGCTCGGCGAGCTGTTCGGTGGACAGCGCGTAGACGACGCGGCCCAGCCCGGAGCGGACGATGCCGCCGGTGCACATGCCGCAGGGCTGGCAGCTCGTGTACATGGTGGTGCGGGCGGCGGTGTCGGCGTCGAGCTCGCGGGCCGCCCAGCGGGCGAGCTTGAGCTCCGGGTGGGCGCTGATGTCGTTGTCGCGCCGCACGGTGTTGTGCGCCTCGACCAGGATCTCGCCGCCTGGCCCCGCGAGCAGGGAGCCGTACGGGGCGTCGCCCAGGGTGACGGCGTGGGCCGCGAGGTCGATGGCGCGGCGCAGCAGCTTCTCGTCGGCGGCGGTGATCATGTGCGGTTCCTCCAGTGGGTGGCGACGGCGGTGAGCGCCCGCCACGCCGGCTGCGGGCTGCGGGTCTCCTCGGGGTCGCCGTGGTACGGGTCGAGCACGACGCTGGTGGCGCCGAGCTGCCGGAGCCGGTCGAGGTCGTCGAGGATCTGCTCCAGCGTGCCGACGCCGGCGAGGCGTTCCGGGTCGTCGACGGGCGTGGTCGTCAGCCGCAGGGCGATGCGGGGGACGAAGCCCGGCAGGGTGTGCCCGGCCACGACCGAGGCCATCCAGGGCAGGGTGCCGCGCAGCGGGTGCCAGGGGTAGCCGTTCTTGACGGCCCGCCGGATGCCCACCTCGCTGTTGCCGCCGACCCAGACGGTGTGCCCGGCGTCGCGCAGCGTGGCCAGGTAGTCGTCGGTCAGCCTGCCGCGTTCGGCGAACGGCACGCCGAGCGCCTCGAACTCCTGCCGCGCCCAGCCGACGCCCACGCCGAGCACGAGCCTGCCCCCGCTGAGCTGGTTCAGGTTGGTGGCCATCCGCGACACCAGGAGCGGATGCCGGTAGGGCAGGATGAGCACGGTGGTGCCCAGCTTGACCGTGGTGGTGAGTCCGGCCAGCCAGGACAGCGTGGTGAACGGCTCGTAGAACGGCTCCGGGTAGCGCACGGCGACGTCCGGGGTGATCGTCACGTGGTCGGACATCATGAGGAGGTCGAAGCCGAGCCCTTCCACGATGCGCGCCCATTCGCGCAGCACGCCCGGATCGGTGCCGGGCCCGAAGTTCGGTACGTTCACCCCAAGTTCCATAAAAATGAGGCTATAGCGGTCACCAGCGCCATTGGAACCGACTTCTCCCGGCTATTCACCCCTAAGCCCGGGAATTTACCGATAGATTCTTCATATGGCCGCGAAGCTTGACGAGGTCGACTGGGCGATCATCACCCAGCTCCAGCAGGAAGCCCGCATCTCACTGAGCGAGCTGGGCCGGCGCGTCAACCTCAGCCCGTCGGCCACCACCGAACGGGTGCGCCAGCTTGAGGCGCAGGGCGTCATCACCGGCTATCACGCCGCGGTCGACCTGGACAAGGTCGGCTACCCGGTGCTCGCCCTGGTCCGGCTGAAGTATCCGGGCAACCGCCACCAGCCCCTGCGCCAGTTGCTCGCCGACCGGCGCGAGATCCTGGAGTGCCTGCGCACGACCGGCGACGACTGCTACACGCTCAAGGTGGCCGCGACCTCCATGAGCCATCTGGAGGCGCTCATGGACGAGCTGGCCGGCCTCGGCAGCACGACCACGAGCATCGTCTACAGCCGGCCCCTGCCCTACCGCGGCCCCGACCGTCCCTGACCGAGCAGGTCGCCCAGGGACGCGAGAGCGGAGGCCAGGCCGGGGTCGGCCCCGCCGGCCTCCGCCAGCGCGGCGCTCAGCGTCTCCTCGTAGGTACGGCTCGCCTCGGTGTGACGCACCCGGCCGCTCTCGGTGATGACCGTGTAGACGCCGCGCTTGTCGTCGGGGCACAGGTCCCGGTACGTGAACTCCGCCGCGTTCAGCCGGGCGACCAGCCGGGTGACGGAGCTCTGGTTGAGCCCGAGCTTGTCGGCGAGCTCCTGCATGCGCAGCTCGCTGTCGGGCGCGGCGGCCAGGTGGCCGAGCGCGCGATACTCCGACAGGCCGATGCCGTGCCGCCGCTGCAACGCGGTGCCGAGCCTGGCCTCCACCCGGGCGTGCAGCAGCAGCAGATGGTTCCAGGTCGCGGCGAGCTCCGCCACCGACGGGTCCGCTGGGGCGTTGGGGGCTGCGGGTGTCATCGACCCCTCCTTGTGCTGGTTTCTCGGCCGCTGGACAGAAATATACATGCACATACATAATTCTGGCCAGTCCGGGCTACAGCGGCAGCCACGCGGTCAGCGACCACCCGTCCGGCACGGCCCGCGAGACCAGCTCGCCGCCCTGCGCCTCGACCAGCGCGGCCAGCCCCGGCAGGCCCGCCCCGCCGGTCCGCCCGCTCCGCGACGGCGTCACGCCGTCGTTGGTCATCGTGATCTCCAGCCGCCCGTCCGCCACGCTCACGTCCAGGTCGACGCGCCCCGCCCGCGCGGCGTGCCGCCGCACGTTGGTGAGCCCTTCGACCACGATCCGGTACGCCAGCGCCGCGCTGGCGGCCGGGACCGGGAGCGCCGGGTCCATGCGCAGGCGGACCCGGGCGGGACCGGCGGCGGAGAAGCGCTCGGCCGCCTCGCGGATGTCCTCCAGGCCGCCGGCTGAGGTCGCGGGCCGGTCGTGGTGCAGCATGTCGAGCGTGCGGTCCAGCATCGACAGGGCGCGCTGCCCCGCCGCCTCGACGCGTTCGAGCGCCCGTGCCGGGTCGCCCGTCACCCTGCCCGCCTGGGCGTGGGCCACCATCTCGCTGATGTCGTGGGCGAGGAAGTCGTGCAGGTCCCCGGCCAGCCGCAGCCGGAGCGCGGTGCGGGTGTCGTCGATGGCGCGGCGCTGCCGTACGCCGAGAAGGCGCAGGTAGCCGCCCAGGCCGGCGGCGAGGAGCGCGCCCAGCCCCCAGAACGCGCACGCGCCCACCGCCTCCAGCGGCGAGGCCGGCTGGAGGAAGCGCAGCAGCCAGGTGGCCGCGGCCAGGCCCGCCGCGGGCGCCGCCACCGCGGCGCGGCGGGCGGGCGCGTCCCGGACGATCAGCCCGGCCAGCACCATGAACGCCAGGCTCTCGGCCATCCCCAGGGCGGCGGCGGGCTGCGCGGACGGCACGACGCCGTACAGCTGGGCCAGCGTGACGGCCAGCGAGACCACCGCCGCCACGCACGTCAGCTCCGGCAGCCGCGCGGCGAGCGGCGTCCGCGACAGCGCCACCAGCGCCACGGGGAGCAGCAGCGACGCCGACACGGCGATCCACAGGAGAGTCACCGCACCGACGATACGGCCGCCGGGAGACCCGGCCGCAGGTGCCGTTCGGCACGGGCGCGGGTGGCCGAGGGTGCCGAACGGCATCTGGTCCGCGCCGTCGCCGCGCCGCGACGCTGAACACATGAAATCCTTCACTCCTGCCTGGCGCGCCCATGCGACGGCGCTGTGGGCGCTCGCCTACGGCGGGCTCGGCGCGGCGTGGGCGCTCGGGCTGCCCGGCTACCCGTGGGGCGCCTCCGACCCCGACCCCGACGGGGCGCTGTCCCTCCTGGCCGGGACGACACCGCGATTCGGGTGGTGGATCGCCGCGTTCGCCCTGCTCACCGCGGTGACGGCGGAGGCGCTGACCCGCCGGGGCGATCGGCGGGCGCCGCTGCTCCTGGCCTGGCCGATCGCCGCGATCCTGGTCCTGGTGATCCCCGACTCGCGGCTGATGATGGGCGTCGCGTACACGCCGCTGCTGCTGGTCGCCCCCGTCTTCGGCTGGAGCCTGGGCGGCGCCACCTTCGCCGACGCCTGGCCGTGGCCGGTGCTCAACCAGCTCGTCTGCGTGCTCGGCGGGCTGCTGCTGGCCGCCGCGGCGCTCGCGTACGGCCGTGACCGAGGGCGGGCGCGCTGGTTCACTCCCGAGCGGGGGCGCACGGCGGTGTACGTGGCCGCGGCCGTGCCTCTCGTGTACTGCGTCACCCGGTGGGCGTGGGCGCTGGGCATCCCGCTCGGCGTGGGCCCGGAGTTCCTGGCCGAGGGCGAGGACGGGCTGTGGCTGGCGGGAGCCTACCTGGCGACGTTCGGCGCGCTCGGCGGCGTGCTCACGCTCGGGCTGACCCAGCGCTGGGGGGAGGTCTTCCCCAGGTGGATCCCCGGGCTGCGCGGCAGGCGGGTGCCGCCTCTGCTGGCGGTCATCCCCGCCGGATTCGTCTCGATCATCGTGACCGTGGCGGGGCTGTCCTACGTCCGGTGGACGGTCGCGGGCCGGTTCTCGCTGGAGGAGTGGGGCGCCTGGCTGCCGGAGTGCTTCTGGCCGGTCTGGGGCGCCGCCCTGGCCACCGCCACCGTCTCCTACCACCTGCGGCGGCGCGACGGCACGCGGGTCAGGACGGGCGAGCCGGCGGCGTAGGCGTCGCCCAGGGCAGGAGTTCCGGGCGTTTGGCGGTGCGGCCGTCGCCGGAGGACCTGCCGCGCAGGCGGCGGCCGATCCACGGGCCCGCGAACGTGGCCAGCCAGCGCGCCTCCGCCGCCGCGACCCGCAACGGGCCCGGCGCGGGCAGGGCGGGCAGGGGCCGCATCCAGGCGTCGTCGCTGCCGGGCAGCCCCAGCGTGTGGGCCATGGCGGCGGCGATGCGGGCGTGGCCGGCCGGACTGGCGTGCAGGCGGTCGACGCACCACATGCGGGCGTCCGTGACGAACTCCAGCGGGAACGTGTCGACCACCGCGACCCCGTGCCGGGCGGCGGCCTCGCGGATGCGGGCGTTGAGGTCGAGCACGCGGGGCCGGAACCGCCTGGCCATCGGCGCGATCTTGCCGATGTCGGGGAAGGTCACGGTGACCACGTGCGCGCCCGCCCCGGTGAGCGCGGCGAACATCGCCTCCAGGTCGGCCACCACCCGGCCGGCCTCGAAGCCGGGCCGGATGAGGTCGTTCATGCCCGCCATGACCGTGGCCAGGTCGGGGCGGAGCGCCAGCGCGACGGGAAGCTGCTCGGCGCGGATCTGCCCGGCCAGCCGGCCCCGGACGGCGAGGTTGGCGTAGTGGAGCCCGGGTTCGGCGGCGGCCAGGTGCTCGGCGAGGCGGTCGGCCCAGCCCCGGTGGCCGTTGACGTCGTCGCCGTCGCCCAGCCCCTCGGTCTGGCTGTCGCCGAGCGCGACGTAGCGCGTGTAGGTGGTCATGGCGTCTCCACTCGTGCGGCCAGGGTCAGCGCGGTGTCGCGGCACCAGTCGCGCATCTCGCGTTCGAAACGGCAGCCGGCCAGGCCGGACAGGTAGGGGCCGATGTGCTCGCCCTCGCGCAGGAACGTCTCCTCGTCCAGGTCGCCGCGCAGGCCGGCCAGGAGCTGCTCGAAGATCTCCAACTTGGCCACGGCCTCCCGCTCCCGCTCGCGGAGCTGCTCGATCAGCGGGGCCGGGTCGAGCAGGTCCGCGGCGTGCACCTTGACGACCAGCTCGTCGCGGAGCAGCAGGGGCTTGGCCGGCCGGGCGGCGAAGGCGGCCAGCTCGGCGAGCCCGGCCTCGGTGACCTTGAAGACGCGCTTGTTGGGGCGGCCGGTCTGGACGACCTCGCGGCCGGTGACCAGGCCGTCGGCCTCCAGCTTGGCCAGCTCGGCGTAGAGCTGCTGCGGGGCGGCGTACCAGAAGTTGGAGACGCCGATGTCGAAGATCTTGGTGAGCTGGTAGCCGCTGTATTCGCCGTCGAGCAGCGCCGCCAGCACCGCGTGTCGGAGCGCCACGGCTCAGCCGTACTCATGAAGGCGACTAGTCATGGATATGACTATAACCCGAGCGCGGCCCGGGAGCGGGCGATCTGCTCGCGGGCGCGGGCCGACCAGATCAGCTCGCGGTGCGCGCTCAGCACGGTGTGGCAGGTGGTGAAGTGGGCCAGCGCGGCCCGCTCGTCCCCCTGACGGCGGCGCACGTCGCCCAGCGTGTAGGCGGTCAGCGCCTCCCCCAGCTCGTCACCGGCGCGGGCGCACATCTCGGCGCACTCGGCGAGCATGCGCTCGGCGGAACCGAAGTGCCCCAGCGCGCCCTCGGCCTCGGCCAGCCGGCGCAGCGCGATCCGCTCGCCGTTGTTCCAGCGCAGCTCACGGCTGAGGTCGAGGCTCGCCCGGTAGTGGCCGACGGCCTCCTCGGTCCGGCCCGTCTCGTGGCAGGCGACGCCCAGCGAGCGCAGGAACCGGGCGCGGTGGACGGCGCTCTCCCCGGCGGCCAGGCCCAGCGCCCGCCGGGAGGTAGCCGCGGCCTCGTCGTAGCGGCCCAGGTAGAGCTGCACCACGGCGACCTCGGTCCACGCGGTCAGCAGCCCGTTCGCGTCGCCGAGCGCGCGGAACCGGCCCGCCGCCCGGACCGCGGTGTCCAGCGCTGCCTCCAGGTCGTCGACCAGCGAGGCGGCGACGCCCAGCAGCGCGTAGGCGGCCGAGTGCTGGTCCCCCGCCCGCTCGCTGCGCGCCAGCAGCCCGCGGAACTCCGCGCCCACGGCATGGGCGCGGCCCCGGTCCATCTCGGCGTCGGCGCGCACCAGCCGCAGGCGCGTCTCGGCCGCGTCGTCGCCCGCCGCCCCGGCCGCCCCGACGGCAGCGTCCAGCATGGTCACGGCGTCCTCGTGGAAGCCGCGTACGACGAGGAAGGGTGCCAGGGCGTGGGCGAGGCCGGCCGCGGCGGACGCCAGCCCGGCGCGGGCCGCGGCGGCGACCAGCGCGACGAGCAGGCCCTGGACTGGCTGGAGGTCGGCCAGGGAGACAAGCTGCTGGTGGCGGGTGCGGCGGGAGCCGTCGGCGGGCTCGCCGTGCAGCTCGCGG